>JAAYUI010000003.1 GCA_012517765.1 Caldisericales bacterium | reverse complement strand
TTGTCTATGCTCACTGTAAAGACATTGCTTATCGTGTTTACGCTTATATAATTTGCAAAAGTGTGCAACTTTTGGAGGTAAGCTTTGAACGATTATTCTTTCGGTTACCTGTTTGTGGGCATCTTCGCCCTGGTTGGTCTGGCCATGGGTCTCATAGCCTTTTTTCTGGCTTTTGCAATGAGACCGAAAAGAATAGACAGCGACCTCGCAACAACATCATATGAATGTGGAATAGCGCCCAGAACAGACTCAAAAATAAGGTTCAATGTCAGGTACATAGTCTTTGCGCTAATCTTTGTGGCATTTGATGTGGAAGCTGTTTTCCTCTATCCATGGGCTGTAAAGGTAAAAGAGCTCGGGACTTACGCCATTGTTGAAGTAACACTCTTTATAGCTATTCTCCTTGTAGGATACTTCTATGCATGGGGAAGGGGGCTGCTGAAATGGGACTGACACAGACATCTGCACCAACAGAACTTGAAAAACCAAATGTTCTTCTTGCGCCACTGGACTGGTTGCTGGCATGGGCCAGAAAGAATTCACTCTGGCCACTGACATATGCAACGGCATGCTGCGCTTTCGAGATGATGCAGGCATGGATGCCCAGATATGATTTTGACAGACATGGGTGTTTTTTCAGGCCAACACCAAGGCAGTGCGATGTTATGATCGTTGCAGGAACCGTAACAAAAAAAATGGCAGAGCCAACAAAACTTTTGTATGAGCAAATACCAAACCCGAAGTGGGTCATCGCAATGGGTGCCTGCGCCTGTTCTGGTGGTCCGTTCATTGACAGCTATTCCGTGGTCAAAGGCGTCGACAAGATAATCCCGGTTGATGTTTATGTTCCAGGTTGTCCACCCAGGCCAGAAGCACTTCAGTTTGCCATACTTGAGCTCGAGAAGAAAATAATGAAGGAAAGAACAAATCTTGGGAGGCTCCCGTGACTGCCTCCATAGACATCGCAAAACAGAAATTTGGCATTGATCTTTCTCCGATGCCTGCACCAGAAACGGCCATGATGATCAATGTGGATGCTCCGAAGGCGGCCGAGACATGCCTGAAACTCCGCGAATCCGGTTTCAGCGTCCTTACGATGCTTACTGCAAAATGTAAGGATGACGGTTTTGAAATGGTTTACATGCTGGACAACTGGGAAACCAGAGAAAGGGTTTTTGTTTTTGCTTTCTTATCTGCACATGACCCAAAAATCAGGAGTCTGACACCTGATTGGGAAGCGGCAGACTGGCTTGAACGCGAAGTGTACGACATGTTTGGAATAACATTCGAGGGCCATCCCAATCTCAAGAGGATAATAACACCAGAGAACTTTACGGGACATCCTCTCCGCAAAGATTTTACGGACACGGACTGAGGAGGCAATATGGAAGAAAAAATCAAGACTGATCTCCTTGAGGTAAACTTTGGCCCGCAACACCCTGCCACCCATGGCGTATTCAGGGCGGTGCTGACCCTTGATGGTGAAATTGTAGTCGGGTGTAAACCGGTGCTTGGCTATCTCCACAGAGGAATTGAGAAGCTCGCTGAAAGACTGACATATCTGCAATTTGTTCCCTATCTTGACAGGCTTGACTACATCTCTGGGTTCCTCAACGAATATCCCTATGTGAGGGCTGTTGAAAAGCTCATGGGTATAGAAGTCCCGCTCAGGGCCCAGTACATAAGGGTCCTGATGATGGAACTCAACCGCATTGCAGCACACCTTGTAAACGTCGGTGCCCAGGGGCTTGATCTGGCTTCAATGACCCCGATGGTCTACTGTCTCAGGGAAAGAGAATATATCCTGGAGTTGATGGCAGAGGTTTCCGGGTCGAGGATGACCTTCAATTATTTCAGGTTTGGTGGCGTAAAGTTCGACCTTCCGGAAGGATACCTTTCAAAACTCGACAGGTTCGTCCACTATTTCAAGGATAGGCTCCCGGAATATGCCTCGATGCTCCATAAGAACGAGATATTCCAGGCAAGGACGAAAGGCATAGGAATCCTGGACCCTGAAATCGCCATGAAGCTATCTTGCACCGGGCCAACTCTCAGGGGCTGTGGTATCGCAAGGGACCTCAGAAAAGATGAACCATACGATATTTACTCAAAACTTGACTTTGATGTGGTGTCTGAAAAATCATGTGATTCTTATGGACGCTTCCTCGTAAGGTTCAAGGAGATGGAGCAGTCAATAAGGATCATAGAGCAGATAATACCAAACATTCCAGAAGGACCCGTGATGGCCAAGGTACCAAAGGTGATTAAACCACCAGCCGGCGAGGTATACTGCAGGGTTGAGGCCCCAATTGGTGAATTTGGGGTTTACCTTGTTTCGGATGGCTCACCAAAGCCATACAGGGTAAAGCTCCGCTCGCCAAGCTTCAGCAACCTGATGTCATTCCCATATATTGCCCAAAACATCTCTGTGCCTGACGTTGTTGCAGCTTTTGCATCGCTGGCGCCAACAATGGGCGATTCGGACAGGTGATAAAATGGAAAACTTCATCCCTTATCTGATTACGGTGCTCATCCAGGTGGCGATATCGCTGGGCGTCTTCGGGTTTGTAATGGTAAATGCTCTGTTTTTGACCCTTGGCGAGAGAAAGCTGCTTGGCTGGATGCACCAGCGACTCGGCCCAATGGAAGTTGGTCCATGGGGCCTTCTGCAGCCATTTGCCGACATGATCAAACTTTTATCCAAGGGTGACGTCATCCCGAAGGCGGCCGACAAGTTTTTCTACTCTTACTCTGCTCTGATAGCCTTTACTCCATCATTCATAACCTTTGCTTTTATCCCATTCGGGGTTGTCGGCGGGGTAAACCTTGTCGCATCAAACACCGAGATAGGCGTCCTCATGATATCGGCCGTCATGGCGTTGTCAGTCATCGGAATAATCCTTGGAGGATGGTCGTCCGGAAACAAATTCTCACTGCTTGGTGCAGTAAGGACCGCCGCCCAGGAAATCAGTTATGAAGTTCCAAAAACACTGGCAATAATTGCAGTTGTAATGCTTGCCGGCTCAATGAATGTCCTGCAGATTTCGACATCGCAGAGGATATGGTTTGTCGTCCCGCAAATAATTGGTTTTGTGGTATTTTTTGTGTCCTCGCTTGCCGAAATATTCAGGATACCTTTCGACCTTGCAGAAGGCGAGTCAGAGCTTGTGGCCGGATACAATGTCGAGTTCTCCGGCATCAGGTTTGCGTTCTTTTTCTTTGCAGAGTATACTTACCTCTTTGTTACCTCTGCAATAATCACTGCACTTTACCTTGGTGGTGGCGCAGGCCCTGAATTTCTTCCATGGGGCCTGTCCTCGCTGTTCTGGTTCCTTTTGAAGTCTTTTGCCATGGTTGGTTTTATTCTCTGGTTCTCCAGATCTCTCCCGAGAGTCAGGGCAGACCAGCTCATGAACATGGCATGGAAAGTCATGTTGCCACTATCTCTCGCCAACATAATCTGGACCGCATATGTTGTTTTGAATGAAAACTGGCTCAAGGTTTTTGTGAAATGAGGTGATCATGTACGGAACAGGTATAGCCCGCTCTCTCTGGGTCACTTTTAAGAACATATTCAGGGTGAAGGTGACGCTCCGTTACCCAAAACAAAAACAGGCAATGGTGCCAAGGTTCTTTGCGCTTATGAGAATGACCCGCAATGAAAATGGCAGGGAAAAATGCACTGCCTGCGGAATTTGCGCAAACAACTGCCCTACTCATGCAATCACCATAGAAAAAGGCAAAAGAGAAGACAACACGCCTTTCCCGACAAAGTACAGCGTGAATGTACAGCAGTGCATATTCTGCGGGATATGTGTCGAAGTCTGCCCGTTTGGAGCATTGCAGGTTGGCCACAAATATGAACTTTCCTCCTATACCAGGGAGGGAATGGTACACGAAAAAGAAGAACTACTTCTCCCGTTTGGGGGTGCACAGTGAACATAACTATGTCACAGGCCCTTTATATGGCGTTGGCATTTCCGGCCCTTGTTTTTGCGGCACTTACGGTGACCGTAAAAAATATTGTCCATGCGGCAATATGCCTGATAGGCTGCCTTCTTTCCATTGCAGCGATTTACATCGGGCTCCATGCCGATTTTATCGCAGCAGCACAAATAACCATCTATGTGGGCGCCATAGCCATCCTGATCCTGTTCTCCATCATGTTCACTCACGATGTGTCTGGCAAGCAGATGAGCCACCTCAATCGCCAGGCCGTCCTCGGCGTGTTCGTCGCCCTTGCACTCTTTGGTTCAATCTCGTTTTTCATCATGAATACATCTGAAAGCCAGTTTACAAACAATTTTCAGGAGCAGATGTCGCTTCAACCAAAAACATCCCTAAATGCTGTTGGTGATGCGCTCTATTCCGAGAATACCACCACACCTTACATGGTACCAGTAGAAATGGCCTCTTTCCTTCTGCTTGCAGCAATAGTTGGCGGAATAGAGATGGCAAAGAAAAAGGAGGACGAGGTATGAACTACCTCTTGCTAATCCTTGGTGCTGCAATATTCAGTTTTGGGGTCCTGGGTGCGCTAACATTGAGGAACGCAATCAGGATACTAATGTGCATAGAGCTGATGCTAAATGGCGCCAACATAACTTTCATCGCCACGGCAAGCCAGCTCCCCGATCCGGGTGCTGCGCAGTCGATGGTTGTGTTTGCCATAGCAATTGCAGCAGCTGAAACCATCGTCGGGCTTGGTGCGATAGTTGCCATGTACAGGGCAAAGGGCTGGGTAACACTTGAGCAGTTCAGTCTGCTCAAATGGTAGGAGGGGCAATGGAACACACTGCAGCTTCTCTGGCTGGCTCCTGGACCCCCACCTCAATTCTTGCTGTTTTGACAATGGCTTTCCCGTTGCTGGGATTCATCATTGTCGGCCTTTGCGGGAAAATAGCAAAAGAATGGGGACCAAAGCTAGCAACAGCAACTATTTTTCTTTCATTGATAACCTCGATTGTGGTGCTTGGGCTTGTCATCGCAAACGGGCCAGCACCAACGGTCAGCTTTGTCTGGTTGCAATCCGGTAATCTGATACTTGATTTCGGTTTCAGGGTTGACCAGCTCTGTGCAATGATGCTTTGTGTCGTCACACTGGTATCGTTCCTTGTGCACCTGTTTTCCCAGGACTACATGCACGGTGATCCCGGCATTGCAAGGTTCTATGCCGAACTCCAGCTCTTCACAACTGCAATGCTTGGTGTTGTCACCGCATCAAACCTCCTCCAGCTCTTTGCTTTCTGGGAGCTGGTCGGTCTTTGCTCGTACCTTCTCATAGGCTTCTGGTTCCACAAGAGGTCCGCATATCAGGCCGCAAAGAAGGCCTTTTTCGTAACAAAAGTTGGAGATGTTGGGCTATTTACGGGCATAATAATGTGCTTCATACTATCAAACCCTCATACGCTAAGTCTTGAGGCTCTGCCATCAGCACTTGCATCATTGGCTCCCGCCCTTCTCATAATAATACCGCTCCTGATTTTCATGGGCGCAGTTGGAAAATCTGCCCAGTTCCCGCTCCATGTGTGGCTCCCCAACGCCATGGAGGGCCCTACTCCGGTCTCTGCCCTTATCCATGCAGCAACGATGGTCGCAGCTGGAATATATCTTGTTGCAAGATGCATGGGACTGTTTACGCTTGACCCCAGCGGGATTGCACTAAAAGTTGTCACTTACGTCGGCTCTTTCACTGCAATATTTGCTGCAACAATAGCCACGGTTCAGGATGACATCAAAAAAGTTCTTGCCTACTCGACCATCAGCCAGCTCGGATACATGGTCATGGCACTGGGCTTTGGCAAATATGGCTACACAGCGGCGCTCTTCCATCTCATGACCCACGCAATGTTCAAGGGCTTGCTCTTTCTTGGCTCAGGCTCGGTCATTCACGCAACACACACCCAGAATATGCACGAGATGGGTGGACTGTTTAAGAAGATGCCCATCACTGCATGGACTTTCATACTTGGTTCACTTGCCTTGGCAGGGTTGTTCCCATTTGCGGGATTCTGGAGCAAGGACGCTATTCTCGCAGGTGCCGAAGTCACCCATTCAACCATTCCGCTTGTCCTTGGTCTTATAACAGCTTTCCTTACACCTTACTACATGACCAGGTGTGTCTGGCTGACCTTCTTCGGCAAACCCAGAAAAGAAAACCACGCCCATGAAGCATCCTGGAAAACGACACTCCCGCTAATAATACTGGCCGGGTTTTCCGTGGTAATAGGTTTTGTAGGAGCGCCGTTCCTTGGCGAGCTCTTCCAGAGGTTTATATTCTTCCACGAGTTTGAGCACGAGGCAATCAACTGGGCCCTCATTTTTGGTTCAACAGGGCTTGTTTTTGCCGGAATTTTCCTGGGGCTGGCAATCTACGCCTGGGGTTGGTTCAAAAAAGAAACTCTTATCAGAATATTCAAACCGGTGTATGTGTTCTTCAAAAACAAATGGTTCATCGACGAGGCATGGACTTTTATTGCAGTCAAGCCACTTTTCTTCCTCAGCGAATTTTCATACTGGTTTGACCGGACAGTCATTGACGGTGCAGTCAATGGAACGGCATGGCTATCAATCATTGCCGGAAACATCATTTACTGGTTTGATGCCGGAATAGTTGATGGCCTGGTCAATCTGGCCGGATACCTGACCGTCAAAATGTCAGAGCTTGTGAAGTGGTTTGACGAGAATGTCGTAGATGGCGCGGTCAACGGTGTTGCTGCCGTAACCGGATTTGTTGGCTCAAAGCTGAGGAAGGTGCAGACAGGTTACCTTCCAAACTACGCAACAATAATGTTTGCCTCAATAGCACTGGTATTGATACTTGTGGCATGGTTCGCCGTCCTAAACTAGGAGGAATGAATGGAATTCAATGGATTGCTTACAATCGTAACGTTTCTTCCGCTACTCGGTTCACTCCTGCTCCTGCTTTTTCCAAAAAAATGGGCAGGCTGGATCAAGTGGGCCGCTCTTGGCTTTACAGCGCTTAACCTCATCATTTCGATATTTATCTGGACACAGTTCAAGACTTCAGTTCCTGGCTTCCAGCTGATTGACAAGGTGCCATGGGTTGAAAGTGTTGGCATTACCTACTTCTTTGGTGTCGATGGCATGTCAATGCTCATGCTATTCCTCACAACACTCCTCTCTTTTGTGGCCTGTCTGGCCTCGTTCAACATCAACCACAGGGTCAAGGAATACTATTCTCTCTTCCTTCTCCTCGAGACCGGCCTGATAGGTGTCTTCATTTCCCTTGATCTGGTGCTCTTCTATGTGTTCTGGGAACTTGTTCTCGTGCCAATGTACTTTCTGATTGGTATCTGGGGTGGCCCCAGAAAGCTCTACGCATCAATCAAGTTTTTCATCTACACGCTGGTCGGCTCCCTGTTCATGCTGGTAGGCATACTTGCAATATATTTTGCTTCAGGGCAAAACACGTTCTCAATCCCGCAACTTATCGAGACCAGCTCGGCATTAAAGGGCTGGGCCCTTGCCCTTCCGGTGTTCGGGGCACTCTTCTTCGGTTTTGCGGTCAAGGTGCCTTCCTTCCCGTTCCACACCTGGCTTCCCGATGCACACGTCGAAGCACCGGCCCCAATATCAATACTCCTCGCTGGCGTCTTGTTGAAAATGGGTGGCTACGGGCTTATCCGTATCGGGATTGGAATCATGCCTTATGCTGCAACATGGTGGGCGGACATTATAGGTATCCTTGGTGTGATAGGTATTGTTTACGGAGCTTTCTGTTCTCTCGTCCAGAAAGACCTTAAAAAACTTGTTGCATACACCTCGGTGAACCACATGGGTTTTGTCCTTCTGGCTGTGGCGGCATTCCTCAAAACGGGTGCTGTGGCTGCACTCCAGGGTGCCGTGCTCGTAATGTTCAACCATGGTGTCACAACGGGCCTCCTCTTCCTTCTGGTAGGTTACATCTATGACAGGACCCACACCAGAGAAATTGCAAAACTCCCCGGAATGGCATCAATCATCCCTATTATCTCTATAATGCTCATCATCGCATCGTTTGCATCAATAGGTCTGCCTGCACTTGCTGGTTTTGTTGGAGAGTTCCTTTCAATGACATCAGCGTATCAGGCGGTCAACTGGTGGGCCTGGGTGTCTGTTGTTGGCCTCATAGTCAATGGTGGTGTAATGCTCTGGATGATGCAGAGGGTAATGTTTGGCACTGTTGCAGATCCCCACTACAAGGAGCTCAGGGATGCGAGCTTCAGGGAGTTCTTTGCCGCAACCCCACTCCTTGGATTCATATTCTTTATCGGAATAGTCCCGATGCCACTCCTGAACATGATCCAGCACACAATCACCACACTGCCAACGCTTCCGATAGTTTAAGGAGACGAGATGAACCTTGCTTCGTTCTATCCGGAGATGGTCCTTCTTGCAGGGGCCAGTACAATACTTCTCCTTTCGGTGTTCAGGTTCCCGCTGAGAAAGTATGTGCTTGGTCTGCTGGCCATCCTGGCAGTTGCAATCTCGTTTGTTGTCATGCAGACTGTTCCAGGCGTAAGGGAGCCGGCAGGCAACCTGTTCGTGCAAAACGATTTTTCAAACTTTGCAAGGGGACTGCTTCTGGTCATCTCCGTACCAATACTGCTCTCTTCGCTTGACATGTTCAACGATGCCTCAAAACGCCAGGGAGAATTCGTGTTCCTGATGCTCATCTCGGTCACCGGACTGATGCTTCTAGTACAGTCATCGCACATGCTTTCGCTTTACCTTGGCATAGAACTGGCCTCGATACCACTGTACATGATGGCCGGACTCAAGCTCCACGATCCCACTTCCAAAGAGGCTGTTGTAAAATATTTCCTGCTTGGCGCATTTGCCTCTGCCATGACAATTTATGGAATATCCCTGATCTACACGACAGCAGGCACATTCAGCTTTGTTGAACTGTTCAACAACATAAAGGGAACCCCGCTTGAAATGGTAGGGTTCATATTTGTGCTTGCAGGTCTTTCTTTCAAGGTGGCAGCGGTCCCATTCCATTTCTGGGCGCCGGATGTTTATGAGGGTTCCCCGCCAGTATCAACCGCATTCATCTCTGTTGCTCCCAAAATCGGAGCATTGATAGTACTTTCAAGGTTTGTGTCCATGGGCATCAACCCTGCTTCCAGCAGTGATTTCATAAATCTTGTAAAATGGTCGGTGGCCGGTATTTCTGCCCTTTCAATGACGTATGGCAACCTGGCTGCAATCTGGCAGACCGAGGTGAAAAGGATCATGGCCTACAGTTCAATAGCCCAGATAGGCTACATGCTTATCGGTATTGCGGTCATGGCATTCTCTTCCGATGCCGCCATAAGGTCGGAGGGAGCTAGGGGAATATTGATGTATGTCACAGCCTATGCGCTCATGAACATCGCAGTGTTCTCAATAATCAAGGTTGTAAAAATAAGAAGGGGCGGAACAACGCTGAACCACTTCAAGGGACTGAGCAAGACAGACCCTGGTCTTGCCCTTGCAATGACCATTTCCCTTGTTTCACTCCTTGGCATTCCATTTGCGGCAGGTTTCTTTGGCAAGCTACTCGTCTTTACTGCAGGTGTGTCGGCAGGTCTCTACTGGCTCGTGATACTTGCAATCATAAATTCGGCCATCTCCGCATTCTATTATTTCGGTATCGCAAAGAACATGTATCTGGAGGCCCCTGACCAGGAATATCTGGAAGCCAAGCCAGCATTTTCATTTGCCTACCTCGTGGCAGTTGTTTGTTCGGTTTCAACGCTTGTAATTGGCCTTTTGCCATGGATTTACCAGCTCATAGCAAAAGCAAGCGAATCATTATAAGGAGAGACATTGAAGGCAGGAAAGATATTTGCTGAGATGATGAAAGCAAGGGCCCTTGGCCTGACAATAGTCTTTATGCTCATAATGCCAGTTGCCCTTGGCGGCGTGGCCGGCTTTTTCCTCGACAGGGCATTGGGAACAATGCCTATATTCTTCCTGATCCTGATATCCATGGGCCTCGTTGCTTCAGCAAGAACGGCCCTCAAATTCAAACTATGAAAACAGCAATAGAAATAATTGGCGGAGCGGTCTGGGGCTGTGGTCTCGGGTTCGCGTGGTTCCACCTCCTCTACATCCAGACGCAAAAGTCCTTCACAAAAGGCCAGACAGTCGTGACAAACCCGCTGAGGCTCCTGATTGCCGCGCTGGCACTCTTTGCCCCGGTTTTACTTGGGTTTTATGTTTTGTTAGCATCTTTTGGTGGCTTTGCGCTTGGTTTTGGCCTATGGTGGATATGGTTTACCAAGTTCAATCGCGGAGGCAAGAATGGCTGAAGTGGTGAAAAAGAAAAAAACTCCCCTGCTCAGGAAAAAAGGCTTCTGGGTTGCGTTGCTTTTTGTGGCCGCCTATGCGTGTGTAATGTTTTTTGTTCCGGCTTCCGATCACCCGCACAAGATTGAAGTAGGCCCACAGCAAACAACATTCTCACTTTTTGGGTCACCCCTGACAAACACGTTTTTTGCACTGCTCGTTGCGACTGTGATATTCTCCACGATCATCATAGTTATTGGCTCGGGGGTCAAAAAACCAGGCTCAAAAAGGGCTGTTCTTGCAGAGATGATCGTTTCCACCACACAAAACTTTGCCGAGAGCATCCTCGGGCATGAGGGCAAGGGTTATGAAGTCGCGGTGTGCGCCTTCTTCGGCTATATCCTCATCTCGAACCTTCTGGGAATCGTCTCTTCGTTGTTTATCCCGTTCTATGGCGTATCACAGAACTTCAAAATGGTCATAGCGCCAACAACTGACCTCATGGTGACTGCCGGCTTTGCCATTACGGCTATTTCCTATTACCACGGCCAGTATGTGAGGGTCAAGGGCATTGGGCCATACTTGAAGCACTATGTAAAACCTTACGCATTCATGTTGCCAATCAACATCCTTGAAGAAATCAGCCGCCCGCTTTCGCTTGCTGTCCGTCTTTTTGGAAACCTGACTGGCGAGCACATAGTTCTCGAAGTAATTTCTTCTCTCGTGGCTTTCGTTGTCCCAATCGTCATCCTGGGACTCGGATTGTTCACCGGAGCTGTCCAGGCGCTGGTATTTACCATGCTGTTCCTGGTCTATCTGCAACCTGCAGTAACTTCTAAAGGGGGTCACTAACAATGCTTGATGCAAACAACAGTATGATATGGTTGATTAAAGTCGTTTCGGTCTTCTCCGCAGCTATAGCAATTGCCATTGCGGCATTTGGAGGAGCCCAGGGACAGGGCAAAGCAGCTGCAGCTGCAGCCGATGCCATCGCAAGGCAGCCTGAGGCAGGAGACAGGATATTTACAACTCTGATCCTTTCATTGGCCCTCATAGAATCACTTGTAATCTATGCCCTTGCAGTAGCGCTGGTCCTCATTTTTGCAAACCCGCTTACAAGCGTTATGCTTAAGTAGGTAGGCAATGGATTATCTGCTAGCTAGTGCCGCCCAGGCGGCAAATGAAGTTGCAAAAGAGGCATCTTCATCCCTTATCCAGATTGACTGGCGAACATTGCTTTTTGCCATACTCAACCTCTCCCTCCTTTTCATCGTCCTGTGGTCTTTCCTTTATAAGCCAGTCAGGAAAATGATGGAGGACAGAAAGAAGGCCGCATCTTCGGTCATTGACGATGCAAAAAAACTCCAGGAAGAGGCAAAGACAAGCCTTGAAGAGGCCCAGAAGCAGAAGAGCGTCGCAACAGAAGAGTCAAGAAAGATAACATCTGAATCTGTCCAGACAGCCGAAGCGATTAGGGAAGAAATCATAAACAAGGCAAGGGAAGACGCCAAGTCAATAATAAGGATCGCAGAGGAAGAGGCCAAGGGAGAGCGCGAAATAACCGAGCAGGAACTGAAATTGCGCTCGAAAAAAATCATTGCGCAGGTCTCGAAGCAGGTCATGTCGCAGGTCTTTGACAATGGCATGACTGAAGCCTACACAAAACACATTATCTCCGAGCTCCCAAAACTCACAGTATGTGACATCCATTCACACAAACTAAATCTTTGTGATGCGCTGTCCCAGGCCGGAAAGGTCTCGAAAATTGTCATCGAGTCAGCAGCTGAAATGCCAGAGGCAGACAAGAAGGCAGTTTCAGATTTCGTTCTTGGTTTTGTGAAAAATAGCGTGAAAATCGAATTTATCATAAAACCAGAACTCGTTTCCGGACTCAGGATAGTTTTTGGTGACACCATATTTGATTCCTCAATCTCAAGGATGGTTGAAACCACCATCGAAGACTTGAGGTGATTCCATGCCCGAAATCCTAGACGAGATAATCAACACCTGGCAAGCCTCGTTTGAGGCAAGACCCTTTGTTCCGGTGGTTGAAAATGCCGGTTCTGTCAGTGAAGTTGGTGACGGCGTTGCCCTTGTCAGAGGGCTTTCCGACGCCTTCATCAGCGAGGTGTTGAGTTTCGAAGGCGGCATTGAGGGTTTTGTCCTCTCGCTTGCCCCTGATTATGTCGGAGTCGTTTTGCTTGGCGAAGACAAATACGTCAGGGAAGGTGACAGGGTATCTAGGACCGGAAGGGTCCTTTCGATACCTTACACGCAAAACCTGATCGGCCGTGTTATAGACCCTCTTGGCAATCCTATTGATGGAAAACCAGCACCAAAATCCATAAAATTCCTCCCCCTTGAAACAAAGGCCCCATCAGTAGTCGAAAGAGAACCTGTGCACCAGCCGATGCAAACTGGCATCAAGACTATCGATGCCCTTTTCCCGATCGGCAGGGGCCAGCGCGAGCTGATCATTGGCGATAGGCAGACTGGAAAAACCGCCATTGCCATTGATGCAATCCTGAACCAGAAGGACGAAAATGTAATTTGTATCTATGTTGGAATTGCACAAAAATCGTCAACGATGGCCGGGATTATCAAAACACTCCGCGACTATGGCGCGCTTGATTATACACTCGTTGTCGCAACACTGGCAGACCAGTCGCCAGCAACCAGGTACATTGCCCCCTATGTCGGTTGCGCAATTGGCGAGGAACTGATGCGCTCCGGCAAACACGTCCTGATAATCTATGACGATCTCTCAAAGCATGCCGATGCTTACAGGGAACTTGCACTGCTTTTGAGGCGCCCGCCAGGGCGTGAAGCATACCCGGGAGATATTTTCTACCTACACTCAAGGCTTCTCGAGCGCGCGGCAAAGCTCCACAAGGACCTCGGTGGCGGCTCCATGACCGCCCTCCCGATAATCGAAACCCAGGCCGGCGATGTTTCGCAGTATATCCCGACAAACCTCATATCCATAACTGATGGCCAGATATACCTCGAGAAAGAGCTTTTCCACGAGGGCATAAGGCCAGCCGTAAACGTCGGTCTTTCCGTTTCCCGTGTCGGTGGAAATGCCCAGATTCCAACCATGAAGAAGGTCGGCGGTTCACTCAAGCTGGACCTCTCGCAGTACAATGACCTCAAGGCATTCGCCCAGTTCGGCGCAGAACTCGACCCGGTCACCCAAAAGAAGCTCCAGAGAGGTGAAAAGCTTGTCGAACTGCTAAAACAGCCGCAATACAGTCCGATGCAAGTAGGCCAGCAGGTGCTCATTCTTGGTGCCTACTCGCTTGGCGCACTGGATGACATAAGAAAGGACAGGGTCCAGGAGTTTGAGCGTGTTCTTGTTGAAGAAGCGAAAAGATTCAGGCCTGACCTCCTTAAGGAGCTCTCAATGGCACCAAAACTGACTGATGCACACAAGGAAGGAATATCCAAACTTGTGCAATCTGTATCATCCAACTTTGGGAGCTGAACGTGGCAACATTAAGGGCACTAAAAAGACGAATAGCCTCCGTTGATTCTGTCGCGCATATAACGCGCTCGATGGAGATGCTTTCTGTCGTCAAAATTTACCACCTTAGAAAAAAGGTCGAAGAATCAGTGCCTTATGTTGAAAAACTCAGGGAATTGCTCGTATCAATTGCAAGCCATACCTCGACTGATCTCACTGAGAACCCGCTGTTTGTATCAAGGCCAATTGAAAAAGTGCTTGTTGTCCCACTCACTTCCGACAGGGGATTTTGTGGTGCGTTCAATTCAAATGTCATGTCGCTTGCAAAAAGGTATACTGATGGCCTGGATGTAGAGACAACTTTCGGGACGATAGGCAAAAAGGCAAACGCAGAGTTTGCAAAGCAGGGCAAGGAAATCAGCTTTCACATGCCAGGCATTCTTGACAGGCTCTCGTTTGCACAGGCCCAGAAACTGTCCAGAAGAATAAAGGAAATGTACATCGCAGGCGATGTACAGGCCGTCTCTTTCGTTTACATGGAGTTTCAGTCGGTGCTTCGACAAGAATCTGTTGTGAGGGAAATGCTCCCTCTTGTTCCAATAAAAAAAGGCCACACAATCCCTCTTGAAACCTTCATTTTCAAACCCGATCCAACGGCAATACTGGGCACACTCATGGATAATTATGTCGACCTGTTTGTGTACAAGGTGCTCCTTGAGGCCGGCGCATCCGAGCAGGCAATGAGAAGGATGAGTATGCACAGGGCAACTGAAAACGCCGAGGACCTTGGGCAAAAACTCACAATAAAATACCAACGCACCAGACAGGCCGCGATCACCAAGGAACTTACTGAGATAACCTCCGGTGCAGAGGCAATAAAGGAGAGAAAGAGTGTCTAGAGGAAAGCTCATTAGAATAGAAGGTCCAGTTCTGGACTTTTCCTTCCCAAAGGGAGAGCTTCCAGACCTTTACAATGCGGTTGTGGTTGAAGACCCTGAATTGCCAGAAAAGCTCGTCTGCGAGGTCCACCAGGTCGTCAACGCCACCGATGTCCGTTGCATAGCGCTTGGCCCCACAGAAGGGCTCCGCAGGGGAATGATCTGCGAGGACACAGGCACCCCGATCAATGTTCCGGTTGGCGAGGGAACGCTTGGTCGTGTTTTTAATGTTTTCGGAAACCCGATAGACAAAAAAGGCGATGTAACAGCAGTTGAAAAAAGGCCAATTTTCCACAACCCGCCACAATTCTCCAAAATCAACCCAACCGAGTCGGTCTTTGAAACCGGCATCAAGGTCATCGACCTCCTTGCCCCATTCCCAAAGGGCGGAAAAATCGGCCTTTTTGGTGGCGCAGGTGTTGGCAAGACAGTCCTTCTGCAGGAGCTCATCCGCAATGTTGCCTATGAACACCAGGGAGTGTCGGTGTTCGCCGGAGTAGGCGAGCGCACCAGGGAAGGCAACGAGCTTATCCTCGAGATGGAGGCCTCCGGAGTCATCAAGTCCACTGCGCTTGTCTTCGGCCAGATGAATGAACCGCCAGGGGTCCGCATGAGGGTGCCTTTTACCGCCCTGACGATGTGCGAATACTTCCGCGATGACAAAGGCCAGGATGTTCTTCTGTTTGTTGACAACATATTCCGTTACGTCCAGGCAGGTTCTGAAGTCTCGGCCTTGCTGGGCAGGATCCCTTCCGCGGTAGGCTACCAGTCAACGCTGGCAACTGAAGTTGGATCGCTTGAGGAGAGGATCATTTCAACAAAGAAAGGGGCAATCACGTCAGTCCAGGCGATCTTTGTTCCCGCCGACGACTACACAGACCCGGCCCCGGCAAATATTTTCACTCACCTTGACGCAACAATCACACTCGACCGTGCACTGGTTGAGCTTGGCATCTACCCGGCAGCAAACCCGCTCGATTCTTCCTCAAAAATGCTTGACCCAAGGATCGTCGGAAAAGAGCACTACGAGGTTGCGCAAGAGGTCAAGAGAATACTCCAGCACTACGAAAACCTCAAAGACATCATTGCAATTCTTGGAATGTCCGAACTTTCCGAAGAAGACAGGAAACTTGTCTACAGGGCCAGAAAACTCCAGAAGTTCCTTTCTCAGCCATTCTTTGTTGCTGAGTCATATTCCGGAAGGGCCGGGAAATACGTCCCGCTCAAGGAAACAGTCGAAGGATTCAAGGAAATAGTCGAAGGCAAATGCGACGACTTGCCGGAAGACGCTTTCTATATGGTAGGTAACATCGAGGAAGCCAAAGAAAAGGCCAGAAAGCTTCTCGAAGAGGAGCAGGCAAGGGCAAAAGTCAGCGTCAAAAAGGAAGAGTACGTCTAAGTGGACCTGCTGAACATCACGATTATAACACCTGAATCAAGGGAAGAAAAACTTGTTGCGACCTCACTCATCGTTCCCCTTGAAGACGGTTACTGGGGCATCCTTCCCAGGCACATGAACATGGTTGCAACCATGAAATCTGGCAAGATAACAGCAAAAACAGAAAAAGGCGAGCTGGTTTACAATGTTTCTGATGGATGGATTGAGGTGTTTCACGACAGGATTATCATACTGACCACAGATTTCAAGAAGGTGCAATGAAAAAGGCCATTATTGCAGGCCTTCTAATTGCCATCTCAATCTGGCAACCGGTTTTTGCATCAAGCACCGATACAAAAGACCACGACAGGCCACATGGCCTCTTGTGGTCTTTTCACATTGATAACGAGCTAAAAAATGGCTGGTTCAACACCGAGATGAGAATAGTGGAAGATAGTGTCAACAACCAGTATTATGTTCAGGTATACAGCAGACTCACCGGACTGGAAGAGCAAAAACTCGTCTGCTACTGGATGTTCCACGAGACAGCAGAACCAGTCGGGGAAATTGCCCAAACGCGAAGGATAAACTTCCACTGGCTCTGGTTTGCTTCTACAAAAGATTCCAGAAAAGAGTGGTTTGAGAAAGGGAGCAAACCCGGCCCCATTTCAATTCTTCGTTCCATGTCACCCTTTGACAGGACCATCACGATGTTGGACATCAAAGATAAGGAAATGATTGATACTCTCTCTTTGCCAGACCACATAACACCATGGATTATTGATGATCTGGACAAGGATGGAACCTATGAGCTGGTTTGCGCCGACAGGTCGTGGGCAGGCAAGTTTTATACAAGCTTTGTCCCATCTGCACTGGTTGTTTACTCTATGAAAAACGGCAAATTTGTTGATTCGACACCAGACTATCTGGATGCCACAAAACAGTGGGACGATGCACTGACAAAAACGGTTTCCGAGTCAAAAGATGATTTCAGGACACAATTTTGCATCAGTCTGGCACAGTCCCTGAAAACCCACGGGCACAAGGACCCAATATCAATTGTTGAGCCGCTACTTAAAGACAGCGCCGGATATACAAATGACAATAGTAAACAAAGAGCATCGAAGGAACTGGAAACCATAAGGAGCATGCTCGGTGAGAGATGACATAAAAAAGCTCGCCGGGATATATCTCCACTGCGAGACCCTTACAGACATACCGAGGTTTGGGTATCTCCTCTCCGGAGTGGCCTCACCGGAGCCAGTTTCATCTCATTCTTACAATGTTTCCATGCTTGTCCTTTTGCTCTCTGACCATGTATCGGAAATTTCAAAAGAGAAGGCCCTTTCGCTGGCCCTTGTTCATGACATCCCGGAAGCCCTGCTGACCGATTTGCCGCTTTGCGCAAAGGAATTTATTGACAAGGAAAGCGCGGAGAAAAAAGTTTCTGAAAAGATTTTTGGGAGCTCCCAAAAACTGCAGGCACTGTTCGAAGAATACGTCAAATGCCAGTCGCTGGAAGCAAGGTTTGTAAAAGAATGTGACAGGCTCCAGATGCTCTGCCGTGCCTCAAGATACAAAAGAATGGGCCGTGGAGACATGTCCCGTTTTTTTGAAAGACAAAACAATTTTGAATTCGAAATTATCTCTGAGTTTCTGGAAGCCTTCAGGCTTCTTGACGATCAGTCACAATAACATAAAATCATTTTTGTGTTCTCGTCTGTACAAAGCGTAACATTGGAGGGACTCAGACCGCTCAAGCTCCGCGTTGAGGTAGACATTACGGGGCAGGCTTTGCCTTCTTTCAATATAGTTGGGCTACCCGATGCTGCGGTTTCCGAGGCAAGGGAGAGGGTACGCTCTGCAATAAAAAACTCCGGTTTCGCTTTCCCGATCAAACGAATAACAGTCAACCTTGCGCCTGCTGACCTCAAGAAAGAGGGTTCAGGGTTTGACCTGCCAATAGCCCTCGGCATACTTGCCGCGTCAAACCAGATACCTGTCGAGTCCCTTGAGGGCAAGACATTCCTGGGAGAGCTGTCGCTTGATGGCGCACTGCGCTCCGTCCCCGGGGTCCTGCCGATAGCCATAGCACTTTCTGGAACTGAAGAAACACTTTTGGTCCCAAAAGACAACGTTGCCGAGGCCTCCATTTTCAATGTTGAAGTTGTCGGGGCAGACAGCCTGCAAGACATGGCGCTGCACCTTGCCGGAGAAAAACCGTTGCAGTCAGTAAAAATGAGAAAGGTCGATTTCACAGATTCCTTCCTCGAATATCCGGTTGACATGTCCGAAGTAAAGGGCAATGCAATGGCCAAAAGGGCGCTGGAAATTGCAGCATGCGGGAGCCACAATGTGCTGATGATGGGGGCACCCGGTTCCGGAAAGACAATGCTGGCAAAAAGGTTGCCATCAATCCTACCGCCACTCACCTTTGACGAGGCGGTCGAAATCAGCCAGATATACTCGATTGCGGGACTCCTCCCGCCAAAAGAAGGCCTTATAACAAAAAGGCCCTACAGGTCACCACACCACACTGCATCACCTGCCGCAATAATCGGTGGAGGCTCAAATCCGATGCCAGGTGAGATAAGTCTTTCACATGGCGGTGTCTTGTTTCTGGACGAATTGCCAGAATTTAAAAGGGATGTTCTTGAGGTGCTCAGGCAACCAATGGAAGATGGCGAGGTGACTGTTGCCAGAGTAAGGCAAACCGTCACTTACCCATCAAGGTTCCTGCTCGTATCGGCAATGAACCCTTGCCCATGTGGATATTACGGGGACAGAACAAAACCATGCACCTGCGGTATTTCATCGATCAGAAAATACCAATCAAGGATTTCCGGCCCGCTTCTTGACAGGTTTGACATATACCTTTCGCTCTCAAGGCTGCTTCCTGAGGAACTTTCAGTCACACAGCCTGGTGAAAAGAGCACAACAATAAGGCAGAGGGTGACAAATGGCAGAAAAATGCAGACCGAGCGCTACAAGAATCTTGGAATACACTGCAATGCACAGCTCTCGTCAAAACAGATAAAAGAGTTTTGCAGGCTTGGGGTAGACGAGGAGTCTTTCCTGAGACTCGCTTGCGAAAGGATGAACCTGACTGCAAGGGGATACGACAGAATACTCAGGGTCTCCAGGACCATCGCTGATCTGGCCGGTTCAAAAGAGATTAAAACTCCACATATTGCAGAAGCTGTCCAGTACAGGGAAAATCTGATGGTATGAAAACAGTTTTCATTGGCTCAGGCAATTTTGCAAAAACCATACTCGAGTTTGTCTCGGAAAATCATGATGTCTGCCTTGTGGTCACAAGGCCTGACGCAAAAAAGGGCAGGGGCCAGAAAGTGGTCTCCTCGGTCATATCTGAATTCTGCGCCAGCAAAAACATCCCCTGTTACTCCCCGGAATCCATTAATTCCGATGAATCAGTAGAAATTCTAAAAAAGGTTTCAGCTGATATTGCTGTTCTGGCCTCCTATTCCGAAATACTGTCACCTCCAATCATCAATGTTTTCCCAAAAGGAATACTCAACATTCATCCATCACTGCTCCCAAAATACAGGGGTGCAGAGCCGATAAGATGGGCTATCAGGAAATGTGAGAAGGAAACCGGTGTGAGCCTAATGCTCATCTCAAGCAAGCTCGACAGGGGCAACATTATCGCTTCTAAAACAATTGCAATAGAGGATACTGATGATTTTGGTTTCCTTTCAGGAAAACTTGCCATGCTTTCCGTTTCGATGCTCCCGGAGGCGATTGAAAAATTGGGACAAAGTTTTGAAGGAGAGCCACAATCCCAGGAAAAAACCTTCTATGCAAGAAGACTTAAACCAGATGATGAAGTCATCAACTGGAACAGGGCGGCTTTTGAGTTGTCTTGTCACATAAGATCAATGTCGCCTGATCCAGGCTGCTACACAGTGCTTGATGGTAAAAGAATAAAACTGTTTGGCCCCAAAATGGCTGAAGGGGAGGGGCAACCAGGGGAAGTACTTCTCTCGAAAAAAACATTAATAATCGCCTGCAAGGAAGGCGCGTTGGAGTTTGAAAAATGCCAAAAAGAAGGGGGGAGGATACTCGATATCAGGGACTTCCTGGCATCAGGTTTAATAAGGCAGGGACTGGTTTTTTAACCTGTGTTGACTAAATGACCTCTACGGGTAAAATAAAACAAAATGAGATACGGCATAATTTCTGACATACACGCCAATATCGAAGCGTTAAACGTTGTGCTCGCCTCACTGGAGAAAGAAAACGTTGATGAAATAATCTGCTGTGGGGACATTGTCGGGTACAATGCAAATCCAGACGAGTGCGTTGCAAAGATAATAAATCTCGGGGTCAGGGCAATAATGGGCAATCACGACAAG
This sequence comes from Caldisericales bacterium, assembly GCA_012517765.1. Classification (GTDB taxonomy): domain Bacteria; phylum Caldisericota; class Caldisericia; order JAAYUI01; family JAAYUI01; genus JAAYUI01. The sequence continues at coordinate 214,516 of JAAYUI010000003.1, read as the reverse complement.
GCGCTCATAGAACCCTCTGAGGAAAGATATTTCAATCAATACGGTCTCTCTGCAATCAGGTGGCAGAGAACGCAGGTAACACCTTCACACCAGAAGTTTATTGCCAGCTTGCCAATGAAGCTGAAAATACCGGGGCCAAACTCACACGATGGCTTCCAGGTTGCTCATGGCAGCCTCGATCCTTCAGCCCCTTTCGAATATATAGCTTCACCGATGGAAGCTGTAAGACTCTCCGAGATAATGAGTTCGAATATATGTTTCATCGGGCATTCCCACATATCTGGTGTTTTTTCGATAAAAGGTCACGATGATATTGAGTACCAGAGGGGTTCGTATGGTCTGGAACTATCGCTTGAGCCGGGCGTCAAATATATCATAAATGTCGGGTCAGTTGGCCAGCCAAGGGACAGAAACCCCCAGGCAAGCTACGCTGTTTATGACGCAAACGCGGGAAGGGTTTCAATAAAACGCACAGATTACGATATTGAAACAACCATTGGCAAAGTAATGGAGGCCGGACTTCCACTTTTCCTCGCCGACAGGCTGAGGATAGGCTGGTAGAGTATTGACATAAAAATCATAATGACTATAATACGTCCCGCCATGAAAAGGTATGCAATTTACAGTTTGGTGCTAGTTTTCTTACTCTTGTCGATAACGGTTGCTACAACCCAGGAGCAGTCACGCACAATTGTAATGAAAATCGGTGAAAAAACCGCAACTGTGGATGACAGGTCAGTCACCCTGCAGCCAGCACCAACAATAATCGAGGAGAGAACGGTCGTTCCGCTCCGCTTCCTTATTGACAACGTTTTCCCGAAAGATGGTTCCTCCGTCGACTACGACACGAAGGAAAAGAAAATAACAATCACAATCCCGGACATATCGGTCCTCAAAGCAGAAAATCTTTCTCTTCAGGATGAAAACCGCAAGCTCAAACAGGCCCTTGCCGATTGCATCAAAAATGCTGAAGAGGGTGGCGGTGGTTCAACAGAAAACCTTGTTCCGCCAATAAAATTCTCCAAAAATGGAGTAGATTTTACGCTTGTTGCAATCGTCAAGGAAAAAAACAGCCTCAGGCTCGACATCAAGATCTACAACAAGCTTGAGACAAAAGTCAGGTTCCCGGCCTCACTCACAAAAATGATTACCGGACAGGAAAGACTTCAAGCTTCAGACTGGGACCCAATTTTTTCAAGCGACATACCATCTGGTGCTGAAAGATCAGGCTGGGTCAGGCTTCCCCTGAAGACCTTGACTGGAGTGGCCACATTCGAGTTCACTGTCTGGCCAAAAGACGTCCTTCTGTATTACACCTTCCAGCTCAAGGTAAACCTTGACCAGGCCATACCAACTTCAGTGCCTCCCTCAACGTCCCTGCTGAGATAATCTCCAGTTCTTCAATATCAGGCTTGTCCTGGTTTGGCACCAACACAGTTTTAAGCCCCAAAGCATTCAGTTCTTTTAGTTTTGTTCCCAATTGGCTGACAGGGCGTATCTCGCCAGTAAGCCCGACCTCGCCGACAAAAGCTACTCCCTCAGGCACCTTTCTGTCCATAAATGAAGACACAAGCGCAAAAGATATTGGAAGGTCAAGTGATGGCTCGTCAGAATCCAGACCGCCAACAAGATTTACATAGCAATCCAGTTTTCCCAGAGGGATGGAGGCCCTTTTTTCCAGGACAGCCAGAAGCATCAGCGCCCTGTTCATGTTGCAGCCGGTCACCACTCTCCTTGGGGAAGGATAGTATGTTGGTGCCACAAGCGCCTGGACTTCAAGCGCTATCGGCCTGTTTCCTTTCGAAACAGCAGTTATTGCCACCCCAGGAACATTCTCATTCCTGACAAGCGACTGTCTGTCTGCCGCCCTGAAACCGCCCTCGGTCATTTCCATCAACCCAACTTCATCTGTCGCACCAAAGCGGTTTTTTACACCATGCAATATCCTTAGGGTTGAATATCTTTCGCCCTCAAGGTAGCAAACCACATCAACGAGGTGCTCAAGGGTCTTTGGTCCTGCGATATTGCCCTCTTTTGTGACATGGCCAATAAGAAAAGTTGTGACAGAATGCTTTTTTGAGAACTCGACTATTTTTCTGGTCGCTTCCCTCAGCATGTTTGGCCCGCCAGGGGTGCCTGCATCCTCAAGCATTATTGTCTGGACCGAGTCGATGAACAGTGCTTTTGGGAGGTTTTCTGCGGCCTCGTTCAGGATTGCATCAAGATCTGTTTCAAAAACCAGCGAAATGCCAGAGTCCATCGCCCCAATGCGTTTTGCTCTCATTGATATTTGCTTTGGAGATTCTTCGCCGGAACAATAGAGGGTGCTTTGGGAAGTTTTTGCGTAGCTGTTTGCCACTGCAAGCATGAGCGTGGATTTGCCAACGCCCGGTTCGCCTCCGATGAGAACGACCGACCCCTGGACAACACCACCACCCATGACTCTGTCAAATTCTGTTATGCCAGTTTCAATCCTATTCTCTTCGGCAAGAGAAATGCCCTCCACCTCAATATCTTTACATTTGGAGGAATCCTGCGGAAACACTTCTTTCTCTTCAAATGTTCCCCATGCACCACATTCGGGGCATTTTCCAAGCGGTTTCGTGCTTGAATAACCACAATTCGAACAGGCATAACTTATCGTTTTTTTGGCCATATTCTGGATTGTATGTTGGCATTCAATCTTGACAAGGACCAATGCAAGGCTAGACTCGACCATGCAAAGGCAGCGGAAGCCGGTGAGAATCCGGCGCGGTCCCGCCACTGTAAGCGGCAAGTCTGAGGAATCCACTGGGTAACCGGGAAGGAAACCCCGCAAGACGCCAAGCCGCAAGCCAGGAGACCGTCTTTGCGAAAACCCGAGGAGGTAAATATGAAAAAGATATTGTCTGTTTTGTTGCTGGCATTCATGCTCTGCTCTTGCGGAGTCCAGCCAGCCCAGCCTTCTGCCAATGCCCCGGAGAAGATCGTCTCCCTTTCACCAAATATCACAGAGATAGTTTATTTTGTTGGTGCAGGCGACAGGCTAATTGGGAGGACCTCATGGTGTAATTATCCTCCGGAGGTCGCTAAAGTGGAAAATCTTGGGGACCCATACGCACTAAAAACAGAGCGCATAGTCGAACTTTCACCGGGTGTCGTTCTTGTAAACAGGCTCATTCCGCTTGATGTCATAAACAAGATAAAATCGTCCGGAATAAGGGTCGAGACCTTTGATCCGCAAACCACAAGCGATGTTCTGGACACAATAGACAAAGTTGCAGACATTTGTGGTCTGCCGGCCAAGTCCCAGGAGCTCAGGCCAGAAATCGACTCGCTCCGCAAAGAGACGGCCGAAGGCAGCAAAAAACTGGTCTATCTCGAAATATGGGACAACCCGCCAACAACATTTGGCAAAAATTCGCTTGGTGCAGACATGGTGAGGTTGGTTGGGGCCGAAAATGTTGGCGACAGGCTTGAAGGCGATTTCCCGACGCTTTCAGAGGAAGCGATAGCCGGCCTTGACCCAGAAATAATCATTGTTCCAGAATCATACAAAAAAACGGTTGCCGAAATCATTAAGAGACCAGGCATTGCCAAAACCAGGGCCGCCAAAAGTGGTTCCATACACATAATGAATGACGACCTTTTGATGAGGCCAAGCCCAAGGGTGCTGGACGCACTGAAGATAATCTCGCAGATTGTCGGCAAGTGAAGCAAACCAGAATAATACTGTTACTCATTTTTGCCCTGTTTCTGGTAATGTCTGTCGGGCTACTATTTGGCTCTTCAGGCATTGGCCCGATTGATGCAATAAAAGCCATTGCAAGCATTCTTGGCTTTGGTGATTCTCCCGAAACCCACACGCGGATAATTCTACTCATGAGGCTGCCAAGAATGCTTGTGTCTGTTCTCTCTGGCATGGCCCTGGGGCTTGCCGGAGCACTCTCGCAAACGCTCTTCAGGAACGACCTTGCAGACCCGTACATCGCAGGTATTGGCTCAGGTGCAATATTTGGGGTCAACATCGCGTTGCTTTCTGGTGCCAGCCTGACCATCCTTGGATTTTCCACAGTCTCTGTTTTCGCATTTGCCGGTGCGGTCCTTGCCTGCTTGATAATATGGATGCTTTCGGGAAGAACAGGCAGCACAGGAACCAGCCTCGTGCTGGCAGGTGTTGCACTCTCGTTTGTGTTCGCAGGGCTGAACTACATCATTGTGGTGCTGGGCAGGGATATCCTCCAGAAGACATTTTTCTGGAGCTATAATGGCCTTTCCAGCTCATCCTATACAGGGGTCGTGTTCCTGGCCATCGCAGTCGCCATATCGGTCGTCATGCTCATAGGGATCCCAAGAAAGATGGACGCTTACCTGCTTGGTGACGAACAGGCAACCTACCTCGGTGTAAATCCCGTCAAGCTCAGGTCATTGATGTTCGTGATCGTCTCGCTCCTGACAGGCATGGCGGTCACAACTGCTGGATTGATGGGCTTTGTGGGCCTTATAACACCCCACATCTCCAGAAGAGTCGTTGGCGGGGAGTCAAGATATGTTGTTCCGTGCAGTATTCTGCTTGGTGGAATAACGCTGGGGCTTGCTGATGCCGTGGGGAGATCGATAATGCCCTTTCAGGAGGTACCGGCTTCGGTCATCATGAACATTGCCGGCGGTCTGTTCTTCTTCTATCTCGTATCAAGGAAACCGTCATGGTAAAAGTCAGAAACCTGAGGGCCGGATACGGGAGCAAAGTTGTCATTGATGATGTTTCGTTTGATGTCGAAAGCTCAAAACTTGTCGGCCTCATGGGGCCAAATGGCTCAGGCAAGTCAACCATAATAAAGGCGTTCTTTGGCATCGCAAAAATTTTCTCGGGCAATATATCAGTGCTTGGCAAAAATACAAAAAGCTACACACTCGACAAATTGTCAAAAACGGTCGCGGTCCAGAGACCGGTAAAATCCGGGACAATCAAACTCCCACTCTCTGCCTATGTGTCGCTTGGACTGCTTGTGTCCGACAAAAACAGGCTGGATAATGTTTTGCAGGACTTTGACCTTATGGCATTCAGAAATACCCCTATTTCAGATCTTTCTGATGGCACACTGCAAAGGGCATCGCTTGCCCAAACTGTCATCAGAGACCCCAAGGTTTACCTTCTGGATGAACCTACGGCCCACCTCGACCTGAAATATAAGGTCAAAACATTTGCAGAGATAAAAAAGAGGCTTGGGCCACAAAACTGCGCTGTTGCAGTCGTACATGACACATCACTGGCAAGGGCCTTTTGTGACTGGACAGTGTTTTTAAAAGACGGCAGGATTTTCTGGCAGGGCGAACCGAAAAACATAACCCAAGAGCTGTTGGGGTCGCTTTATGACCTTGAAGATAACCAAATTATTTTATAGAATCCAGACTGCCTTCGGGGATGGGTGAAATTCCCTATCGGCGGTAAAGCCCGCAAGCAAGGCAAGGCCTTGCAGATCCGGTGAAATTCCGGGGCCGACGGTAAAGTCCGGATGAAAGAAGGTCTCTTCTTTCCGTATATTTTCCCCGACTTGGCGGAAAGGAGCACTACATGAAAAGGTTGTCTGTAAAAACCATCACAATTACCGGAATCTTGTCGTGTCTTTCATTTTTGGGGATGTTGATCCAAATCCCATTCTGGATGAGCCCAATTCTGCAATTTGATTTCTCGGAAGCTTTTTGTCTCCTTGGAACATTTGCGTTTGGGCCAGTCGCTGGCATTCTGATTGTTGCAATCAAAAATTTGCTCCATTATTTCTTTATATCGCCTGAACCAATCGGGCATGTGGCAAATTTCGTTGCAATGTCATCCTTTTGTGTTATCACCTACGCAGTCTTCAAACCATTTTCAAAAAACAAAAACTATTTGATATGGCTTGGCGTTGCATTGCTCGTTGGCGTTATCTCTAGGACATTGATAATGATCCCAACTAATGTGGTGACAGTAAAATTATATGGATACGATCTGAACAAAAGCGGTGAATTAATTTATTATATTGCACCGATATTCAACTTGATTCTTGGAACAATGTCATCGATAATCACAATTCCTTTGTTTGCTTTCTACAGGAACTATATCGTAGCGAAGGAGGAATAACAGCAATTGATTACACTCGGCCTTGAGGAAGAGGTTTTTGTAACAGAGCCTCTCCTTCCAACAACACGTTCCCTTTACTATCTGGCAAAGCTTCTGTGGAAAAAACCCTCCAGAAACTACCACCTCACCGCATCGAACTTCGCAAGAGGAAAAGACCTCAAGTATGGCATGATGAGCGGCCTTGAGGTGGCCACCGACATCTGCCATTCACCACTGGAAGTTGTAACCCAGCTTCGGGAACTGAGGACCGAACTGTCAAAAATCGCAATGGGATACATCGTTCCGTTGGGGCATCTTATCCAGATTGATGCCCCAACGAACGTTTGCGCCCTTCAAATCCATATCGGCGGGTCAGAAGACATAGAGCACGCCTATGACAACATTGCGCACTTCCTGCCAGCCATCATGCTCATGACCGCAAACGCCCCGTTCCGGATGGGAGAGAGGTTTGGGCAGTCTTACAGATTGGCTGTTGGCTATGCAACAGGGCCGCTCACAGGCGACAGGTTCTACCGTTTTCAGGACCTCATCATCAGCAGGAGGCTTGGAACAATAGAGGTCAGGGCGCTTGATCCAGTCACGTGCACAAGTAGAATAAAATATGTTTTGGACGCTGTTTATGCGCTTGCGCAAACAAAAGACCACTATCCGTTGGACCTCGAGAGATACAAAAAGCTCAGGGAACAGGCCATAACAAATGGCGCAAGCCCAGAGATTGCCCAGCTTGCACGCGACCTCAACAAATATTGCAATTTTCCAGTTGAGCTGATCCAGCACACGCAATCAGACACCACTGCCAAAATGTATGAGAAGTATGGGCTTGAAGAAACCTACAGACACATCGATTCGCTCTACAGAGTAGACGGCATCCTCTATAAAAAACCGTCTTCGTTTGTTGGAAAATTTCTTCAGCCGGCTGCAGGTTTTTTGGGTTACTATGCACCAAAATTTCCATACGTCACATATAAATGGCTGAAGGAGAAATAATGAAAAACATTCTCTGGGCAATCCTTGGAATACTATCTGTTTCTGTGGTTCTTATTGTTGGGTTTTTATTTAATTTACTCGAATGGGTTCTCTACTTCGTCTTTGGATTGGTAGTTATTGGAATCTACTGGCTTACAACTGGCCGAAAACAACAGTAAGCCATCTTTGTTTATCAATAGTTTGCTTAATTTTCAAACACTCTCATGTCCAAAAGGTATTGATTTCATCAAGATTGTGTGACAGCAAAAGTACACGGCTTCTGGACGACTGGGCCAATTGTTGCTATAATCCCATGGATTCTGTTTTTGCTGGAGGTGCAAGTGGTTTACTGGATTCTGGGCATTATTGTGGTGCTGATTGGCCTAAATTTTCTTTACCAACATTGGAAAAGAAACATCTGGTTCTTCAGGGACCCCCCAAGGACTTCCCCTGGTGATGCATCCATTATTGTTTCACCATGCGACGGCATGCTCATGTATGTAAAAAAGATCGAAAACGGGCAGGTTGAATGCGAAAAACTGGGCACAAAGATAAAGGTCGAGGAAATCTCCAAGTCTGAGGATAAACCGCAAAAAGGGCTCCTTTTTGGGATATACATGTCACCTTTTGATGTCCATTTCAACTACGCACCGATATCCGGGAAAGTGACAAAGGTCGTCCACACACAAGCAAAGCTGAACCTGCCAATGGTTGACTTATGGGAGTACATTCAGTTTTGCTGGCTCCGCAGGGCAGTAAACCTGCTCGGGGCAAAATACCAGCTTGTTAACGAAAGAAACACCATATTTATGGAAGGTGCCATAAAGATGGCCATGGTCGAGATTGCCGACAAGGTAGTCAACAAGATAGACTGTTTCGTGTCAGAGAACGATTATATCAACCAGGGCCAAAAAGTCAGCTTCATCAAGAGGGGCTCCCAGGTCGACCTTGTTCTGTGGGGGGACGATTATGATGTTCTTGTTCATCCCGGTCTTCATGTGACTGGTGCTGAAACTGTCCTTGCGAGGACTGGTCGCCAGGCTGGCCGTGGTGCGGGGGCCTGAAGCCAGGTTTGTCTTTCTTTTTTTTCTTCCTGGTCTTTGCAAGCTCTGCATTTTCAAAGCTGATTCTCGCTCTTTCGGCCTTCTGCTCCGACATTCTTCCGTATGATCCTATTGCAGGGATCCACTCGCCATGGTAGTTTCTTGATATTTCCTCTATCTTGACCGTCACAATGGATATTTCGGGGCTTGAAACTGTGACTGTCCTGGCAAATGGGTTCACACTCTGGACTTTGCATTCCTGTCCAGAATAAAACACTGTTTCTCCATCTTCAGGAAAATCCTGGAGTGCTTCCTTGTATGTTTCCACTTCATACTTCAGGCAACACATTAGTTTTCCGCACATTCCAGTTATCTTTTGCGGGTTGATGTCGAGCCTCTGGCACTTTGCATCCTTGATGGTGACTGACTCTTTTGAATTAAGAAAGGTCGCACAGCAAAACACTTTGTTGCAAGGACCAATTCCACCAAACAGTCTGGTCTCATCCCTTTGCCCGATCTGCCACAATTCGACTTTCAGGTGGAGTTTTTTGGAAAGCTCCCTGACAAACTCCCTGAAATCAATCCTCTTCTCAGCCATGAAGTAAAGGGTAACTTTTGACCTGTCGAGATTGTAACAGGCCACAACAAACTGCATCTGGAGGCTCATCGAGTCGGCAAGCTTCTGGGCTTCAACCCTGGCAGCATTCTCCAGCGCCATGTTCTCATGAAACCGTATAAGATCAAGTGCAGTTGCCCTGCGAAGCAGCCTTTTGAGCCCTGCCGGGTTCTCCATTTTCTGAGTTGTGTAGGTAACATGTCCAATATCAATGCCCTTCTCAGTAAGGGCAACTACGGCATCACCAGGTCTCAGTCCGATCTCGTCAGTTAGAAAGTGATATACCTTGTTGCTTCCCCTGAATTTTATGCCAACGACATCCATGCTCTCAGGAACATTGCCTGGGCCAGCGTCGTTTTTTTCGATTGTGTCTTCCATAACCTTTCCGTTTCTGAGAGGGCCTTTTCAATTGCATTCAGCTTTTCTGAAGGCAGATTCGCTATTTTTGGCACGGCACTTTCCAGGATGGCGCTACCATCATGGATGCCATGTTTCAACAAAACTGCCCTGTGAAGGACCTCTCGCACCAGATGCAAAATATATTCGAGATTTTCATCGTCTTCAAGAACAGCAAGCAATGGGAGGAGCGTTCCTTCACCAAAACCCGCAATTACTTGAAGAACCTGCTCTGTTTTTTCTGAATTTTCGGTCATCCACATGCAAAGGGAGATGTCACCCAGAAAACTCTCGGACTCTCTTTTTGCAATTTCTTCTGCAAGGCCATTTCCAACAAGTATGGTGGCAGAAGAGTCTGCAGGGAGCGGTGGTAATCTCAAAACAATTGACCTTGACTGGATTGTTGGCAATATCTCGTCAAGGCCCCCTGAAAGGAGGACATTGGTGCAGTTTGATTTTCCGTCCTCAAGGAGCTTGAGCAGGGCGTTCTGGGCCTCAGTCGTCATGGAATGTGCGTTCTTGAGGATATTAACCCTGTACCTGGCGCCATAATTGGATTCCATCGATTCCTGCTGGACCTGCCTTGCAAGACCTATTCCAAATCTTGCATCGCCAGGATCATAAACCTTCACATCAGGATGTGTTTGCGCTTCAATCATTCTACATGAGTGGCAAACACCACAAAAATCGGAATCTTGCTTCTCACAGTTCAGTGTTTTTGCAAAAGCCTTCGCCAAAATGGAGGAGCCCCTTGATTCTGTTCCAACAAATATATAACTAGTGGCAATCCTTTTTGAGCTTATATGGTTTTTGAACCGCTCTATAAAGAACGGCTGTATGGGTAAATCCGAAAGACCCATCACAGCATGTGGAACTCTTCAACAGGAAGTACGAAGATCTTTGCGCCACCAACAGTCACTTTGACCGGGAACGAAAGCGGAGGCATCCCTTCCATTGGGACAAACGGCAAAGCATTTATATACCTGTCTCTTGCGACACATGTCTTCTGAAAAATCTGGAGAACCTTTGGCACATGGGCATCTTCAACACCAATCAAAAGGACGAGATTGCCCTCTTCAAGAAAACCGCCAATGCCTCTCAACTTTGTTATTTTATAGCCGTTCTGGAGAAGTTCTGCAGTTGCTTCGTTTGCATCTTCCTGCTGGATTATTGCGGCAATAAGTTTCATTTTTCCTCCTTGAGCAACCATGAAACCTTTTCCCAGACCGACAGGAAGACTTCATTTTCGCTCCTGTCAGCCTTAATTAGGAAAGTGTTTGGGGTCTCTCCTGATTTTTTTATGAATCCTTCCCTCACCTTTTCCTGCAGGGAAGTGTTCTCAAACCTGTTAGCATTTTGGACTCTTTTGAGGGCCATGTCAACTGCGATATCGAACACCAGAGTTACGTCTGGGACAAGCCCTCCCAGCCCCCTGCTGTTTATTTCGTTTATCCATTCTTCACCAAGCCCCCTGGCGATTCCCTGATAAACCAGCGACGACATAAGAAACCTATCACAAAGGACCATTTTACCTTCATTGATGGCAGGACGCACAACCTCCCTGATATGGACGGCCCTGTCAAAAGCAAAAAGGAGTGCCTCTGAAACTGCATCAAGGTCTCTTTCTATGATAAATTCCCTTACACTCCTACCGACTGAATTGTCACCAGGCTCATAGGTCATGATGCAATCATGCCCTATATCTGTGAGTTTTTTGTGAAGGAGCTTTATCTGAGTGGTTTTTCCCGCGCCATCAACACCCTCAAAAACAATGAATTTGCCACTCAAGGGTACACCGTGTATGACCTTGAGTACTCGGCCACCCTTCCACCTGCATCATTGTAGAGAATAAATAGAAGATTGTAGGTTTTGGCTGTTCTCGGTGCCCAGACAATCGACCACGGGAAGCTCGTTGCAGTGTCAACCTGGACACCATCTACATACATCGTTACCCAACTTACGCTTTCATAGTTGAAAATATAATCAAACCTGACAAATTCACCAACCGAGGCCGAGGCCTGGCTCGGGGAAACAAAAAAGTACCTTGGTTCAGGTTCGGGTTGGGGTTCGGGCTCTGGCTGTGGCTGTGGTTCCGGTTCAGGTTGGGGTTGTGGCTCCGGATTTGGCTTGTCAATTGGTGGTTTTGTGCCGGGAGTCGTGTCCTTTCCTCCATTGCCTGGTTTTTCTGAAGGGGGTTTCTTGGCGGGTGGTTTCTGGGTATCTTTCCCTGAAGACTGCTTTTCTTCACCTGTTTGTTTGTCCTGTTCTTCAGGCTTCTTGTCTTCAGGTTTTTTGTGGACTTCGCAGAATTTTTTTGGTTCCTTGCCAAGCTCAAATTCAACCTTTTCTTTATCTTTCTCAGGACAATATTGGTTGGCCAGGAGCTTGGTTTCTTTGCATACCGTTACAAAAATCTTCTTTGGGTGGTCTATTTCACATCTCTCACTGGGCATCTTGCTCTTTCTTACAAGCATGTAATAGCCCGGACATGTGTCATTCGCTATAAGACCAGTTTCCTCACAAACCCTCACTCTGACGTAATCATCAGGGTTCTTGTCCACCCAGTCCTTTATCTTCCTGCCCTTGGAGTACATTAAAATAAACTCTTTCCAGATGCGCGCCGAATACTTGGAACCATAATTGGAAACAAAAGAAAGGTCGACCTCTCTAGAATCGGAGCCAAGGTAAACCGAGGCAGAGATTTCAGGGGTAAAACCAACAAACCAGCCGTCTCTAAATGAACCTGTAGTTCCTGTTTTACCAGCACACGGGACGCCTGGCACTTTTGCTGACATTCCAGTGCCTCGCTCAACAACATTCTTTAGCATCGAGATAATGTCGTATGCTGTTGGCTCGTCGATTGCCCTGGTTGGTTGCCCATAGGCAGGATCAATGGTCTTGTCTGTTTTTCTGTTTTCTATCCTCTTGATGGCAATTGGTGGTATGTGGGTTCCATAGTTTGAAATGGTCTGCCCTACAGAGGCCATCTCGATGGGTTTGACTTCTACATAGCCAATGGCAATGGATGGCACGGCAAGCAATTTCGATGTGCTGATGCCCATTTTTTTCGCTGTTGCAACAACATTGCCAAGTCCAACCTTCAGAGCTGCCCTTATCGCGCAGATGTTGCTTGATTCCTGGAGAGCATATTTGACTGTTATAGTCCCAAAATATCCCCTAAACCATTCCTTTGGTTGCCAGTCGCCAATCGAAATCGGGCTGGAGCGTACCAGGCTTGATGGTGAGAGGACGCCATGCTGGAGTGCTGCACTGTAGACAAGTATTTTGAATGAAGAGCCAGGCTGTCTCAATGCCGTGCACCTGTTGTACTGGGTGTTCTTGTAGTCCCTTCCGCCAACCATTGCCTGTATCTGGCCGGTATCGGCGTCAATGGCGCAAAGGGCCACCTGTGGCTGTTCAACTCCAAGCTTGTCTTTCTGGATCTTGCCAAAATCACCGGCCTTTATGGCTTCTCCTAGGACTTTGTCAATGGCCTGGACGGCATACTTCTGGCAGTCCTGGTTTATGGTTGTGTATATGTCCAGGCCACCTTTTTTAATCGGGAACTCTCCGAGCTTGTCGTAAAGCTCATCCTTGACGTAATCTATGAAATAGCCGAGGGAATCACCGGCTTTAAGTTGGATGGAATATGGCTGGAAATTAAGCTTTTCCTTTGACGCCTTTTCCATCTGGACATCGGTTATGAAGCCATTTTTGGCCATCTTTTCGAGGACGATTTCCTGCGCTTTTTTGGCCTCTGCCAGATTGTCGTAGGGGTTGTTGAATGATGGCGAAGACAGGACGCCTGCAAGCATGGATGACTGGGCAAGCGTAAGATTTTTGGCCGAAATGCCAAAATATCTCTTTGCCGCAGATTCTATCCCGTAGGCCCTTGAGCCAAAGTAGACCTGGTTCAGGTAGAATTCGAGGATCTCATTTTTAGAGTAGGCTTGCTCTATTTTTCGGGCCAGCAGCAACTCTTTCAGCTTTCTTGTAAAAGTCCTCTCGTTTGAAAGGGTTTTCCCGGTTCCAAGATACATGTTTCTGGCAAGCTGCTGGGTGATGGTTGAGCCACCCTCGGAGGCCTCGCGCGTCTGGACGTTCTTGAAAAACGCCCTCAGTGTGGCCCTCATGTCAAAACCCTTGTGGTAATAAAACCTTACATCTTCAGATGCAATGATTGCTTTTCTGGCCCATTCGGAAATTTGCTCGAGCGGGACATATATTCTGTCCTCATCGCCATGGAACTCATGGATAAGGTTCCCCTCGGCATCAAAGATCCTGTTTGTTTCATTAACAGTTTCATGGGGATTTGGCGGTTTATGGTTTTGTGGGTCAAGGATTGTGGGCAACCACCTGACATCATAGTCTGAAACAATGAACGCAAGGTAGAAGGCCGCAGAAAAAACTGCCACCAGAATGATAAGCACGAAAAAACCCAGAAACGGGAATCCTCTGGGTTTTTTCGTTTTTGTTCTTGGTAGTGGAACTGGGAGCATCGCCAGCCTAGCTTATCCCCACATCAAAAGTTTTTTTGAGATAAAAGCCGCCCGGGCCCCTTATCTCAAAAATCAATTTTTTTGTTTTGTCTGCATCATCCGGAGACACTGCGAACATGGCATTGAGCGGTGAACTGAATTCCACTTTTTGACCTGTATCGGAATCAAGATCACCCTCTTGCCATTTCTTTACCCTCATGTCACCAAAATAAACGTCCACTTCCGTGAATTTCCCAAGGACATCCTGTGGTATGGAAACATCAAGGTTGTAGACGCTGCCCTTGGAAAGTGAGTATGGCTCCTGCATCAGCTGGCCTGACTGGTCAGAGATGGTAAGGCTGATCAATGCCGGGCAATCAGATTTTGCCGGGAGTTTTTCGTAAACATCTTTTGAAAGGAGAACTTCTTTTGTCACACACCAGGAATTTCCGGGTTTATAGTAATATTTTTTTCCGTCAATAATCTCTTCGACGACATTGTATGGGAAAACGCCCTGTTTGTGGTATTGGCATGGAGTGTCAGGTGTGGTCCCGGCAAAGAAATAATCGCTGCTAATCTGGTCCTTTGGGCAAAAACCATTGACAAGCTCGCCGGATGTTTTACAGAAAATACTTCCGGTCATACCCTTTGGTGCAGGTGGGAATGGGGTCTTTGGCAATGGGTGTTTCTTATCAGTGAGACAGGCATTTACAAAATCTCTTGCCATTGGGGCCGCCATTGAAGAACCCCAGATGATCGTATTTACAGCACTCATGACTTTTTTCGAGTCTTTTCCAACATAGCAGGTGACAGTTATTTCTGGTGTAAAACAGCAATACCAGGCATTAAGTGATCCAGTTGAAGTCCCGGTTTTTCCAGCTGCCGGCGTTTTTATTGTTGAACCGAGAATCGAATGAAGGACATCCTGAAAAATGTTTCCAAGTGTCCAGGCTGTTTCTTCAGAAAGCACCCTGAAGCCTGTGCCCTGATAGCGCTCGATTATTATCCCGTCCCTGTTTTGTACTTCCAGTATGGCAACCGGATCATGGCGAATTCCACCTGAAGCGAGGGAGGCATAGGCAGTGCACATATCAACAGGCCTGACTTCAACAGAACCGACGGTGATTGAAGGGTAAGGCATTATTGGGGTCTTGAGGCCCATTTTGGCTGCATAGTAAGCGACCCTATCTAGTCCAACCCTGAGACCAGCTCTCAATGCACAGACATTCGAAGAGGTCAAAAGCGCGCCTCTTACAGTATAAAGCTTGTTGGTAACGCTGTGGCTCCACTCGCCAGGGTTCCATCCATTCACGTTGAAGCTGTAATCGGATTTGAGAATTGAGGCAGGAGTGACAGATTTGTTCTCAAGCGCGGCCGAATAATCGAAAATCTTGAATGACGAGCCGGGGTGCCTCTCTGCTGTTGTGCGGTTCCACTTTGTGTTTTTGTAGTCCCTGCCACCAACCATCGCAAGAATATAGCCATTACGAGGGTTCATTGCCACAAAACACGCCTGTGGCTGCTTTACACCAAATTCGTCAAAAACTTTTGAGGAGAATTCGCCACTTTTTTCAGCTTTTGCGAATACATTTCTCATGGCGTTCTCGGCATATTTTTGATATGTCCTGATAAGCGTTGTCTTGATCCTGAGGCCACCCTCTTTCAGGTCCTTTGGATCGTAGCGCTTCTCCATCTCGGCTTTGACGTAGTCGATGAAGTAGTTTACAGAATCATTATCCCCCACTTCCCTAAAGGACTTTCGCTGGTATGGCACCTCAAAATATTTCTTCGATTCTTCTTCAGTTATTACATTATTTACAACAAGTTTCCGCAAAACGTTTTTCTGGCGCTCTTTTGTGCCAGCAAGGTTGATTATCGGATTGTCGACCGAAGGGGCAGGAAGGATCGCCACGAGAAGGGAGCTTTCTGCATAGTTGAGGTCTTTTGCATGCTTGCCAAAATAGTTTCTCGCTGCAGATTCCACACCATAGGAACCAAACCCGAAGAATATCTGGTTCACATAGGCTTCCAGAATCTCTTCTTTTGTGTAACGCTGCTCAAGCTTGAATGCCAGTATTATTTCCTTGATCTTCCTTGTGACCGAAGTTTCTTTGCTGTCTATAAAAAGCTCCGAACGGGCAACCTGTTGGGTCAGCGTAGAACCACCCTGACTCATGGAACCTGTCTTTATGTTGACAAAAAATGCCCTGAAGATTGAACGAAGATCAAAACCCTTATGCTGGTAAAACCTTTCATCCTCAGAGGTCACTATTGTGTTGAGGAAATCCTTTGAAACTTCACTTATCTTTACAGGTATCCTGTCCTCAAAAAAGACGGAGCCTATTAGCTGGTTGTCGTAATCAAATATCTGGGACGCCACTGGCGGCCTCTTCTGTTCATCAAGATTTGGCAAAGTCGCAACAACATCCGATCCGACCCTGTATATGAAAAGAGCAAGGGCAATGGCCACTACAAAACCGATGGCAAGGCCGAACCTTAAAACTGTCCAGAAAAGCCTATTTGCTTTTTTTAGTTTTTGGCTTTGAAACTTTGGATGCGCCTTTTGCTGTCCTTCCTGTTGCATTGTCAAATTCAAACCCTACCTTCCCGCCATCTTTTAGGACCAGATACGCAGAAAACGGCCTGCCCTTGCGGCTTATGAACCCTGAAATCTTTTCTGTCCTACCTTCCTCAAAAAGCCTGGCAGCTGTTTCGCGAGCTATGGTCTTCCCTAAAATTACTTTACTAAGGGACATTTTGCAAGACTTGCCAAAGTTTTGGCAGCGGTACACCGAGGTTCCCTCGAGGATGTCGGCCTTGCAGACCGGGCACTTTGCAACAGGGTCTTCAAGGAAGACTTCTTCTATTTTTGTTTTTTCCTGGCCACCTTCATCCTGGCTCTTGGAGAACTCGAAGGTTATTTTACCGTCATCGCCAAGCAGAAGAGTTGCAGAGAATGGCCTGCCAGATTTTGACCTGAAACCGGAAAGCGGGCCTGCCTTCTTCTTTTCTATGAGTTCCTTTGCGATGTCCTCAGTAATGATTTTTCCGGCAATCGTTTTCCAGATTGCAAAATTGCACCCGTTATCTTCATCTTCTTCCTTGGCTTTCGTTTTCTTTGCGCCTTTTTTGGTCTTTGCAGGCTTGTAGTTGGTGCACCTGAAAGACATGAAAGAATCAACAACATCTTCGCCACAAAGTGGGCATGTCCCAATTGCTCTTGTTTCTCCATTGCCGTCCTGGTTGGCAATTGGGGCATCAAGACTCCTGTCCTTCACTTTGTTTACAAGCTGTTTTGTAAAATCAATTATTTCGCTGAGAAAATCTCCTGGGCCCATCTCGCCCTTTTCAATGCAGGCAAGCTTGTATTCCCAGTTTCCCGTCATTTCAGGTGAATACAGTTCTGGCAGAGGGAAGCCAATCAGAAGATCATATAGTGCTATCCCTTTTGTTGTTGGAACAAGCTCCCTGCCAACACGCTCTATATAGCCAACTTCAAGTATCCTTTCGATGATTGATGCCCTTGTGGCCGGAGTTCCAAGACCTTTTTCCTTCATGGCATCCCTAAGCTCCTCGTCATCGATAAATTTGCCGGCTGTTTCCATTGCCCCAAGGAGCGTGGCCTCGTTATATCTTGGTGGTGGCGTTGTTTGTTTTTCCTGCATCTCCTGCGCCACAGTGTCCACTGTTTCACACTCTGCAACCACCGGAAGAGAAGATTCTTCATGCTCTTCCCTGCCATAGACAGCATAAAAACCTTTTTCCTTGAGGCTCTTGGCATCAGACCTGAAATCAAGCCCGTCAACCTGGGTCACCCTGTGCACGACCTCCCAGACTGCATCCGGGTAGAATGCTGCGAGAAACCTTTTTGCTATCAAGTCATATATCTTGGTTTGTTCTGGGGTGAGGGATACTTCTGCTAGTGATTTTTCTGTGGGAATGATTGCAAAGTGGTCAGATATCTTCTTGTTGTCAAATATTCTTTTGTTTTTTGCGACCTTTTGGCCAACAAGCGGCAGGGCCACCTTGTCATATTTCGTGTGGGAAAGGATCTCAAAAATTCTCGGAACAACATCGGTGTAGTCCTCCGGAAGGTGCTTGCTGTCAGACCTCGGGTAAGTTACCAGCTTCTTTTCTTCGTAAAGCTGCTGCGCAAGCTGCAAAGTCCTGGCGGCAGAGAACGAGAATCTCTTGTTGGCTTCCCTCTGGAGCTCGTTGAGGTCAAAAAGGAGCGGCGGACTCTGCCTCTGGAGCTTATGGTCCTCAACAGTCACTTTGCCCTTTTTGCCTTTGATCCTGGCAACTATCTCATCGGCAACTTCCTTGTCCCCAACAGATTCAACCGTGTCTCCCTGGACAGCCCCGTCATTGGCCTTAAGGGCAGATGTTGCTATCTGGCCATATTTTTTTACTAGCGAGGCCAGAATCTCATCAGTTATTGGGGCATTTTTTTCTTTTGAAACTTTGGGAACATCGATAAACCATTTCCCCCTGTAAACGCCAGATTTGGCTTCAAATTCTGCGAAAATATCAAAGTATGTTCTTGGGACAAAGGCGTTTATTTCTTTCTCTCTAGAGATGATTATAGAAAGCGTGGGTGTCTGGACCCTTCCAATAGAGAGAAGATTGCCAAGTCTCCTTGTAAAAGCCCTAGTCGCATTGATTCCAATGAGCCAATCGGCCTCAGACCTGCATTTTGCAGATTCCCCAAGGTTGTCCAGTTCTTTTGATGGTCTAAGCCTTTCAAAACCGTCAGCGATTGCCGATTTTGTCATGGACTGGAGCCATAGCCTCTTTGTTGGAGCTTCAAGCCCAAGATACTCATAGATATACCTGAATATCAGCTCGCCCTCACGACCAGCATCGCAAGCATTGACAAGGTTTGACGATTTTTTTGCCAGCGAAGCTATCTTCTTCAACCTACTTTCAGATTTTGGAATTGGCTTGAGCTCAAATTTATTGGGGATTATCGGAAGGGACTGCAAGGTCCAGTACTTGTAACCCTTGTCATAGTCCTCCGGCTCGGCCAGTGTTACAAGATGGCCGACAGCCCATGTTATATAGGCATCATCACTCTCATAAAAATCCTCTTTTTTGTCGAAACCGCCTAGCGCATGCGCTATGTCGGCGGCAACTGAGGGCTTCTCGGTCAATATCAATGTTTTTTCCATAGTTTATGTGCCGTGTATAGTTATTGGCATCATTGCTGTCAAGGAAATGACTGCCAAACCTTGAACAAATTGCGACTGGCAGTAAAATGTTTATTTGTAATGAACAATATTCGCAATTTTTGCATAATAGCCCATATCGACCACGGTAAGTCGACGCTGGCCGACAGGATACTGGAGTTGACCGATGTTGTCCACACAACAGGTAACGCCCAGATATTAGACAGCATGGACCTTGAAAAGGAGAGAGGAATAACAATCAAAGCTTCTCCGGTCAGGATTCCATACAAAGCAAAAAACGGTCAGGAGTACGTCCTGAACCTGATAGACACCCCAGGCCATGTAGATTTCAACTATGAAGTTTCAAGGAGCCTGAAGGCCTGCGAAGGAGCACTTCTCCTCGTCGATGCCACGCAGGGAGTCGAGGCCCAGACAATCGCCAATGCCTATCTGGCCATGGATGCCGACCTCCACATAATCCCCGTAATCAACAAGATTGACCTTCCAAATGCAATGGTCGACGAATGCAAAATACAGTTTGAAGACATGCTTGGCCTGCCTTCTGACGATGCAATGCTCGTCTCTGCAAAAGATGGCACTGGAGTGCCGGAGCTGCTTGAGGAAATCGTCCGTAAGATTCCTCCACCAAAAATAAGCGAATCAGCACCACTCAGGTGCCTCATATTCGACAGCCACTATGATTCTTACAAGGGTGCCATTAGCCATATAAGGATTTTTGATGGCTCGATTAAACCCGGTGACAAGATAATGCTCAAATCCAATAGTAAAATCTTTGAGATTGAAGAGGTTGGCTATTTTGGGTTGAGGTTAACAAGGTGCGACGAGCTGAAAGCTGGTGAGGTTGGATACTTTGCCGCCATCATAAGAGATACAAGCGATATACATGTCGGAGACACAATAATTTCTCCAAATTCCCCCGACACAATGGCAATCCCCGGCTTCAGGAGAATGCAGCCCATGGTCTTTTGCGGTGTGTATCCAATATCGACCAATGACTATGACAAACTCCGGACTGCCCTTGAAAAGTATCAGCTAAACGATAGTTCGATTGTTTATGAAAAAGAGAGCTCTGCAGCACTCGGCCATGGTTTCAGGGTCGGCTTCCTCGGGATGTTGCATATGGAGATCGTTGTCGAAAGACTGAAAAGGGAGTTCGAGCAGGAAATTATTGCCACAATGCCAACCGTAGTCTACAAGGTGGTGAACACAAAAGGCCAAGAGATCTATATCGACAACCCCTCCAAATTCCCCGATCCAAACGAAATCGAATCAATCGAGGAACCGATCGTGAAGGCCCAGGTAATCACCCAGAATGACACGATTGGCCCAGTAATGGAGCTCTCGCAGGCAAAAAGGGGCGTCATGACAAGCATGGAGTACCCGGACCAGAAGAGAACCATCATCCATTACGAATTTCCTCTCGCCGAAATAATAACGGACTATTATGACAAACTGAAAAGTGTCACCCATGGGTACGGCAGCCTTGATTACGACTTCACAGGATATCGTCCAGACGACCTCGTCAAGGTTGATGTACTGGTCAATGGTGACCAGGTAGACGCACTATCGTACATTTCGCACAGGGATTTTGCCGTACAAAAGGGGAGATCACTGATCAACAAGCTCAGGAAGCTCATCCCAAGGCAACAGTTCAAAATCCCCCTTCAGGCCGCAATAGGCGGAAAGATTATCGCAAGGGAAGACATAGTAGCATACAGAAAAGATGTTCTGGCAAAATGCTATGGCGGCGATGTAACCAGGAAGAAAAAATTGCTCGAGAAACAGAAGGAAGGCAAAAAGCGCATGAAGATGGTTGGCGCAGTCGAAATCCCGCAGGAAGCCTTCCTGTCCCTGCTAAAAGTCGAAGAAGAAGAGTGACCGGGCTTTACATCCACGTTCCTTTTTGCGCCAGAAAGTGCGACTATTGTGATTTTTACAGCCTTGCAAAATCTGAAGGGCGAATCCACGATTATGTCGAAGCTGTCCTTGAAGAGGCAAAACATTATCAGGGTTTGGATTTTAACACCATTTACTTTGGTGGTGGCACCCCAAGCCTTCTTGGCCCGGAAAATCTTGAAAGATTATATTCAGGGCTAAGAAAAACATTCGGATTTGAGAAAATACTTGAAGCTACAATAGAAGCTAATCCTGAAAGCCTGACGGAGGAATTTGCGCTCTCGGCCAGAAACTGTGGTTTCGACAGAGTATCAATCGGAATCCAGTCGCTAAATGACGGTGAGCTCCAGTCAGTTGGAAGAATACACAGCTCAAAAAAAGCTATAGATGCAATTGGTATTGCGGTCAAATATTTCAAAAGGGTCTCAGCCGATGTGATAATTGGATTGCCTAGACAGACAAAAAGTTCCTTGCTGTCGACATTGTCAAAATTTGTAGAGTTTGGGCTGAAACACATCTCCACCTACTGCCTTTCGCTTGAGGAAGGAACAAAATTTTATCAAAACATTCCTGGCAACCTGCCATCAGATGACGATCAGGCAACTCTTTTTGAGGAGTGTAGGGATTTATTGGTTTCCAAAAATTTTCACCACTACGAGATTTCAAATTTTGCCATTTCTGGAGAGGAATCAATCCACAACATCAATTACTGGAAATGCGGCGAATATCTGGGCCTTGGCCCGGGTGCATCATCACACCTGAATGGTGTCCGATTCAAGAACGAGGAAAATCTCGAGAAGTATATAGGTGCCCCTCTCTCATGCAAACTTTTCGAAGAGGAGCTTGCTCCTGAAGACAAAATATTTGAAGAGGCGATGCTAAACCTCAGGCTCCTGGAAAATGGAGCAGATCTGGATTTGCTGGCACAAAGATACGACCCGGAAAGTATTTCCAAACTACAAAACAGGCTGGATGAACTTTTCCAGGATGGCAAAATCGAGAAAAATGGCAATATTTATACTATAAATTCATCATTTGTTCTCGTTTCAAACCCAATTTTCTCAAAAATCCTGAGCGGATGATTGGATTGTTGGTTGCCAAAAACCAAAACAATAATAGTATTTCCAGCATGAAAACCAGAGACTTGGTCCTTGTCGCTATTTTTGTCAGCCTTTCCGTCATTTCGGCCTTCCTAAAGATCCCACTTCCGGGATTGCCGCTCACATTCCAGCTTGCAACAGCAATTGCATCCGGTATTTTTCTTGGCAAGGTGCTTGGCCCGGCATCCCAAGGCATATATCTTGTCCTGGGTCTGATAGGTCTTCCGGTCTTTGCAAAAGGTGGCGGACCAATGTATGTACTGCAACCATCTTTTGGCTACCTTCTGGCACTCCCGCTCTCTTCGTTCCTTACAGGGTGGCTATGGGACAAGCAGGGCTGGAAGAAGATAATTTCCGTGGCAGCAGGAGTCATCGTTGCTTTTGTAATTGGGATTGCATACACATACATCTGCACCTATTTTTTCCTTGGCAATCAAAAAGCCATCGCAGACATACTGAGTATCACCCTGCTTGTGCTTTTTGCAAAAGATATTGTCCTCGGTTATATTATATACATCATCGGATCTGTGCTCTCTCCATACTATGGAAAGAGCAGACAATAAGCCCAAGAGTATCTTGAAAGGGCAGGAATAGGGTGTACAATTTTTGCCCTGTAGTTGACAAAAGGTAATTGCAACCATTTATCATTGCAATTACCTTGCGTGAAGCTTTGCACAATCCCTTAAGGAGGATTTCAAGTGAAGGTACTGGTCATCAACTGCGGTTCATCATCCATCAAGTACAAACTCTACAACATGGAAAACGAACAGGAACTCTGTTCCGGGCTTCTTGAAAAGGTCGGCACCCAGGAAGGCATTGTAAACCACAAAAAAGGGGACGCAAAATACAAAGAAATAATGTCCTTGCCAGACTATGAGACTGGCATCAAGAAAATCCTCCAGAACATAACCGATCCGGAAAGAGGATCGCTAAAAGACGTGCATGAACTCAAAGCAGTTGGCCACAGGGTTGTCCATGGCGCAGAGACTTTCTCCGGTTCGCAACTACTGACCGAAGAAGTAATAAAAAAGATGGAAGAGTGCATACCTCTTGCCCCACTTCACAATCCACCAAACCTTGCCGGAATAGGCGCATTCAAAAAGCTCCTCCCGGACACCCCTCAGGTCGGCGTTTTTGATACGGCATTCCACCAGACAATGCCAAGGGAATCATATCTCTATGCCATACCATACGAGCTCTACAAGAAGCACCATATCAGGAGATACGGATTCCACGGCACATCTCACCTCTTCGTTTCGCAAGAGGCTGCAAAATTCCTTGGCAAACCATCAAACCAGCTGAAAATAGTCACATGCCACCTCGGCAATGGGAGTTCGATATGCGCTGTTGATGGTGGAAAATCTGTCGATACAACAATGGGCATGACGCCACTTGAAGGCCTCATAATGGGGACAAGGTGTGGTGACCTCGATCCAGCCTTGCCCTTTTTCATAATGGACAAAGAAAAACTTGATCCAAAAGGTGTTGATAATATCCTCAACAAAAAATCTGGCCTGCTTGGAATTTCAGGCTACAATGACTCAAGAGATGTTGAGGAAGGGTATCTCAAGGGTGATGAAATGTGCACGCTTGCGCACATAATGTTCTGCAGGAGAATAAAGAAATACATTGGCGCATATGCCGCCGCAATGGGTGGGTTGGATGCAGTTGTTTTCACAGCTGGAATAGGCGAGAATTCTGATTTGACAAGAGGAGACTCACTTGCAGGATTAGAGTTCCTTGGCATCAAGCTTGACCAGGAGAAAAACGCTGCAAGGTCAAAGGAAATGCGCGACATAAGCACGGCAGATTCGAAGGTCAAAGTCCTTGTCATCCCGACCAACGAAGAGCTTGTGATCGCCAGAGACACAAAATTGATAGTATCGAGGCCATGAGAGAAGGAACACTTCAGGACGCACAAAACTTTGGTTTGACAAAGGCCGAGTTTGAAGACATCAAGACGCGACTCGGAAAGACACCAAATTTTCTTGAGCTGGCCATATTTTCGGTGATGTGGTCGGAGCACTGCTCCTACAAATCATCGAGAATGGTGCTCAAGAACTTTCCGACGCAGGGCCCTGCAGTTATCCAGGGGCCCGGTGAAAACGCCGGCGTAGTGGATATTGGCGATGGATACACTGCAATCTTCAAGGTCGAGAGCCACAACCATCCATCAGCCATAGAGCCATACCAGGGTGCTGCAACAGGCGTTGGCGGCATTATAAGAGATGTTTTCACAATGGGTGCCAGGCCCATCCTGTCCCTTGATCCCCTGTTTTTTGGCCATCCGAGCGATCCCCACAACAGGAGCCTTCTTGAGGGAGTTGTCGCCGGAATAAGCGGGTACGGCAATTGCGTTGGTGTGCCAAACGCTGGCGGAGAACTCCATTTTGACAAATCTTACACAATAAACCCTCTGGTAAACGTGTTTTGCCTTGGCATTGCGAAAAAAGAAGAGATTCGCTACGCAAGGGCCTCTGAACCAGGCGACATTGTCATGCTCATTGGCGCCAGAACTGGAAGGGACGGAATCCATGGCGCGACGTTTGCTTCGGACGTCCTTTCAAAAGAGTCTGAAGAGAAACGCTCCGCAGTACAGGTTGGCGATCCGTTCCTTGAGAAACTCCTCATAGAGGCAACTCTTGAACTCATCGAGAAAGACCTTGTCGAAGGAGTCCAGGATCTTGGTGCTGCCGGACTAACATCCTCCTCGGTCGAAATGGCCGGTAGGGGCGATATGGGCCTCGTCCTGAACATCGATGCAGTCCCAAAACGTGCAGAGAACATGACGGCCTACGAGGTCATGCTTTCCGAGAGCCAGGAAAGAATGCTGGTCATCTGCAAACCGGACAGGGTCGAATCTGTCAGCCAGATACTCACAAAATGGGAACTGGAGTCTGCGGTTGTTGGCGAAGTAACGGCTGATGGATTGCTAACAGTCATCGAAAAGGGCGAAGTTGTAGCAACAATCCCGATACCACACCTCACCAAGGGCGCCCCGTGCTACAAAATGGAGACTTCAAGGCCAAACCTCGAAGAGAGGCGCAGGGAACCGCATGGCTTCCAGGTTCCATCATGGGATTACGCCAATCTTGTCAAGAAGATGGCTTCCTCTTTCAACGGTTGTTCCAGAGAATGGGTGTGGCACCAGTACGACACAACACTTCTCACAAACACAGTAATACCACCATCACTTGGCCCTGGAATCGTAAGGGTCAAGGGCACTGATACACTGCTTGCCATCAAATCCGACGCAAAGCCGAGGCACTGCTACCTGAATCCATTTGGTGGCGGCCAGGCAACAATTTGTGAGGCGGCAAGAAATTTGTGGGCGGCAGGATTCACCCCGCTTGCCGTTTCTGACTGCCTGAATTTTGGCAACCCGACCAATCCTGAAATCTACTACGAATTCGAGCAGAGCGTTCTTGGGATGTGCGATGCCTTGAGAGCCCTCAACATCCCGGTCATCTCCGGAAACGTCAGCTTCTATAACGAAAGCCCAAGCGGGGCCATAAAACCAACCCCTGTCGTAGTCATGGTTGGCAAGGCAAGGGCTGGAAAAATAAACAAGCCAGACTTCCAGAACACCGGAGACGTCATCGTGCTGCTTGGTGAAACATTGCCAGAACTCGGCGGATCGGCACTTTTTGAGATGCTCACCGGAGAGACTTTTGGTACACCGCCAATGATAAGAACAAACGCTGAAATTTCTCTTTCAAAGACTTTGCTTGCATCCACAAATGAAGGGATTATACGTTCAGCAACCGACCTCTCGGAAGGCGGCCTCGCACAGGTGCTCATTGAGTGCGTGTGCAACTCAGGCCTTGGCGCACAAATCGCCCTGAAGGCAACTGGCATCCACATAACAGAACAGCTTTTCTCCGAGAGCAACGCAAGGGCGCTGGTGACTGTTTCACCAGATTGTGTCTCAAGGCTCACCGAGATATGCGCACAAAATGAAACGCAGATAAGGATTCTCGGCGTTGTTGGCGGCAAAACACTATCGGTGACAGGTTCATTTGATATCCCAGTGCAGGAGCTGAAGGAGCTCTATGAGAATTCCCTGAGGAAGGTGATGGATGAGCAAGGCCTATGAGTCAACGGGAGTTTCTATTGACGCCTCAGACAGGTTTGTCGAAAAAATAAAAGAAGCCGCAAAAAGGACAATTATTCCCGGTGTCTTGGGTGGAATAGGTTTTTTTGGCGGTTTTTTTGAGGTCCCAAAGGGTTATTCGAACCCCGTCATGGTCTCAGGCGCCGATGGTGTCGGGACAAAAGTGAAGATCGCCCAGGCACTTGGCAAACACGATACAGTTGGCATTGACTGCGTGGCCATGAACGTTGATGACATAGTCTGCTCAGGCGCAAAACCACTGTATTTTCTTGATTATCTGGCCGTAAACAGGCTCGATGAAGAAGTGTCATACCAGATAATAAAAGGTGTGACCGAGGGTTGCGTTCAGGCTGGATGCGCCCTAATTGGTGGAGAAACTGCCCAGATGGGTGACATCTACCAGCCCAACGAATATGATCTTGCCGGTTTTGCAGTTGGAATAGTCGAGAAATCAAAGATCATCGATGGATCAAAGATAAAAAAAGGTGATATAATAGTTGGACTGCCATCATCAGGACTCCATTCAAACGGATATTCACTTGCCAGGAAGATTGCATCAAAATATTCCCTGGATTCAAAATTTGACGGGATTGACCACTTCGGCCTCGCACTTCTCGAGCCAACAAAAATATATGCCCAATTTATCGTCAAAATAGCGCAGGCTGTTGAACTCCACGGTATTACACATATAACAGGTGGCGGTCTTGCCGATAATCTTCCAAGAATCATGGGTTCTGGAAAAGCGGCCGTAAAAAGAAACAGCCTCCCAAAAATCCCGATAATCGAGTTCCTTGTCAAAGAGGCCAAGCTTTCAGATGAAGACGCATTCAAGACCTTCAATATGGGAATCGGCATGGCACTGTTTGTGCCCGAAAAAGAAGCCTCAAAAACAATGTCTCTTTATCCTGGTTCCGTAGTCATAGGGACAGTCGAGGGTGACGGAGAGCCTTCCTTCGGGCTTGTCTGATGAAAAAGATTGCAGTTCTGGTATCTGGCAGAGGCTCCAATCTCAGGGCGCTCTACGGCGCAATAGAACAGGGCAAACTGGGTGCAGAAATCTGCATTGTAATTTCAAACAAATCAAAAGCACCTGCGCTTGAATTTTGCAGGGACAAGAATATCCCCTATCAGGTTTGCAAGCTGAAAGATTTTGAGTCAAGGGAAGCCTTTTTTGATCATCTGGCAGGCATCCTCGCCTCATCCAATGCGGACCTGGTAGTACTCGCCGGATTTATGATGCTTGTAACACCCAATTTCATCCGGCGTTTCAAAAACAGGGTTATCAATATCCATCCTTCGCTTCTGCCGTCCTTCCCGGGCCTTGATGCACAACAACAGGCATTTGATTACGGGGTAAAGGTCTCCGGGTGCACGGTATTCATAGTTGATGAGGGTTGCGACACAGGCCCCATAATAATCCAGAGGGCCGTAGAAGTTCTTGAGACAGACACCAACGAAACGCTTGCCGATAGAATACTTGCAGTAGAGCACGACACGCTCTGGAGGGCATGCAAAATTATGCTTGATGGAAGAGTAAACGTTTCTGGAAGAAAGACACTAATAAAGGAGGATCAATGAGCTACGTTCTCATATCAGTGCATGATAAAACAGGGCTTGAGCCACTCGCCAGGGCAATCACACAGACAGGCTATAAAATCCTTTCGACAGGCGGGACAGCAGACCACCTTAGAAAACTAGGCTTCCAGATTACTGAAGTTGCCAGCTATACGGGCTCACCTGAGGTCCTTGGCGGCAGGGTCAAGACGCTCCATCCCAAAATCCACGCCGGAATACTCTGCAGGAGAGACAACCCCAAAGACATGGAAGAGCTTGGCAAAATGACTGCCGAGTCGATAGATATCGTGATCTGTAATCTCTATCCTTTTGAAAAAACCATCGCATCACAGGACTGCACCCTCGAGAAGGCCATCGAAGAGATAGACATCGGCGGTGTAACGCTCCTCCGCGCAAGCGCAAAAAATTTCCAGCACGTCACAATTCTTAGCGACCCTTCACAGTACAACGAGTTCATCGAAAGGCTTTCGCTTGGCAAGTTTGACATTGAGTACAAGAAATCGCTTGCGATCAAAGCTTTCAGGACAACAAATGCCTACGATGGCACAATATCCGCATATCTTGAAGGCTCTACAAAAGACCAGCTTGGTGTTCCCGAAACAATCCACACAATGCAGGTGATGCCGCTCAGATACGGTGAAAACCCGCACCAGCAGGCCGGGCTTTATTCTGTCGGCAACAACGAATGGCCAATTACATCACTGCAAGGCAAAGAGCTCTCCTATAACAACATTCTCGACATTGATGCCGCGCTCTCGACACTGCTGGAGTTTGATCCAACATGTGCTGTAATTGTCAAACACCTCACTCCATGCGGGGTGGCGATAGGCACAAGCATGAAAGAGGCCTACCTTAGGGCACTGGAATGCGACCCAGTTTCCGCGTATGGCGGTATCGTTGCTATAAATGACACGATTGACGAGGAAGCAGCAATCGAGGTTGGAAAACTATTTGTCGAAGTGATTATCGCAAAAGATTTCAGCAAAGAGGCACTCTCTATTTTTGCGAAGAAAAAAAATACAAGACTGGTGACATACAATAAAGACCTTCCCAGGGCAAAATTTGCCATCAGATCAACAATGTTTGGAACTCTTTTCCAGCAACCCGATCTCAGCCTGGCTGACTCATTCAAAATTGCTGGCGAAACTCCAGTATCCGAGCACGATCTCGAACAGCTCACTTTTGCCATGGCGGTGGCCAAGCATGTAAAATCCAATGCAATAGTTCTGGCAAAAGATTTTGCAACAGTAGGTGTTGGTGCCGGTCAACCAAACAGGGTTGGTTCCGTGAAAATCGCCTCATCACAGGCCGGCGAAAAAGCCAAGGGCTCCTATCTTGCCTCTGACGCATACTTCCCGTTTGCAGATTCTATCGAACACGCGGCAAGCTTTGGGGTAAAAGCAATCATTGAACCAGGTGGTTCCATCAGAGATGACGAAGTAATTGCTGCAGCAAACAAACTTGGGATTGGTCTGGTTTTCTCAGGACAGAGACACTTCAACCACTGATTCTTTTGAAAGCAAGGCTGTAATCAATAAAATCTATCAGGCCGTTATCATCCAGATCATAAACTGGATCATATTTTGGGTCCTGTTTTGTGCACCCGATTCGCGACAGAAGAAGCGCTAGGTCAAAAGAATCCACTTTACCAGATCTATCAAAATCGGCCCTCGAAATCCAGAGTTCTTTCTCCCCAATTGCTATTTCAAACGATTTGGACTGGATGGCTAAAGCCTCCGGTCTGTCTGTCATTGCAACAATTTTTGATACATCGATTGATGTTTTTCCTACAAATTTCATCACCCTGAAGCTTATCAGCGGCAGTACCTCGGAAGCTCCTGAAATCCTGATGTATGCAAGACCAAAATGGTTATCAAAAAACGAGAAAACATCTGATTTTTTTGATGGCTGACCTATGGAAACAAACTTGATTTTGTCAGGATCATATTTCAGTGTGACCTCAAGATATTTTGTTTTCTGTGTCAAATTAAGGCTGGACTTGACCCTTGAAAACGGGATTATCACGCCATCCCCTGATGAAAATCCAAAGCTGGCCTCCGGTTTTGGCACAATATTGAGAACTATCAGTATTTGCGACGACAGGTCGCCCCTCTTCTGGTGGAGTATCCAAAATCTCTTGCCGTTAGGAACTGATGATGGAATTTCTGCTGTCAAAACAAGCTTGTTTCCAGCAATCACGACTTCCGGGACGGCCCAGCTCATGTCCTGCTTGTCCGGGATCACCTGAAAGATATTGCCAGTCAAATCGCTGCCGGAGATATTTGCCTCCCATTTTGCCACTTCTCCAGGAGAGGCGCTGATGCTTGGTTCAAGTATTTCGACGCTTCCTCCAATATCACCCTTTATCAGGCAAACCGATGGATCGCCATAGAGATTGAAGTTGTAAATGTTCATCTGGGCTGACTCGATTGGGTCCTCGATGTCACCAAAGAAATATTTTTTGGCAAATTCCACTCTTGCCTGTGCGATTGCCTGCCCTACGGATGTGCCTGGAACGGAAAGGTACCTGCAAAAGAGGTACAAAATAGTGTCCATTCCGCCATCTTCGAGTTTCCTCCAGTATGATGGTGACCAGGCAACCCTGGTTGAACCAACATAAGCTGAAGCACCAGCCTTGATTACCGAAGCACCCAGACCCGTTCCTGCGGAAGGGTTCGATGTTGAGCAAGATGCCGAAACAACAATCCCCCACCTGGTCTTGGCACCTGTCATCTGAGTTGAGTTCAGGAGTCTTGGTTGTGAAAGATCGGCCTTGGAAGGAGAGGATTTTTGGGCACTACCCGAGTTCCAGACTGTCCTAACTATATGTTCAGGCGAGCCATGGGCAGTCCACAAGACAAGCCCATACCTGTTTGGTATCTGGTAGCCGAAAGTCTCTGCGTTGAGCGGCTCTTCACATTGGAATGGAGATGGAAGAAAACCATCTTTTTCATAGAGTCTGTATCTGGAAAATCCCTTGCCACTAAAAATTTCCGAATATATCTTCTCGCAATATTCCCCGCCGTCTGTTCTTTCCATTACCTTGTCGTCCCAGACCTCACCCTGGAAACCAAGCATTGCGCCACCAAAAAGCAGTTTTGCCTTCTGAAAATCAGCCAGATTATCAAATTCAGCTATCGATTTCGAAATCTCGGAAATTGTTTTCGGTTCATCAAAAGGTATCCTGCCAACAAAAATATCGGCTTTGTGCTCTGCTACACCATCATCCGGGTACTCCCCGACCCTTCCATCGCCATCCCTGTCCCACTCATCATAAATCGATGAGTAATAGAAATCTGTCGGTGTATCGACAAGATCTCTTGATGCAACACCCTCTGAGGCAGGGGAACAGTACATCATCGGCACGGTGTCCTCAGACCCGACTATGAGCAAATATTTTATGTTCCAGGCGTCCTTGTTTTTTTTCAAAAATATTCTGATATCTTTCGGCCCAAGTCTGTCTTCGGAAGGTATGTCATCAGTATTAACATACCTTACCTGCAACCCCGCCGATTCCTTCGATTTTGTCAATTCGCCCAAAAGCGACAGTGGTTGTTTTGAAATAATGAGGAAACATGGTTTCTGTTCTTCAGAAAATACTTTGTTTGCTGGTATTGTGGTCAATATAAAGATAATAAAAACAACAAAATTTATCGCCTTTTTCATTTGAGACAATTCTAGCATGGACGCTTTTTAACTCAAGTAATGGAAAAAATACGCTTGACACAAGAATACTACAATAATAAAATCGATAAACACGCTTTGTATTTGAGTGTATATATTTTTGTAAACAGAAACTGGAATTGTAGCGTATATATAGTGAGATGAGGAAAATGAAAAAAAGTTACGGATTAATTTTGGCTCTTTTGATTCTTATTAATGGATTGCCATTTTCATCGCTTGCCAACGCCGAACAGTCAAACAGGCAAATAGCAATATTCGTTGCAACAAGATGGGCACCTGTAGGGTTTGCATGGAGCGGAAACCAGCTTGTTCCGGCACAAAAATACGCCTTTGACGGCAAGGGCGTGACATCGTGGGGCAGAACAGGGTTCCCGATGCCAGACGCATCACTGGCTGTTTCTGGTGGATACAACATAAGGGCCACCCAGGCCACAATGACGAAGCCACTTTATTACACCATTTTTTACCTAAACAAATCTGATTCTGGCAAGGCAACAAACCTTGCGGAAAAAATGATAGCTGTGCTTGACTCAGCCGGACAACTCTGGTTCTCAAAAACAGGGGCATTTGAAGACTGCAGGTACTATGGTTATGCAAATCCGGATGATCCGAACTATGGCAGAGACCCTGACCCATCATACGAATGGGACAATATAAAACTGAATCCGTGCTGCTATGTTGACCCCATAAACTGCAATAACACCCAGGGGCCATATTTTATCGTTCCAACAAAGGTTGATGGTTCGATCCAGCCATACTACAGGCCAGGTTCTGAGGTTTATCTCAGGATTGACAAAGAGATTTGGGAAGGCTTCCAGCCAGACCCATTCAACCAGAAACCTCCTATTAGGACAAGGCTTTTCCAGATTGGCTGGGTCGACATGCCAGATTTTCCGCTTATCCAGGACATCAGCCCAAGCACCGATTTTCCAATCATACCGTCCATAGGAACTACGCTAAAACCAAGGCCCGTTTCAAATTCTGCAATCGAGAGATGGGACATCGGCCTTCACTATGTACCTTTTGTAAATGATTTTGATGCAGATTTTGAACAGGGCGAAGAATGGCACGCCGAGAACATAAACACTGACGGGAGATACACGCCGGCAGAGTGGATATACAGAAGAACCACAAATCTGACAACGGCACCGGTGGTTTCGTCAGGTGATACAAGACTCACAAATGTAATCGTCATGTCTGCCAATGGCGAACCAAGAACGTATCTGGCAGGGTCTTCTGTATTTGATGCCCCTCCAATTGGCGTACTCGATCCGGGAGACGATCTTGACGTAGGCAGAACACTCGTCCAGTTTATCCACTCCGGAACGGTGACACCGGGCGACGAACTCCACACCGAAAACGTAAACAAAAATCTGGTTTACGATCCACGCGAATTCATCTACAGAAAAAGTGACGCCGAAGCAACAGTTACTGAAAGAGACATCGCGCTCACTGATGTAAACACAAATTCACACAGGTTTGAGAATCCAAATGCTGAGGGAAATTGTGTCCTGGGCGGCCTTGTGGCTGGTGATCTCCTTGTAGTTGAAGAATTGCTTCAATCCGGGCCATTTGCTCCATCATATGATACAATTGTACAGACTGATGTCTGGATGGGCGAAACTCCTTCGAGTTCTGCAGCTTCAATGTTCGATCCATACGGCAAACTGCTCACGGGCTCGCAAAACATCAACAAATCAACTTCACTGGACAATTCCGCAGAAGATTTTGCCATACCATCAACAACATTCTTCAATGTAAAGGCCGATTTCAGATCATACTTTGGCTTGTCAATATTCCTTGACAATGGGGTGGACAATCTTCTGGGGCCAAGCCCGGAGGTGTTCCCGAACGATGTCAGCTCAGATTTCCTTGCCGGAAAACACTCAGAAAGCTATTTAGGAGCCGAAGAAGGTCTCCAGTCACCAGATGCCGGAAGAACTTCACCCCCCCCTTGGGGTGGCGAGGGTCTTGTGGGATTCTCGTCAGCATACAAGTGCACAGATATTGGAACCGGCACTTTTGGCTGCCAGAGGTCAATATACAGAAAATACAGAAGCAACAACAATCTGGTAGAGACAGCCGACATAAGAATGACAGAGGTCACAATCACCAAAGGCAACAATACTGTCACATACAAGGCTGGCACCAATGTAGCGGCAGGCGACCTTGATTTTGGTGCACCTCTCCTGGGTTTGCCAGCAACTCTCCGCTTTTATGATGTTGCTCATGGAGAAAGCCAGCCAAATGGCGAGTATGACGTTGGCGAAGACATATACAACGACCTCAACAACAACTTTATTGTCGACTATGGCGATGTGAGGATGAGCCAGATAAGGATTGGTTACTACTCATACCCTTGCGGCGATATTGTTGACGAATGGGGTTGTTTTGTTCACGAATACAAGGCACACGGCTTCTCAATGGGGAAATGTGGCCACCCGACAGCAATTGACATTCCAACGCTACCTGGAAAAGTAGGTCTTGATGCGTATGTTGACAGGGAACTTCGCGTTGAACAGACATCAAAACTTCGTATCAAAACTCCTGTCCTGCTGGATAAAAAACAGAAGATATATGTTACAGTCAGGTCACCTTTTACTTATGGGAAAATACCGTGGGAACAAACAAGAACGATAACTGACACGGACAGGGAAGTATTTTTTGAAATAACACCCTATCAGGGTTCCCTTTTCTCCAATGGAAAATATGACCCTATTGTGGTAACAGCGTTCGCAGATCTTGGCGGCCCGGCAAGAACAGCTCCTCCCGATGGGCCATACCAGGACATGTTTTATCTCGCAAAATACATGCCCAACGACAACATCCAGGACAATAAAAACACCTTGACTATTGTTCCAGCTCCATGGCCACAGCCAACTGTCCCCATCTCTCTCGCAAACAATTATGATGCCTGGGAAAAAAGCTACCTTAAAGTAAGGAGCGAAAGGCTTGAAATAAACTCCACCAGAAAATGCCTGGACATCCTCGAAGAAAGGTATCCGAACATTTCACTTGAAACATACGACGCAGATAACATGCTGGACATAAACGATCCTTGCTGCATCCCGTTTGCACTCAACAAAGACCAGCAGACAATCGTTCTTTACAATGCAACAGGTGGTGGAGTGAACTGGATGGCAACCGCCATTGGAGAACACGGCCAGCGATACATAATCCAGTACAACATAGACAAGACATACTATTTCTGGTACTGGAACGACATAGGCTATGTCCCAGGAGCACTTGATCCTGGTGATTACGTTGGTGACGATCCAAACTTTATGCCACCTCTATTTATCGGAACATCCAGACCGATAGAAGTTTCATCACAAGCATCACTGGTTGATGTGGACAACTCCTCAAAGATGGCCCAGACATGGGGCGATGATGACGGCTTTCTTGCATGGGGAGTGGTCACAAGGGGTGACGAACTCGGATTGTTCGACGGTATCACAACAGACCCAAAAACTGGTGTCAAATTTGGAAGGATAGAAACTTACGGGGTGCCTACATATATAACCAGTGCTGCGACATTCACCGACACAGATACCGGCGGATGGGCCCTTGGCCTTGTGAAGCCAAAAGAGAGCACCCAGATAAGATTGAGACTGAGCAGCTTCAACATCATGTTTGATTACAACAGCAAACTGCCGGTCCATCCTTCACACTTCCTGCTTGACGACCATCTTGCGCTTGATTACAGCGGCTATGCTACAGCCAAGGTGCTCAGCGTTGATCCGACGTTAAATTTCTCAGAACTGCAGGTCATCGATCATGGTCTGCAGTTCTCGCAGCTGGACTATACGGCAGGCAAGAACTCCATAAACCAGATACCTCCACCAGCACCACAAATCCAGCACCCATACAATCCAATATTGAGGAACCTCCAGGATGATTTCAGGGTCTATCCGGGTGGCCAGGCCCATTTGAGCAGGATCATAAACATTCCTTTTGCCAGGGCCCAGATTTGTGGCTACAATTCATACCCTGCAATATGGTCCGAGTGGGGACAAAGGCTCAACGCAAACAAGGAGGCCCTCGGCAGGGACCCGGATGAGGACAAGAGGAAGAGGAAAGTAAATTTCAACAAGCTAGGGACCGAATTTTTCCCACTCACCGATTATGGAATCTATTTCGTGCTAAAAGATTCGAATGGAACCCATCTGACATTCAACCCCGGGACTTCGTCAAATCCGACGCCGTTCAAGAGGTTGATAAAAAAACTCACCGTAACGGGCCCCTTCAAGAGGCCCAAAATTATGGATCCGCTTACTGGAAGGGTCACAACCGACTTTGCATTCGAAGGGATGATCAGGCTCCCCATAATCTATGATTTCACAGGAAAAGTTGTGGTAGACAATACCAATTATCAATGGTACGAGTTTGATGGAAAAAACTGGATTGGAGAAATCGGCTTTGGTCCAGACAAAATAACATTCATGCCAGACGAGTTCAACAAGTTCCTGATATGGAACAAAAGGCTAGATTACACCGGCGTTTCAAATGTTATAAAGATTGATGAGCTGACTCCCGTTGGCTCAGGAAAGATAGAAATCGAAGTTGAGCTTTTCGATGGCACCGTGAAGAGATTCCAGGACTGCTGCAACGACAAAAATGAATTTGGAATAAAAGTCCATGGACTAACAATTACAGGTCTCCCGGACACAATACCCGTTGATCAGGACCATCATTTCAGGGTAAAAATTACCGAACAGGAAGACATGCAGATAGAGGAAGCGTGCAACAATGCTTTCGTCTATATCTGGCAAGACAGAGGAATCGCCTTCAAGATTGAAGGCATGGACGAAGCGCTCCATATTGGAATGGGTGATGGAAGGACAATAGGGACGCCAATGCCGATGAGAAACAACTCCCGGACTGGCGGAAGAATGTTTGCCGACTGGTGGGACTTCAATGAAAACGGCAAAATAAGTTTTGCAGATTACGAGACTGAAATAATCGGCACCTATGATCTTGCAACAAACCTCTGGAATGGTGGCATGGTCGATGCCAGAACGTTCAACAGGAACGATGGGATTTACGAGCTTGACCTCACAAAAGAAACTGGTTGCCAAATAACTGATGTCGGAATGGACATTGGTGGAGTCAATATTGAATTCATAAAAAGAATGATAACGCCTGCCGACCATGTCATATCAGAGCATGAAGAGGCCAGTGTTTATGTCACTGCTTTCAAATATGGCGATGACAACAATGACAGATCATATGCTCCTTACTTCTACCACGAGTGGTTTGACATAAGCTACACCCATGAGGTGTATCTGGCCGGCGAGGCAAAAGCAAACATAGGTCCAAAAGATGATCTCACCATAGAGGTTTCACCACAACCACTCACGGCAGGTGTGGTCAATGAAATGGCCGATCCGTCAAAACCACTCACAATGAGGATTACTGACGCAACAGGTACACCTGTCAACCTCCTTGAGGGCGTAAGGGATGTGATAGGTGACAGGGAAGTCCCACCAGACAGGGCATGGTTGCACTGTTTCAGGGACTGGTTCCCCGATGACCAGTCATTTTTCGGCCCTGATGCCAGACTCCCACAGTATTACTGGGTCAGAACAGACCTGCATAACACCTCTTACAATTACTATGCCAACATCTACCTGTATTCTGACTGGGAAGACGCCAACAAGAGGTCCTTTCAGCCAATACAGATTGATTTCTCGCGTTCAAAAGACGGAATATACCAGTTCAAGGGTTTCTGTGCCAACGATTCAGGAGAATTTTCCCTCACGGTCTACACGCCAGACAGAAAACATTTTGGGACAACCAAAATCAAGGTTGGGCTTCCAATCGTCGAGTACAATGTTGTCAATATGGACGATCCGGAAAGAAAGGTTTTCACGAGTCCTGGCGAACCAGATTTCTTGCTGACTGCAGGATCAAACAGGGTCTATGAAATAACGGCGGTGTGCAAGAACAGACAAGGTTTCATTCTCAAGCAACCCCCAAGAGAGGTAAGGGTTTGCGGAGACAAAATAACTTACCCTGCACATTTCACCCCATTTGTAAACGTTCCGGCCAACTGGCGCCCGAAGAGTTTCTTCCCTTGCGAGAGGTGCAAGACAAATTACACGGTCCATCTTGGACTGGACTGGAACGGAGACAGACTACTCCAGAGGTCAAATGGTGAGATTCTTTCCTTTGGCTCATTACTCACGAAGAGAGAGTTTTTCACATGGGACGAACAACTAAGGGCAGTGACAATCCTGAGGCGCAACGAACCAGTCTTCTACAATACGACAAACATACACTACAGCAATGACACCTTTTCCGACAAACCTAGCATGCTTGTTCAGCCTGAATATAGGCCAGTACCTTATGCGTGGGGCCTTGGTTGCATATACAACAAACCCTATGAGGGAACATATCTTTTTGCAGATAGAGAAAGAGATGGAATTCTGGACATAAAAGACACTCTTCCCCTTGATGAACTTGGTTCTTGCAAGTTCTATGTTTTTGCTGAAGACGTGTGCAAAGTGGGTGGTTTGGTGGGCCTTAATCCATACTCCACTGATGATTTCTATGCTGATGTTGCAGGAGCACCCTTCCCGTATTACACCGATCCAGGCTTTCATTACACAAGATTCAGGTACAAGACAAATCCTGGCCCGCTGGAAGGCTCAACAATGGGATCGAGGGACGCAACATTTGCTCTCGACTGGGACGCTTTCCCGGAGACCATGCTTTCGCTTGAAACACCAAAAATGGCCTTCAAGTCAGCCGAGAGCAGGATGCCGCTCTCGACAGGGTTGCTGGACCAGAACAACTTTGATCTGGCTTACGCTACAAATAACAACATACTTGTAGAAATAAGGCCGGCTGATGACAGAGACCTTCCAATAACAGGTGGCGGCTACATAATGGCGGCCGGGGCAAATGACAGTCTCCTTTCACAGGGAGGTTTCTACGCATTCGAACCTGGAACTGTTCCTTACACATATCTCACTCTCAATCCTACGGGCCAGGGCAAATCCGTCATCCAACTTGGATATACATGCAAAAACACCCTCCTAGACAAACAGCCATACGAATTCTCGCTGAGGGATGCCCCTGAATACTTCTCGATCTACCCTGTTGCGGCACTTGACAGTTCTCCTGGCATTGTACCGGTGCTTCTGTCGCCAGCCAAGATTGTAAATGGCGTCAAGAACATATTGACTGTACAAGTCACGGACAGGGCAACAAAAGCAACAATACCAGATGCCACCATAAGAGTCAGGGGTGAAGATATTGATGTGGAGTCACAGACTGATGCAAACGGCAAGGCAATCCTGGAGATCGAACCAAAATCTGTCATGAAGATTGTCATATTGGCAACGGCCAAAGGATTTGTGTCCGGAGAAATTATCGAATATACAGGCGACCAGACAGAACCCCCAATCCTGGAAGTTGACCAATATCCTCCATTGACCAACAAACAATCTCTTTCGCTGAAAGGCAAAACATCCCCGGGAGCGACACTGGTAGCCAATGGAAAACCGGCCCAGGTTTCCCAGGATGGTTCTTTTAATATCAGAGTTTCCCTTGTTGAGGGACCGAACTTTATAGTCATTGTTTCCCAGTTGTCCAAGGGACCGTCAAAAACACTACAGCTCTCAATAACCCTTGACACAATAAAACCTGAATTGCTGGTCCCAAAATTCCCCGAGCTCATTGGCGCCCAGGATTTCGTAATAAAGGGAAGAGTAGAGCCTGGAGCATCAGTCAGGATAAACGGCAAAGATGCAACTGTAATTTATGACATATACCAGGCCAGCATTTCTCTCGTTCCTGGCAAAAACCAGGTCAAGATAGAGGCCATCGACCAGGCAGGGAATATTGCCACAGAGACAGTGGAAATACCGGTGTATGCGCAAGGCTGGGGCCGGTTGGTTGTTGGCCAGAAAGAAGTTTTTGACCAAAAGGGTGATGTGATTGGAGTAATGCAGTCTGCCCTTACAAAAGACGGGTTGATACCAGTAGACGCTTTACGGGTAATTTTCGGTGCCTCATTCCAAGTCTCCCAGGAAGCAAGTACCTGCAAGCTTGATATTTTTGGCAAATCAATAATCTTTGAATCAGGCTCAGCTGTTGCTCTTTCTGGAGGAACCCAGATACAATTGCCGAATTCACCGTCACTTGTGGATGGTTCATTCTATCTGACGCAAGAAATCCTCAAATCTGTGCTTGATTGCACACTAAATACAGACCTGCTCAAAGGTTTTATGGTAATTGAAAGGGTGTGGTTACCTTAACCATTGTTCATTGACATTGAAAGGGCCATAAGTTAGGATATTCTTTTGTGAATATGCCCCTAACAATTCGTATGCCCTGATGGGTGGGGTAGGAAGGAAGCCACATGAGAATTGAACGGGTTTGGTTTGGCAAAAGAAGAACCGAGGTCAATCCACCAGACTTGATAAGGGTTCAGACCGATTCCTACAAAAGGTTTTTGACTGAAGACCTCAAAAACCTCATTGCCTCATTGAATGAAGATCGCTCCCTCCGCGAATCTGGAAAAGTTGAAGTCGAATTTGTCGATTATACGCTTGGTGATCCGCCCTATGACCCGCTTGAATGCAAGCAGCGCAGCTTAACATTTACAATACCGCTGAAGCTCACTGTCAGACTGATAAACAAGGAGACCGGTGAAATAAAGGAGCAGGAGCTTTTTGCCGGAGAGCTTCCACAGATGACTGACGCCGGAACATTCATAATCAATGGCGTCGAACGCGTCGTTGTTTCCCAGCTTGTACGTTCCCCTGGTGTATACTTTGAATTTGAGCAACTCCCCAATTCGAACAGAAACAGGGCAATGGCAACTGTGATACCGGACAGAGGTTCGTGGCTCGAGTTCGAAATGGGAGACGATGACATCTGTTATGTCAAGATAGATAAAAAATCCAAAAAATTCCCCGTCACAGAATTACTGAGAGTGATGGGAGACTATACGGATGATGAAATCCGCAATCTCTTCAATCAGGACAAAATCTCCGAGGCAAGGTCCGACAATAAGGCCGACCTCGAGAGGGCGAAAGGGAAGTCGCTTGCTGATACCATTTATCACCCGACAACCGGTGATGACCTCTACCAGCCTGGCACAACACTCACAAACATCATCCTCGATGAAATAAAACGCCTTGGCATCAAAAAAGTAAAACATTTTGACAAGGACATAGCAAGCTTTATTGTGGCCACCCTTGAAAAGGACCAGACCAAAACGAGGGAAGAGGCCCTTGTCGACATGTTCAAGCACATCAGGCCAGGCGAGCGTCCAACGATCGAGAATGCCGAAAACCTGATACATAACCTGCTCAGAGACCCAAGAAGGAACAACCTTTCGGTTGTGGGCAGATACAAGATCAACAAGAAACTGGTGCTCAATCTTGATTCCAATCTTGTAACACTTGAAGATGTCAGGGCAATCCTGAAATTCCTGTTCCAGCTAAAACTCGGCAATGTTCCCCCTGACAACAAGGACCACCTTGCAAACAAGCGCATAAGGGCAGTTGGAGAATTGCTTGAAAATCAGCTCAGGGTTGGTTTTCTCAGGATGCTCAAGATTGTAAGGGAGAAAATCATTACACTTCCGGATGAAGAACTTACTGTCCAGAACATTATCAATGTAAGACCGATAATAGCTGCAATGAGAGAATTTTTTGGCCTTGGCCAGCTCTCCCAGTTTATGGACCAGACAAATCCTGTCGCTGCACTCACCCACAAGCGCAAGCTCTCGTCCCTTGGGCCAGGGGGTCTCAACAGGGACCGTGCAGGCGCAGACGTGCGCGATGTCCACCACAGCCATTACTCGAGAATATGCCCCATTGAAACGCCTGAAGGTGGAAACATCGGCCTTATCAACTCGCTGACATCTCACTCAATCGTTGACGAGTTTGGTTTTGTGAGGGCTCCATACTTCAAAGTCATCGAAGGAAGGGTCACAGACGAGGTTATTTACCTGACCGCCGATGACGAGGAAAATTACAAAATAGCCCAGGCGAACACAGAAACTGACCGCAAAGGAATAATCAAGGGTACGGCCATTTGCAGGCACAAGGGTGGTGAAATTATAGAAGTTGAGCCACTTGATGTTGATCTGATAGACATCTCACCAAACCAGGTCTTCTCAGCCTCGGCAACAATCATTCCATTCCTTGAGCACGACGAGGCAAACCGCGCTCTTATGGGCTGCAACATGCAACACCAGGCCGTTCCGCTCATCCAGCCAGAAGCACCAAGGGTTGGCACAGGCATGGAACACCAGATTGTCGTTGACAATTGCTCTGTTGTTCTGGCAAAAGAGTCTGGTGTTGTATCCTATGTTGACGCTGGAACAATAAAGATTGCGTCCCTGGACGCACAGCCGGTCAAATTCAAACTCGGAAATATCAACTCTGAAGCACTTTACAGATTTCTTGGCGAAGATATAGCAAATGTCGGCAGGATAGGCGATCTTATCGATGGAACAGTGGCCAGGAAGCTCATCCAGAACAATTTCTTCAAGGTAAGGACCATAAGCAGGGACGAAGTAGAAACAATAAACCTCGGCGAGTTTGTAAAGGTTGAAAGAAATGACGAACTGATAGGCAAGATCCTCGTCGAGCCAGCACTTGACTCCGAGGGAAAGACCCTTATTGCCGCAGGCAAAAAGATAACCGAAACAGGCCTTGAGAAGCTCTACAAATCAGGCATAAGGGATGTAATTGTCGAGGTTGAAGGTTCACCTGAAAACCTTCCTGTTGCGATTCTCAAAGTCGCAGCCTCAAGAAACAGTTTCCTTGGGAAGATTTTGCTCAGGGGACCAAAAGAGCAGGAAATATTTGACAATATCGACTCTTCTTTTGTAACTGAAGACGTGCTCCGTCAGCTATTGCAACTCGGCGCAACCGAGATAAGGGTGGTTGACATCATGGCCCTTCACGAGGAAGAAGTTTATTCGTTCAACCAGGACATGCTCAATTCCTCAAGGATTCTCGCCGAAGATATCTACGAATCCAAAGAAGTTGTCGCATACAAAGGTTCATACCTTACAGTCGATCTTTTGAAGCGCCTTGCCTCAATAGGTGTTGATGAAATACATGTTTCCTATGAGACCACCTACAAGCTCCAGAAATTCTTCAGGTCAAACCAGGACATTTGCATCAACCAGAGGGCACTTGTCCGCAAGGGTGATTTCGTTTCGGCTGGTGATGTCATTATTGATGGAGAGGCCTGCGACAGGGGTGATCTTGCACTTGGTCAGAACGTCCTTGTTTCATATCTTCCATGGAGAGGGTACAACTACCAAGACGCCATTATTGTTTCAGAGCGCCTCGTTTATGACGATGTCTACACCTCAATCCACATAAAGGAATACAAGCTTGCCGTGAGGGACACCAAGGTTGGTCCAGAAGAGCTGACAAGGGAAATACCGAACGTCTCTGAAGAGATGCTTCGCAATCTTGATGAAAACGGGATTGTAAGGGTTGGAACTGAAGTCAAGTCCGGAGATATCCTCGTCGGAAAGGTCACTCCAAAAGCTGAATCGGAATTTACCCCGGAAATGAAGCTCTGGAGGGCCATGTTTGACCGTAAAGGCCAGGATGTCCGCGATTCATCGCTCAGGGTAAGCCCCGGAGAAAAGGGTGTTGTAATCGGGACCCAGCTTTTCAAGAGAGACAAGTCGGACGAGCTTCAGGTCGGACTGAACATGCTTGCAAAAGTCTATGTTGCCGAAAAACGCAAGATCCAGGTTGGCGACAAGATGTCCGGAAGACATGGAAACAAGGGTGTAATCTCAAAAATCCTCCCAACTTACGACATGCCTTTCCTTGAGGATGGAACACCGGTAGACATAATTCTTTCACCACTCGGCGTCCCTTCGCGCATGAACATAGGCCAGATACTTGAATGTAACCTCGGCTATGCCGCCAGACAGCTTGGAGTCTATTTTGCCACACCGATCTTCTCGGGTGCAACTGAAAAAGATGTTCTTGATGCACTTGAAAAAGCAAGCCTTCCAAAAGACGGCAAAATGAACCTTTATGATGGATACACCGGGGAAAAGTTCGAAAACAAGGTAACTATCGGTATAGCTTACATGCTAAAACTCAATCATCTTGTTGAAGACAAGATACACGCCCGTTCGACAGGACCATATGCCCTTATAACCCAGCAGCCACTGGGCGGAAAAGCACAGTTTGGAGGCCAGAGACTCGGAGAAATGGAAGTCTGGGCGCTCGAAGCATATGGTGCCGCACACACACTCAGAGAAATGCTCACCCTCAAGTCAGATGACACAGAGGGAAGAATAAAGGCCTACGAAGCAATCTGCAGGGGGAAACCGATCCCTGAGTCAGGGACACCGGAATCATTCAAGGTCATTCAGAGGGAGCTCAGGGGGCTTTGCATCGACCTCCAGATTATTGGCGAAAAAGAGGATAAATCAAAATCCGACAAAGGCCTTTTCAACATGAAGGTTGACGCGGCTATACAGGAATCAATGGATGCTGACCAGATGAAGGTTATTGTTCCAGAAACCTTCAGTATCAGCGACGAAATAGAACTAGACGAAGAATAGACTGGAGGACCAATGAAGACTTTTGACACCCCATCAATCAGGAATGTGGCCCTATGCTCCCACGGCGGAGCCGGTAAAACCTCATGGGTAGAGGCCGCTGCTTTTAACACAGGGCTCATCGAAAGAATGGGCAATGTAACCGCCGGAACCACAGTATCAGATTTTGATCCGGATGAAGCAAAAAGGCAAATTTCAATAAACCTTTCTGTTGTTCCGATTGTTCACCAAAACATAAAAATAAATCTTCTTGACACTCCAGGTTTCTTCGACTTTGTCGGCGAAACACTCGAAGGCATTCGTGCCGCTGAAGGCGCACTCGTTTTTGTTGATGTCGGTGGCGGTGTCCAGGTTGGAACCGAAAAAGTCTGGCAGTACTGTGAAGACAGGATGCTTCCAAGAATAATAGTAATAAACAAGATGGACAGGGAACATGCAAACTTTGACAACACCCTTACCCAGATTGAAGAGAACCTCACCAAAAACTACCTTGTGCTCACATTCCCGATGGGCGAAGGCCCGCAAATCAAAGGGGTTGTCGACATAGTGAAAGGAAAATCCTACACTTTCGCCGATGGTGGCAAAAAAGTTGTTGAGGGTGAAATTCCGGCAGACCTGAAATCAAAACAGGAAGCCTATTACAACAAGCTGGTAGAGGTTGTTTCGGAGTCTGACGATGAACTGCTAGAGGCATATCTTGAAGGAAAAATACCAACACCGGAGCAGATCAACAAGGCCCTCCATGAATCGGTAAAAAATGGCAAAGTGTATCCGGTAATGGCCACGTCGTCGCTTTCCAATATCGGAACGCAGAATGTTCTTGATGCAATAGTCGACTTTTTCCCATCCCCCGATCACGCACAGCCAGAAACAGCGAAAGATGCAAAAACAGAGCAGGAAATAAAAGTCAAAATCGACCCTTCACAACCATTCTCGGCACTTGT
This sequence comes from Caldisericales bacterium, assembly GCA_012517765.1. Lineage (GTDB taxonomy): Bacteria > Caldisericota > Caldisericia > JAAYUI01 > JAAYUI01 > JAAYUI01. The sequence goes on along the minus strand of JAAYUI010000003.1, from coordinate 169,850 downwards.
ATTTAAGACAACCGCTGATCCATTTGTTGGAAGGATCACATATTTCAAAGTTATCACAGGCTCGCTTACGCCAGACACAAAACTTGAAAACATCAACAAAGATGAAGAAGAACGCATAAGCGTCGTCTCGGTGCCGGTTGGCAAGAAACAGGACAATGTTTCAGAGCTTAAGGCTGGTGATATCGGCATTCTCACGAAGCTCAACAAGACACTTACAGGTGAAACCCTTGCCGATCCAGCAAAACCAATCATTATAAAGGGCATTGATTTCCCAAAACCTGTCCTCAGGATGGCTCTCAAGGCAAAATCAAAAGCCGATGAAGACAAAATAGGTGTTGCAGTTCCAAGACTCCTTGAAGAAGATTCCACTCTTGAATACACGCGCAACGAAGAGACCAGAGAGATCATCCTTGGTGGACTTGGAGAGGCCCATTTGCAGGCTGCAGCTGAAAAGCTGTCCAGGAAATTTGGCGTTGCAACAACGCTTTCAATTCCAAAAATCCCATATCGTGAAACCATCAGAAAAACCGTGAAAGTGCAAGGACGCCACAAGAAACAGACAGGTGGTCATGGACAGTTTGGTGATTGCTGGGTCGAAGTCAAGCCACTTCCAAGGGGCTCAGGATTTGTTTTTGAAGAGTCTGTGTTCGGTGGCTCCATCCCAAAGAATTTTATCCCTGCAATCGAAAAGGGATTCAGAGAATCCATCCAGGTTGGAACTCTGGCAGGTTATCCCGTCATAGATATTTCAGTAAACGTTTACGATGGCTCCTACCATCCAGTTGACTCATCCGAAATGGCATTCAAGCTGGCTGCAAACCTTGCATACAAAAAAGCATTTGAGGATGGCGGCGCCGTTCTTCTTGAACCAATCTACATACTCACGATAAGTGTACCTGACCAGTACATGGGTGACATTATGGGCGACATCAGCTCCAGAAGAGGAAAGATAATCGGCAGCGAGGCCCATGGAAAGATCCAGGTCATAAAGGCAACCGCCCCGCTTATCGAAGTCCAGAGGTATGCAATTGATCTCGGCTCCATAACGGGAGGCAGGGGATCTTTCAGCATGGAATTTGACCATTACGAAGAAGCACCACCAAGAGTTGTTGAGGAGGTCGTTGCAAAGGCGAAAGCCGAGCAGGCCGAACAATAAGGAGGAACTGTGGACAAAAACTCCGCCGTTCAGATAATACTGTCTTCAGCCGAGGAAATCCGTTCATGGAGCCATGGCGAAGTCAAAAAATCCGAAACCATCTCATATCGCAACTTCAAGCCCGAACCAGACGGGCTTTTTTGCGAGAAGATATTCGGACCGGTTAAAGATTACGAGTGCCGCTGCGGCAAATTCAAGGGCGCAAGGTACAAGGGTGTAATCTGTGACAGATGTGGCGTTGAGGTAACAATCAACAAGGTAAGGCGTGAACGCTTTGGTCATATAGAACTGGCCGCACCAGTAGTTCACACCTGGTATCTTAAAACCATGCCATATATTGCTCTCTTGCTCAAAGTCACCGGCAAGGTTCTTGAAAAAATTACTTACTTCATCAACTATGTTGTCGTTGATCCTGGGAACGCACCAAACGTCCAGAAAATGCAGCTCCTCACTGATGAAGAGTACAGGGAGCTTAGAAGGAAGTACTCTTTCAAGGCGAAAAAAGGTGCTGAGGCAATTCTGGATCTCATTGGCGAAATCAACCTCGAGAAACTCAATACCGAGCTTTATGAAGAACTTGCTTCAGGCTCTGCACAACGCAAGGCAAAAGCCATTAAGAGACTGGATGTTGTCCAGGCTTTCAATGAAACTAGCAGGTCACCAATCAACATGATACTGGAAGTGATTCCGGTCATCCCGCCAGACCTCCGTCCTTTGCTCCAGCTCGATGGTGGAAGGTTCGCCACGTCCGATTTGAATGACCTCTACCAGCGCGTCATCAACCGTAACACCAGGCTCAAGAAGCTCATGGAAGTCAAGGCCCCCGACATCATGATCCAGAACGAGAAAAGAATGCTCCAGGAGTCTGTTGACGCCTTGTTTGACAATTCGAAAAGAGACCGCCCGATACTCGGAACTGCCAACAGGCCGCTCAAGTCATTGTCAGACATACTCAAGGGCAAAGAGGGAAGGTTCAGGCAGAATCTGCTTGGAAAACGTGTCGATTATTCTGGTCGTTCAGTAATCGTTGTCAACCCGAACCTCAAGATTGACCAGTGCGGGCTTCCAAAAGAAATGGCCCTCGAGCTTTTCAAGCCGTTCGTAATGGAAGGTCTCGTCAGAACAGGCTTCACACAGAGTCTCAGACAGGCAAGGTCCCTTATTGAACAGCAACATCCGGAAGTCTACAGGATCCTCTCTGAGGTTGTAAAAGGCCACCCGGTGCTTCTAAACCGCGCCCCTACGCTCCACAGGCTGGGTATTGAAGCATTTGATCCGATCCTTGTCGAAGGCAAGGCCCTCCAGATACCACCTCTTGTCTGTCCGCCATTCAACGCCGATTTCGATGGCGACCAGATGGCAGTCCATGTCCCACTGACTGTTGCTGCGCAGATGGAATCAAGGCTCCTTATGCTTTCATCGCGCTCGATTCTTTCTCCAGCCTCCGGACAGCCAATCATCAAGCCAATCCAGGACATCGTTTTAGGTTGCTATTACATATCCCTGGAAAATGACACCTACCATGAAAAGAAGATTTATGACAGCTATTATGAGGTTAATGCCGCCCTGAATGCTGGCCTCGTAAACCTCCACGACAGAATAAATTTCAGGATCCCGAAAGGTGAAGGCCTTTTTCAGAAAGGGAAAACTGTATATGTTGATGATCTTAAAGGGCTTGAAATCAAGACATCTGTCGGCAGGGTTGTTTATAACGGCAGGATAAGGGAAGCCCTCGAAAAAAGCATCACCCACAGGGCAGAGGTCGCCAGAATAGCCGGCGATGACAAGGCCCCCACAAAATGGAACCTTCCATTCTTCAATGAGTTGATGGCCGTCAAGATGATCCAGAAGCACATCTCGGAGTGCTTCAGGCTCAATGGACCTGCGATCACGGCGGAACTGCTTGACATCATAAAGGAAATCGGCTACGAGATGTCAACCCAGGCCGGCGTCACAATCGCACTCTCTGACATGAAGATTCCGCCACAGAGAAATGAAATAATCAAAAAAGCCGAAAAAGAAGTAGACAAAATAACAGAATATTTTGACAGCGGACTTATTTCCGATGACGAGAGGTACCAGGCAATAGTAACGCTCTGGACTGGTGCAACTGACGACATTAAAGGAGCCGTTTTCGCCAACTTCGGCAAGTTTGACTCGGTCCACATGATGGCAAACTCGGGAGCAAGGGGATCTGCAAAACAGATCAACCAGATGGTCGGAATGAGGGGACTTATGACCGACCCTACAAACAAAATCATCGAGTTCCCGATCAAATCAAATCTCAGGGAAGGTCTGACAGTCCTTGAGTACTTCATGTCAACTCACGGATCAAGAAAAGGTCTTGCTGATACCGCCCTCAGGACATCAGACTCAGGCTATCTTACAAGGCGTCTGGTAGATGTTTCCCATGACATCATAGTCAGGGAATACGACTGTTCTCAAACTGAAATCTACCCAATAGTAATCGCCAACAAGGTCGTAAAGCCCATTTCAAAGCAGGCTGTTGGGAAAATCGCCATAGAAGACATTGTCAATCCTGAAACTGGAGAAGTGATTATCGGTGCAGGACAGACAATAACATGGAAAAAAGCCCAGATGATGGATGAAGCAAACATCAAGATTGCAAGGGTCAAGACATCCATCGATGGCGTTGTATACACCGCCCTCTATGACGACAAAACAATTGTCGAGCAGCTTGGGGACAGAATAATCGGCAGAATAGCGATTGAAGACATACTTGCCTACCCTTCCAAAATGGTATCAGTTGATGACGAGTCGGCTGTCGGTGAAATTCTGGCCCATGATATTGTAAGACGCGGCAAGGTCCTCTATGAAAGAGGCAACAAAATAACCAAGCAAACGGTTAAAACGGCAAAGACCATTGGACTGGACAAACTTGCCATTGCAACCGGAGAGCCCAGGGTAATCGTCAAGGCAGGACAGATGGTCGATGAAAGGGCCGTAGAAGAAATTAACGAGTCTGGGATATTCCAGGTCAGGATGCGTTCACCACTTACCTGCCAAAGCACCGAAGGTGTATGTGCACTTTGCTATGGCAGAGACCTTTCTTCTGGAAACCTCGTGAACGTTGGTGAAGCAGTTGGAATCGTTGCCGCCCAGTCAATCGGAGAACCAGGCACACAGCTCACTCTCCAAACATTCCACACTGGAGGTGTCGCTTCAGCTGACATTACGACCGGTCTTCCAAGGGTCGAGGAGCTTTTTGAGGCAAGAAAGCCAAAAGGAGAGGCTCCTGTAACTGAAATATCCGGTAAGATATCCATTGATCAGGGCAAAGACATGCTTAATGTTATTGTGACCTCCAAAGACGGTGCCCAGAAAACATATGAAGTGCCATACACAAGCCAGCTCCTCGTCCAGAACAATGAGGAAGTCGAGGCAGGAACACCAATAACCGAAGGTTCCCTCAACCCGCATGAACTGTTGAGAATCAAAGGTGTAATGGCCACCCAGTCCTATCTGATCGAGGCGATCCAGAAGGTTTACAAGTCGCAGGGCGTAGACATAAACGACAAGCACGTTGAAATAATCATCAGACAGCTCCTTCGCAGGATAAAGATCAAGGACTCTGGAGATTCAAGGTTCCTGCCAGGCGAAACTGCCGACAAGCAGGAAATAGAGGAAGAAAACAGGTATCTGATCGCACAAAACAAAAAACCAGCAACATTTGAGCCAATACTCCAGAGGGTCACAAAATCTGCCATCACTTCAGAATCGTTCCTCTCTGCCGCCTCGTTCCAGGAAACACCAAGGGTCCTTGCAGAAGCAGCTGTAAAAGGCAAGATAGACCCGATACACGGCCTCAAAGAAGCGGTCATCGTAGGGCAACTGATACCTGCAGGTACAGGAACTCCTTGCTATCTGGGCATGGTTGTTGAAACAAAGGAAGAAACACCATTCACTGACCAGGAGACTACAACCAAACAGCAGGATTAACTTTCGTAAACAAAAGTTTACAAAAAGGCGACCCGTACGGGTCGCCTTTTTTATTTTATTGCCTATAATGGTTCAAGTTGGGTTGTTGAAATTTAAATTTTATTATCTAGAATAACTGTTGCCACAGGAGGGATAAACATGAAGAGGACAATGTTTTTGGCAATAATAACTATTTTTCTAATAACAGCACTGACCACAGCCATTGCAAGTGAAAATTGTGATTGGAATTTTTTCCATGGCACAGCAGAATCACAAGGTTATTCATCATGCGGTCCAGGTTCCGCAGAACTTATGGAATTATGGACTTATGATGCAAACGCCAGGGTTGATTCCCCAGCAGTCATTTCAAATGGCAAAGTTTACTTCTGCGATAATGCGAGCAGGTCACCGAATGCAAGCCTCTATTGCCTTGACCTTTCAACAGGCAAGGAAGTCTGGAAGGCAAGAATGAACGGTTATGGTTCTCTTTTCGCCCCGGCTGTCTATGGAGGAAAAGTCTTTTCCGGTTGCTGGCCAGGAGAGCGCCCCACAGAAGAGCTGTTCAAGGGGTGCAAGTTTTACTGTTTCAATGCAATTGACGGCAAAGAGATCTGGAAATACAATGTAGGGTCTCCAGTTTTTACTTCGCCAGTCGTTTCTGACTCAAAAGTCATCTTTGGTTCATTATTTGAAGACAGTTATATTCACTGCCTTGACACAGCAACTGGTGCCTTGCGGTGGAAAACCAAGCTTAGCTCCTACATTTTTGGGTGTTCTCCGGTATGCTCGAACGGAAAGGTTTACACTGGATCACTGGATGGAATGATTTATTGTCTCAGCCAGGATTCCGGATCAGTGATCTGGAAAAAGAAGTACGGAACAACGGAACGGGATTTTGCGGCGAGTGTTGCCTTCAAAGATGGCAAGATCTACTTTGGCAACTCTAATGGACAACTTTATTGTGTTGATGCCAACACTGGAAATGAAGTCTGGATGGCAGAACTCGACCACATGATTTCCAGCGCTCCTGGCATATCAGGGAATACTCTGGTTATTGGGACAATGGACCCTGAAGAACAAAACATAAAAGAGGGTTCATCAGATTGCAACATATATGGAATCGATACCGCATCAGGGAAAATAATCTGGAAAAAATTTGCAGATATTGGCTCCGTAACAAATCCAGCCATTTCCAATGGTGTCGTATACATGACTTTTGGCAAAGGGATAGCGTATGCGCTCGATCTCAAAACAGGTGCGACCCTCTGGCAATCTGCCCAGGATTCCTTCACTGGAAGCTCTTTCTCGATTTCCGACAACATGGTGGTCTTCGGCGAAGCAGATGGGAATATACACTGCTATGCCGAATCAATTGTGGATGCCCATTTTATAGATTTTGGTGAAATTGGACCAAACGAAAAAATGGACAGGGAAGTAAAAATAAAGAACAACCAGCAACTGCAACAGGAATTCAAGATTGCAATAACAGATGGTGACTGGATTAAAATCGAAAAAACAAAAATTTCCCTGAATGGCCGCCAGGAAGGCAAGGTAAAAGTGTCTCTTATTCCTGAAAAGATGGCCCAAAATGGCGGCTACAAAGGCAAAATAACGGTAAGTTCCAGTTTTTCGCAAGCCAGCGTTGATCTTATGGCATACATTTTACCAAAAACAGAGGAAGATCCTGATTCATGTGTATGGGAAAATTTTGGTAAAACGCCCACACACAGTTTTACATGCCATCCAAAGTGCGCGCCCACATCAAACTATCTGAAAGGCGCATGGTTGACAGACTTAAAGTCAGGTGTATCCAATTTCCTGCTTCTCTCCGACCATTCAAAACTTTTTATTGCTCTCGCAAACGCAAACCATTATGGGAAATTATTCTGCCTGAAAAGATTAAGCGGAGAAAAGCTTTGGTACGAGTCAATAGAACTGACAAATGAAGGTTCGGCATCCATGGAGGGCATGAACGTCTTTTTTGGTTCCAGCGGCGAATTGTCATGCATGAGTGCAGAAAATGGAAAACAGCGCTGGGTTTTCAAAACAGATGCAAGCAAAGACAGCAGTGCATGCATCAAACCAATAAGCAGGACCGGAAGAGTCTTTTTTACAGCTGGCGACGGAAACCTTTACAGTGTTGCTTCCGAAACAGGAGGCAAAATATGGTCAACCCCGCTTGGAACAAGCATGCCGGCATATCCAGCTTATGACAAAGGAAAACTGTTTGCAGTGTCTTCCAGCAAAATTCATTGCGTTGAATCCAGTACTGGTCTGAAAATATGGGAATCATCATTGAATGGTAAACCAACAAACTCTCCTTCAATAAGCAATGATAACGTATTTATTGCTATTTCTACCATCTCGGCAAACAGCGTGTTCGCGCCAGAGCAATCATTTGTCAATTGTTTTGATAAAACAACAGGCAAGAGTATCTGGTCTACAAAAATTGAAGGCAAGGTATATTCAAACATCGTCTCCGATGGAGAATATGTATACTTTGGCTGTAATGATGGCTTCCTGTACTGTCTTGATGTCAAAAAAGGCGCAAGAAAATGGGTATTCAATTCTGAGGGCATAATATCTGCAACACCAGTTCTAAGTGGTGAAAGGCTGTTCTTTGGCAACACGACATCAAGGATTTTCTGTGTAGATAAAAATAGCGGTTCTTCAATATGGACGTTCAAGGCAAGGGCAGCTGTAACAAGCGGCGTTATTCTGGTAGATGGCGACCTGTATGCAGTTGACAACAACGGGATTGTCTACTGTCTGAACAACGATGAAAATGCAATTCCGACAAAACTCGAGATCAAAAATATTGCGGAGATCATAGAACTTGACCAGACAATTCAGCTGGAAGGTGTAGTTCTTGATGCAAAAAACAACCAAATGAAGGGTTATCCTGTCATTTGGTCGTCAGAACCAGAGGGAATTGTTGAAATCGACCAGAAAGGCGTCCTCAAAGCTGTTAATACCGGTAAATGCAAGGTAACATGTCGCACTGAAAAACTCGAGGCAAGCCTTGATATTGAAGTAGTTGGAAGAATACCGCCTGAATGTCCGGATGAGATCGATTTCGGAATGGTTGAACCCGGAACGGGAAAAACACTTGAATTGAAGGTAAAAAACCTCTCCAGCAATTCAATTGACATCAGGATCAATGAAAGTGATGAATGGTTTGAATGCACCTTGCCAAGCGTCCACATCCAGAAGGGAGAGACATACACATTAAAGATCAAAACCGTACCTGACAAACTGCCAGAAGGGGCCTGGCTGACAGGAAAACTTACCCTTGATTGGGGTGACAATAAAAAAGATATCAGGGTCAAGGTTGTAGGAAAAGGGATATCGTTCTCAAGGACAGAGATTGATGTTGGGGACATCCAGGTTTCACAAATACAATCCAGAACAATCATTGTATCAAACAAAACCAAAAGCGATGTCCAGATGACAATATCTTCAAGCGCCAACTGGATAAAATACAGTCCTGAAAGCATCACAATCAAATCGGGCAAGGAGGAACCAGTCACAGTAACAATTGAAACATGGGAGTTCGAAGGAGGGAAAACTTACACCGGACTGATCATGTTCGACTGGCCTCTCGGGAACGTCGAGATACCTGTAAAAGCCAGTGCATTGCCAGATAAAACACCTCCACAAATAAAGATTTCAGATACCATAACTGTTTACAACGCAACAGAAGCTGAAATAACTGGAGAAACCGAGAAAGGTTGCTCGGTCATTGTGGATAGCGTAGAGGCAAAACTTGCAGGGACACAGTTCAGCGCAAAAATAAAAGTAGTCCAGGCACCTTCAAGAAAAACAATAATCATCGAAAGCACCGACAAATCTGGTAATAAAACCGTCAAAGAAGTCCTGATTTTAAATATCAAGAGAAGGAAGATCACAATGACAGTCGGTGTTTCAACGATGACGGTAAATGGAAAATCGGTTGCAATCAATCCACCACCAACAATAATCCGTGGGGCAACGATGGTTCCTGTAAGGGCAATCTCAGACGCATTTGACGCTACAACAGAATTCAACAAAGACACCAACTCAGTCACAATAACACTCGGCGAGAAAAAGGTAATTATATTCATAGGCTCACAAACAGCCATTGTTGACGGTGAAACAAAAACCATAAAACCGCCCGCAATAATTTATAACGGGAAAACCATGGTTCCATTCAGGTTTATTGCAGAAGCGCTTGGTGCCCAGGTGGAGTGGGACCCAAAAACAAAAACAATAACCCTGAACCTGGACAAAATGCCTTAGGGAGGAGCAATCATGAAGAAAATTACAGCACTTTCAATCACGCTATTTGTATTATGTTCCATCATGCCACCCGCCATAAAAGCGGAAAATGAACAGGAAGGTTGCGCATGGACAATGTTCGGCGGGGATTCCGAGCATTCAGGGGTTGCCCAGGATTACTGCATTGATGATGTATCCATGCTCAAGAAAAAATGGGAGTTCAAACCACCAGAGTCGGAAATAATTGGCATCCAGTCTCTTGTGACTTCAAAAGGCAAGGTCTTTACAATTACTGAAGATCTTGAATTTAGCAAGATCAACATGCACTGCCTGAGGTCCTCCGATGGTGGAGTTGCATGGTCAAAACAACTGGAAGTTCCATTGTTGCTTACGCAAATGGCAATCTTGAATGATCAGCTGATATTTGGCGATCCACTTGGCATTCGAGGTTTCTCAACAAAAAGCGGGGGCATTTCGTGGAAATATGAAGCTGAACTGGAAGACATCTTTTCCATGATAATCCATTCACCAAAACCAACCATCTACAATGGCAAGATCTATACGGTTTTTGGCCAGGGAAAGATGGCATGCTTCTCTTCCTCCGGAGACAGGATATGGCTGGATAAAATCACCAGCAACAGCAAAATCGAATCTTATTCATCGCCAATCATCTCGAACAACAAGCTGTTCGTGCTTATGGACAATCTGTATTGCTTGCAACCATCAAATGGCAGGGAGAACTGGAGGTCATTTGTCGGCAACGGAGGAACCGGTTTTACAAATATATCCTCATACAAAGACAAGTTAATCGTCTCGCTGAAAGACAAAACATCCAGCCAGGATCTGTTTGCAAATGACGAGGAAGAGGAAGACAAGCCAACACCAAATACTGTCATATGCGTTGACCAGGATAAAGGCAAAACAATTTGGAAATATAAAACCCAGGATGACATATTTTTTGGTTTTGCTGTAGACCAGGATTCAGGATCAGTGTTCTTTGGGTGCATAGACTCAAAAATGTATGGCCTTGACATAGAAACTGGCAAGGAAAAATGGAGCCTTGAGCTTGGAGAAAAAATCATTGGCTCTCCAACCATTTTTGGAAAATACATCCTTGTAGGTTGTTATGATGGAAATCTTTATTGCATAAACAAGCTCTCTGGTAAAGTCATAACAAAATATGCTATCGGAGGGCCAATATCGACGCCACCAGCAGTTCTCGACAATCTGGTCTTTGTTGCAACCCTTGATGGAAGAGTAATATGTTTCGAAGGAAAATCAGGGCCAATCCCAACTTCAATTGATATAACCCCAAAAAACCCGACTGCCTTTGTTAATGAAAAATTTCAGTTTGAAGCAACCATTCTTGACCAGGACGGCAAAAAAGTCATCGGTTTGCAACCAACCTGGAAAGTTGATCCACCAAAATTTGGCACAATTGACCAGTTTGGAGTTTTTCTCCCTTCCGAAAGAGGAAATTGCAACATCATAGCATCAATCGGCAAGGTTTCCGCATCAACCAATGTCGAAATCTTTATGAAACAACCACTAAAATTCACAGATATGCTGGATTTTGGTGAAGTCGAGCAGGACACAACACCTACAATCGAATTTATGGTAAAGAATCCTGAACCATACGAGGCAAAATTCAAGATAACCGCAAAGAGCAAATGGATCACGTTTGACCCTCCAAGCGGGAAAATTGACCCGGATGGCTCAATAACCATCAAGGCAACGGCAAATCCAGAAACTCTCGAAATGGACCAGCTTGTAACCGAGAAAGTAAAATTCGAATACAATTACGGTGAGGGCGAGATCACAATCCAGGCCAGAAAAACATATAACCCTCCACCACTTCTTGCACCAAAAGAAATCGAACTGACAGATGTGAAACAAGGTGAAAATATCAAAAAATCATTCCAGATAATCAACCAGGCAAAAAAGGAATACAAGATAAGTTGCAAGTCTGCCACGTCATGGTTGAAAATTGCAGGAGAAGAAATAACTATTCCGGCAGACAACGAGACGACCTGTGATTTAGAGATATCAACAAGCAGCCTTGCGCTAACCAAGACACACACCGGCATCATATTGGTCAAATGGCCAAAGGGCGAACTGGAATTGCCTGTAAAAGTAACAATGGTAAAAGATGTCACGCCACCAAAAATAACAATTGAAAAAATAGGAGACCTCATAAATCAGGATTCCTATGTGATCATGGGCAGTGCCGATGAGCCTGTAACCGCCAAAGCTGTCTTTGGCGGCATCGAAATAAATGGAAGACAAGACAATCCAAAAACATTTGCTGTCACTGTACCACTAAAACCAGCTCCAAGCAAAAATGTTTTCAAGGTCGAGGCAACCGATGAATCGGGCAACAAAACAGCAATTGATGTCGTGATTATAAATATTGCCGAAAAGAAAGTGGAGCTTGTTGTTGGAAGCCAAATTATGATGGTTGATGGAACGGAGGTGCAAATTAATCCTCCACCCTACATCAAAGGCGGGACAACAATGGTCCCGTTGAGGGCAATCGCAGATGCATTCGGAGCCGAGGTCAACTATGATGCAAAAACCAAAAGTATCTCAATAAAATATGGCCAGACCAGGATAATCATGACCGTTAACAAAACAGAGGCCATTGTAAACGGAAAGCGCACAAAGGTATCGCCCCCACCGGAAACACACAAAACTGGCAGGGTAACAGTACCGTTCAGATTTATAGCTGAGGTATTCAGGGCAGAGGTCTCTTATGATGGAACAACAAAAACGATAACCCTCATAAAACAAACCAGGCCATAGTGGCTAAATATTATCCAAAGGCCAGAGAGTATTCTCTGGCCTTTTTTATTGGATTTTACATCATTTATGTTATTGATATAATTACATTAAAGGATAATTTAATTTAGTAATAATCTAAAATGGGAATAAAAATATGGAGACCTAAAAAACTAAATATTTATAGTTATCCCCCCAATAACCCTTCGAAGTCTTTAGAAAATTGAAAATTATGGGGTTATTTTAGATGGGCCTAAGAAAGACTCTATAAATAAGACTTTAATAAGACCAGATTTTGTGAATGCGTGTTATTTGGGCAATTTTCTCTCAAAACCTTTGCCAACAACTTCCGAGAGGTCGGAGACCATGACAAAAGATTTTGGATCAATCTCTTTAATAAACTCTTTCATTCTGCCAATCTGGGACTGGGGAATGGCACACACAACCATTTTCTTTGGATCAAACTGGTAGCCACCTTCAGCATTCAGGATTGTTACACCCCTTCCAAGCTTTTCCATGATTGCAGTCCTGACGCTCTCACATCTGTCAGTAATTATCATGACAAGTTTTGTAGCCATCATTCCTGATGCAACCATATTCAGGACTTTGGCATAAATAAAAAGCGCGATGATGGAATATAGTGCAAGCTGGATATTCCTGAAATACAGTGTAACTCCAACAATGATTATCGAATCAAAAACCAGCACCGCTTTGCCATACTCATAGCCAGTTGACCAATAAACAAGCTGTGAAATGATTTCGGTTCCACCAGCGCTCCCACCACTCCTGAAAATGAGGCCAACGCCTATGCCAAGAAAAACGCCTCCAAAAATTGAAGCAAGCACATAGTCGGGACTGTTTGGGAAAATATTGAGCCTTGGCACCACAAGTGCGGCGCAGAAATCCATGGTAGCCGATGATACAGCAATGGCAACTCCAGTCCTCAAAAGGTATCTTGGCCCAAGAAGCTTGAGGGCCCACAAAAAACCCGGGGTGTTCATTAAAAGATACGCAAGACCAACAGGAAAACCAGTTGCATTGTTGATGACAATGCCAATACCATTTAAGCCACCAGGGGCAAGTTGTGCCGGAACCAGAAATGCCACCTGACCAAAACCGAATATGATTGCCCCAATGACAAGTTCGGAATACCTGACTGTTTCATTCCAGAAAGGACTAGAAAAAAAGGGCGTTTTTTTTGTCGCCCTTTTTCCCATCACACTGCTTTTTGTCTTGGCAAGATTGTTATTTCGGCTTCTCACTTCTTTCTCCAAAATGTTTAGAGAAGTATATAAAATCTTTTTCGTCGACGATTTTGTCCCTGTTGATGTCACACAGCTTGTTGTAATCGGGATCGCCCTCTTTTTTACCAAACTGCTGGCCAAAAATTACAAGATCTTTGTCGTCTACCACCCAGTCTATGTTGAAATCACCTATCAAAAGATAGCGTTCGGTTATCAACACCTCAACTGGCAACGGTCTTACGAATCTAATGTTTTTAATGTTGTTGTCAAGTACTTCCACAAATGAGGTGTCAAATTCTGTTCCGCCAATTCTGTTGCACACAAAATCAATCTCGAGAAGATCGCCTGTTCCATCCATTGTTATGCCAGCATAAGCAGGTGAAATTTCAACAGTCATCTTTCCATCCTGGTTGTCCTCAATTGAAACCATGATGCTGGTTGAGTCCTCCGTCATGGAACCTCTTCTGTATTGGCCAGTATATGTTACCATTTTTGAGTCGTAAAGTAGGGAGAATCTTATGACTTTGTTCTGATTCGACTGAGCAAGTGACATTTTCACTGTAAGTGTTTTATTCAACGCTCCAAATTCAGGGTTCACGCTGAGGTTGAGTTCAGGAAGTGGAATTTTGTCCGAACCAGTGACCTCCACCCAGGCCTGGGCATCCCTTGGAACCGAGCTTTCAACAAGCTTGTTTTGCATGCTTCCAACAATCGCCTCGTAATACATGAAGCTTCCGAGGCCATTTGGACCATTTGGCAAGAATGCCTCTCCGTCGAGATCTTTCCCGTCCCATTCAAACTCGTAATCACCCGGGGCAAGATAGTTGCCTTCATAAATGTCTCTCCACCTGTCCAAAACTTTGTCCAGAACAGAGAATCTCATCATGTAAGCAAAATTGTCATACTGGTTTCCCCAGAAGAACGATTTTGAGCCAACACCAACATGGAACTTTACCATACCTGGTTTTTCACCCTGCGAGATGTCTATTTTGTCGTTCTCTACAAGGATGTTTGAGAATGATTTTAGTGAGTTGAAGATTTCAATTTCACCAAAAAGCGCCATGAATGGAACATGAATTTGCGTGGAACCATCTATGTTTATCTCAATTGAACCCTCAACCACCCTGTTTTTCGGAACCTTCTGTTTGTCCAGGGTGATCTTGAGATCAAGAGAGGCGGTTGCGTCCCTTGGAGAGGATTGTGGAGGTGGTGAAACTGTTTCCCCTGATGGAGTAACTGATATGTCGACACCTTCTACATCTCCAACAAATGTCACCTTGGAAGTAAATTTTACCGTGGCCCTTTTTGAATCGACATTGATAAGGTTTATTTTGATGCCTTCTTTGTAGTTGCCACCATGAAAAGTGAAAGCTGGAGGGTCCGTGATCACTGGTGTTGTGCAGGCATCATAAACATTTGCAAGCCCTGACCCCTGGATCACTAACGGATAAGGATCACCGTTAAGGGGATTAATCTGGAACTTGGCCGTATTCATGAGTGAGGCCTTGATTTGCCATGGCAGCCAGTCCGGGTGATAATTTTTTACGAGTGCTGCCATGCCGGTCACAAATGGTGCTGCCATCGATGTTCCGGAGTATGAATCCCAGGCGTCTTTTGGATTTTTTTCATCATACACTGTAGAAAAAATCCACATTCCAGGAGCAGAAACTTCCGGTTTGAATTTAAGGCCCCTTGGTCCAAGATAAGGACCAGTAGATGAAAAGTCCCCAGGATAGGATATTCTTTTGAAATGTATTTTCTGGCCTTCTTTTGCTGCATCAAGAAGTATTTTTGCGTCCCTTCTGTTTAATGTATAGATCGGGGCCGAAAAGGTCATTGCGTCTTCAAAACTGTCAAAGAAGGACAGCGTGAACGGTGTCCCATCAAAACCATCAGACCAGAAAATGAATGCCTTGCACTTGATTGTCTTGAGTTTTCTGATGAAATCAAAGGTTTCCGTTCTGTGCCAGCTTCTGGCATTGTCCTTGTATTTGACTACCAACACCTTGCCAGCACAATCAGGGATTTTGTTGGGGTCTGAACCACCATCCACAACCTCGTAAAGGGCATCATCCGGATTTATTGACGGGAGACCCCATATATGGTTGTTTGTAAGCATCTTTTTTGTTTCACCAGTTTTTGTCATTACTTCAATAAGGCATTTGCCACGCTCGTCAGTTGCTGCAACACAGAGAGCTTCCTCGGTGACTGCAGGAACACCTATCGGCAATGGCAATCTGTCCGAACGGTAGCCATCATTTCCAGCAGCTACAACAACGAGCATCCCGGCCTTTGTGGCATTTTTTATCGCCTGGTCTTCAACTTCATTCTCACCGCCATAATAAAGAGCCCTCCCAAGAGACATATTTGCAACAGCGCATTTATCTTTTGCTGCCATTTCAAGTGCTGCTGCTACATTGTCCGGCCTTGCTCCACCTTCGTTGACGGTAAAAACCTTGTATGCGCCAAAATTTACATCCGGGGCAACACCTGTTATCGGATTTCCAGCAAACTTCCCATTCGCGCCAATAATGCCGGCGCAATGGGAACCATGTCCCATAAAGTCCAGCGGATCTGAATCCATATCAGCAAAATCGTATCCAAATTTTACCCTTTTACTCCAGCCATCTCCAAGTGCCTGATGCTTGTAGTTTATTCCACTGTCAATAACACCAACCCTTATGCCATTGCCGGTTATCTTTTTGCCATCAGGAGCTCCCGTTTGCCTTAGTTTTGTTACACCAAGATAGGGTAGATGTTTGTTTATTTGCATTTCATATTTGAATGTCGCATCCACAATCTTTTTGACCGAAGGCAGCCTGGCAAGCTCTCTCAGTTTACTAGCATCAATCTCACATGAAAAACCATTGATTACAATATTAAAAACCCATCTTTTTTTGATATTGGGAAATGTGGCCTTGCACCTAAGATATGCATTCTCAACTGAGTTATTAATGCAGGACTCAACTGTTCGCTGCAAAAATTTGTTAGAGTAAGAAAGATTGCCAACATAATCAACCACCGTTTTGTCTCCGGTGATTATTATAACATTGACAGTTCCTGTTTTGCCAATCAGGGCGCTATCTATTTTTGCAAACCCATAATTTTGGGCCGCAAAGGAAGGGCCGCAAAAAAGAAGTATGGAAAAAATTATTAGACCTATAACCGTATTTTTGAGTGTTGTTTTCATATCCCCCTCCATGTGTATAAAAAAAGGGAGGCCAAAGGGCCTCCCTTTTGAGATTCTATCAGGGCTTCGGGTGGGTGATTGTTATTTGCTTGCTTGAAGCCTCATACTTCACATCAGCACCGAGACCGGACGAGATGGCACGAAGCGGGACAAGTGTCCTTCCACCAATTATCTTGGGCGCCTTGCCAAAATCAAGTGGATTGCCATTCAATCTTCCCATGGTCTTGTCAATCCAGGCTTCGAGAACAGTTTGTGATCCGGAGCATGGATCTGTGTATGTATATGTTGCCTTCTTCTCTTTGGCGTCCCAGTCAACAACACAGCTGAGAGCATTTCCAAGATCACGCATTGGAACATAAGTTGAACCGCCAATAAGTTGTGGGGCGGCGTTAAGGTTCATGTTTGAACCGTTGACCATGTAGACAAGCTTTCCAACCCACATTACAACGACATTCCTGGTGGCCTGATTTACTGTAAAGGTGTAGTCTTTGGAATTGCCTGCTGGATCAGTGGCAGTAATCGTAAAGCTGTTGGCGCCTTTTTTGAGGTTTATTGTAAACTTGAAGCTTCCATCTGCACCAACCTTGATGTCTTGTGTTCCATCAATTGTCTTGAGGGTAAGTTTGGCGTCTTTTTCAGTTGTTCCCGAACCAGTAAACGAGGCATCCCAGGAGCATTTTGGGGCTGTGAAATTCACTGGCGGTGGTGTGCCATCTTTTGGCATCACCTTGACTTTTGCATTGGTAACCGAGACCTGGATGTTGTTAAGGTCAGGGTCCTTGACCAATACTTCTGATACTTCAAGCTTTGTGTCGCCTTCCTTGACGCCTGTGAAACGGACCTTGATTAGTATTCCTTCACCATTCATTCCGGCAACAGCAGATGTTCTTGTTGGGCCACCAATCTTGACAGTGCCTTTTGGCTCGTCTTTATAGATGAAGAGGTTCTTGTTTCCATCTGAGGAAAGGAAGTTACCCTGCTCACACTTGTCGAGCTGGAGGTACTGCGGATCATACTTCAATGTCATGCCTACACCATAAACATTTGACGCATACTTGATGCTTATATTGACGTCTGTTGATCCGCCTGAAGGAATTTTTATGTCTGATGGCTGGAAATAGATCTCGCCATCTGACGGGATGTTCTGTGGGGCCGGTGGTTGTGGCGGAAGGGGGGGCTCTGGGCCAGATTCACCAATTCCTGGTGGTGTGTAGCCGTTGATGTTAAGCCTGTAAACTACATTGTGGAAATTGTCTGCAAGATATACCTTCTGGTCTTTTCCCCAGCACATACCCTGTGGGATATAGAACATGCGCGGTGAGGTATATGTCACCGCAAAGTCAGATCCTTCCTTGCGTTCAAAGATCTGGATTCTTCCATTCTCTGCATCAGAAACGATTACTGCTCCATTGTTTGCAAAAAGAACTCCATGGGGATAATAGAGCTGTCCGGGTTTTCTTCCCTGACCACCCATGCTTGCAACGTCCCTGCCTTTTTTGTCTATTACAACTATCTGTCCGTCTGTTGCACAGGCAATGTTGCGGAAAGGATCAACCGAGACATTGCTTGGCGAGGTATTGACTCCAAGTTCGTCCCTTTTCCTGCCTTTGCTGGTAAAAATGATTACTGACTGTTTTGCCCTGTCGGCAACATAAAGGTTGTCCATGCGATCAACACACAGACCGGCCGGAGTTCCAAGATCACCCTTTCCAATCTGTTCGGATGAGTAGGAGATTGCAGCCTTTGAGTCCGGAGTTGGCGTTGAAAGCATTTCAGAACCAGTTGCAATCTTTAGGATATAGCCTGGGACTTCTCCCCTGAAACCTTCATTGACAGAAACATAAACATTATCATAAGAATCAACTGCCACATCAGAGAACAGTGCCTGGCTTGGCAAGCTAAGGTCATCAGTGGAGATTGAGTTCTGGAAGCTGCCTTTTGCGTCCCAGATCAGGATTTTGCTTGTATACTTGCCACCCTGCGCAACATTGATGTTTGAAACGGCATAGAGCGTTCCATTCGAGGTAACAGCGCACGAGGTAATATTACCCCCCCTACCTTCCTGCATTGGGTTATATGATTCCTCGCCTTTTTTAGAACCGGCCTTGTCAAATTTTATCAGTCTCTGGGAGCTTGGAACAATAAACGGGTTGTCGATCATTGGGCCAGACCCAGGATTTATTGAACCGTAAACATGAACGTAAACATTGTTGGGGCTTATTGCAATGCCATCAAGGAATTCATCATCAGAAGCAACGTTCTGGAATGTTGCTTTTTCTTTTCCATCCTTGTCAAAAACCTTCACTGCATTGGAGCCATTTGCACGATCAAGAATGTAGAATGTTCCATTTGCGTCAACTTCAAACGCACCCATTTTTGTGAAGATGGGAGTTTTTCCATCTGGCGATTTGACTGCTGCCTTTACAAAATCACCTGATGGCTTGAACTGGAAGATTGTCCCGCTCTTCATTTCCGCAACAAACACTTCCCCATTTGGGCCAACCCTGATTGGTCCTGGTGAATCAAGTGCAACAGTATCGGTTCCAACATTGAGAAGATTTTTGAACTTAAATGCAGAATCAAATCTTTGTATTCTGGCAGTGTGACCATCAGAAACATAAATGTTGCCGTCTGCGTCAACAGCTATTCCACCTGGTGCAACAAACTGTCCGTTTTCCTGGCCTTCAGTGCCAAAAGCGCCGAGAAATTTGCCATACTTGTCCCATTTTGAAACCTGGCAATTATACATGTCTACAAAATAAAGGTTGCCATCACCATCTTCAGCGCAATCGACAGGATACTGGAATTTGCCATCACCAAACCCAAGGGATCCAAAAACACTCTTGTGGGAAAGGTCTGAATCAAGAACATGGATTCTCCCGTAGGCGGTATCGGCAACTATAAGGTCGCCACCACTTGTTACCTTCATTGCACACATCGGGTAATAGTAGCCGACTGAATAGTCCGATTCCACTGTGTTCGGGCCTGAAAGGTTGAACGAACCGATGTAGGACTCAGGCATTACACCATAAATCTGCTCCACTGTGATCTTCACATCTGAAGCGGCGGTGTTTCGAGCCATGATGACTGGCAAACCTGCCAGCACGGCAACTGCGACAATCAATGCAAGCGCTTTTTTCATTTAGACTGCCCTTTCTTCACTCACTTTTGCCAAGATTGTTAAGCAATACTTTCAAATCTTCAAAATCAATAATACCATCCGAGTTAAAATCAGCAAGTGGGTTGTAGTGTAACTCATCCCTTCTTGAGCCATATGATTGCGCAAAAATAAAATAATCCTCAATGTCTACAATTCCATCGAAATTGAGGTCACCAAGTAAAGGCTCGGCATCAGTCACCTCAAGCTCTAGCGGGAAACCCATGTGGGGGATAAATCTTCCTCTTGGATCATAAGGATTGAGATCATCAAACTTGATGGTTGGAGCTGATGGATTGGGGAAAGTGGCAAGGAACCTAAGGATAATGCCATGTCCATCAATACCTGTCTGGTTTGCCCTCTTGGAGATAACCTTTATTTTACCATTGAGCTTGTCCAGGTATACATCCGATTCGACTGGCGAGCCGTCTGACTGGAGGAACCTTCCTGGCCAAACCTGAAGTATCTCGACTTCATCTGGATTGTATGACACATTGAAGCTAAGGGACGATATGTCTTTTGCAAATGTAACATAGCAATCAACAAGAACTTTCTGGTTGGCAGACGGGGTGTGCGGCTGTGCAACCATGAAGAATTTTGGTGGACTCTGTACTTTACTGCCCTTTATCCTGATAGTGTCCCTGGCCAGTTGTGATGAGTTTTTCGTCTTAAGTTTCGCGCTTCCGGGCTCCAAAACTGTTTCGCTGATAACAATCTTCAGTCCATAGGAACCATCAGGTATCGAGTAGGCACCCTCGGCGTCTTCTCCAGACCAGTCAAATTTGTAATAGCCATACTGGGTGTTTTCGAAGCGCTTAATTGTTACCCAGGTGTCACCATTGCCATCAATAAGATCAAACTGGACACCAGAAATCATTGTTTCTCTGGGTTGAGGGGCCTCCTCATCAGTTTTTGTCTTGTAGGAAAGTGGCTTGTATGTAAATCTGTCGCCCATTGCCATGCCAAACTCTATGGTAACCTTGTCGCCCTTTCCGCCATAATCTATGTTATTGCCCGTTACTCTGAGCGATGTTATGTTTCTTTTTTCGCTTGTGGAATAACCCTTCCAGCAAATAACGGGCACATGCAATTTTGCTTTGTCACTCTCAAACCATATTATGCATTCAGCATTCCAGGGTATATCAGTGGCTGAATAATCAATGGTGAAGGTGTATGTTGCCTCACTCTTTCCGGATACGACCACTGTATCCTGTCCAGTGAACTTAACATAATCGTCAAGTTTATTTAGTACCTCAAACCTTACCTTAAAGCTTGCATCCGAGCCAAGGCCACTGAATGTGAGTTTTATGTCCTTTGATTTGTCTTTTGTGACTATTAACCCGCCAGGCGAAACAACGCATGGCGTAAATGCTGCCATCTTTGCATTTATCTGCCCTGCACCCTGTAAAAGCATGCTGGAATATTCGCCTGTTGCGGGATTGATTAAAAGCTTTGACGTATTCATAAGCGCCAGTCTGATGTCAGATGGTGACCAGTCAGGATTGATCTGTTTTATGAGCGCAACAGCTCCAGAAACAATCCCTGCACTTGCAGAAGTCCCGGAGAAGTTTTGCGTATATTTTGACGTGTTCCCATCAGCAGAGTTTGTGGAAACAGGCGCCGGTACTCCAATTCCAGGAGCGCAGACATCCGGTTTGAAAATAAGGTCCGATGTTGGTCCTATGGCCGTCATTCTTGCTATGGTGTCTATGTTTTCCTCTGCAATGGAAACTCTTGCTTCTTGTCCTGAAACAAGCTTTTGGAGAAACAATCCGTCAGAATTCCCTATAAAACATGATGGGACAAGCTCTTCATTTCTTATTGGCTCGCCAGTTATCGAATTGAAACCAACAAACATCTGGAAAACCTCTCCAAGACTGTGGTTCCAGACAATCGCACCAACGGCACCCCTTTTTTTGGCATTCAGGAGTTTCTGGAAAAACGGTATTGCTTCACCAACTTCCGGGCCTCTTTTTATGAGAACATACTTCCCAAGAACATTGGTTTTCGAAAACTCCTCTTCGGACCCATATCCGCCATCAACCAGCTCTATGGATTGGGGATTGGAAAAAGAAATGAGGGGGACCGACATCATTCCAAAAACATTTCTGCTTGAGCCTTCAATTTTTACCTTGCACACAGGCCTGGTGTCCGAAGAGCCAACACATATGGAATTGGGTGAAACAGACGGCCCACCAACAGTACCACCCTCAACGCCATCACAAAACGAACCAAAATCCCCAGCTGATCCAACAACTGAAATACCAGCCTTTGTTGCCTGTTCTGCGGCATATGCGGAGGCGGAAAGCTCGGAGGAACTTCCTCCAGGTTTTGAAAGGGAAATGTTGATTATTTTGCATCCGTCCTTGGCGGCGGCCTGAATTGCTGCAACAACAACATCTTCCCTTACTTCAGGATTTTTGTTTGAAAAAACACGGTAGGACATCATTTTTGCACCAGAAGCGATACCGGGTGCTTTTGTGTTGTCCGAAGCAATTATCCCGGCAACCGAAGTCCCGTGTCCCATTGCTTCATCATCAAGCGGCGGATCTTTTGGTTCAACAAAATTTGTTCCACCAATTACTTTTGCACCTGGCCCATACATCCCATTTCCGAGGTCCTGGTGTCTATAGTCAATTCCAGAATCAATTACACCAACAAGAATGTCTTTACCGTTAACAAAATTACCCTTCTGATCCTTGATTTCATAAAGCTGGGACGCCCCAACAACCTCGGCAACAGATCTTACAGCTGCTGGTTCGAGTTTTCCAATCTTCATTACTGATTTGACAAAAGGCATATTTTTTGCGATGCAGGCATCTTGTTCATCAAGTTCTAAAGACATGCCAGTAAAAAGGTAGTCAAAATCAAACCTAAATATGGCAGAGCGGCAATTTTTTTTGATGGCTTCCTTTGCGCTGGCCAGCAGAATTTTCGATGTAAGCCCAGAATGGGCCGGGGGAAAACCCAAAGCCTCCATTTTGTAAGCCGATCCGCCTTCTACGGTAATCAGGTAGATGTCATAAGCTGACAAAACACGGCCAATCGGGAAAAGGCCTGCCGAGAGAACAAAAATCACAGCCCAAACTAGGTATCTTCTCATTGAAGCTCCTTAAATCTGGTTTCGCGTAAGAATTATACCAAAACGAAATGCTTATGCTAGTCTATGGGTACATTGTATGCCCATAGCGTTTTGCAAGCATTATAAGATCAATTATATTAATTTGTCCATCTCCATTAAAATCCATTGATTCAGTGTAATTTGGATCACCCTCCGATTCCTCCAGATGGCTCCTGAGGATGTCACTGTCAAGTTCATCAACAACACCATCCCTGTTTAAATCATAAAAACTGTAATCTTTCTTTATCTCAAAATCCTTTTTGCCCGGCACAGGTGCTATCTGACCAAAAGAAGAGCTGGCGGTGCATTCTTTTATGGAAACACTCGTATTGCCTTCCTGATGTGAAATGCACTCCAGGATAAGGATGGTGCCCTTTTGATCCACTGGAGACCCATCTTTTGTAAAACATTTTATGTTCGCTTTGCCTCTTTCATTGTCAAATGAGCTTTCAAATGCAAGGTTTTCTTTTGTAATACCAGCGATATCTACAGCTTTTATTGTAACAATCTGGTAAAAAGCCGGATCGATGTCGATATCCATCGTAATCGAAGACAAGCTGGGTATCAGGCTTGATCTTACAAGCAAATAGAAAGGTTCTTCGGGACGCGGTTTTTCAGGAACACTTTTCACAAACACAAAGGGTTTTTCTTTTAGCGGTGCACCAACAATTGAAATTGGTTTTTTCTGGTGGGGAGACTGTTCCACTATGGCGCCATTGGAGCTTGTTGAAAGTCCAAATGCATTCACAACATAATTCCCATCTGTCACAAAAAGCCTGCCAAGGTTATCTGGCCCCTTCCATACAATATTGTGATAGCCTATTTCCAGTGTATCATCAAAAAATATGTTCCCTGAAGGGTTCTCTTCGTTATCGTAAAGAACTACCTTTGCTGCACCATAGTTCGATGAAACTTCCTGACCCGGGGCACCTGACATGTATGTACCATAATTAAACCTGAAGCTGATTGTGGTCCCTGCCTCACTGCCATCGCCATGCGTCATGACTGGCCTGCTTATCCTTAGTTCCGAAACCTGTGGTGGGACATCAGGAGAGCCGTTAAGAATTATTAATGGCAGGTGAACATTTTCATTGCCCATGCTTGCAAAGATTACCCCCTCGAGAAAACCCTTTGAACCGTCATCACACTCAAAAGATGCTTTTATTGTTTTTGTCTCTCCTGGTTTCAGTTTTTCGGTATCCCTGTCAAAATTGCATTTTGTGTTGTCTCCAAGTGAGTGATAACTAAGGGTAAATTCGACCGGTTTTCTGGTAATATTGGTCACCTTGAATGAGGCCTGTTTTACTATCCCTGAGATCGCCCTGAGAGAAAGCGCTGGCGGATCAAATGTCATTTTGGCCCCAATTGCAGCAGGTATGTTTATTCTGCCAGACCCCTGTGACATCAAAGGCACATACTCTCCGGCTTCGTTATTTCGAAGCAGGTCGCATGTCGCCATAAACATCGCCTTTATCTGTTTCGGCTCGGCCTTTGGATATGCCTGCCTCAATATCGCACAGGCCCCTGCAACATGCGGCCCTGACATCGAAGTGCCCTGCATTGATGCCCACTGCGGGTCTCTTTTTTTCGGATCAGCACTGTTTGGTTTGGTGGTTACAGTGCTTTTTATGCCAACACCAGGTGCCGTCACCTCTGGCTTGAAATAGTAATCGGCGGAGGGTCCTGAGGAAGAGAAATCAGCTATCTGGCCGAAAGGTGTCCCTGAAGACACTTTTATTTTAAGGCCTTTTTTTATCAATGACTGCAGCTTGATTCCCTGCACATTTGTGATTGCAAGTGCTGGTATGAATTTCTTTTCGATGTCCGAATCCTCGATTTTCATGGTGCCGGCAAAAGAGCCAGGGCTGTGATTGTAAATAATGCATCCTGCAGCTCCTGCACTTGCAGCATTGAGGTCTTTGTCCCTGAAATATGCATTCTTGTCAGTTATGGGGCCCCTCTGTATCAGGGCTACTTTACCTTTGACATCGATACCTTCAAAATCTTTTGGGTATCCGTAACCGCAATCTATAACTTCCCATTCGCCTTCGGGCCATTTAGGAGGAAGATCAAATTCTCTTCCGAGAATGCGCATGTTTTCACCTGGCGGATTCGTGACCAAGATCTCGGGGTGTTTCATGTCATCAGATGCGGCTACAGAAATTACCGGCACATAAGTACTTGGGGTTCCCACAACATATGGCTGGTAAAGGCAGCGTGAGCCATTATTGCCTGCGGAAGCCACAACAACGACGCCGGCCTTCACAACCCTGTGGTAAATCGAATTACCCTCTTCACTACCAGAATTACCTCCTGGTGAACCAAGCGAAAGGTTCACAACCCCGCATTTGAAAACAATCGCCCTTTCAAGGGCAGAATTAATGTTGGCACCAACATTGACCGATCTCCCCTTTTCGCTGGTAAAAACCTTGTATCCTGCAAGATTGGCCCCTGGGGCAACACCCCTGACTTTCCCATTTGCCGCACAGATGCCGGCCACATGTGTGCCATGCTGCTCTGTATCATTTGATATGTCAGCACCATCAGCAAAATCATAACCATCTACCACTTTTTCCTTTGAGCCCATCTTTGATCCAAGATCGGGGTGGCGCCAATCAAGGCCGGTATCTATGACACCAATTGTAACACCTGTTCCTGTGAGTGGCTGACGGTTCTGGTCAAGCATTTTCCAGGCATCATTTGCGCCAATGACTGTTGTTGATGTATCAAGATCAAGCTTGTAATCAGGAATTCTCTCGATGCTTTTGACTCCGGGGAGACCAGACAGTTTTTTTATGTTTTGTGCTTTTATCTTGCAAGCAAAACCTTTTGTTACAATGCTGTATTTTTGATAAACCCGATCAACAATTCCCTGGCAATTCGAAAAAATGAACGATTCTACCGACTTCATGGTCTCGCGCCCTGCAAGAGCAAGAGACACATCCAGAGATCTTGAATTTGTCTGCACATAATTTTGTGGCAGGAAATCCGATGCCGTGTTGCCATCCAGAACAACAAGCATGTTCATAAAGATATCGGACCTGTTCTCGGCAGCATGGACCGGCTGTGCCATTAGGATTATGGTCGCTAAAAGAAAAAGGCTGAGATGGCGTCTCATTGGACCTCCAGAGTCATTTGGTTGGAAATTATAGATTGAAACGCAATCCAGTCAACAAATTCAGGAAGGCCCATTTGTTCAATTTGATCTGATTTTTGGGAGATTTGATTTTCTTGAGTTGTCAGTTGGCGGGAT
This sequence comes from Caldisericales bacterium, assembly GCA_012517765.1. Lineage (GTDB taxonomy): Bacteria > Caldisericota > Caldisericia > JAAYUI01 > JAAYUI01 > JAAYUI01. The sequence continues at coordinate 143,755 of JAAYUI010000003.1, read as the reverse complement.
CGAGGGGATTCGAACCCCCGGTCTCCAGCGTGACAGGCTGGCGTGTTGACCGCTACACCACGACCCCGCGAAACGTCCACGTATTATAAGCAAGGCCCAAATGGTTTGTCAATTAAGAACGACAATCTGAATGCCAAATTTAATTTTGTTTCAGCATTTTATCGGTTTTTCTTTATGCATTTTTTGCCCAGGACATACATAAAAAAATCTTGCTTGCCTGCCAGAACCACACTGTTTTTTGAAAAATCCACCCACTTGAAACTGAAAAGTATCGGGTCGGGAGGGCCTTCACTCGGATCCATCTCATAATGGAGCCATGCATCTGGAGTATCATCTGGTGCCTCAAAATGGTAATAATGCCTACTGATTATCACTCTTCCCTCAAGCCTCTCCAGCGTAATCGTTTGCATGCCAAGAAATTCCTTCAAGTAAAGTTCGTGCAAACCAGTTTCCTCAAACGCTTCCCTCATTGCCGCAAAAGTTGGCGTTTCACCATCTTTAATTGTACCTGCAGGCACCTGTGTTCCGGCTTCAGGAAAACCAACATGGTCAAAAATGAGGATTTTCGTGCCTTTTGTAATGTACGCAATTACTTTGTTATGGTTGCTCATCTCAACTCAAAAAACATATTAGAAGGCGCTTGTTGATGAATGGCCAGACACCTCAAAAAAGGATCGGGAGGATTAAAGTGATTATCGACCAAGCAAATGGAGGGGAATGGTGGGCGAAACAGGATTCGAACCTGTGACTTCTTGCGTGTAAGGCAAGCGTTCTACCGCTGAACTATCCGCCCGGAACAAAAATATTCTAGCGTCTACTTCTTTTACGTCAAGATTATTTATCGTTTTACCAGGGAATAACGAAATAGTGAGGCTGATAGTTTTTCCCCATAATATATCCGTACATATTAATCTCGCCATTTTTTACCTAAAATAAAAAAGGCCGGCAAAAGCCGGCTTTTTGGTTTTTTAAGTGGTGCCGAGGGCGGGACTTGAACCCGCACAGGTCTCCCCATACGCCCCTCAAACGTACGCGTCTACCAATTCCGCCACCTCGGCAAAAAAATTATTTGGTCCAGATTGACGGGTCAACCACGGAAAGGATGAAAGCACAAAGGCCAAAGGCTATGGCACACCAAAGAATGATTTTGTCCAAGAATATGTCGCGTGCCTTCCTCACCTTGAACTTCTGTGCAGTACCACCAATGGCACCAAGACCTGACGCTTTTGGTGATGAGAGTATGTATCCAAGCACCATTCCAATTCCGGTGAGTACTGCAATCAACATCATTATGTTTCTGAACAACGCCACGTTTCATCCTCCAGTCAATCTCAAAGCTTAGGTTTATATATCCATTTGGCCGGCATATTTCAAGGGGGTAATCTTAAGAACTTAAAATTGCCTTGCGTTTTTCACAACAGATAGTATCTTTTTATAGCTCAAGGAGGAACATGGTTACTATATCTGAACTCGGAAAACATGTAGGCGAAGAAGTTAAAATTTCAGGCTGGCTACACAACTCGAGATCATCGGGCAAGCTGGTATTTCTTGTCATAAGGGACGGAACTGGCTTCTGCCAGTGTGTCGCTTTCCAGGGAAACCTTACGCCGGAGCAATTCAAGCTGGCTGGCGACCTGACCCAGGAAACTTCATTTTTCGTTGTTGGTACAGTTAAAGAAAACCCAAAACAAAAAGGTGTTTTCGAGATAGATGTCAAGCAGATCGAGAAATATGGCGATTCTGTTGATTTTCCAATCTCCCCAAAAGAACATGGCGTAGGTTTCCTCATGTCAAACAGGCACCTGTGGCTCCGCTCCCAGAAACAATGGGCAACACTTCGCATCAGGGCAAGGATCATAAAATCCATAAGAGACTTTCTTGACTCAGAAGGCTTTATAAATGTCGATGCTCCATGCATAACTCCATCATCATGCGAAGGAACCACGACACTCTTTGAGATAGACTATTTTGGCAAACCAGCCTTTTTGAGCCAGTCTGGCCAGCTTTACAACGAAGCTGCCGCTGCAGCACTCGGAAAAGTCTATTGCTTCGGACCAGTCTTCAGGGCAGAGAAGAGCAAAACAAGAAGACACCTCATCGAATTCTGGCAGGTCGAACCAGAGGCCGCATTCGTACTTCATGAAGAAAACATGAAGATACAGGAGAGGCTCGTGGAAAAGATCGTAAAGGATGCCCTTCGTGATTGTGAAACAGAGTTTAAAGTGCTCGAAAGGAACACAACTATCCTGCGACATGTCATCACTCCATTCCCCAGAATAACCTATACGGAGGCAGTAAAAATGTGCCAGCAGGAGGGCTCCAGCATAGAATGGGGTGGAGACTTCGGGGCACCAGACGAGAGCATTGTATCATCAAAATTTGACAGGCCGGTCATGATTGAAAAATATCCTGCCCAGGTCAAAGCATTCTACATGAAGCAGGACCCTGAAGACCCAAGAGTTGTTCTCTGTGACGACATGATTGCTCCAGAGGATATTGGCGAGATAATCGGTGGTTCACAAAGGGAAGACAATCTTGACGTTCTGTTAAAAAAAATCACAGACCACGGCCTCCCACAGGAGATGTTTGACTGGTATCTCGACCTCAGAAAATACGGCACCTTTCCACATTCCGGCTTCGGACTTGGAATAGAGAGGGCAACTTCCTGGATTGCCGGTTCACAACACATCAGGGAAGCATCACCTTTCCCAAGACTTCTTGACCACAATTATCCGTGAACACTTTTACCGACGAGCTCCGAAAGATCAGAAAAGGGGAACAGCCAAAACCCCTCTATTGGATTTGCTGTTCCAATCCATATCTTGAACGTGAATTTCTGGAACTCATTGCTTCTTCTGTTGGTAGCGGGTCAATGTCAAAAGTTGTCATTGACCTGACTGAAACCGAAATAAACGATTTTGTTTTTGCGGTGACCTCTGGAAGCCTTCTTTCAGGTGGCAAGGTGATAATTGTTTCTGGTGCATTAAAGATTAAAGGCGATGATGGAAAGAGAATCGCCGATGCAATAACAAATGCCAACCCTGCAAACATAATTATTTTTACCGAACCAGACATTCCAAAAACCACATCACTGGGAAAACACCTTGCTTCAAAAGCAGTCCAAATAGCTGAATCAGGCTTGAACGAGAAGATGCTCTCGGCATGGGTAAAAAAGAAATTTCAGGAAAAAAACTGCCAGGTCGCAGACGATGCATCATCAATGATGGTGGAGCGCTCCATGGGTGACCTTGTGGCGCTTTCTGGAGAAATCGAAAAGATTGCTTCATGGCTGGGTGAAGGTGCTACAGCAACGCGCAAAGACATCGAACAATTGGTCCCTGAGAACCCGGAGATCATTGTGTTTCAAGTTTTTGATGCACTTGGTGCAAAACAGACCTCAAAAGGGATAAAACTACTCCATGGACTTGTCCGTAATGGTGAACCGGCCGAAAGAGTCATGGCAATGCTCTACAACCACTTCATGAGAGTGCTTGTGGCAAAGGAAATGTCTTCCCAAAGGGCTACGGAGAAGCAGATCGCAGAGAGATTGAAATGCCACCCGTTTGCCGCAAAAAAAGCCCTGGAGTCAGCAATGCAGTTCAAAAAAGATGAACTGGTTTCATACCTTTCAGCCATTGCAAATGCAGATGTTGTCACAAAGACAGGAGTGGCAGATTCACTTTCTGCAGTCGAATCTGCACTTTTCCAGCTTGTAGGAAACTAACGACAAATCCGATTTTCCAAATATTTTTTTGCGATCAGCAAAAACTTTATAGTGTAACACCATCCAACATTTTTAATGTTCAATGAAAAAGAACGGTGGAAAAATCAAAAATCTTGTTCTTTATGGATAAATGGCAAATTGAATCTGACAAACTCAAAAGCGCGGTTTTTAAGGGTGCTGGATAAATCTCCATATCGGTGAGAGAATCTACAGAGAACCAGTCAAATGCAAGTTTTATTACACCTTCTCTACCAAAAAAATGTCCTCTGGTTTTATTGGCATCCCCACTTGTTTCCGGTTCCAGAAGATAATAAAAACCGATTTCGTGGCAACGGGTTTTATGATAAATAAACATATTCTCAATAACAAAAAGTAATCTAATGACCCTGAAGGAGGCCCCAGTTTCCTCCATCATCTCCCTCACAATGGTATCTGCGGACAACTCCCCAATTTCACACCTGCCACCTGGTAACGTCCAGAAGTTGTCTTCTTCCGAACGATGCAGAAGCACCTTACCATCTTGAATGCACACTCCGGCGACTCTGTAGTTAAAAAAAACAATTGTTCTGTTCAAATGATATCATGTAAAATAAAAAAGGACCTTCCCTTTATCAGGGAAAGGTCCTTTGCTTGGCAATTGTTTTGCTCAGGCCTGCTGCAAGGACTTGTTGAGCCTTGCCATAAGTCTTGATTTCTTCCTGGCAACAGTGTTCTTGTGCAGAATGCCATGGGATTCGAGCTTGTCAAGAGACTTTATTGCCATCTGGAAGTTTGTTTGTGCTTCATCTGTTCCGAGTGAAGCAAGTGCTTTCTTTATGGCTGTTTTCGCGGTCGATTTCTGGGCTACGTTTCTTTCGTGCCTTTTGGCCGATTGCCTGACTGATTTCTGTTGTGCTTTGTGTCTCAGCATGTTTCCTCCAATATTTCAAAACCTTAGCGATTGTACAAAAGAGTTCTCACCTGTCAAGGGTTGACATGTCGTGGTTAGATAATATACTTGCCGTTTGCGTACCCAACAATATCTGGAGGATTAAAAATGGCTGAACCAAAAAAGAAAGTAACGCCCCGCAGAAGCAGACTTCGCAGGGCTCATCAAAAAATTGACGTCCCGGCACTGGTCGAGTGCAAAAATTGCGGAAAGATGACTCGTGCTCATCATGTATGCACCTATTGCGGTTTTTACAATGAAGAGCTCATTGTGGCACCAAAAGTGAAAAAAGCAAAAGCCACCAAGGAAGAGCAGGATTGATAAGGATAGCGCTTGACGCCATGGGGGGCGATCATGCCCCCAAAGAAATTATATCCGGGGCTATGCTCGCCCGCTCCTCCATGGAGCTTGACATTACACTTATTGGAGACAAAACGGCGATTGAGGAAGAACTGAAAATCCAAAAATCGCCTTTTATGTTTCCTGTTGTCCATACAACAGAAGTAGTTGCAATGAACGATCATCCTTCTGAGGTCCTGAGGACCAAGAAGGATGCTTCAATTTTTGTGGCAACCAGACTAGTGGCTGAAGGCAGGTGCGATGCAGTTGTATCGGCAGGCTCCACTGGCGCACAGCTTGCAGCCGCAATTTTCATCCTTGGGCGAATCAAAGGCATCGAAAGACCGGGAATTGCGACTCCGATCCCACAAGTTAACGGCAAGCTTGCAATGATGTGCGATGGCGGGGCCGTCTCAGACTGCAAACCCAACAATCTTCTAGAATTCGCACAGATGTCATCCGCCTACTGCCAGAATGTTATGAACATAGACAATCCAAGGATAGCACTCCTTAACATCGGTGAAGAACCAGAAAAAGGGTCAGAACTTACACAGGCCACAAACAAGCTTATGTCATCAAAACCAGACCTCAATTTCATCGGCAATATAGAAGGGAAAGATGTACTGAGAGGACATGCGGATGCCATCATCACAGACGGCTTCACAGGAAACGTGATACTAAAAGCAATAGAGGGAATTGCAAGCGATGTGATGGGTCTTGTAAAAAAGGCCGCAAAAACGTCATTGACCTCAAAAATGGGTGGTCTGCTCCTGCTACCGACAATTGGCAAAATAAGGAAATTGATGGACTACTCCGAATATGGCGGGGCACCCCTTTTGGGTGTGAATGGTGTGTCAATAATCTGCCATGGACGTTCAAATGGCAAAGCCATCTCGTCCGCAATCAGACAGGCAGTAAATTGCTGCAATGCTCAACTTATTTCAAAAATTACAACTCAGGCAAGATAGCCTAACCCCACAACAAAAGGCGCTTTTTGCGCATCTGGGGCTTCATGTCAAATACAGGAGGACGTTTCTTGAGGCTTTAACGCACCCATCCTATTCAAGCGAAAATGGCTCGTCCTCATACCAGAGACTGGAATATCTTGGTGATGCAATTCTGGGCGCATATGTTGCCCATCGTTTATATGAAAGGTACGGCGACTGGAAAGAAGACAGGCTGACAAGGGCAAGGGCTTCCATAGTTTCACAGCCAGCACTTGCAAAATCAGCAAGAAAAATTGGTATACAGAATTGTCTTCTTCTTGGGAAAGGCGAAAGGGCAAGCGGTGGTTCCGAGAGAGATTCGATTCTTTGCGATTGCTTCGAGTCGGTAATTGCAGTTGTATACATTGCTAGAGGTTTTCAAAAAACATTCAGGTTTCTTGATGGTCTTGGAATCATTTCCATGGCTACTGACAGGGAAGATCCAAAAAGTGAGCTTCAATCATTATCTCAAAAAGAAGGTCTTGGACTTCCGCATTATCATATCGTCGGCAGCGATGGACCAGCACATTGCATGAGATTTGAGGCAAAAGTCTCCGTTGGAGAGAACATAACCGCCACCGGTTGGGGAAATTCGAAGCAGGAAGCCGAGCAAAATGCTGCAATCGAAGCGCTCCGGCAAATCGAAAAATAAATACCGGCACTGCAAACACCTGCCCCAAATTTCCAGACAACCTGTCTGTTTCAAAATAAAAATAACGGGAATATTTTTTAGATAAAAATAAAAAGGCGCCTTTTTTCAAAGGCGCCTTTTTGGTACGTTTTTACTTGCTATTACAATTATGGTTCGACAAAACCGAACTTCCTCTTTGCCTGGTTGACCGGCTGCCCAGCCTCAGTGAGTTTCTTGATATACTCGAATATTGTTTTTCTGAGGTAAATGCAGGAAGAATTGACATCAGTTGTAACATTCCTGAGGACTTCGTGACCAAATCCCTGGAGTGTATGGTATTCTCTGGAAGGCATGGCAATGGTGTAGGTCTTGGATGTATCGACAGGTATGGTTTCATCATTCTTGACAATGTAGGCCTCAGAAACACGGTTACCCGGGTCCTTCGATCTCGTAAAGACAAATGAAAGCCCCCACAGCTGCAGGACACCTCTCTCACCAGAGACTGATGATTCACAAATCTCCTTTATCTTGGAGCCAGCAACTTTGCCCTTTACCCATGTATCATCAATTGGAACGATCTGATAAACATCTTTTACGGTTATGCTTCCTGGGGCAATGCCTTTTTTGGTATGGTCAGACGGGAAAACGATTATATCTACGCCGAGTTTGTCTGAGACATGTTCAGTAATGAAATCACCAAGAAGGGACTCATTGGAGTCATTGAAATCAAGACCTGTTTCAGTTCTTCCAATGACGCGATCAACATCTGCCTTCATTGCTGATTTTTGACCTTCGACAAAAGTTTTGACGGTATTTGCAAATGTTGTTGCTGTCGGCCTGATTTCACTGCCAAGCAAATCATTGTATGTATAGTTGAGTGATGGATCAATTGCATCGATGGAGCGATTTTTGGCATCAAACCTGACTTTTGCAAAACCAAGCGAAGATCCGCCAAAACCTGACGATATCACCCACATTCCGGAGTTTGTCGGGGCAACAAAGCTCATCGGGGCACCGGAGACAAACATGATGTTTGCACCTGAAAGCTGGCCTGCAAGCTGGGCTGCCGGGCCCTTGAAGCCTTCTTTTGCACTCTTGCCAAGCTCAATATATCCGGAAACTGACGCTATCACAACAACAATCTCTGCGCCCTGCGATTTGAGGGCCTTTATTTCAGCGTTGACAGATTGCGCAACCTGGTTGATTTTTATTCCCGCAAGGTCTCCATCGCAAATGTATGTGTTTGTTTCAGGGTCGATTGCGCCAACAATACCGACCTTTATTCCAGAGATATTTTTGAGAGCTGACTTCTTTGTTCCATCAATTCCCTCTGCATTTGCGGCAAGGACTGCGATGTTTTGTGGCATTTCCTTGGCTCTTGCCTTGATGGTTTCTCCACCAAGGTAGAAGTCCCTGATGCCAAAAGTTATTGCGTCATAACCAAGGGCATTCATGAAGCCGGTTGCCATCTTGCCGCCACCAAGCTCTGCCCAGGCAGTACCTGAGATCATTCCGCCAGCATCGAGAAGAACGTTCTTGTCGTAAAGGGCACGAATGTTGCCTACCGTATACGCAAGGCCATCCCAGCCTCCAACCTTACGGTCATTGGTCGGATCAACCCTTGTGGAATCTATTTCGGTCCTGACATCAGATGTTGCCATTACTGCAACCATCGGGAAACGCGCCTTTGCCATGATTGTGGCAACTTCACCCCTCTTTATATTGGCTTTCGGGTTGACATAAAGCTTGCCATCTTTGGCAATTCCACCAACAATACCAACTTTTGTTCCATAAGCAATATATTTCTTTGCCCACGGGGAGCATGTCGAGGCATCAGCAAAGTTGGCCTCAAACTGTGCCACGTCGGTCGCAGAAATCGCTTCGGCCTGGACTTTTGCTCCAACAGAGAAAATGATGTTTGTAAACACTTCTTCACGGGTGACATTTGCGTTGAGACCGAATGTATCTCCCATCCAGCCCCACATTCCAGCTTTTACTCCACCTTCAACAAAACCGTATGCCCAGTGAGATTTTGGAACATCTTTGAACTTGCCCTTTACTGGAGATGATGGAGAAAGGTCATAAATCGAAAGGAGAATCTTGGAGGCTTCGGCCCTTGTCATATTGGCGTCTGGGTTGTACCTGCCATATTTATCGCCAGACACGATCTTCTTGCTTATGAGGATGTCAATATATTCATTGGCCCAGTGATCAATATAATCCGGGACAACAAACCAGTTTCTGGTGGTATTACAGCTGAGTTGACCATCGTTACCTTTTATGTAGTTCTGTATTGCATCAAGGAGCTTTTTCCTTGTTGGTTCAAGTTTTGCTTCAAATTTATATCCACCCTGGCCAAGTGCAATGTAGCTGTTTGTGGCAACAGTGTAGGTCTTCTTTGGATCTATTGGTGAATTCCCGATCATCATGTATCCGACACGATCGGTTGTTCCTGGTCTTATATCAAGGTAATAATTGAAGCCTTTGCCGATGATGAAGTTTGTATCGGCTTCAGTATGGTAAAGTGTTGCCGCATGCGAAAAGGCGTTTTCGAGCTGCTGGCCCGTAAGGGTCATCTTGTATATCTTGCTGTCTTTTGGGAAGAGATTGAAGAGTTCTCCAAAGGTGAACGAGCCCTTCTTTATTGTTGCCGTTGTTGACCAGATGTCGGTGATTGCAAACTGGGCACCAGTTTCTTTCATCATTACATTGCAGGCAAGCTCGGCTATGGGGTTGTCTGTCCTTCTTGCATTTGTTGACGAGATCTCACATTTTGACTCGCCGACCCTGACATCAAACTTTGTCTTAAGGAGTGAATCCTGCGGCCTAAACTTGTCCATGATGTCCTTGTCCGGAGTCACAGACTGGTCAAGAACCATGAAGCGGGACTTCATGTCCCTCCTGCCATTGACCTTGCGGAAAACAAATGGTTTGACAGGGCAGGTGCACTTTTCAAAAACAAAATCCATGCGACCCATGGTCACGCCATCTTCTGGGAGCTGGCAAACCAAGGTCTCGTGGATCTTTCCTGATGGTTCTGGCACAGTGAAGATTTCCTGCTGTATCGATTGGCCAGGGGCAGAAGAGCACACAAAATCAACATGGGTGACTTCCCTGATCATCTGATAAAGCTCATTGTCTTTCCATGTGCCATCAGGGTTCTTCTGAAGGCCAAGATCCGTCATAACAACAATGAAATCGGCCTTTTCACCGGTTTCCTTGAGTGATTCAGCATGTTCCCTTGCTTTTTCGATATAATCATCGAGGGCAAGTTTCGAGGAGCCAAGAGTCAGGTTGTTTGGGTCTTCCCAATTGAATACTGCGGGATTTGTGAGACCAACGAGACCAAAACGGAGAGGGTGGGCAGCAGTTGGGATTTTATAGACCATCATCTGGTATTCATCGGTAAGTTTCGAGCGATCTTTTCCGACGACCACGTTTGCATTTATCCACTTGAAGGAGGACTGTGTGTGAAGCTGTTCACGCACGGCTGGCTGGAGCGAGAATTCGCCTGCGCCATAGCTCATGGCATCATACTTGATTGCATTCATCGCTTCAATGGTCGGGTGTTTCTGGTTTTCCGACAGCTTAGTGTTTGCAAAGAACCAGCCGGTCTGGGAACCCATTATTGTATTTCCAATATCAAGAACCATTGTGTTTCCGCCATACTGCCACCATGTCCTGTCTTCAAGGACTTGTTTGCGTACTTCATCAATTTTGGTCTTTGCTTTGGCAAAACCACCGAAGTTTGGCTGGCCTTTGTAATCGAAAGGCTTTACATTACCATGCATTCCGGCAGTAAAGACAATGGAAAATGGAAGGTACTCTACGGCTTCAGCATTCACAATCGAGACTGGAATAAACGAGAAAATCCCGAAACAAAGTGCGAGGATTGTGAAAACAGACAAGCTTTTCTTGATGCTTGCTTTCATTAATTTATCCTCCTTTAAAGGTAGGGTTCCGCATTTGTGCGGATTAGCGAAACCGAGTATAATTGAGGGGTAGTTAAAAACAAGATTCACAAGGAAAATTTGGGTTAGGTTAAATGTATTAACAGAACGTAGTTTAACCATAGTCTGGCAATGGTTTGTGCTTGGTTGACGTTGGTTATTGGCACCATAGAATCAAATTCACAATTAGCTTTTCCTGGGTTAACCCGGGAGAGGGGAGAACAAACTGATAATGAAAAAAATATGGGCGACAACACTAACCATAGCAATAATCGCATCACTGGCCCCCTTTGTTCCTGTAATGACCTCACAGGCATCACAGGACCCATCCTCCCCCCAAATAATAGGCGGACCAGCATCACCAAGACTTTTCCTTGGCCCAACATTCCTTCACGCAGATGGCTCAAGACTGTATGTTGTTGAGGAACTTGCCATAAGGGTCCAGTCATTGTTTCCGCAAAATGACTATCTAATGGGAACTTTTGGTTTCAAAACCGGCCAGATGTCCAAACCAGGTGGAGTTACAACCTACCAGGGAATAACCTACATCACAGACACTGCACAAAGCAAAATTCTCGTTTATGGGAAAATGGGGGAATACCAGGGCGAATTCAAGGTAAAAGACCAGAACCAAAAAACTGTCCTAGTGAATCCGGCAGGCATATTTGCCTACCAGGGAAGGCTCTACATTGCCAACTCAGGAGAAGGAAATATAGCAGTATGCGATACCAATGGCAAATTTGTGCAAAGAATATCAAAAAAGGGCCTTGGCGAGGGAGAGCTTCTCTATCCTGCGGGAATATGCATTGCGTCAGGGAAAATATTTGTAACTGATCCTGAAGCAGGCAAAGTGGTGGTTTTTGATCAGGATGGGAACCACTCCACAACAATATCTTCTCCTATGCCATGGGCAGTTTTTCCAACTGAAGGAAAGGTTTTCATAACAGACATATCAACCAACAAGGTGATAATGGTGGGGCTTGATGGCGCACAAACCGGCGAAATACAACCAAACGGTTTCATCAAGACGCCGAAAGGTGTCGCCTTCATGGATGGCAAGATATATATCTCTTCTTACGAAACAAACAGGGTGGAAATCTTTGAAACTGACGGAAGACACTCTGGGACATTTGGCCACCCCGTCGAACAGGCAACGGGTACACTTGGAAGACCAGTGGGTCTTGCAATTGGGAATGAAAAACTGTACGTTGCCGATACTGCCAGAAACAAGATTATTTCATACTCCAAAGATGGAAAAGTGTCAGAGGAGTCAAAAAGTGATGGTTCTGACTCAAAAATGGGCTCGCCGAGTGGCGTTGGTGTCGATTTGTCAGGGAACTACTACGTTGCAGATACCGCAAATGATATGATAAAGGTTTTTGACAAGGATGGAACTTACAAAAAATCATTTGGCGGCACGGGTTCGGGACACGGAAAGCTCAACATTCCATCAGATATTGCGATCATCAATTCCCAGAACAAGCTGTTCGTAACGGACACAGGGAACAATCTTGTACAGGTATTTTCACTCTCTGGTGATTTTCTGTACCAGTTTGGCGGCTTTGGATCGGCACCAGGCCAGTTCAACAACCCGATGGGCATCTGCACAAATGGCAACAACATATTCGTAGCAGATTCTGCCAATTGCAGGATACAGGAGCTTTCAGGTGAAGGAAAACCAATAAGGACTTATGGTCACAGAGGCAGAGGGAAAGACATGCTACTATTCCCAATGGACTGCTCTGTGGACAATTCTGGAAAGATATACGTTGCAGACACATACAACCACAGATTGACCGTATTTGATCCTGGAACAAATTTTTCCTGGAATTTCGGCAGGAATGGTGGACCAGGCGATGTCCCATACGTTGCCGAGGCAATCTGCGAAGATCCTCCTCCAGATAAGGTGGCATACGGAAAATTCAATTTCCCGTCGGGAATAGTTGTCAATGATCAGGGTTGCTTTGTGTCCGATACATACAATCACAGGGTACAATTTGTTGATTTTACGGACATTTTTGGTGACTCAAACTATCTTGTATCCCCATCTTATGTTGATTTCGGCTTCATCTCCCCTGGTTCAATAGCCGAGAGGAATGTTTATATCAAAAACATATCCGGAGGCCCGCTTACAGGGGTTGTCATAATACCAAAAGAAGCACAGTGGCTTAAAACACACAATCCGACATTCAAGAATGATGAAGAGCCAATCATTTTTTATGTTGATTCCAACGGCGTTCCAGCAGGTTCATATGAAACAGATGTGACCATAGCCACAAACAAGGATGGACAAGATCAGCCAAAAACGGTCCACTTCAAAGTCCAGATAGGTGATTCCTATGGTTTCCTCATCGATACCAACACTTTTGTCACAAAAGAGTCCAGTTCCAGAATAGACCTGGTAATCAACCTGGTTGCGCAGAATGGCTACACTGGCACAGCAGCACTGGACGTGAAAGGAACCCCAAGGGGAACCTATATCCAGTTCTCCGAGCCACTGCTCACGCTTTCAAAATCAACCTCAACCGTCATGTCGATAAGGGCGACCACAGTCATTGCTCCTGGAATTTACAACATAACAATCACGGGCCAGAGCCCGAAGATAAAGTATGAAACAAGATTTGACATCACCCTGATTGTCTCAAGAAACCAGTCTTTCGAACCAAGAACATCCATCGGCGAGACCTTCACTGCCGTTTGGTGCATAAATTGCCCTTATGCACACAGGGCTGGTGAAAGGCTGGTTCACGAGTTTGGTGATAAAAGGGTTGTCTGGCTGATGTATTATGTTGATTCAAAAGAAGACGATGCCCATTTGTATTATTCACCCGCAGACAAAAGATACAAATGGTACCCTGGTCAGGGTCTTCCAACAACATTCATTGATGGAGTAAATTCCATCGTTGGCGGTGATACGCCAGATGAAAGACAGAAACCTCCAAAAGACAAAAAGTCATGTGACAAATTCTCCGGGACAACTTTCACATATCTAAGGTACAAGGCTGAAGTTGAAAGAAGGCAGAGCACTTCTTCACAGCTGTCCATCTTTACCGAGGCAGAAGTCCTTGACGGTAAGGTTGAACTCGGCATTGAAATTGAAACCCTCCAGGCATTTGAAAACCAGAAAAATATCGCTCTGTACGTTATACTTGCAGAAAATAACATACCCTATGAAGCCACAAATGGCGATGCATATCACAACCTGGTGGTCAGGGAGATGTACACTGGGGCACTTGGAGAACCAATAACTCTTGTCGAAGGACAACCAATATACAAAAAGATGACTTTGAATCTCCCGCAGTGGGTCGACAAGGACAACGCAAACATTGTGGTCTGGATCCAGAACAACAATTCAAAGGAAATCTACCAGGGTTCAAATATCAATCTGTATGAACAGCCTGTCACTAACCAGTACACGGTAAGGGCCCAGACAAAAAACATAAAACTTGAAGTCGACAAGGAAGCTGAGTTCAAATATTATGTCACAAACACAAGCACGCACTCCTTTCCAATACATTGCTCCCCTGTTATCAAAGCGGCTGGATGGGACTACATAATCCAAGTCGATGGAAAAGAACAGAAAGCGGAGAATTTCGAGATTCCGCTAAGACCAATGCAAAGTGCTGTTGTGTCAATAAAGGCCCTTCCACCTGAAGGTGCCCAGCCAGGAACCACCGCCTCCTTTGATATCAGGACAAGCTCAAGTCCAATCGACAACAGGAACAACATTACAAATATAGAGACAATCCCGAGATTGCCACCAGATTTTACTTTCACATCACCAGTACCAAGGGTTGAGCTGACATCTGGAGCAAAAACAGAGTTCGACATAAACATAGACCCCGTAAACGACTTTGACGGGCCAGTAAGTATCAGCAATTGCACCGATAATGCCTCAATAAAGGTAACAATAACACCAAACACTGGTATTCCACCCTTCAAGGCCCATGTGGTTGCTGAAGGAGGCTCTGCGCTCCAGATATCTGAAACCAAGATGTGCATCGTGGCAACAGGCAGCCCGACTGGCGGACAAGAGATGCAGCACAAGATGGAGATACCGGTTGAAGTGCTCTATGCAAGATTATTGCTGGAAGCCAACCCAAAAAAGATCATCAGCTGTTCTGAAAACCAGTCCTGCCACAGCTCAAGGGTCGACATCAGTATCAGCACTCCCATAGGCATCAAGGAAGCAAGGTTCTCCGTAAGATATGATGCGTCAGTACTAACAGTGAGCCACACAAGCCTTGGCGACTTCTTCCCCAGTAAAGACACAACATACGACTTCATAGACAGGTCTAGCGAAGGGATTGCAACTGTACAGATAAAATCAACAGAACTGAAAAAGGGCGAAGAAAAGCTTTTCTCGGTGGTTCTCAGGGGCGTGAAGGGCCAGACAAAGCTTGGAACACAGATTGAAGTGTGTGATGTGACAATGTATGGCGAAAAGGGCGACAAGGTCCTGACAAACATTGGCTGCTCAACCGCAACGATGGACATCATATCACAGATCCCACCACCAACTCTCACGGCCGACCTAAAGGATGACGTGATAGTCGATCAGGAGATTTATGTAATAAAAGGCATCGCCAAAAGCAGCGATCCGCAATATCCAATCACACTTACAATCAATGGCAGGTTTGTTCCTGTAAAAACTGACGGATCTTATGAGTATGAAGCAAGGTTAAGGGAAGGCAAGAACAATTTTGTCATAATCGCAACTGATGAATCAGGCGGCTCTACAGGAATAAGAAAAACGATCACAAGGGATAGCACACCTCCAGAAATAAGCCTTGTTGGGATTGAAGACGGTATGATGGTAAATGATCCGGCCCTTGAAATAAAAGGTTGGGTCGATGAAGTAGCATCTGTCACCCTGAACGGTGAGCCGCTTCAGGTAAATGAATACAGGGAATTCCAGAAAACAGTAACGTTGAAGGAGGGCCCGAACAAAATAACAGTCAAGGCAACGGACCTTACAGGCAAAGCTACAACACTCACGGTCACCGTTATTTTGAAGAAGAGGACAATCATCCAGCTCTGGCTCGGAAAAACGCAGATGTTCGTAAATGGAAGTCCGGTAGCTTTACTTACTGCCCCAACCTCATCATCACCACCACTTCCGAAAGACCTTGCTGGATCGACGTTCATGCCCATCTCGGAGGTCGCAAAGGCCCTAGGCGTAGAAGTACAATGGGATGGCAAGGAAAAACGTGTAACACTGATTCAAAAACTCGAAACCGGAACAAAAAAGATAGAGTTGTGGATTGGCAGGAAAACGGCAAGGGTAGACGGCAAGGAAGTATTTATAGACTCAAAAGCCAAAAAGCTCTATCCAATAATAGTTGGCGGAAAAACGCTTCTTCCATTAAGGTTTGTTGGTGATGCTCTTGGGGCCGACGTCCAGTACGAGGCCGCCGAGAAGAAAATAACCCTCACCTATCCGAAACTATGACAAAAAACCATCCTGCCACTTCAACCAAAAGGAAGGAAGCGAGAGATTCAAGAAAGGCCCTTTTATGGGGCCTTTCTTGTTTTCTGGCAGGCTGTTCTATAGGAATAATCGCCGGAATAATGCTCCCACAAATGGACACTGTGCACCACGAAGATAATCTGGAGCTTGCAAAATCCGCATCGGCAAAAATTGGATGGCCCATAATGGAAAGGGTCATCGCTGTAACAGATGCACGAATACAGATCGACTCCATGATCGATTTGCAGAACAAGATTGAGTCCTCTCTTGCACAAAGATTCCAGTTCCTGGAAAAGACAAAACCATACATCCAAACTCCATCCATACCAGCACCCCAAAAAAACGGCATGATTTCGATTCAACCAAAACCAGCCAGCAATACAAACTACAAGGATGGATCGGGCCCAGACGACATAAACACCGCAACCTTTGACAAACTAGATAAAGTCCCATACCTTAAAGCAGAAACTGCAAATGAAATAATAAGGTTCATCAAAACAAAGGGCAGGATTTCAAACTTTGACCAGTTGGGGGAGGTAAAGGGTGTTGGTCCAAAAACAATCGAAAAGCTCAGGCAATACTTCCATATAAAATGACACCTATTGTAATCTGTTCGGTTGTATTTGTGGCCGGAACAATGCTCGGGCTCTCATTCCAGTTTCCATGGTATATTCTCGTTTCAGTTGCTTCAGCAGCGCTATCTTTTATCATTGCGCCTGCCAGTAAAAAGATACACAAGCTTGCGATTGGCTTTCTTGCAGCCGGTTTTTTGCTGGCAAATCTCTGGCAAACACCACAAGAACAAGGAAAGATAAATCTTCCAAAACAAGCAAATTTCTTGGGAGTTGCCATTTCTATTGATGAATCCACCGATAAAAGGCTAGTTATCGATGCTAGGATCAAAGAAGCCGAAAATGACATATTGATTGGCAAAATGGTAAGGATTTATTCTCCACCTGTAGAAAATCTGGAAGTAGGGGACATCATAAGCGGCAACGGCAACGTGGCAAACCCGGCCCACGCAACAAATCCTGGTCAGTTCGATTTCTCAAATTATCTTTTAAGAAAAGATGTGTTCTGCGTCATTTTTACAGAAACTTCCCTAAAAATTGAGGGGAAGGGAAGTTTGTCGCTAGACAGTATCGGCGCAAAAATCAGGGCAAATGCGTTTGAGACATTCTCCGAAGCCCTGCCAAAAAGATATGCTACGACAATGGACAGTATGGTCTTTGGAAAATCCGACATGCCAAAAGACATCCTGGACATGTTCCAGAGGACAGGAACATCGCACATCCTGGCCGCATCGGGATTCAATCTTACCATACTCGTTTTTGCATCAATCTGGCTGCTGCTTTGGATTACAGGGTCAAGAAAAACAGCCATAGTGACTTCAATTGTTGTTGCCATACTTTATGCCGCAAGCGCCGGCTTCACGCCATCAATATCAAGGGCACTGGCCATGTCCGTTCTTTCGTTGTCTGCGGTATTGCTGGGCAGAAAATACACTGCTGGTTCAGGGTTGGCGTTTGCAGTAATGCTATTGCTGGCCATAGACCCCAAAACAATCTACGATCCCGGGTTCCAGCTTTCTTTTGTTGCATGCCTTGGGTTCTTTGTGATGACAAGCTCCTTTGAAAATATAATTCCAAAAAAAAGGTGGTATTCTGGCATTGCCATAATGGCCATCCAGACTATTTTTGTTCAGATGGCAACACTGCCAGTGCTGGCATACCACTTCCACACATTCTCGACAGTTTCGGTAGCTTCAAACATGGTAGCCATAACAAGCTCGGAAATAATAATGCCGCTTGGCGCGCTCTCCGGTTTTCTTGGGATGATTTTCAGGCCCCTCGGCATCCTACTGTGCTACCTTGCATGGCCCATTCTGGCACTTCAAAACATGGTTCTTGGTTTCCTTGCCTCCCCGGAATGGGCAACAGTTTCCATTGGTTCCTACCATGTCCTCGTCTGGTTTGCATACTATGCATCATTTGCCGGCCTCTGTTTTTTTGTTTGCCGTCCAAAGCCTTTTTTTTATGATGCGAGGGCAAAAAAAGCTTTTGCAGTCACAGCAATTGCCTGTTCTGTTCTCTTTGGTGGGTCACTGGTTGGATATGCAAAAGATGGCCAGGCCCAGGTGACTTTTCTGGATGTTGGACATGGAGACAGTTGTCTGATACGGACATCCTCCGGAAAGACAATACTTGTCGATGGAGGCGGACTTGGAGGTAACTCTTCCTATGATATCGGAGAGAGGGTCGTGGTCCCATTTTTGAGGTATCTGGGAATCAACAGGATTGATTATGTTGTTGCATCCCACAACGATATAGACCATCTAGGTGGTCTTGTTCCTGTGATGGAGCAGTTCAGGGTAGACAATATTATCGGATCAAAAGTGCCTTCCGGCACATACAAGGAACAAGACTTCTGGGACTTGGCAAATTCAAAAGCAGTACAAAAAATCTTCCCTTTTCCCGGGCAAAAACTTGACATTGACCCAAAAACATCGGTCATTTTTCTGGGCCCCCCGGATGAAAAACTTGGCAAAGATTCGAAACAGATAAACAATGCAAGCATCGTATTCAAAATAAATATCGATGGGGTAAAATTTCTTTTTTCCGGTGATCTACAGGAAGAAGGAATGCTGTTTGAAATGAAAAACAGCCAGTGGCTTGATGCTGATGTCGTCAAACTGCCACACCATGGAGGAAAAAACACCAATCTTGAGTCGTGGCTTGGAGTAATTTCACCAAAGCTGACCATCAACTCAAATTCGGCAAGCCAGGGAAATGGCACCCACAAGGAAACATCAGAAGTGCTTGATGAAATGAAAATCCCCGTCCTCTCGACTGCAGAAAACGGGGCGATAACATTCACCGTGAATGATGGAAAGTACTCGGTTTTTGCTTTTAGGAAGTGATCTTTTTTGCAAAAACCAGAACATTGCCATCAAGATCCAGGCTATAAGCGGCAATGTCTCCCCAGCCACGCTCTTTCAGAGGGCTAAGCTCGATTGCGCCAGCGCTCAAGGCTCTTTTGTGATATTCAAGTGGATCATCAACTATCATGTAAATTTCACCACTTGGGTGCTTAATGGATGGCTCAGGAAGCAACGGTCCCAATATTCTCTTGATGTCAACGGCTGGCATTATGCCCAATAGGCAATTGTCCGATAACGCAAATTCTGTCATCCCAGATACGAAAAGAACCGGTTCGCTGGCAAAAATCTTTTTGTAGAACTCAGTGCTTCTTTCCTGGCTTGCCACATAAAGTATGAAATACGTTTTCAATGCCAAGACCCGGCAGACTACAGAACCACTCTTGAAGTCTGCCTTCTTGAAATGGCCCTGAGGCATGCCTGGACGATTTCGCAAGAATTGCAGTGGAAATGTTTGAGGAGTTCAAATGGTTCGCCAGATTCGCCAAATCTGTCGCCCATGCCAACCATCTCAAGAGGAACAGGCAAATTGAGCGAAAGAAGACCAGCTATTATCGAGCCAATCCCACCGGTGATCTGGTGTTCTTCTGCCGTTACGGCACAACCTGTCTTTGCAACTGAATTGAGTATGGTTTCGCCATCAAGAGGCTTTATTGTCGAGAGGTTTACCACTTCAACAGAAACGCCAAAATTTGCAAGATCAGCGCTGGCGATAAGGGCCTCGTTAACCATGGTTCCAGTTGCAACAACAGTCACATCGGAACCCCTTTTCATGATGGTTGCCTTGCCAACTTCAAACGGCGAATCAACCTCGGTTATGATCGGTATCGGTGCCCTTCCAAACCTTATGTAAGCGGGGCCATCAACATAGGCGGCCGCCATCGTTGCCTTTATCGTTTCATAATAGTCACAAGGCGAAAAAACGTGCATGTTTGGAAGAACATTCATTATTGCAATATCTTCAAGTGCCTGGTGGGTTGCTCCGTCCGCCCCGACTGAAACACCAGCATGGCCTGCAATTCTGACTGGAAGTTTGGAATAGCAAACCATTGTCCTCATCTGTTCCCATGCCCTGCCAGTCACAAAAACGCCATAACTTGAAGCAAAGGGTATTTTACCGGATAGTGCGAGTCCTGCCGCAACATCAACCATGTTCTGTTCGGCTATGCCCATGTTGAAAAACCTGTCGGGAAATTTGTCCCTGAACCTCGCGCTGGATGTTGATTTTGCAAGGTCAGCATCAAGCGCAACTATACGGTTGTCCTTTTCGCCAAGCATCAGGAGCGCTTCGCTATAACCAAAGCGGGTTGCCTTAGGTTCCATTTCTCCTCCTAGTCAACTGTTATTGTCTTGGAGCAGTTCCTCGGGAAATCTGGACTGTATCCTTTAACTACAGTCAAATGATAAGCGAACAGCTGCATAAAGACAACCGACAGTATCGGGACAAGCGCATACTCGGAATGTGGGAGCGGATAAAACATTGTGGAATTTTTGGCCAGAAGGTCGGAGGGTGGCGCAACGGTGATTGCACTGCCAAGCCTGCATGTAACCTCGTTGATGTGGGAAAGGGTCATGTGCTGGTCCTCAACGGTTGTGAGGTAGAAAACCGGATAGCCTTCAGTGACAATGGCAAGCGGACCATGCTTGAATTCTGCTGAATAGAGTCCTTCACAGTGGGCATAAGAAATCTCTTTGATCTTCTGTGCGGCTTCAAGCGCAGAACCATAGGTAGCGCCATAGCCAAGCGTGTACATATCAACACAATCCTTGTATTTTTCGGCAAGTTCCTTGGCCCAGCCGTTCATCTGGTCGATGGTGTCCTTGATTGCTTTTGGCGTTTTGGCAAGCGTTTCCGGAAGATCACCAGCCCTGCCTTTGAGCTTTGCAACTTCAATGGCAAGCGCCAGGAAAAGAACTGACTGGTTGATAAAAGTCTTTGTTGCTGCAACAGCTATTTCAAGATTGGAGAGCAATGGAAGGTGCCTTCTGGAGCGCATCATGAGGGTAGAGCCCAGAACGTTAACAACCCCAAGGACATTGTTTGCCATTCCCCTTGCTGTAAGCATGTTCAGTACATTTATGACATCCTTTGTTTCTCCAGACTGTGAAACAAGAACAAAAAGATCGCTGGGTCTTATTCCTTCGCCAAAATGCTCGATGAATGACCCTGCGACAACTGGGAAAGTTGCGCACCCGCCAAGCTTGTTGAGGTAGTACGATCCTATTACACAAGCATTGTATGACGAACCGGAGCCAACGAGGTATACTCTGTCACCAGAAGCTATTTCTTCTGCAAACGGGACAAGCTCGTCACATTCGGCAAGATAGTCAAGCAGGGCCTGGGCCCTTTCTGGCTGTTCAAATATCTCTTTCTCCATGAAAAACGGGAAATCACCTTTTGAGGCCGACTCTGGGGAAAGAGGTGAAGTGATTGGCTTTCTGTCTATCTTCTCGCCATTCTCAATGTTGCGGATCTCGTAAGAATCGCTGTCAAATTCAACGTACTCGCCATCATTGAGCGGAACTATCTGGTTCGTGAGATTGAGTATTGACGGCAAATCGGAGGAACAGCAGACAAATCCGTCACCGACTCCCAGATAAAGTGATGAACCCATCTTTGTGCAAAACATCTTCTCGCCCTTGAGCGCTGTGATCGCGTAAGCGTAGTCGCCCTTGAGTATCTTTCTTGCTTCCCTGATTGCCAGATCGAGGTCTCCATGGCGGTTGAACGAATCCTCTATTACGTGGACTACAACCTCGCCATCATTCTCCCCCCTGAACACATGGCCCTTTGCGGTCAGCTCCTTGATGAGATGTATCGTGTTCACAACGTTTCCGTTGTGGGCACCAACAAGCCTTCCTTTTGTGTCAAAATGCGGCTGAGCATTTCTCTGCGCAGGGACTCCGAATGTGGCCCAGCGGAGCTGGGTTATACCCCTGTTGCCACAAAGCTCCTCAAAATTGAGCTTTTTGGCAACTTCATCCACCTTGCCAACATCTTTTCTGAGGTCGGCCTTGCCGGTTTTTGTTACGGCAACGGCACCCACAGAATCATAACCCCTGTAGGTCAGGCTTTTTGCGGCCTTCGTGAGTGTCTTGCCCATATCATCCTTGTCTTCTTTGTAAACAATGCCAAAAATTCCGCACATGGTTTTTCTTACTCCTTGGTTAGATGCACCCTGCCCTTTATGGATTCTGTCAGGGTCACACCGTCTGCAAATTCAAGCTCGGTGCCGATCGGGATGCCAGAGGCAATCCTGGAGATTTCGACATCAATCCCGTCAAGCTCCTTTTTTATGTACATTGCTGTCAAATTACCTTCATGGGTCAGGTTTGTGGCAAGGATAATTTCCTTTATCCCACCATTCCTCACTCTGGCAATCAAGCCGTCTATATTAAGTTTTTCAGGCCCAATACCCGATGCAAGCCTAATTGTTCCGCCAATAACGTGATAAACTCCCGAAAATGAACCAGCCCTTTCAATTGCCAGGACATCTTTTGCTTCTTCAACGACAAGCACAACTGAATGGTCTCTCTTTTCATCAAGGCAAACCGGGCACTCACCGCCATCCGAAAGATTGAAACACACCGGGCAGCGTTTTACACGCTCATGCAATTTCCCGATTGCATCAGAGATTTTCCTGGCCTCTTCCGGGTCCATCCCCAAAATAAACAGGGACAGCCTTTCGGCCGTTTTTGGGCCAATGCCTGGCAGCTTGTGGAGGTTGTCAACAAGCTCTTGAAAGGCCTTGACCGGATAGTTCATCCAAGTTGTAGGTTGCGGGCAATCTTTGCGGCCTCGTTCTTTGCCTCAGATTGGGCCTTTGTAATTGCGCCAAGAACCAGTTTTGTCAAATCTTTTATGTCAAGCTTCTTGGTTTCTTCAGATTCGGTGATTGATAGACCTATGACATCAAGCTTGCCATTTACCAATGCGGTGACTTTCACTTCACCCTTTGATGACTCACCCTCAATTTTCATCGCGGTAAGCTCTTTCTCGATCTTCATTACCTGTGCCTTCATCTGGGAGGCCTGTTTTATCATGTCAAACATGTTGTTTCCCATTTTTTCTTCAATTCTCCTATATTTTTCCTTTGAACAAATCAAAAGCAGCTTTTACCTGATCATCTTCAACCAGGTTTTTTGTCTGCACTTTGAGCAATTGTGGTTTGGCAGTGACTTCCTGCCCAATCAATTTTGACACTATCATTGAAAGTTTTTCTTGGTTCTGGCGCTCCGAAAGTCTTGCTTTCTCAAATTCGGCATCGGACGGCAAAACAAGCTGGGCAATGTTGCCTTCAATCACCACGTCCAGAAGTCTAGTCAGGAAAGCAAAAAGAATGATATCGGTCTCCTTGACTGCCTCCTTGACCTTGTCTGCAAGACAGGAACATGAGCTGTTTTCAGCCTTTGGCTTGGAATCCTGCACTATAGAAGGTTGTACCTCAGGTTCTTTTTTGGGCTGTTCTTTTGCCAGAGCTTGGGATGGAGCAAATGCCTCTTCTTTTTTGGTCTGGGTCTTTGGCGCTTGCACCTTTACGGCCTGTGGTGCCTGTTCTGGCAACTGCAAAACCGCGCCAGAGGCAATATCGGACAATTCAAGTGTCGTCATCTCGAGGGAAGCCAGTGCCGAGAATGTATAGCGCATCTGCGATACAAGCTCCCTGAGCTTCATCTCCATGAGCCTCAAGGAACTGGAGCTGAAAGATGATGACTCCTGCGAGATTAATTCCGGATCAACAGCATAGTCTGAAAGCAGTTCCTGTTTTGACACCCCAACAGCAGAGAGAATGAGGATGTGCACCCTCAAAAGCAGGTCTTTTGAAATCTGCTCCGGCTCCTTGCCATTTTTATATGCTTCCCTTACCAGCCCGATTGCTTCGCCAATATTGCCTTCCGCGATATGCAAAAGGTATTTGTGGAGGAATTTTTCACCGGTAACACCAAGCATCATGGCGATGTCCTCAGTGTCTATTTCCCCATCAGTAAAAGAGGCCACCTGGTCAAGCAAACTCTCGGCATCCCTGAGCGAGCCATTACTGTCAATGGCAAGCAACCTCAGGGCATCATCGGTGATCTTTATCTCCTCGGCATCAGAAATCCTGCGCAAAAGCTGGACTTGCATATCAGTCGGGATTCTCTTCAGGTCAAACCTGATGCACCTTGAGAGTATCGTGACCGGTATCTTGTGCGGCTCGGTGGTGGCAAGCACAAAAATCACATGTGGCGGCGGCTCTTCAAGTGTCTTGAGCAGGGCATTGAATGCCTCACCCGTGAGCATGTGGACTTCGTCGATGATATATACCTTGAACCTTGAGGAAACCGGCGCGAATTTCACCCTTTCCCTCAACTGCCTGATGTCGTCGACACCCCTGTTTGAAGCGGCATCAATCTCAATTACGTCAAGGTTTGTCCCGTCAGTGATTGACTTGCAGCTTTGGCACACCTGACAGGGGCTAGGGGTTATGCCTGTTTCGCAATTGACAGATTTGGCCAGTATCCTGGCAAGACTGGTCTTGCCAACGCCCCTTGGCCCACAAAAAAGGTAGGCGTGCGCAATTCTTCCAGATTTGAACGTGTTGTTCAAGGTCCTGACCGCGAACTCCTGGCCAACAATCTCGTCTAGCGACTGCGAACGCCATTTGCGATAGAGAGAAATATACGCCGATGACACGAAAGAGAGTGTAGTTTGGGGCAACTTTCAAGTCAAGGAACCAAGGGGCTTTTTGTCTCCCCATCATTGCAAACCGGCGCTCTTTATAGTATATGGAACCTGGAGGGCAGAATGAAGAAACTGACGCTTGTTATGATCATTCTGGCAATTGGGCTGTCAGGGTGTATGTCTGGGACAAAAAAGCAGGAAGATAATATACAAAAAATCAGCAAAAACGCACCCAAAACAGAACAACAGAGTGATAAAAGTGATCTGGATGCTTTAAAAAATATGTACGGGAGTAATTTGGTACCTGTTAATAACGACCCTCCAGTGTATATTCAGGCTATTCCAGAAATCCCAAAAGATGATTTTTACTGGAAGAACAAAAGTGTCGGAAATATAAAGAAAAACAACGAATACAAAGCTTCGATTGAATATGGCCAATATAAAACAGCTACACTTGGTGAGGGCATTCTAAAATGGATCAATGACAGGAAAACTCAAGAATCTTTTATTTATTATTGGACCAGGAGCAACATGGCAGTTTGCTTTTTCTCATCTGACAATGGCCAACCATTTGGAGCTACGGAAATCAACAAGCCGGAGTTTGATACAACAATCTCGAGTAAACTTATTTTCTTTTTTTTAAACAATGAGAAAGAATTTTACTGGTACGAATTGTCCAGGAATGCTTTTCCATTAACAAAAGAGGTACCCTTCTCCATATTCGATATTGACAACAACGGGATGGAGGAAGTTCATTTCAGGCATGATGATAATATATATGAAATAATCGGCATAGGAAATAGACCTGTAGAATTCGATCTAATAATGAGCGTGGATATAAACAATGTAAGCAATGTCTATGAAAAAAATAATTTTCCGATAATCAAGACATATAAAGAGTATGGAACCGGTGATTGTATAATGGCGATCAAAATAGGCTCTGTGGCTGGTTTTGTATGCCCAGACTATGAGTCCAGAATCCATCTAGTAAGAGTCTCTGGAGAAGATTTAACAGATGTTTCCTACATGTTCCCAAACATCCTGAGAGGGTTGTGGACACCAGAGAAACTAAGAAGCCCTTTTGAAAAATACATTTTCCTTGAGCAGATAGGGCCATTAAATCAATATCGGCGCAATGCACTAACAAACAAAATCAAAGAAAAACGAGAAATAGAAATTGTCGAAACACTTGCCAGATTTTCATTACCCTTGCAAGCAGAAGATTCATACGAACATGAAAAATGGTATAACCGTGAAGCGTGGCTCCATGTGGATAATTTTAGATACAACAAGTTTCCAAATTATAAGGATGCCTGGAAAACTTTGAAGGAAGCTATAGATAAAAAAACCGTTCTATCTTACGAGGACATTGAAGAACTGCTATTTTTTAATGATTCAAAAAATATGATTTTTATTCATTCGCCATATCAAGATAAACCTTTTGAAGGCAGGAGCTGGGAGATTGAGCCAGGAAGCTACTGGCCAGAAAGAAGGCTTGGAAAACATGAGATGGCAAAGATAGATTATAGCAACAAGGGAGACTTGCCACAGATAAAACCAGAAAGTTTTGAAAGGGACCTCATCAAATTTGCGAATTTTACACTGGGAGGCAGAGAGCTTACATGGAATCGAGGCAAATTTATAGCAGACGAGAGGAATTACATGATAATTCCAGCTTCAGAGGATATAATTTTCATTGTTACCGATTACCCGCCATGCATGACTGCCATCAAACTTGGGAATGAGGCAAACAGTTATAAGCCAACCCAATTGATAGGCTGGTTCGAAGGTGATATGGCAATAATAGTTAATGGAATAGGTGATGTAAATTGCGATGGGGTTAGAGATTTTGTTTTTCAATTCCAAAACTTTGGTGCAACTGAAAATACCAATGATACAACAACATTCTCGGTAATAAACGGGCAATTGCACCAGCTTGTGATGGACGTTGAAGGATTAGGATCAGTTGAATATTTCTTTGGGTCTTTCGGTGGCAGGGGCCATTATGGCACCCTTGAATTGGGGTGTGCGCCAGTTCCTGATAGCATCTTTTCGCAAGCTCTTGCGGCATTCAGATTTAGTTCAATGCATAGAATGGAACTGAGGGAAGATGGATCCATCTATGATATTACATATAATTATCCTACTCCAGAACATATTAATTCAGTCAAAGAGATACAGAATGGGAATTATTTTTTCCGAAGAACTATTTGCAATTGTGAAACCGTTGGTCTTTCTAAAATTGCATTGAAGAACATTCCCAAGGGCAGTGAATGCAACGACGATGATTGCAGAATCTATCGGGATTGTTTGTTGCTGGGGAAAACTTACTATGTCCAGTCTCCAGAAGATGCCATAAAAAACTGGAGTATTTATCACCCGCACAGATAGGGATAAAAGATTAACGAGCAGGGTTGGCACCACAAATCGGGGGCTGATTGGTTTTATCCCAGCAATCATGTTTTCCTGGAACACAATTCTGCTATCCTTATAAGACAATGAAAACTATAGCAATTTTGCTGTTTGATGGCGTTGAATTGATGGATTTTGCAGGACCCGCAGAGGTGTTTATAATTGCCGGCGAAGGCAAGGCGTTCAAGGTGGTCACAGTTTCTGAATCACAAAATCCTCTGAAAACAATGGGTGGAATAACAATCACCCCCGATTACTCGACAGACAATGCTCCTCATGCAGAAATCCTTGTGGTGCCGGGCGGAAACATGAAATCCGTTGGAAAAGCCGGGCGGGAATGGCTGAAGAAGGCAAGTTTGATGTCGGAAATAACAATGTCTGTTTGCTATGGCGCATTCTTGCTTGCAGACGCCGGTTTGCTTGATGGCATTGAGGCAACAACCCATCATTGGGGTATAGAGGATTTGAGGAAAGCCGCCCCCAGATGCAATGTGGCCACTGGCAGGCGTTTTGTCGATAGCGGTAGAATAATCACAACTGCAGGCGTCACTGCAGGGATTGATGGGGCATTGCACATAGTAAAGCATTTTTTGGGTGAAGAGACGGCAAACTGGACCGCAAACGAATGGATGGAACATGAGAGTGGCAATCTGCAATAAAACGTTGAAAAACACCTCAATTTCGATAAAATGACATGAATATCAAATTTTTTGGAGGTGCAAGATGAAGAAGTATTATGTGACAACGCCCATTTACTATATCAACGACAATCCGCACATCGGACATGTTTACACAACGATGGCCGCAGACATTATCGCAAGGTACAGGAAGTCGATGGGACGCGAAGTCATGTTTCTCACTGGCACCGATGAAAACGCCGTAAAGATTGAAAGGGCCGCAAAAGAAAAAGGGCTCACAACACAGCAATTTGTTGACCAGCTTGCAGTACAATGGGAGGACTATTTCAAAAAGTTTGGCCTCTCGTTTGATGATTTCATAAGGACAACTCAACCCAGGCACGCTGCTGCCGTTAAAAAAGCAATCCAGCAACTTTACGACCAGGGCGATGTTTACAAGGGGAGTTATGAGGGCTGGTATTGCGTGCCATGCGAAACATATTTTCTCGAGAGCGACCTTGTCGATGGAAAATGTCCTGACTGCGGCAGACTAGTCGAGAAAATATCTGAAGAAAACTACTTCTTCAAACTGACCAGCCACAGGGACAAGCTCCTGAAGCATTACGACGAGAACCCTGATTTTGTAATGCCAAAAGCAAGATTTAACGAGGTCTACTCCGTCATCAAGGAAGGATTGCGTGATGTCTCGTTCACAAGAACAGGTGTGGATTGGGGCATAAAGGCACCATTTGATGAAAAACATGTAGTTTATGTCTGGGCCGATGCTCTGATAAACTACATAACGGCCGCAGGATTTGAGTCAAACCCTGAGAACTTCAAAAACATCTGGCCAGCCGATATTCACCTCGTAGGGAAAGACATCATAAGGTTCCACTGCATAATATGGCCGGCAATGCTTATGGCACTTGGCCTTCCACTGCCAAAGCACATTTTTGCTCACGGCTGGTGGACATGCGATGGCAAAAAAATGAGCAAATCGCTTGGGAATTTTGTCAAACCACATATTGAAGTTGAAAATCTTGTTGCAGTCTCAGGTTGCAAGGAGGAGCTGGCGCAAGATGCTTTCAGATACTTCCTGTTCAGGGAACTCCCATTTGGTGAAGACGGTGATTTTTCAAGGACAAATTTCGAGGGCAGATACAATTCCGACCTTGCAAATGACCTTGGTAACCTCTTGAACAGGTCACAGCAGATGCTCCAGAAAAACTTTGAAGGCATCGTGCCAGATGGAAAAGTTTTGCCAGAGGTAACCGAAAAATTTGAAGAAACAATGAAAATTTTCACCGAGCGCATGGAAGAATTCAGGTTCGGTCAGGCACTTGAGGCAATCTGGAGCTTCATAAACACGCTCAATACACTCATTGAAGTCAAAAAGCCCTGGGAGCTTGTCAAACAGGGCAAAAAAGAAGAACTTGCTGATCTCCACTACACACTCACCGATGGAATAAGGGTAATTTCAGCGCTTGTGAATCCTTTTGTCTTCAACACCGCAAAAATACTCGCAAATGCAGTTGGCCTGGACACTCCCCCAGCAATAGCAGGCCTCGCCCTTGGCCAGCTCAAACCAGGAACAACTACAAACAAGGCCGATGTGATGTTCCCAAGGATACAGAAAAAGCAAAACTTGCCTGCCGAAAAACCTGCAGAGCCACAAAAAGTCGAATCTGTGCAGCAGGACGAAGAACTGATGGCTATTGAAGACTTCCAGAAATTCAAATTCAGGGTGGCAAAAATCCTTAACGCTGAAAAGGTTGAGGGTGCCGACAAGCTCTTGAAGCTGACAATCGACATTGGCACAGAACAGAGAACAATTGCTGCAGGAATAGCAAAATTCTACAAACCGGAAGACTTGATCGGAAAAACAATTGTAGTTGTTGCAAACCTGAAGCCTGCAAAATTGCGCGGCATAATTTCCCAGGGGATGCTCCTTGCCGCAACCGACACTGCAACAGGGAATGTTTTTGTCCTGTCTCCAGAAGGT
Source organism: Caldisericales bacterium (assembly GCA_012517765.1). Lineage (GTDB taxonomy): Bacteria > Caldisericota > Caldisericia > JAAYUI01 > JAAYUI01 > JAAYUI01. The sequence goes on along the minus strand of JAAYUI010000003.1, from coordinate 114,096 downwards.
CCGGTGGTTCCAGGTTCCATGGTCAAATAATGGAGATCATTGATACTCACGCCCATCTCGACCTCCCAGATTTCAAAGGCGAGTTTGAAAGGGTGCTTAAAAGGGCAAAAGAGGGCGATATTTGCCAGATAATAAACGTTGGATTTGATCTTGAATCATCGTCAAGATCAGTGTCCCTGGCACAAAACAACAGGGAGATTTTCGCCACAGTTGGCATCCACCCGCATGAAGCCAAAAAGTGGGGCTCCGAGATCAAAAACTGGATCATCGAGCTATCAGACAGGGAAAAGGTTGTTGCCATTGGAGAGATCGGACTTGACTACTACCGCGACCTCTCGGACAGGCAAACCCAGCGAGAGGTATTTTCGGAGCAGATCGAGATAGCAAAAAATCTTGGGAAGCCAATAGTAATACATAGCAGGGACGCCCAGGGTGATGTAATGAGAATACTTGAAGAGCATTCGCCAGAGTTGGTTGTCTTGCATTGTTTTTCAGGGGACACCCTAATGGCGGAATGGGCCTTTGAAAAAGGCTACCATCTTTCTTTTGGAGGGCCGCTGACATATCCAAGAAACGAGCGCCTCGAGATGGCGGCCGCCATTGCACCAGAAGACCTCATCATGGTTGAGACAGATTGTCCCTATCTTTCTCCTGTTCCTTTAAGGGGCAGAAGAAATGAGCCATCCTACATAAGGCATACCCTGATAAAGCTGGCAAATATAAGGGAATGTTCAGTGGAGAAAATGGCTGGAATTACAACGGCAAACGCAAGGAGGTTTTTTTCTATTACGAACCCTTGATCGTTATCTTTATCTGATTGGCAGAAATCATCACCCATCTGGCATCAAATGCCTGCGCCATGAATTGTACTGGCACAAATGTTTTTCCACCAACAATAACTGGCGGGTCTTTCATCAGGATCGGGATTTTTCCGCCACCGCGACGGTATTCAATAAAGGCCGTCTTGCTTCCAATGGTGACATAAACGGTTATTCCGCGACGATTATAAATTATGGTTACCGTCTTTGTTGGTTGGTCCCAAACAACCTGGCACTCAAAGGATTCGGCAACAAACCTTAATGGCACCATTATCGTGCCACTTTGGAGTTTGTATGGCTTGGCGTCAATTTTCTTGAAGGAACCATTCACAAGAGCATTTATGGAGTCAACTGTCAGAACAATGATTGTGTCCTGGACTGGCACAATATTGAGGTCTACGGTTATTGAAACCGAACCGCCGTTTGAAATAACCTTGATGATTGCCGAATATCTACCGGGAGAAAGACCTTGTGTATTTATCATCATTTGGATCGTTCGGGATTTTCCGCTCTGAAGGGTCAATTTGTCCGGATTCACTGTTATCCATGACCTTGATGATGATATTTCAATATCTAAATCGCCACCGCCTACATTTTCAACCCAAAGATCGTCATTGCTGTCAATCTTTGAGTTGGGCGTTACGTTCTGGTAAGAAAAGTTTGATTTTGAAACAGCAAGGGTTGGCGGATCTTCGCCATGTTCCAGTGAGTAGATATTCCCATCGTCACCACCAAAGAAGAGCTTGCCATAGGCTATTGCTGGTGATGATCTTATTGCTGTGCTGGTTCTCTTGACTGACAGCTGGGCACCATTTGACAAGCTGAAAACATAGACCTTGCCATCAAGCGAGGTAACATATACATAATCCTTCCCAATGGACGGTGTCGATATCGACTCTTTTGTTGTCAGGGTGTCCCAGACAAGTTTGCCGTTTTCATCCAGGCAGATGATCTTTCTTGCCGAAGCAAAAACAATCCTTCCATTGCCTGAAATTGCCGGTGAACCATCAATTTTCCCACCAGCATTGTAAGTCCAGATGACTGATCCAGATGCTGCAGATATGGCATACATCTTTCCAGTTTCCGAGCAGATGATTATTTTTGCGGTACTCACACTTGAACCAGTCGAAGCAGGAGAACTCGAAACAGGGCCATCGAGCTTGGTGACCCATTTCACTTCGGGTGTGTCCTGTGCCCTTAGTCCTTTTTCGGAAGCTGGTATCTTTAATTCAACACAATAGAAATTCCTTGAATTTGAACCAAAATAGACATTGTTGCCAAGGAGGACGGGGCTGCTTTCTATCTGGTCCCCAGTACCTGAAGGTTCAGGCATTCTCCATCTTATCTGAGGCTCCCTGCCTTCAATGTCAAAACCGTAAAGCCAGCCATTGCTTGCACCAACAATAATGACCTTGTGGAGTTTTGACACCAAAGGAGATGTTGTAATGTTTGCCCTGTGGCCGGGTCCGGAAAGATCAACCCTGAAAAGAAACTTTCCTGAATCGGCATTCAGCACGACAAGCATCTGGCCATAGGGAAGATAGACCCTGTTGTCAAAAACTGTAACAGGTGTCGTGAGCCTTGCTCTCTGAAAATCTATTGCACCATTTGGCCATGGCCTGTTACCATCATCATCGACGTAATCCTTGACGGAATTGTTAGGAAATTCCCAGTTTTTTGTCCCATCATTGGCATCTATGCAGTACACATAACCATTTTCAGTACAATCATAAACTGAGTTCTTCGTTGTGACTGGCGAGCAGGATATGGATGAGCCAGAATTAAACTTCCAGCTTACTTTCTGGACCTCCGGCTCAACATAAACCTGGGTATATGAGCTTCTGAGATAACCACCCTTGAATGTAAACCACTCATTGGATGCAGCATTGGCCCCTGATGCGGCAATGACTGAAAGTAGAACAATGTAGAGGAGGAAAAACTTAAAACGGCTGGGTCCAACCATTTGTTATTCCCACCTCCTCAAGGCAATCGATTGCCTCTTGATATTCATCTTCTGTTATATTTCTGTCGAGCCCGGGTTCTGAAAGAGCCCTGTGCGCTGGAAAATACTGGCTCATAAGAGACAGATGGACGTCGGGCATGTTTTTTGCGATCCATTCCAGGACCCCTTCAGTTCCAGCCCTTCTTTCTGGGAGAACCAGATGCCTTATTATAAGACCTTTCCTGGCAATTCCGTTTTCATCCATTAATAGATTACCAACCTGTCTATACATCTCAACCAAAGCTGCCCTGTTGTTCTCAACATATTTAACTGCACCAGAATTTCTCAGTGCTTCATTGTCCGAGTCATATTTTGCATCTGGAAGATAGATGTCTACAAGTCCATCCATGAGCTTTATTGTCTCAACCGACTCATATCCTGAACAATTGTAGACTATTGGTATTGAAAGCCCCCTATTTCTGGCCATTTCTATAGCTTCAGCAATTTGTGGGGCATAGTGACTCGGTGTAACAAGGTTGACATTGTGACATCCCCGATTTTGTTGTTCCAGCATGATTTCGGAAAGCTTCTCAACCGTTATTTCATAACCATTGTGGAGTTGGGAAATTGGGTAGTTCTGGCAAAATTTGCACGACATTGTACAGTACGCAAAAAAAATAGTCCCTGAGCCTTTTGTTCCAGAAATTGGCGGTTCCTCGCCAGGATGTGGCCCGGTTGAGGATATTTTCACAGTCATAGGGGCACGACAGTACCCTACCTCACCTTTATTCCTCATTACCCCGCATTTCCTGGGGCAAAGATGGCATGGCGAGGCAAGATCGTAAAGCCTCAAAACCCTCTCGCTTCTTTGCAATGCTTGAATCATGACCCTTCGAATTGAGGATTTTAACATCATGTTCATATCAAAGCAAGCCCTTTTAACAAAATGGCTGCTTCTTTGAACCAAAAAACACCAAAGACCGTATCTTCAAGTAAATAAGAGGAGGTAAAAATGAAAAAAACCTCGATTTTGGTTCTTGTCTTTCTCCTTGTCATGCCCGTAGCGTTTGTGCAAGCAACAAATAAAAATATCAATGGTTCAGTGCAAAAAACATTACAACCACTTTCCTCATTGATAGTAACTGCCACACCAAGCGTTCTGACGGCTGGCGTTGTGCCAGAGCTTGTTGATACGGCAACACCATTCACCATAAAAGTAACTGATTCCTCGGGAATACCGATTGATCTCACACAAGGTGGATCCATTGAAAACAAAAACGTATGGAACAATCTTTTCAAGGACCCACACCCGGAAACGCTTGACCAATACTATTGGGTAAGACTGGATCTCCACAATGATGATGGCACAGACATAAACAACAGGGCACTTTTTGGCATTCAGCCAATTGAGATTGATTTTTCAATGGCAAGGGATGGAGTCTACATCTTCAAGGGTTTCTGTGCAAATGATATTGGTGAATTCAAAATCCAGGTGTTCACTCCTGACAGGAAACTGACCGGAATTGCAACTGTCAAAGTCAGAGCACCACTTATTGATTACGCAATTTTCAACATTGAAGACCCGGAAAAAAGGGTCTTTCACACGCCAGGCGATCCAGATTTTGTAATGACAGCCGCAGATAACAGGATTTATGGCATCACAGCCACAGTCCAAACTTCAGATGGCAAACTGATCAGGGGCAATTCAAAGGGCGTCCAGACGTGCAGTAGCTACACCGCCTCAAGGTTGACTGTTGGCACAACAATGCTTGCAAATTTCTACTACAGCAAACCAAATATTGTGCTTGACAGAGATCCCCTAACCGGCAAAAACCTTGAATACATAGTTGACATGGGAGACAGGTACTACATAAATCTTGGCATTGACTACAACAATAGCGGATCTCTGGAAGAAACCAACAAAGAAATCTATGATATAGCGGGATTCAGGGTGAGAAACTGGAACCCGTCAACCAGAAGGTTCGAGGAGACAAATTACAAAACTTTTTACAATACGACATGCACAAGATGGGACGATGGCACTTATGCAACCGGCTATCTCTTTGACTACACTGACCAGACAACCGGATGGGGAATGGGGTGCATCTACAATTCCCCATACGCCGGCTGTTATCTGTTCCCTGATATAAACGAGGATGGGAAGCTGGATTACAGGGACTCTCTGGAGCTCGATTTTGGTGGAAAAACAATGTTCTACATCTTTGCCAATGATGTCTGCGGGATAACCTGCCTCGTCGGAGCGAACCATTATGGCCAATCCGATTTTGCTGGCAGGGGACCGGTAAATGAAACAGATCCACAGGATGTCAGAAAAAGATACAGACCGGATGGAGCTTTCATGCTCGATATGGATGGGTGGGTGGCATTCAATCTTGCATCAGGCAGGCAATCAACCTCGCAGGTCAATGCAACTGTTTCAGTCTCTCCGGAAAAACTCGAAGTTGGCAAACCGGCCCACATAGAAGTCACTGTCACAACAAAAAATGACAACAAACCAATTGACAGGGCAAGGGTCCAGGTCATGGGCGGAGGCATCCTCGAGACGCAGTACACAAACGAACTTGGAAAGGCCAATTTCGATGTCACGCCAGACAAACCCGGAAAATTGACAATCAATATCGCGGCAGGAAATTTCGGTTCTTTCTCGCAAGACATACAGGTAAAAAGGGATGAAACCCCACCAGAACTCACAGTCGACAACGTTCCATTGCTTTTCAACAATCCAAAATTAAAAATCACGGGGCAAACAGAACCAGGCACAAAGGTGAAAGTCGCAGAAACAGATGCAACAGTAGGTAAGAACGGCAGATTTTCCGCTGAAATACTGCTTGGGGAAGGCGACAATGCCATAACAATAGTGGCGACTGACACCAACGGCAATTCCACACGCAAGACAATAACCGTCACGCTGGACACTGTTCCACCAGAAATGCAGATTGAGGTTCTGGATCCAAAAATAATTGAGGCCAAAACAATAAAAATAAAAGGGAAAGTCAACGAGTCATCCAAAATCTTGATTGGTGACAAAAGCCAGAATACCTCTGCAGGATTTGAGTTCGAGCTTGAGTGCAAATATGGCAAAAACACTATCACAGTTGAAGCGTGGGACAAAGCCGGCAACAAGGCCTCACAAACATTCGAATTTGAAAACTTCAGAAAAACAACAGTTGTGCTCCAGGTTGGATCAAACTCAATGCTTGTCAATGGATCAACAAAACCAATCCCTGTACCCCCATTCATTGAGCGAGGAACAACAATGGTGCCCATCAGGATCATCTCAGAAGCTCTTGGTGCCACAGTCCAGTATGATCAGGCATCAAAAAGCATAGAGATTGTTCTTGGCGAAAAACAGATAATCATGCAAATTGGTACAAGGGTGATGGTGGTAAATGGCGTAAAGAAATCACTTGCTGCCGCTCCACTTATAAAGAACAGCTCTACGTTTGTGCCTTTCAGGGCAATTGCCGAAGCTTTCGATTGCGATGTGAAATGGGCCTCCGAGACAAAAGAAATAACAATAGTGAGGCTCTGGTACTAAAAACCAGTTCGAGAACCAATTAAAAGGCCCCAGGAATTTTTTCCTGGGGCCTTTTTTGTTTGGGCGCGATTGACTAATAAAGCATAACCGCTATCATTTTGTTGAAATGCCCCAACCAAATATTGGCTATATTAGAAACATTCTGAACCAGATGGCCGCAAGCAACCCTGATATATTGGGGTGTGCCCTGGTTTCTGAAGATGGTCTCCCGATATTCTCCGTAATACCTGGCGAGATCGAAGAAGATTCGATGTCAGCCATGTCTGCTACCCTTTATGCGCTTGGTGAAAGAGTCATCAGCGACCTTACAAGCGGAAACCTTGAACAGGTCTATGTGAAGGGCGACCAGGGCTACGTTGTAATCTCATCAGTTGGGCAAATAGGCACGCTGGCAGTTATCGCAAAACCAACAGCAAAGCTGGGTTATGTATTAATGGTGCTCAGACAGGTCATCTCTGACCTGACATCATCCCACTGACCAGTCTTTGATATATCTAAAATCCTGATCGATTGTTCTTCCGGTTATTTTGCACACTGGTGGCAACACCCTCTTGAACTGCGACTTGCGCATCCTCAGCTCAATTGCCTCAATTTCTTGTAAGCTAAAACCACGCTGTGTGATTTTTTCCTTTGGGAGCCTCTGGTCAACCAGCATGTCAAGTATCTGGTCAAGTCTCTCATATGTATTGCCTATCTCGCCCTCATCAGTTTGCCCCGGCCACAAGTCCGCAGAAGGGGCCTTTTCTATTATCACGTCAGGTACACCAATGTACTTTGCCAGCGCTATCACCTGGGTCTTGTATATATCGCCTATGGGATAGCACCCTGCGGCCATGTCGCCGTACCACGTTGAATAGCCCAGGAGCATTTCTGTTTTGTTGGAAGTCCCCAAAACGATGCCTTTGTTGGCCATTGACTGGTCAAATATCACGCACATTCTGAGCCTTGCCAGAAGATTGCCAAGCCTGAACCTGTCAATTTGTTCATGGTAGCCATCGGCCATATCGGAAATATCAATGGTTTTGGTTTTTATGCCAAATTTCTCCGCAACTAGCTTGGCATGCTCTATCGAATCCTTGCTTGACTGCCTGTATGGAAGCAGGAGCCCCAAGACATTATCTGGCCCAAGGGCCTTTGAGGCAATTGCAGCCACAAGGGCCGAATCAAGGCCTCCTGAGAGTCCTAGAACAGCACCCTTCATTGAAGCGCCATTTGCACAGGAGTGAATGAACCCTTCAATGAGTTTTTGCGCTCTCTCAAGATCGATTTCAAGCATTTTTCTCAATCCTTTCCATTTCATTAAGGACCGTTCCAAAATCGCTTTCCCTGTAAAGGCTCATGTTGTATCTTGCCCTTGCGAGGATCGATGAATCAATATCGACGATCTGGACATGCTCTACAAGCTCTGGCAGAATCGCCAGTTCATGGCCATCCGGACCAAAAACAACGGAATTGCCAAAAAATGCCACACCATCTTCATACCCAACCTTGTTTGCACTCGCCAGAAAAACCTGGTTAGTAAAAGCAATATTGCCAGTTGTTCTTTCAAAAAACTTTTTTACCGAGAAACCACTTTTTCCAAGGACCCTTGCCGGTATCGCCGAACAGGCAATTATCATCTCGGCGCCATCCTTGGAGAGCACATAAGCTTCTTCCGGGTGCCAGAGATCACGACACACCATTATTCCCAGCCTGCCAAATGGTGTATCAAAAGCCTTTATGTTGTTGCCTTTACCAAAATATCTTGCCTCCTCAAACAGGCCATGCGTCGGCAAGTGGATTTTTCTGTATATCTGGGCAATTTCACCCCCGATATAGAGGCAGCCGCTAATTCTTACCACATGATCCGGACACATCTCCGGGAAACTGCAGAAAATGGCAATTTCTTTTGAGGCCTCAATGATCGGGCGCATTTCATTGCTATCGGGTCTAATGGCAAGACTATATGAAAGGTCCCTTAAACTGTAGCCTGAAAGCCCCAGCTCAGGAAAAAGCACCATATCAGCGCCGCTACCACGCGATTCCTTTGCAACCCTGGCATGCTTTTCTATGTTGTATGCAAGATCGCCAAATTTTGATTCGATTTGGGCTATTGCCAGCCTAAAGTCCTTCATTCAAAAAACCCGTCCTTTTCAATATATATGCGAGTGGAATACCAAGAACGCCAAGAGTCACCGCCTCACCAAGCATTATCTGTCCTGCAACAAGCATATACACCCCAATTTTAAAGTTGGTGAATGTGGCCGTAAATCCCTGCAACCCTTGTGGGATTCCAATATCAAAAAATCCTTGCAAAACAGACACATAGAGTCCAACCACAAGCCCATTGATGATAACAGGGGGGATGGCACCCAACCATATTTTTTTTGTTCTGGACAGCAAAAATGTGAGTGTCGCCGCCAGAAGCGTGGCAAAAGTGCCAAGCGTCCAGTCTATGACGCCAAATGGAGACCAGAGCAGATTGGAGATAAAACATCCAACCGCAAGCCCGGCAATAGCTTCTGGCCAGAAGAATGGCAATATCGTGAGTGCTTCGGCAAGCCTTACCTGTATGGCACCAAAAGAAAATACGGCAAAGGGCCCTGTCAAAACGACGTATGCGGCGGCAATGGCCGACCCTCTGATGATTTTTTTAAGTGCGTTGTCTTTCATTGCTCACCCTTCCAGAGTCTGTACAGTCCATAAATAACAAGCGATTTTGTGTCTTCGATCTGCCCTTCGGCAAGCATCCTCTCGAATTCTGGCATCGACACTTCTATTGGGTGCACATTTTCATCTTCATCGGGATTAGGCGTTCCCTTTTTGAGGTCTCTGGCCAAGAAATAATGCGATCTTTCAGTGCTAATACCAGGCGTAACAAATGCCTTGCCAAGGCTGACCATGTTGCCAGCCTCATAGCCAGTCTCTTCTTCAAGCTCGCGAAAAGCCGCTTCGACAGGGATTTCGCCTTCCTCAACCTTCCCGGCGACAACTTCAATCAAATTACTACGGACAGGAGCTCTAAATTGTTCCACCAGAATAACCTTTCCGTCATGGGTGAATGGAAGAACAACGACAGCTTCGAATTTGGTCCTGATAAACTCCCTTATATACTCTTTCTCATCCTGGTATTTCTCTCTCTGGACAGAAAACAGAATGCCATCAAACAAACTCTCTTCCGAGATCTTTTTTGGCATCATATCTGAAGGACCGTTGGAAGTATCATTGGCCTTCTCCTTGTAGTTTCAAGCAAAACGTCAGACAATTTTTCCCTTATCTGTCTTTTCAGCTCGCTTGTTGATGATCCTTCCATTTTCCAGTTTTTTGCTATGTTTATGACAACCTGTTTGACAACTTCAATAGTTTCTGCCGACTCCTTCATATAGATAAAACCTTGGCTGGTTACATCTGGTCCTGCAAGAATTTCCCTGGTGTCTTTCGAAACTGCAACAGATATGGTCATGAAACCATCTCTTGCAAGCTTTGATCTTTCTTTGAGGACAACAGTGCCTATGTCTCCAACGGAGCTCCCGTCAATATATACGGCCCCGGCAGGCACCTTCTTCACTATTTTACCTGCCTTATCCGAAAGCTGTATCTGGTCACCATTATCGCAAATGAAAATATTCTCCTTCTTTATTCCGGAGTTCTCTGCAATCTTTGCATGGAACCACAACTGTTTGTACTCACCGTGGAGCGGAATGAAGTATCTTGGCTTTGTGAGTGCAAGTACTATCTTCATTTCTTCCTGCGAAGCGTGGCCGGAAACATGAACCCCGTCAACATTGCGATAGTAGACGTTTGCTCCCAGTTTCAACAATCCGGAAACAGTTCTTGAAACAAGGTTTTCATTGCCAGGGATTGGATCAGCAGAAATTAGGACTGTATCGGTCTTCTGGATGTGTATTTTAGGATGGGTGGCATTGGCAATCTTGGTCAGGCCGGACATTGGCTCTCCTTGAGTTCCAGTTGTTACTATGGCAACTTTTTCTGGTGGCATTTTGTTTGCCTGCTCTGGTGTTATTATCATGCTGTCCTGCATGTTGAAATAGCCAAGTCTCTGTGCAACTTTTATAGTATCAACAATGCTTTTCCCATCAATGATGAGCTTGCGTCCGAACTTTACTGTTGTATCAACTATCTGCTGGAGCCTATGGATGTTCGTTGCAAAAGTTGCAACAACAACTCTTCCGGGAGCAAATTTGTACAGCTGCTCAAAGGTTTTGCCAACAGTCGATTCCGAGGCAGTATAACCCGGCTCGTCGGCATTTGTTGAATCGGCCATAAGGCACAGTATGCCTTTCAGGCCAAGGTCTCCAAGCCTTTGAAGGTCCATTGGGTTCCCGTCAATCGGATTGAGGTCGATCTTGAAATCACCAGTGTGAAGGACGATTCCGGCCGGGAAATGGAGTGCTATGGCCGCACCATCCGGTATGGAATGGTTGACCCTTATAAATTCCGTTCTGACCCCAGCAATAAAATAATGCTTTCCAAATTGCACTGTCCTGAAATCTACAGGCCTAACAGAACCTGGGAGTACCTCATCGGCAAGCCCGATGGTCAGTTCAGTACCGTAAACAGGCACTTTTACTTTCTCGAGAACGTATCTCAAACCACCAATATGGTCGGCATGTCCATGAGTAAGAAGCACAGCCCTTATTTTCTTTGATATTGTGTCAAGATAGGAAAGATCAGGGATGACTTTGTCAATTCCTGGAAGATCGGCGTCCGGGAACTTGAAACCGGCATCAACTATGACAGCGTTGTTTTCCCATTCAATAACAGTCAGATTCTTGCCAATCTCGCCAAGACCGCCAAGCGGTGTTATCAAAACAGAATGAGGTTCGTTTCTGGACATTATCTTGTTATTGTTTGGTCCAGGATGAGCCTTAGCTCCCTGAAATCTTTTTTCATCGCCTCCAGCAATTCCGGGTCCCTTTTGTGGAGATATGCTGCCGGATGATACATTGGAAGAAACCTGAGTCCTTCCTTTAACTGGAGCTTTCCGTGTGTCACGCTTATGGACATTTGCTTTGACAACATTGTCTGGGTTGCCGGTGCCCCGAGCGTGATTATTATTTTCGGCATTATGGCCGCTATTTGGGCCATTAGGTATGGTTTGCATGATTCTATTTCGTCCTGTTGTGGCGTCCTGTTTTGAGGAGGCCTGCATTTTACTATATTTGTTATAAAAACTTCGGACCTTTTCAGTCCTATCATCATAAGGAGTTTGTCCAGGAGTTGCCCTGCAGCTCCGACAAACGGTTCACCCTTCTCATCTTCGTTGGCACCAGGACCCTCACCGATAAACATTATTGATGAATCATGGCTTCCTATCCCTGGTACCGGATTTTTTCTCATTACTCCAAGACTACACTTGCGACAGGCAGAGACCTGCCTTGTGATCTCGTTCAGGATCACTTCAGCGTCAGTCACCAACAAACCCTTTTTGATCACAAACACCTTTTCCGACAAGGGAGATGGCATAGTCTTCCGGTATGTTCTGCTTTATATAACCATTGAAGCCCTTTATGCTCATGGAATTTATTCTCTCAAGAGTACTCTCAAGAGGAGGCACATCTCCCAAAAGCAATCCAAGCTTTCCACTGCGGTCCATCCTAGCCATATTACTTTCAAGGGAAAGCGTTGTCGACCCCCTGATCATTCTCTTTGCCCTCTCAAGCTCGTCTTCGGTCACACCATAATTGCGAAGGTTGTCCAGCTCATAAAGCAGTATATCACGGCTTTTTTGATAATTTTCTTTTGGAACAGCACCATAAACACCCAGGAGCCCCGCAGATTTCGAGAACGATGACATCATGGAGATGTTATAGACCAGACCCTCTTTCTCTCTGAGCCTCTGAAAGAGCCTGGAGCTGATCGAGCCACTGATTATCACGGAACTCACAAGTGCTTCTGCAATCTCTGCATCACCAAGCCTTGGACCCGGCCATACATATGTAAAATAGACCTGTTCAGAGTCCCTGTCCATACAAAGCTTGTTTGGCTTGAAGACAGGTTCGTTTTCAACATATGAAGTTTTTCCGTCAAGAGGTCCGTGCTTGATACCCAGTTTTTGAAGTTTGGCAGACAATTGTTCGTATGTTATCCCGCCACAGGCAGACAAGACGGCATTTTCAGTCCTGTAATGATCTTTGTGGTACTGCCTTATATTGTCCGGGGAAACCCCTCTTATCACATCGGGAAAACCAAGAACTGATCTTGCAAGCGGATGTGCTCCCCAGGCAGCCTGGAATGCCCTGACAGATGCTATTTCGTCAGGGGCATCCATAAATTCTGCTATCTCTGAAAGAACAACCCCCCTCTCCAGATTGATCGAGTCGTTCTGGAGCGAAGGGTTGTAGGTAACATCAAACAAGATATCCAGTGCGAGGTCGACATCGTCAACTAGGACCTTGGCGTAAAAGCTTGTAAGCTCGACTGAGGTGTAAGCATTCAGTTCTCCGCCAGTACCGTCAATCTCGATTGCAATATCGCTGGCACTTCGTTTTGGCGTGCCCTTGAACACAAGGTGCTCAAGAAAGTGCGAGAGGCCCTGCTGGTCATCAGATTCGGTGTAAGCACCTACCGGCATAAACAAACCGAGCGCCACCGAGCCAAAACCAGGCATGGTGTCTACTACTAGCTTCACCTTCTCCTGTCCTTGCCGTGCCTTTTGCCATGATGGTCGTCCCCATGGCCTTCGTCGCTATCGATGGATGGCGGGATTGTGCCGGAGTCGGTCTCCAGAAGGCCCTTGCGTGTAAGGGATATTCTTCCAGTTTCATCAATCTTTTTGACTTTGACCATAACTTCCTGGCCGACCTTCAGCTCATCTTCTACTTTTGCGACCCTGTGGTTGGCTATTTCAGAAATATGGAGAAGGCCCTCTTTACCGCCTTTACCAATGTCTACAAAAGCGCCAAAATCCCTTATTCCGGTTACTCTGCCAAGGTAGATTTTCCCAACAGTGACGTCTTCGGTTATCTCGGAGATAATACCCTTTGCCATCATTCCTGCTTCTTCATTTGGGGCAGTTATGAAGACCCTTCCATCCTGCTCGATATCAATCTTGCAACCTGTGTCTTCAATGATTTTCTTTATGACTTTGCCGCCAGGCCCGATTACTTCACGAATTTTTTCGGTGTCTATGGTCATTGTATAGACCCTTGGGGCATTTGGTGAAAGCTCGGCTCTTGGCTCCGGCAGGCACTGTTTCATGAGACCTAGGATAAACATTCTGGCCTCTCTGGCCTGGGCCAGGGCGCGCCTTATTATGTTCATGTCAATGCCCTTGATCTTGATGTCCATCTGGAGGCCTGTTATGCCTTCAACTGTTCCAGCAACCTTGAAATCCATGTCACCAAGTGCATCTTCCACACCTTGAATATCAGTGAGGATTGCGATCTTGTCATTGCTCGTGATAAGCCCCATCGCTATTCCGGCAACAGGTGCTTTTAACGGCACACCTGCATCCATCAGCGAAAGCGAGCTGCAACAAACAGAGGCCATCGATGATGAACCATTGCTTTCCAGAACTTCAGAGAAGACCTGGATTGTATAGGGGAATTCTTCTTCAGTGGGAATGAGGGGCACTAGCGATCTTTCCGCAAGATTGCCATGACCTATATCCCTTCTTGATGGCCCCCTCAATGGTCTTACTTCGCCAACCGAGAACGGAGGGAAGTTGTAATAATGCATGTAATGCTTGATTTCTTCTTCATAAAGCCCTTCAACCAGCTGGCCTTCGTCCTTGGCACCAAGAGTTGTGACAGACAAAACCTGGGTTTGTCCTCTAAGGAAGATTGCAGAACCATGAGTCATTGGAAGTGTGCCAACCTCCATGGAGATTGGTCTGATCTCATTTGTTTTCCTGCCGTCAGGGCGTTTACCCTGAATGACTATCCTGTCTCTGACGAAAGACTTTAGCTCTTTTTCGAATATGAGGCCAAAATTTGACGTCTTTTCTGGGAGTTTCTCCTGGACAAGAGCCTTTATTTCCTGCTCAAATTCTCCAGATGCACTTTCGCGCTGGGTCTTATCGGGGTTGAAAAGTTTTTCGTCGCCTTTTCTGAAAAGCTCTTCATGAACAAGCTGCAACACCTCGGGATCAATTTCTGGGGGAGGAACTACAATTTTTTGTTTTCCAATCTGTTTTTGCAACTCATTCTGGACAGAAATGATGTCTGCAAAAGAAGCCTGCGCAAGCTCCATAGCCTTCGCTATCGTTTCTTCATCTACCTGGGTTGCACCACCCTCAACCATCATTATTGCATCATTTGTTCCAGCAACCACCAGATCAAGCGTTGATTTCTGGAGCATGGTTACAGTTGGGTTTACAACAAGTTCTCCGTCAATAAGCCCGATCCTTACTGCTGCGAGTGGCCCTTCAAACGGGGCATCAGAAATTGTGAGAGCGCAAGAAGCACCAATTATCCCAAGGAAATCCGGGATGTTTTCGCCATCTGACGAAAGCGTGGAAACAACGATCTGAACATCCCTGCGGAAATGTTTTGGAAACAACGGCCTGAGGGGTCTGTCAATGAGCCTTGACCTCAATATTTCCTGGTCAGACGGCCTTCCACCCCTCTTGAAAAACCCACCTGGGATTTTTCCTGCCGCATACATTTTGTCAAAATAATCGACAACTAGCGGGAAGAAATCTATGTCGGGTCTTTCTTTATCAGCCACAACGGCAGTTGCAAGAACAACCGTTCCGCCAACCTGCACCATAACAGAACCACCGGCCTGCTGAGCAACTTTGCCGGTGGTGACTGTTATTTCCTGCCCTGCTATTTCAGCATGGGCAACATAAACGTCTCTGTTTAGCTCTGTCTTTTTGTCTATTTTCATTACTTACGCAGTCCGAGGGCACCGATGAGCTTTAGGTACCTGTTTTCTTCTATTGAACGAAGATAACCAAGCATTCTGTGTCTCTCACCAACCATCCTCAAAAGTCCTCTCCTTGATGTAAAATCATGTTTGTGGGTAAGCAGGTGAGCTGAAAGTTCGTTGATCCTCTGGGTAAGAAGTGCAACCTGGACTTCTGGTGAACCTGTATCACCCTCGTGGGTGGCAAATTTCTCAATGATCTGCCGCTTTTTGTCTTTGTCTAGCATTATATTTTCTCCTTTCCTGTGGCCACGATGTCGTCGCGGAGTACGTCCATCCTAGCCAAGGTTAGGCCAATATAGCACGAAAACATACCGATTCAAGGACTGGTCTTGAACCTTTATAAAGCAAACAGTTATAATTCCAGAAATGGCCAAAACCAAAAATAAACCGCAAGCCATAATATTTGATTTCTGGAATACGCTTGTATACGATTTGCCCGATATCGAGGAGAAGAGGGGCAAATATAGGATTGAAAAAATCCATGAAATCCTTGTCAGGAATGACATAAGGGTCTCAATTTCTGACGTTTCTTTTGCCTACGAGGCCGCAGGCAAAATGATTGGCGAGCTCTCAAAAAACAACAGGGCCCTCACCACCAGGGAACAAATCAGACTGATGGCTGAAACAATAAGATTCATACCGGACAGGGACCTGGTTGAAAAACTCGAAGACGCATACAACAGGGCGAATCTCCTTTTCTTAAGCCCTTTTGTGCCAGGTGCCGAAGAAATGGTTGAGTCTCTTTTCAGAAAATACAAGCTTGGACTCATATCAAACACTGAACGTTCATCTGGAAAACATCTTTTCATGGCATACCATGACGTGATGAAAAGGTTCAGCGTGACATACTTTTCAGATGAAAGGAAATTGAGAAAACCACACCCTGAAACATACCTGACAACTGCTGCAGAATTGGCAGTCGATCCCATCGACTGCGTCATGGTTGGCGATGATGAGGAAAAAGATTGCACTGCTGCAGTAGTTTGTGGCATGAGGGCAGTGCTTTTTGCAGACCCAAGGAGAGGGATAAGGTCTGATTTTTCTCCACAGGTTTCATCGTTGTCCCAGCTAGCACAGGCCCTGGAAAAAATGTAATGGCCAGAATACTTGTTGGAATGTCCGGCGGCACAGATTCAACCGCTGCGGTTCTGGTTTTAAGATCATATGGCCATGAAGTATCCGGTGCATCGCTTCCAATATGCGGCAGGGAAAGCATAGACACGGCCATAAAAGCCAGCGAGCAAATTGGAATCAAGCACTATTTGATCCCGATACAAAACCTTTTCAAAACACAGGTAATCGAATATTTCAAAAGTTCAATAATCAGAAACGAGACCCCAAACCCGTGCGTCATGTGCAACCAGATGGTAAAGATGCATGTCCTGCACAAATTTGCCATGCAAATGGGTTTCGAATACATCGCCACTGGCCACTACGCAAAAAAAATCTCCTATGCAGGGCACGTTACAGTTGCAAAGGCTGATTATGAAATCAAGGACCAGAGCTACATGCTTGCCAGAGTTGACGAAACGGTCCTACAAAAATGTCTTTTCCCACTGGGAACACTCACGCGGGCAGAGGCAGAATCCAAAATTAGCGGCCTGCCTGCAACACCTCCGAGCCAGGATGCCTGTTTTATAAACATGCCAATGAGGGACTGGATAGCCAGGGAAATAGGCATAGGCCAGCCTGGTGAAATTGTGGACACCATGGGGAACGTCATTGGTGAACATTCGGGCCTGAACGCTTTTACGCACGGGCAAAGAGAAGGCATCGGCCTTGCAGGTGGTCCATGGTATGTTGTCAAAAAAGATGTGAAAACCAATACACTTGTGGTTGGGCACAAAGAAAATGTTCAGATCTCAAGGTTTAGGGTGACTGATTTGAGGCTGATTTCTGATGATAAGCCCCAAGTGATGATACGCTACAGGTCAAACCCTGTGGAATGCAAGATTGAACATGAAAACAATGGTGATATATTTGTGTCTGCAAAAACACCTGTTTTTGCACCAACTCCAGGTCAATTCGCTGTTTTTTACTCACGAAACATACTGATCGGTTCAGCGATAATCACCGAATAAAAAAAGCCCCATCCTTATAAGGATGGGGCTTTTTTGTCTTGTTTCTTTCCTGTTAATCTAGATCAGTTCATACATCTCGAATTCTACCGGGTGAGGTGTTCTTTCGATTCTCAAATGATCCTGCATCTTATCCGATATGAACTTTTCAAGCATCCCTTTCGTGAAAACTCCACCATCGAGAAGGAACTGGTGGTCCTTCTGCAATGCTTCCAGAGCTTCCTTGAGTGATGCCGGAATGGAAACCGGTGGCTCCCAGCCCTTGTCCATTTTTTCGAGCGGGCCAAACTTTCCCTCTGGATCAAGACTTTTTTTGACACCATCAAGTCCAGCCATGAGGATTGAGGCAAGCGCAAGATACGGGTTGAAGGTTGCATCACCAACACGGTATTCAAAGCGCTTTTCTTCTGGTTGGGTGGCATAAGCTGGTATCCTTACTGCAGCATTCCTGTTTGCCATTCCATAGCAGCAGTTGCAAGGCGCCTCGTATCCCCTGACAAGCCTCTTGTAGGAGTTTGTGGACGGGTTGGTGATAGCTGTGATGGCCGGTGCATGTGTAAGAATTCCGGCGAGGAAAGAGAGTGCCATTTTCGAAAGACCCATGTACCCATTTGGATCGTGGAACACAAGTTCGCCATTCTTGCCCTTCATCAGGAAGTGGACATGGAGTCCGTTTCCGGCCTCTCCAAAGATTGGTTTTGGAAGGAAGCTGGCATATGAGCCAAACTCCTGGGCAGTGTTGCGAATTATGTATTTACCAAGGATTATGCAGTCGGCAGCAACCATGCTATCCATGAGGTTAAATTCCACTTCACACTGGCCAGGGCCACCAACTTCGTGGTGGTGGTATTTTACATCATATCCAAGTGAAGTGAGTCTTCTTACTGCCTCGACTCTGGTCTGGTACTGGGTATCATTTGGTGGGACAGAATGATATCCACCCTTCTTCGGGAGCCTTGTTGCAAAAGAGTAATCATCATCCTGTGACCCCCAGTATCCTTCGTCGGAAATAATCTCTGCCGACATTGCTTGCGGATCGGTCCTTACAAGCAGATCGTTAAAGAGGTAAAACTCGAGCTCCGGGCCCCAGGTGGCCATATCGGCTACACCAAGAGATTGCATGTAATTGCAAGCCTTTCTAAGGATGCCCCTCGGGTCTGATTCGTACGGCTTTACATCCTGGGCCGCTTCGTAAACATCGCACATAAATGTTGCGGTCGGGTCTTCAAGGCAAGGGTCGAGCTCAACAAAATCCTTTATGACCGGACGGGCAACAAAATCGGACTTGCCAGTTTCTGCGAAACCAAAATTTGAACCATCAAAACCAAAACCAAACTGGAGTTTCTTGTCGGTGATATTGGTTGTCGGGATTGTCACATGGCGGAGCCTTCCATAAAAATCGACGATCTTGAAGTCAACCATGTCGGCCTCAAGTGCCTTTATCTGCTCGATGATTTTTGTGTACTTATCCATTCTTGACCTCCTGGGCTATTTTGTAACCAATGTCTAGGGCCTTCTGGTTGTTTGTCTTGAATTCAGGCCTGAAATTTTCATGAACGGCGCGCTCAAGAGATTCCCTCTTAACTATCTCCGTGAAGCCAACAATCACCCCAAGCGACATAACATTTATCGCAGTTCCTGTTTTTAGTTCTTTTATCAATTCAGACCACATCGGAATTCCAATTGCAAATGGTCCATCACCGGTTGATTTTTCCTCTGGTATCAACACTGAATCAAAGATTATAAGGCCGTCCTTCTTGACATCAACCCTGTATTTTTCAAGACCTTCTGATGTCAATGCCAACAGAACGTCTGGATTGACAAGTTTCGGGAAATATATGTCACCTTCTCTGATTACTGTTTCAGATTTTGTGGAACCACCTCTTGCCTCGGCACCATAAACCTGCGACTGGAGAACATTGTGACCCTCATACACGCCAGCCTTGGCAAGAATGACTGATGCTGTTACAAGTCCATGTCCGCCAGAGCCAGTGAATCTTATTGATTCGGCCTTTTTCCCTCCAAAAATTTTGTGGTTTATACTCATCCAAGAAAAATCACTCATGGTGGACCGCCTTTCTTGTAGAAAGCACACAGGCCCTGTAATGGTCAAGAAAAGTAGGTTTATCGATGTTCTGGATCACCCCTCTGGCGAATTTGCCTTCCCTCTCATGCTGTTCCAACGCATCATATTTTTCTTTCGGGACCAGGATTGAAGCCTGGGTCTTGATGAGGTCGATTGGCTTTCCAAGGCGATTGTTTCTGCCATAATTGGTTGGACATTGAGTAAAGATATCAATTGCTGCAAAACCATTTTTGGCAAGGGCAAGCTTCATGAGCTTTACCAACTCATTAAAATAGAGCGTGCCTGTTCTTGCAACAAAAGGAGCACCGGCGCCAACAAGCAAGTCTGTTATGCTGAATGGCTCCTCCACATGCCCGCATGGCGAAGTTGTAGTAAAAGAGCCGAGTGGTGTGGTTGGGCTGTATTGCCCACCGGTCATTCCGTAGGTGTAGTTATTGACAATAAAGAGCGTGAGGTCCATGTTGCGCCTTGCAGCATGGATAAGATGATTGCCGCCAATTGAAGAGGCATCACCATCACCACTAACAATTATCACCTTGAGGTTCGGGTTTGCGAGCTTTGCGCCAACAGCAAAGGCCACCGGCCTTCCATGCAAGGTGTGCAAAGAATCAAAGATTGTGTATGTGGCAATTCTTGATGAGCACCCTATACCACCGACAATCAGTATCTGTGTTGGGTCCCAGCCAAGCTCTTCTATGGCCTGGGCCATTGCATGCATTACTTCGCCGTTCCCGCAGCCGGGGCAAAAAACATGCGGCAGCTTGTCCTGCTTGAAATATTTCAGGATTTGTTCCCTCATGCCTGCTCAGCCACCTTTCTAAGCTGGTCTGGTGTTATAAGTTCGCCATCCCACCTGTTTACAGAAACAATCTTTTTTGTGTCTCCAAAGAGTCTCTGGATTTCCCTTATCATCTGTCCCATGTTCAGTTCCGGAACAATAATGACCTTGGCCTTTTCAAGTTTCTCCTTGATGAGCCTGTCATGAAAGGGCCATATTGTTACAAGCCTTAAAAAGCCCCATTTTGGGTTCTTTGAATCGTTTAGCACCTGAAGAACGGTCCTGTGGGAGGCACCGTAGGAAACAAAGACAAGCTCCGAGTTTTCGAGGTTATACTCTTCTGTTTCATAAAACTCGTCAATATATTTTTCGACCTTGTCCACCAGCCTCTTGTTGAACCTCTCTGCAACTTCGGCAGATGTGTTCTGGAAACCGGACTCATCATGATAGAGTGCTGTAACAACCGTCCTGAAACCGGTCCCAAACTTGGCCTGGTGGGGTACAAGTCTTTCATCTGGCTGGAAGGTTTTGTAACTCCTTGGATCTTTCGGCTCTATGCGCGGTTCAATATAAAGCTTTTCATCAACATCAATCTGGACCCTCTCCCTCATGTGTGCGATGGTTTCATCAGTCAGGAAAACGACTGGCGTTCTGAATCTTTCAGAGAGATTGACAGCTTTGACCATGAGGTAATATGACTCCTTGACCGATGCTGGGCAGAGTGCAATTATTGGATGGTCACCATGTGTTCCCCATTTTGCCTGCATTACATCGGCCTGGGTTGGCTTGGTGGGAAGACCTGTTGACGGGCCGCCTCTCATTACATCAACAATTACAAGGGGGACTTCTGCCATTATGGCATACCCAAGGCCCTCCTGCATGAGTGAGAAGCCAGGGCCAGAAGTGGCTGTTATGGCCTTTGCACCGGCAAGTGAAGCACCTATGAGCGATGCAATCGATGCAATCTCGTCTTCCATCTGGATAAAGATTCCGTCCCTCGATGGCAGGGCATAAGCCATGAATTCGGCTACTTCAGTTGAAGGAGTTATTGGGTATCCGGCAAAATAGTTGACCCCTGCCTTCAGGGCGCCCTGGGCTGTAGCATGAGCTCCTTGCCAAAGGTATGATTCAATCGCCATTTTTGGTCACCTCCAGTGCAAAATCGGGGCAAATATTGTAACACTGCAAACACCCGATGCACGGCTCATCGTTTAGTACAACAACCTGCCCTCTCTCATTCACGCCAAAAACTTCCTTTGGGCAAATGAACATGCAAAGCTGGCATGACTTGCACATTTTCCTGAAAAGCTCAACCTTGAATTTTTTCATTTGACACCCTAGATTGCTATCTCGACAAAATCCGAGACCTCTCTATATTTTTGAAGCAAATTTGAAAGAAAGTTCTTTCTGTTTGCTTTTATCTTCCCGTCTTCGGCATTGACCATGACCGTATCAAAGTATTTTTCTGCAGGATCAGTAAGGTTGCAAAGCAGTTTCAATTTTTCTGCAAAGTCATTGCTAGAGGCGACAGATTTGAAAACATTTCTGCATGAAACTTCAAATTCCCTCTCGACATCATCTTCAAAAAGTGATACGTCATAACTTCCAGTTGGAGCATAATCTCTAAGGATGTTGTTGAGTCTTTTTGCAGTTGCAACTATGCCAGCAAATTCTTTTGACTCATATATTGCCTGCATTGCATCGGCCCTGCCCGTGACTTCTTTCAATTGTTCAATCCCTGGAGAAATAGCCGCCCTGACAACATCATAACGGTATCCCTTCGACCTCAGGTAATTCTCCAGTCTTGCCTTAATGAAATCAACAGATTTCTGGACAGCATCATCACTCCGCTTGAATCCAAGCTTGCTGCAGGAAACAAGCAGATCGGTCAAATTCACAGAAAGCGATCCCTCAACAAGAATTCTTATTATTCCGATGGCAAAACGCCTCACTCCAAAAGGATCTGCTGAACCCTTCGGCATGTTGCCAGAAGCAGCAATGTTAACTAGCGAATCAGCCTTGTCAACAAGCGAGAGGGCTTGCCCAAGAACAGATGACGGTACAGGATCGTCCTCGCCTGATGGCAGGTACTGTTCGGATATCGCCAGCGCCACCTCCCTGTCTTCGCCATCAAGCTGGGCATACAATCCACCAATCCTGCCCTGTAGGTCATCATGCTCATGGACCATCGAAGAGGCAAGGTCGGCCTTGGCAAGCGAACATGCCTTTTCCAGCTTGTTTTTATCAACACCAAGCTGGGTCGTTTTAGCAAGCGCGACAAGCCTTTCCGTTTTGTCGTGAAGTGTGCCGAGACCTTTAAGGAAAGCCACACCAGAAAGTTTGTCTGCAAAATCGGCCAGCTTTTTCTTTCTGTCTTCAGCAAAGAAAAACCTTGCATCGGAAAGCCTTCCCAGGAGAACTTTCAGCTCACCCTCAAGGACAGTCTGTGCTATCTGCGCAGGACCATTGATCACAAATGCAAAATTGTTTGTCAGTTTGCCGTCTTTTGTAAACGGGATAAACCTGAGGTCTCCCATGAGAACGGTTTTGATGACCAGTTCTGGTGCCGATTCCAGATAATCGAACGGGAACTCTCCTTGCCAAACCAGAGGCCTTTCGACAATACTGGCAAGCTCATCAAGAAGGTGTTTGTTCTTCAATGCTTCCATTCCCAATGAAGAGGCAAGTTTTTGTGCTTTCTCAAAAATATGTTCGGAGCGTTCTTCCAGATTGCCCACCACACCCATATGGGAGAGCACTTCGGGATATTTTGATGCAGTCGCCATCTCTATTTTTCTTGAACGTTCCGGCCTTGGCGACATGGTAAAATTTGATGATTTGGCATTGCCAATGGAGACATCAATCACGACGTCATCGGACATTGCAACAATCCACCGGATCGGCCTTACCCAGGAAATACCGGTTTCATCCCAGCGCATCGAATGCGGGTGCGGGAATGACAGCACCACTCTGGGAATCGAAGATGAGACAACTTCTTCGATGGTTTTTCCCGGAACAACTTTTTTGGCAGTCGCATAAACACCGCCACCAATCTCGCCAAAAACCACATCTTTGGGTTCAATGCCAACTTTTGTGGCAAACCCCTGAAGGGCTTTTGTTGGGTTTCCATCCTTGTCAAAACAAGCTGATTTTGGTGGTCCCTTCTCTTCAACGGTTTTAGATGGACCAGACTCCTGAATACTGTCAAAAAGGAGCGCAAGCCTTCTTGGGGTGGCAAATGTCTTTGGATTGGAAAAGGAAAGCTCGGCTTCCTTCAAGGCCCCGCACATTCCCTCCATAAGATAAATAATGGCTGGTTTTACCAGCCTGGAGGGCAATTCTTCGCAACCGATCTCGATCAGGAGGCTACGCATTCCCGACCTCTTGGTATAACATCGCACACTTTCGGGTCAAGTCTCTAATGCGGGCAATAATAAGCGCCCTTTCCGAGACAGACACGGCCCCTCTTGCATCTAGAAGGTTAAATAGATGGGAACACTTGAGAGCATATTCATAAGCAGGAATGTATAATTGCGCCTCGATGCACCTGTTTGATTCCTTTTCGCATATCCCAAACATGGTTTTCAGCGATTCAATATCGGCCAGTTCAAATCCGTACTTGCAAAGTTCGTATTCGGCCCTCTTTCTGAGATCACCATATGTGACATTTTCATTCCAGCCAAGCTCGAAACCATTATCTTTGCGCTCAGAATACATGGCAAGCCTCTCGATTCCATAGGTAAGCTCCACAGATGGCGGATTGAGCTCGCAACCACCGGCCTGCTGGAAGTATGTAAATTGGGTCACTTCCTGCCCATCCATCCAGACTTCCCAACCAACACCCGCAGCACCAAGGGTTGGGGACTCCCAGTTGTCCTCAATGAAGCGCATGTCATGCTTTTCATAATCAATTCCAAGAACTTTCAGGCTCTCAAGGTATATTTCCTGCACATCTGCTGGCGGTGGCTTCAGTATTACCTGGAACTGGTGGTGGATGTAGAACCTGTAGGGGCTATCACCGTACCTGCCGTCGGCAGGTCTTCTGGAAGGCTGGACATAGGCGACTTTCCACGGCCTTGGCCCAAGGACGCCAAAAAAGCTGTATGGCACCATTGTTCCAGCGCCCACTTCCATGTCGAAGGGTTCACCGATGAGGCACCCTTTTTCCTTCCAGTAGCCCTTGAGAGCCAGGATTATAGCTTCAATCGTCATTTAAGCATTCCCTTTATTATGTCCTTTCTGGACAGGATTCCAACAAGCTTGCCGTCTGAAATGACTGGCAACTGTTTTATTTTTGTGGCCGAGAAAATTGCAACGGCCTGTGACAATTCTGCGTCCGGATGAATGGTGATGGGGTTTTTTGTCATTAGTACAGTGACATTCATATTTGAAAGATGCATTGGATCAAACTCCCTCGAGAACATCTCCGACCTGGAAATGATGTCGCCCTCGGTAAGCATCCCAACCACATGCATGTCCTGGTCTACCACAGGAATCCCGTTGATTCTTCTTTTTATGATTGTTTCCAGCATCTGGCCAATACTCGTAGTGTTGTAAACGAAAAGCACCTCGTCTTCCATCAGGTCACGAACCCTCATTTTCATTCCTCCTTTCCTTGTACGCAAAACTGGCGGCCATACCCGCCATTATCCAAAAAGATATGTTGAGCGGAGTGATGTCCCACAGGTTTTCAAAAAGCAAGTGGACACAAAAAGCCACCATTCCACCGATTATTCCAGCAACAAGATACCTGTCTTTTTCAAGCGCCGCCCTCAGGCCCCTGAAAGCGTCCCTTACTGATGAAGCAAGAAGAAACAGGAACGATGCAATTCCGAAAAGGCCATAGTTCGACAATATTAGAAGGTAGTAATTATCTACATATAGTCCACCAAAAGCCTGGATTCCATAGGCCACCGCTCCACCAAACCCGCCTGGGCCAATACCAAAAAATGGGTGCTCCGAGAAGATCTGGAGGGCAGTGTCCCACCTGAATGTCCTGCCAAGGGAGGCGTCCCTTATGGCAAACTCGTCAGAAAAAATGGTCGAAAAACGCAGCCTCAGGTCTGGCAAAAGAAGGATGGCCGAGGCAAGCAAAACCATAAATATACCTATCCACCATCGCTTGCCAGAAGCAATTGCAAAAACACACAGACCAAGACCAAGCCCTATCCAGGCAGCCCTGTTGAGGGTTGCATAGAGCCCAAAAAAGATTATTGCTGCAAAAGCAAAATATATTATTTTGGGAAGCAATTTCTTGACTTTGAGGGCCATCCCTATCGACATTGGAAGAACAAGCGCCAGGAAGCCTGCAGTTGCATTGGGACTTCCAAGGAAGCTGGTTGCCCTGGTAATGTTGACCGCTTCTTTCTTGTCAAGCCAACCTTGCGGGGTAAAAGCGCCGGACGCCCTCTGCAAAAGCCCGTATCCGGCCACCACCACAGCACAGAGTATCATCAGTGAGGCAACATGAAGAATGACCTTTCTGTCAAAATTGGCATTGATTATAACAAAAAAGATTATCGATCCTTGCAGTACTGACCTTATGGCAGTCAGGATGTGGCCACAAGGAAGACTGGAGAGCAGACCTGAAATTACGGACAAGGCAAAAAAAGTTGCCACAGCCCACCAGACAATGCCTGATTTAATTTTGAATTGGCCTTCTTTTGCCAGCTTCCAGACAACAGCAACAACAATCAGGGCGTACAGGGCATCATCCCAGTATGAGCCAACTCCACCCGCGTATGTTCTGACAAGCCCATCTGCCACTGCAGAAAAGGACAAGGCCGCAACACCAATTTCTGGCCTGAAAAAAACCACCAGCCCAAGGGCCGCAAGCGCGACAAAAACAAAAATGATCGGAACGTTTCCAAAAATGGCAATAACAGCAAACAGCACGCCAAGGGCAATCAATACGATTGGTAAGTTTATTTTGTTGCTATTCATCAAGAGAGTCCACCCATTTTATGATCAAGCTTGCTTCGATCATGTCTTTCAGGGTGCCTTTTGTCATGGTGAGTAGAATCGACAGGCAGAACATGGCGAAGACAAGCAACAAACCTTTAAGAGAGATACCAACAACGACAAGCCTGAAAATGCCGTACACAGAGAAAAAGGCAGATCCGAGCCAGCCAACAACCCAGAGCGGCCTCTCGACAAACACCGAGCGGACGGCCAGAAGAACTGGAATGTATCTGGATTTTGCAAGAGATGAATCTTCCTTGTTCGTCTTGGAGAGATTTTTCAAAAAACCTTCCCACGAGGCCTCAAGTTTTTGGCTAAAAAAACTTTTGCTTTGCGTGATCGGCCTGAGCGAAAGCCCCCTCCCCGTTATCCAGAAAATAAACAATGACCCAGAGCCAAGCCTATCAAAAAACCCGGCAAGGGAATCAAAAACTTTTCTGGTGACCGACTTCTCCCAGAAACTGCCAACCACAAAAAAATAATTAAGGGTTTGGCTTGACTGAATCAGAGCCTGCAAGGAAATTTTCTGAAACAAGTTTTTCAATCTCCACCTTATTTGGGATGACATAGCTTATTTTGTTGACATACTGGTCTGTACCCGGAAAACCCAAAACCTTGATTCCATCAGGCCCTACGTCTTTGATTTTTGTTGCCAGCCTTATCATCATAGATGGGGTAAGGTCAGTTTCAATCGCATCAGTGGCGGCCTGCATGACCTGGCCAAGCTTGAACCAGTTCTTTGGTGAAGAGGCCTCTTTGAGGATTGCTTTCATAAAGTTTGCCTGGCGGGCAACCCTGCCCATTGGCTTCCCATCAACAAGGACAAAATCAGCAAGATCAGACCTGTATCTGACATACTGAAGGGCCATGCTTCCATTGAGGTGCTGGTATCCCTTTTTCAGGTCAATCTTGAACTTGTCAATCGGATCATAATAGAGCATGTCTTTTTCGACGTTGAGGTCTATGCCGCCGAGCTTGTCTATTATGTCAGAAAATCCCCTGAAATTCGTTTTTACATAAGCATTAATCTTTATCCCGAGGAGCTCTTCAACCGTCTCGATAAGGAAGGGCGTACCAAATTTGAAATTAAAAGCCGGATTGTTGCAAGCATTTATTTTGCATACTCCAAGCCCCTGTGGATTGACCATTGTGTCTCTTGGAACAGAAAGCATTTTCAGGTTGTTCTCTTTTGCGTAGTAAGAGGCGACCATCAAAACATCTGACCTTGCAGATTCCTTGAGTGAGGGCGCATCAACACCGATTATCAGGATGTTTATTCTTTTGCCAAAGTCCAGGCTGACCACCGGGCGTGCAGGATCTGAAACAAACTGGTTGGAATTAAACTGGCCGAGTAGTCCGTAGAAGTAATTGAAAACGAAGAACAACAAAACGAAAAATATTGAACATATCCCGAGAAACCAAGGGAGACATGGGCTTCTTTTTTTTCTTTTTCTTATGGGACCATTCATGCAGACTGCCCCCTTCTCTTCAAAACAGCCAGCATCTGGTTGATCTCCTTGCGGTCAATTATGTAAAGCACAATAGCGTAAACCGCTATCCCAGCAATGATGGCAAACCCGACCTGCAGGCTCCTTCCAAAATTTGAGCCGAGATTTACAACATAATTTGCCCTGATGGCTATCAGGTATGCAGTAACACTCATAAAGATGGACGCTATGGTGGATTTGATCATCGACACCATAAGCCCGGAGAGACCAAATATGCCAATCTTTTTTCGTATCACAATTACAACCAGCAGAATTCTCACAAATGCACATATTGTTGCGCCAAGCGCAAGCCCGACAATGCCAAGACCCATTTTGACAAATACAACGTCGAGTATGACAAGCATTATAAGGTTGCTCAAATAAATTTTTACAGGCGTCTTCGTATCGCTTATGGAATAGAACACCTTGACCAGCACTGCCTCAATGGCCATGGGGATTATCGCAAGACCATAAAATGCCAGAGGAGCGGAAGTCATCACGGTGTCTACAATACCGAATTTTCCACGCTGGAAAAGCATCATGACTATCGGGTGAGAAAGCGCAAGCAGCCCGAAACCGGCTGGAATGATTATCATGACAACCAGCTTGAGACCCCACTGAATATTGAATTTCAATGCCTCCGGCTTGTTCCTAGTCACTGCCTCGGCAAAGAGGGGATAAACGACCGACGAAACTGCAAGCACAAAAATACTAAGTGGCAACTGGCTTATCCTGAATGCGTAAGCAAGTGCTGAAACAGCACCATTTGCAATCCCGGAAGCCAGGAAGGTTTCAATGAAAGGAACCAGATAATTGATTGATGAGCTCAGGAGGACTGGAATCACAAGACTTCCTATGCCAATAAGCGCCGGGTGCCTCATGTTGAAATTTATCTGCAGTTTCATGTGCTTCCCGAATAGCCCGGGTAGCTGGACGGCAAGCTGGAACAGGGCACCGATAAGGACTCCCACAGCAAATCCCCTGATGCCCCAGGAGTGCGGGAATATCCAGGCAGGAAGGACCATCCAGATATTGAAAAGAAGGTTTCCAACCGCCGGCATTGTAAAACGCTGGAACGAGTTGTGAACTCCCGAAGCAAGACCTGCCCAGGCCATCAAAAGGACCGCTGGCATCATGAGCCTGAAAAGAACTATTGCCTCATCAACAGTCTCAGCGGTCGCATTGTTGGTGAGGACATACATGATGAAAGGCCTTGCAAAAATTTCAGCCAAGATTATAAGCACCGAAAAACCAACAGTGATTACAATAAAGAGTATTCCTACAAGCCTGTTGAGCTCGTCTTTTTTGTTTTCAATTATATATCTTGTGAAAATGGGCAAAAAAACTGCAGTAAAAACACCCATTACCAGCAGGTTTGCAATCGTCAGCGGGATCTTGGACGCTATATTGAAAGCGTCCATGGTGTAGTCCAGGGCAAACCTGGACGCCATGACCACATCCCTTATGAAACCAACTACGGAGCGCAAGGCAAGAAGGATTGTTACAATCCCGATGTCCCTGATTACTTTCTTTGTACTCACGCTAGTTGCCAGCCTTGTTTATTGAAACGCACAGGGCCTTTACATGGATCCCCATCATTCCCTCCGAGACAAAATCATATTCAAGCCTCGATCCAACAAGCATGTTGTTTGTATTGTATTTTACCCTTGTGCCCTGAGGAGTCTTTACTTCAACAGTTATGTCCATGTCCTTGAGTTTGGGCTGGACACTCTCGATTATGAGTCCCTCCCTTGTCTGGACATATACCATAGAATCCCTAAGTACCGGCTCTGGTTTTATGACAGTCCCTATGACTGTTCCGGAACGCTCGACAAGCTTGTCGCCAACGTGTATTCCTTCGATTATCTCTGGGTTGACATTTTCAGCCCTCAGAACGACAACGTAGGAGTCGAATTTCGGATGGACAAAATACTTCGTTACAATTTTCGTTCCACCCCAGTAAAGCCCATACAGGAGAACGATCAGGACCAAAAGGTCAATGATGTTCAGTTTTCCAAAAAGTCTGCCTTTTTCATCGAGTATCACCATCGTTCCACCTTTTTGGGGTTTCAAACCTCCTTTATTTCAAGAGCACCATTTGAAACTTCAACCCTAGCGGTTTTGCCATCTTTGAGCTTTCCTGTCAAGATCAAATCGGCAAGCCTGTTTTCCAGTTCCTGCTGTATCGTCCTTTTGAGCGGTCTAGCACCATATTCAACCGAATAGCCCATCTCGCCCAAAAGCTCCTGCGCTTCCTCTGTAACATCAAGCTTGATTCCCTTTTTGTCAAGCAACTTCTGCACTCTGGAAATCTGGATTGAAACTATCTTTTCAAGTTCTTCTCTGGTAAGGTGCTTGAATACTATTATTCCATCCAGCCTGTTTACAAATTCCGGCCTGAAGTTCTTTCGCACGGCCTCCATGTAAACTTCCTTCATCTTGCCATAGGGCATGTCCGGCTCGACCATCTGACTGCCAAGGTTGCTCGTCATTATGATGATACAGTTCCTGAAATCTACAGTCCTGCCCTGCCCATCAGTGAGTCTTCCATCATCAAGGAGCTGCAAAAAAACATTGAAAACGTCCTGGTGGGCTTTTTCGACCTCATCAAAAAGTAGAACCTGATACGGTCTATGTCTCACGGCCTCTGTAAGCTGGCCACCCTGCTCAAATCCGACATAACCGGGCGGTGCACCGATCAACCTTGCAACCGTATGTTTCTCCATATACTCCGACATATCAAACCTCGTCAGGGCCTGGTCTGAATCAAAAAGTAGTTCCGCCAGACTCTTGGCAAGCTCGGTTTTTCCAACACCGGTTGGGCCAAGAAACAGGAATGACCCTATTGGCCTATTTGGATCAGAAAGTCCTGCCCTTGAGCGCCTCACTGCCTGGGCAACTGCAGTCACGGCCTCATCCTGACCTATAACTCTTTCATGAAGTCTTTCCTCAAGTTTGATGAGCTTTTGCTGTTCGGATTCGGTCAGTGATAAAACTGGAATGCCTGTCCACCTTGATATTGTCTGGGCTATCTCTTCTGGACCAACCTCTTCGGAAACCTTGACTTCCCGGAGCCACTTTTCACGCTCTGACACATATTCTGCATTGCATTTTTCATATTCCGTCTTGAGCTTCATGGCCCTGTTGGTGTCACCGGACTTGGCTGCTGCTTCGCCTTCCCTCTGCAGTCTTTCCGTTTCCGACTTCAGGGATGCCAGTTTTGGCGGCATGGACTCCATGGTTACCCTTATTCTGGCGGCAGTTTCATCGATCAGGTCTATCGCCTT
Source organism: Caldisericales bacterium (assembly GCA_012517765.1). GTDB lineage: Bacteria > Caldisericota > Caldisericia > JAAYUI01 > JAAYUI01 > JAAYUI01. The sequence goes on along the minus strand of JAAYUI010000003.1, from coordinate 83,226 downwards.
GTCAGGCAGAAACCTGTTGGTTATGTATCTTGATGAGAGTTCTGCAGCAGCAGTGAGAGCCTCGTCAGAAATCTTGACGCCGTGGTGTGCCTCGTACCTGTCGCGAAGCCCCCTCAAAATCTCGACGGTTTGTGCAACCGTCGGCTCTGGAACATTGACAGGCTGAAACCTTCTCTCAAGTGCAGAGTCTTTTTCAATATATTTTGTGTATTCATCGGTCGTTGTTGCGCCGATGCAATGTAGTTCGCCTCTTGCAAGTGCAGGCTTGAGCATGTTTGAGGCGTCCATCGCCCCCTCAGCAGCACCAGCACCCATGACAAGGTGGAGCTCGTCAATGAAGAGGATTATTTTTCCTTCGGCCTTCTTCACCTCATCAATGACCGATTTGAGCCTCTCCTCGAATTCTCCCCTGAATTTTGTCCCGGCAACAAGGGCGCCCATGTCAAGCGACAGTATTTTTTTGCCCCTCATTGAATCTGGGGCATTACCATCGATAATCCTCTGGGCAATTCCTTCGATAATTGCAGTCTTGCCAACCCCTGCCTCGCCTATGAGGACCGGATTGTTCTTTGTTCTTCTGGAGAGCACCTGGAGGCTTCTCTCTATTTCAAGCTCCCTGCCGATCACAGGGTCAAGCTTGCCTTTTTTTGCAAGATCAGTAAGGTCTCTCGTGAATTTATCCAGGGCGGTTTTTGCCTGCCCGGAGCCTTCCCCTTCACCACCTCTTATTTTTGCTAGCCCCTGAAGAATGGCCTCCCTGTCGAGACCCCTCTGGGTCATGATTCTCCCTGTTTCTCTTGTGTCCTGGGAAAGTGCTATAAACAGATGCTCTGGCCCTACAAACTCGTCCCCAAGAGAGTTTGCTTCTTCCTCCGCCCTTTCAAGCGTGGATTTTGCCCTTGGCGTGATATAGATTTGCGATCTCGTGGTGGTCTGAGTAGGGTGCGGTTGGCTGGCCAGCATTTTTTCCACTTCCTGCAAGATATCCTTCCAGCCTTTTCCAAGATTTGAAAGTATTTCCCTGACAATACTATCTTCCTTTTCAAGCAGCGCGATAAGAAGATGTTCGTTATCAAGCTCTATGTCATGGTAACGTTCAAGCACCTGCTGTGCATCAGACATAACATCTTTTAGTGCATCAGTATAGCGCTCAAATTTCATCCTTCACCTCTCGAACAATGGTAATTTGGACGCTTGTTTCAGTCCTTATGATTATCCTTTTCCGTTTCAGCATCATGAGCGCGTAAGAACAGGAAAAACAGCCGCTGAGATGGTTTGTCATCGCAAGTGAAAGCAGGGGATCAAGTTCCCCCCTCTCATACAGTGCCAGTAGTTTCAAAACATCATTGCATCTCATTTTGGACTGCCAATTTTAGGCCGACTGCGATTTTCAGTCAACGCCATAGGCGTAATTCCTTCTTTTCCTTGGTTTTCTGAAACAGAGGAAAAATTCGGCCAGACAACCGATCCCAATCGAAAGAACAACCCCCTGGGCCATATTCATCATGAAAAAGAATGGCCAGATATAGCCGCCATGGAAGAAGAAGGCGTCAATGATGGCCCATAGCAATGTGAGAGGAATGCCAATTATTCCAACAAGGCCCGCAAACCTCAACCCAAAAACACCGAAGATCCCAGGTATGAGGCCCAAAACAACAAGACCAAAAAGAATAGAGTTTGAGAAAGGCGGGGAGGAAATTCCAACAACCAGCCAGCCAACAAGGCCAAAGGTGGCGCCACCGAGAATGGCAAGTGCCAGCCAGGCCAGAGTCAGTTTATTCAATGGACCTCTCTTTTATTTCAGCAAGTAGCCTCGCCTCAAATTCTTCAGTTGTCATTTGCCCCAGATCTCCTTTCCCATGCCTCCTGACCGATACCTTCCCGGCCTCGGCCTCTTTGGCGCCGACCACAACAACATAGGGCACTTTTTTCAGCTCTGCATTTCTTATTTTGGCATTCATCCTGTCCGAGCCTTCATCAATCCTGATTCTTATACCAGCATCAAACAGCCTGTCCTTTAGAGACCGGCAATAATCAAGAACACCATCAATTATTGGAACAATGACAACCTGGGTTGGTGCCAGCCATACAGGGAATGCTCCAGCATAATGTTCGATGAGGCAACCCATGAAGCGTTCCATCGAGCCAAGCAGGGCCCTGTGGATAGTATATGGCCTGTGCTCTTTTCCATCTTCTCCGGTATATGTAAGGTCAAACCTCTCCGGATTGTTGAAATCGAACTGGCAAGTCGTGCACTGCCACGGTCTTCCAAGGGCATCGACTATCTTGATGTCTATTTTTGGCCCATAGAATGCACCACCACCCTCATCAACATCAAACGATAAACCCATTTCACTTAGTGCTTCTCTCAGGGTATTTTCAGCAATGTCCCATTTTTCTATTTCGCCAACATAGCCCTCTTTCGGTCTTGTGGAAAGGAATATTTCGTATTTCTTGAAGCCAAACGTTTCGAGCAAGTGTATGGCAAACTTGACCACACCGACAACCTCCTGCTTGAGTTGTTCAGGAGTGCAGAAAATATGGGCATCATCCTGCGTAAAACCCCTGACCCTCAAAAGACCGTGAAGGGCGCCAGAACGCTCAAACCGATAGACAGTGCCGAGTTCTGCGGTCCTGTATGGCAGGTCCCTGTATGACCTGACCTTTGAAGCATAATTGACCATGTGGAAAGGACAATTCATCGGCCTTGCATAGTATTCTACAGTTTCAAGCTCCATCGCAGGATACATATTGTCTGCATAAAAACCCAAATGGCCCGATGTCCTCCAGAGATCAGCTTTTCCAACATGAGGGCTATAAACAATCTCATATCCCCGTTTCCTGTGCTCCGCCCTCCAGAAATTTTCGATTATTTCCCTGACAACAGCACCATTCGGCTGCCAGATTACTAGGCCGCCACCGACATGCTCGTCGATGATGAACAGCTCAAGCTGTTTGCCAAGTATTCTGTGGTCTCTCTTTGCTATTTCCTCAAGGCGTTTTATGTGCTCTTCCAGGCCATCTTTTGTCGAATAAGAAGTGCCGTAGATTCTTGTGAGCATCTGCCTCTTTTCGTCACCTCTCCAATAAGCACCTGCAATACTCATGAGTTTGAAGTGTTTGATGTAGCCAGACGATGGAAGGTGCGGGCCTCTGCAAAGATCAATAAAATCGCCAAGCTCGTATATGGAAACAGTTGGGTCAGGTATGTCATGAATCAGTTCCACCTTGTAGTTGTCGCTCCTTACCCCAAAAAATGCAAGTGCATCCTCTTTTGTCATTGTCTTGCGCACAAACTTGATGTTTTCATCCGAGATCTTTTTCATCTCGGCCTCTATTTTTGGAAGGTCCTCCTCGATCAGCGGCCTTGGGAGATCAAGGTCGTAATAAAATCCGTCCTTGATTGATGGGCCAATGGCAAATTTGGTCCCGGGGAAAAGCTTGTTGATTGCAGCAGCCATGAGATGGGCCGAGGAGTGGAGCAGGATGTCTCTTCCCTCAGGTGAATCAATTGATATAACCTCAAAACTTGTGTTTTCTTCAAGAATGGTTGAAAGATCAACCAACCTGTCACCAATTTTTGCGGCAACAAGATTTTTTGTTGGCAACTCAAGCGCTTTTAGCGCCTGGAATATGTTTGAGCCCTTTTCTATCTGGGCAGATTTTCCTGAACAGTTAACAGTAATCATCGTTCCTCCTAGAATATTTTTACATTGTTGATTTCAAGCTCGTACTCACACCCGAGAAATTGTGCAGATTTGCGCATCGCCTGCATTCTTGAGGCAAAAATCTCAAGATAATCAGCAGTACAGGCGATCTGGGGGTCAAGGTGGAGCGAGAGCAAAACTTTGCCTTTTGAAGCAGAAACATTACTCTCGAGCACTGCATAATTGACCCTGTCGTGTATGTCGGTCTTGATATCGGCGGTCGGCCTGACTCTTGACCTGTTTACATCGCTCTTGTCTGCAATGATGGTCACGGCCGTTGTGACAGTGGAAATGACGGGTTTCTCGTCATCGTCATGGCACGAAATGGCCGTGATCACCCTTGCAAGCTCCTCGGGCAAAAGGCCATGCTGCACCAGAAAAGGGGAAACCAGTGTTGCACCCAGTGGGCCGTGGTTTTCCCTTCCGGTCAGGTTTCCGATGTCATGAAGAAAAGAGGCAGCGCAGGCGACATCGGTCTCCCACTGAGACAAACCCAGTCCGGAGCATATCTTCCTGGCCGCCTCGCAAGTGACGGTGGCGTGCCTGATCCCATGCTCCGTGTAGCCAAGGGCAGCTATCTGCCTGTCCGAGGCCTTCAGGAGCTCGACAATGTAAGGATCTTTTTCAATCCTGTCCAGTTGAATCATCTTCTCTCCAATTTAGCCAATTTGACGCATACTGGTCAAAGGTTCCATCAATTATAGCGTTTCTTGCTCCATCCACAACACGCTTAAGGAAATGAAGGTTGTGTATCGATGCGAGAGTGGCGGCAAGCATTTCTTTTGCCTTAAAAAGGTGCCTCAGATAGGCCCTGGTATAGTTCCTGCAAGTGTAACAATCACAGCCCTCTTCTATTGGCCGGAAATCCTTTGCGAATCTTGATTTTGAAATGGAGAGTGTTCCTTCTTTTGTCATGACTGCGCTGTTCCTTCCAAGCCTAGTTGGCAGGACACAATCAAACATGTCAATTCCGGAGGTTATTCCCTGAATGATTCCAGCAGGGTCACCAACACCCATGAGGTACCTCGGTCTGTCCTTGGGCATCCTGGGGACCACAACATCCAGAATCTCCCCTGCAAGCTCAAGCGGCTCACCAACAGACAGCGAGCCAACTGCAAAACCGTCGAAATCCATGGAAGTTGTTACGTCACACGACCAGGCCCTGTCAGTGAGTTCGAAACCTCCCTGGATTATTCCAAAAACGAGCTGGTCAGGTTTTGATCTTGCCTCAAGCGAACGCTTTGCCCACTCGTGAGTAATTTCCGTGTAGTGTCGGGCTTTCTGCTGTGCAATCGGGTATGGCGTGCAGATGTCCAGCACCATTGCTATGTCTGAGCCGAGCTTTTCCTGAATTCCTATTGCACTCTCAGGGGTGAGGAAATGGGCCGAACCATCAAGATAAGATTTGAAATGAACACCTTCTCTGGTTATTTCTCTTAAACTCGCCTGGCTCATGACCTGAAAACCACCCGAATCGGTAAGTATTGAACCGTCCCAGTTCATAAACTTGTGGAGACCACCGGCCTCATGAACAAGGTCTTCGCCTGGCTGGAGCATGAGGTGATAGGTATTACAAAGAATCAAGCCAAAACCAATCTCCTTGACTTGCTCTGGTGTCAATGCTTTTACTGTAGCTTGTGTTCCAACCGGCATGAAAACTGGCGTCTTTAGTTCACCATGTGCAGTCTTCAAAACACCGGCCCTTGCCCTGCCGCTTGATGACTCAAGTTTGTAGCAACTCATTTGCCTTCGAGGCGCCTTTCTATTAAGTCACAGACTTCCTGCAGGGTAAGATTTGTTCTTGCTACGCTTGTATCAAACGCAGCTTTTGCGACCGCTTTCGCAACTGACTGGGCAACACCTTTTGCAAAGGGCTCAATTATTATCCTGTCTTCCCTCAGTTCGTTTTCCGGAAGCAGGTTTGCGATTGTCATCGAGGCTGCAACCTTCATTGCCTCGTTGATGACACGTGCTCTGGAATCAAGAGCACCCCTCATGATGCCAGGGAACGCCAGGAGATTATTTACTTGATTGCCAAGATCTGACCTTCCAGTGCAAATTATCTTTGCTCCGGCTGATTTTGCTTCTTCTGGCGAAATGTCGGGATCAGGGTTTGAGAGGGCAAAAACAATCGGGTCTTTGGCCATTTTTTTGATGTCCTCGCCAGTGATAAGGCCGGGGCAGGCAAGCCCGATAAATATATCGGCACCAACAAGTCCTTCGTGAAGGGTACCCTCGAAATTGCTCTTGTTTGTTATCTCGGCAAGCTTGTATTTGTAGGGCATCATGTAATCAGTCCTTCCCCTGCAGATAACACCTTCACGGTCAAAAAGGATGACATCTCCAACACCAGCTGCAACAAGCAGTTTCGCCACAGCCGAACCAGCAGCGCCTGCACCCGAAATGATGACTCTCTGGTCTCCTATTTTTCTGCCAAGCAGCTTGAGCGCATTATATATGCCGGCAAGTGCAACAACGGCCGTGCCATGCTGGTCATCATGGAAAACTGGAATGTCCAGTTCTTTAATTAGTGTCTCTTCTATTTCAAAACAGTGCGGTATCTGTATGTCCTCAAGATTGATTCCGCCAAATATGGGCTCCATCGCTTTTACGGCTGCAACAAATTCCTCATTTGTTCTTGCTTTCAGCGGCAAGGGGAACGCGTCAAGCGCACCATACTCGACAAAAAGGGCGCATTTGCCCTCCATTACAGGTATCGATGCCTCAGGGCCTATATTTCCCAATCCCAAGACGCGGCTTCCATCGGTCACCACAGCTATGGTATTGCCTTTTATTGTATAGTCATAAACGGTCTCAGGGTTTCTGTATATCTGCCTGCATGGTTCGGCAACTCCCGGGGTGTACCACACCGACAGTGCATGCTTTGACCTGAGATTGTCTTTCACGTCAACCTTTATTTTGCCCTTGTGCAAGCGGTGAAGCCTTAAGGATTCTTCATCAAATATGCTCATGTTTCATCTCCTTGGTTTCCTGACGGGTGAATATGATAGGGAAATGCACTAAAATTGAAAGTCAAAAATCATTTTTTTACTTGACTTCATTTTTTGCGGGACTTAGAATTTTCAACCAAGTGGCGGCATGCGCTGTCCACCTGGCGGACAATCCCCAGGTCATGACGCAAGCGGTACGCAAATTGTATTGACAAGTCGCTCCGGGCGACAGGAGGTATGCAATCGAAAAGAAGTTGCGCACAAATAAGGAGATTCGTGCACGCGAAGTGCGAATGATTGACGATGAAGGCAAGCAGGTCGGAATCGTCGACATTAGAAAAGCACTTGAAATGGCGGTCCTCAAAGGGCTTGACTTGGTAGAGATATCACCAAATTCTGATCCACCAGTATGCAAATTGCTGGATTATGGAAAATACAAGTACGAGCTGGAGAAAAAACAAAAAGAAAACCGCAGGAAACAGTCATCGGTGGACATCAAGGAAATGCAGTTTTCACTTTCTGTTGACGAAAACGATTACCAGACAAAAGTTGGCCACATAAGACGGTTTCTGCTCAATGGTCACCGCACAAAGATTGTCATAAGGTTCAGGGGCCGCGAGATGATGCACAAGGACCAGGGACGTGCTCTCCTTGACCGTATCGCAAATGACGTCGCAAGCCTCGGGATGATCGAACAGATGCCAAAAGTTGACGGAAGAAACATGCACATGATGATCGCCCCGACAAAACAAAAAGAGAAGGAAATAAAATAAGAGAGGTGATGTATGCCAAAGCTCAAGATCAAATCAAAAGGCTCAGCAAAAAAACGCTTCCGCGTCACCGGAACCGGCAAGCTCCGCAGTCAGGGTGCCGGCTTTTCCCACTTGCTTGAACACAAAAACAGGGGAGAAACCAAGCGCAAGATGCGTCTTAAAGATGTTGACAAAACAATGATTCGCCTGATGAAGTGCCTCCTCCCAGTTGGAGTGAAGGGACGCAAGATCAGAAACGAGAAAAAGGAGGACTAGAAGATGCGCGTAAAGGGTGGAATTGTTGCAAGACGCAGGAGGAAAAAAGTATTAAACAGGGCATCTGGTTTCTTTGGTGCTGCTCACAGGCGCTTCAAGATAGCAAAAGAACAGGTCCTTCACGCTGAAAGATACGAATTTATCCACAGAAGGCAAAGAAAGCGCGATTTCAGGAGACTCTGGATTGCAAGGATCAATGCAGCAGCAAGACTGAATGGTATCACCTACAGCCGCCTTATTGCCGGGCTCAACAGCGCCGGCTGCGAAATAGACCGCAAGATACTTGCAAAGCTTGCCATTGAAGACGCAAATGCCTTCACCAAGCTCGTGGAGCTTGCAAAGGCCAATCTCAAGAACTAGATGCCAAGACTTTTTGGCACTGATGGCGTCAGGGGAATAGCGGGAGACGAACTCAACGAGGAGCTCGTCTCCCGTCTTGCTTTTGCAGCATCCCAGCAATTTTTCACAAAAGATGGGAAGGTCTTGGTTGGCAAAGACACAAGGCTTTCAGGTGACATGATTGAATCAGCACTGGCAAGCGGTTTTGTCTCCGGCGGGTGCGATGTTGTTTCGGTAGGAATAATACCGACACCCGGCCTTGCAAGGCTTTGCAAGGAAACAGGTCATTTTGGGGCCGTCATTTCGGCGTCCCACAACCCCATTGAATACAATGGAATCAAATTTTTTTCACCACAGGGCGTAAAACTAAGAGACGAAGAAGAAGACCAGATAGAAGCAAGGCTGTCCCAAAAACCAAACGGCCATGCAAGGGGCACTTTCACAAAAAATATTGACCTTTGTGAACGCTATTGCCAGGACATTGCTTCTTTCTTCAATCTAGATCTGGGAGGCAGAAAAATCGTCCTAGATTGTGCTTACGGCGCCACTTATGCCGTGGCACCCAAACTTTTTAAAAAACTTGGAGCAGACGTTGTTGCAATCAATGCTGAACCGGATGGATCAAGGATAAACGTCGATTGTGGGTCAACAATGCCGCACATGCTCTGCAAAACCGTCCTGGAACAAAAAGCAGAGATGGGTTTTGCTTTTGATGGCGACGGCGACAGGTGCATCGCCTGCGACTCGCAGGGCAGGGTTGTTGATGGCGACAAGATGATGGGCATCCTGGCCAAGTACATGGTAAAAAAGGGCCGTTTACCAGGAATAGCCATTGTTACAACTGTCATGACCAACCTCGGCCTTGAAGAACACCTTGCTGCCCATGGCATAAAGATGGAGAGAACAAAGGTCGGCGACAGATATGTCCACCAGAGAATGACCGAGAAAGGTCTCAATCTGGGCGGAGAGCAGTCCGGCCACATAATAATTGCAGACAGGACAACGACAGGCGATGGAACGCTTTCGGCCATTTCTCTTGTTGAGGCTCTGAAAGAAACAGGCGCAGATCTTTCGGATGAGCTGGACATGATTCCGGAATATCCGCAAATCCTCCTGAATGTGAAAGTGGGAGACCGCGAGGAAGCAATGAATTCTCCGCTGGTTGCAGAACTCACCCAAAAGGCGCAGGAAAGGCTTGGAAAACACGGGAGAATATTAATCAGATCTTCCGGAACCGAGGCCCTGATAAGAGTAATGGTTGAAGCTGTCGATGAAACGCTCTGCAAGGAAATCGCTTTCGACACGACAGAAAAAATCAAATTCAGATACGGAGTGTGAACCTAAATCCCGACCATCGCTGGTCGGGATTTTTAATTTTAGGCCAAAAAAAATGACAAAAATACCTCTTTCGCAAGCGAAACAGACGATCATAAAATGCCAGCTGCTTGACAAACCCGCAGGCAAAGGCAAAACAGGAGCGCTAAAGGCCCTCGAGCACCTTGGCTATGTTCAAATCGACACCATTTCCGTCATAGAACGCGCCCACCATCATGTTTTCTGGTCAAGGTGTCCTGACCACAAAAAAGAGCACCTCCACGAACTGCAGGCAAAAGATAGGAAAATCTTTGAATACTGGGGTCACGCGGCATCTTTTCTCCCAATGTCCGATTTCAGGTACTCGATTCCTGTAATGGAAGTGCACAGGCAAAGAGATGATGTCAAAACAGTGCTTGATACTTACAAGGAATTGTCAGTACAAGTGCTGGACAGGATAAGACGAGAAGGTGCTCTGTCATCATCAGACTTTGAAACACCAGAGAATTTTGAAAGAGGCCCATGGTGGGGGTGGAAACCGGCAAAACAAGTGCTGGAAGCACTTTTCTGGATAGGTGAACTGATGGTGTCGCACAGAAAAAATTTCCAGCGATACTATGATCTTCCGGAGAGGGTGATACCATCCTCAACAAACCTGGAAAAACCGGATGAAGCTGGGCTTGCAAAGTTCAGGGTCAGGGCAGTATTGAGAACACTCGGCTTCGCAAACATCCAGGACATCTGCTGGATGAGAAGGAACAAAGTAGCCATGAAAAAGGCCCTGCAGGAGATGATTGAAGAAGGCGATGCAGTTGAAGTGGAAATTGAGGGGCTGGACGGCACATATTATTGCCTGGCAAACAACCTTTCAGCTGATGAGGAAAAGAATGACCTCAACTGCAACATTCTTTCGCCATTTGACAATGCAACAATAAGACGGGATCGGCTGGGGAAAATATTTGGTCTGGAATACTCTCTTGAATGCTACGTTCCACAAAGCAAAAGGAAATTTGGATATTTTGCCCTCCCGATACTTTTGGGGGCAGACTTTGTTGGTCTCCTGGACGCCAAAGCTGAGAGAAAATCCAGAACACTGCTTGTCCAAAAAATAATGCTGGACAAGAAGGCAGCACTTTCAAAACCACTCGACACAATCGCAAAAAAGTTGGCCGACTTTGCAAAATTCAACGGGTGCGAAAAGATATCGGTCTTGCAGGCCGAGCCACAGACACTCGGGCCAAAACTTGAGAAATTGACTGAATGTTCGGTTCCAAAAAACTAAAAATTATTTATATATTCTCATGATATGGAGAATAATCTTTAGCAGTAAGATCAGGATGTAATAGGAGAACAATTATAAAAAGTAGAGCATCAGCAAAAACTTTATCCTTATTATCTTCTTGTTTATTTTGAGCAATATTCATCAAACCATCAATTATACCTTCTGATAATCCATTATTTTCTTTGTAAAGATGTTTCTCTAATTTTCCATGTTGGGCAACGGAACGCTTTGCTATATCAACTAATCTAGATAAATAATCTAAGTAGTCTTTTTTCTCGTGTCTATCTTCATCATTAACAACTTCGTCTCTATATGGGGTATTATCATTCATTTCCCACCTCCAAATTAATTGTATGCTTTATGTCAAGAGCAGTGCTTCAAATGAGCAGATTTTCATTTTAATTGGTTTAAAATAAGAGTGTGTTTTATTCTTCCAATCAAATTACTTAATAATATCAACCTGTTACCCCTTCTGCATTGATAAGTGCGCCTTATATTGTAAAATCTAACCAATGTTTGTTCATTTGCATAACCATTCCGAATTCTCGCTCCTGGATGGCGCCATCAAGGTCTATGAGATGGCAGCCAGGGCGGCAAAGCTGGGCATGCCAGCCATTGCATTGACCGATCACGGAACAATGTATGGTGCAATTGATTTCTACAAGGCATGCACAAAACAGAAGATCAAGCCGATCATGGGTTGTGAGTTCTATGTAGCACCTCAAAATATGGAATCAAAAGAAACCAGGGGCGGGATGTACCACCTGGTTCTTCTCGCAGAAAACAACAAGGGCTACGAGAACATCATGAGACTTGTGACAGAGGCCAACATCAGGGGCTTCTACTACAAGCCAAGGGTCGACTATGATACGCTGGCAAAATACTCGGAGGGTGTCCTTGCCCTGACAGCATGCATCTCCGGCGAGGTGCCCGAAAAACTCCTGCTGGACGACGAAGAGGGCGCCAAAAAGGCCCTCGGCACATACAAGGAGATTTTCAATAACAGGCTCTGGGTCGAACTTCAGGACCACGGGTTGAAGGAAGAAATCAGTGTAATGCCAAAGCTGATCGAGCTTGCAAAAAACTTCGAACTGCCGGTTGTTGCAACACAAGACGCACATTACCTTGAACACGCCGACGCCGAGGCCCATGACATCCTTCTCTGTATTCAGACGCTTTCGAAGCAGGATGACCCTGACAGGATGAAATTCGCCAATGACGAGTTTTATCTCAAGACCCCTGGGCAAATGCAGGAGCTATTCAAATGGATACCCGAGGCGGTCACAAATACCCTGGAAATAGCCGATCGATGCAATGTCACAATCGAGCTGGGGAAACCCCACCCGCCAAAATTTACCGACATCGGTAATGACGACCCGGAAGCACACAAACAGTTCCTCTGGGACCTCGTAAACAAGGGTGCAAGCTGGAGGTTTGGCTGTGCCATCTCCCAGGATATCAGAGACAGGCTCGATTATGAGATGAAGATCATCGAACAGACAGGCTTTGTTGACTACTTCCTGGTCGTCTGGGACTTCATAAAATATGCAAAAGACCACGATGTTGGTGTTGGCCCGGGGAGAGGCTCCGGCGCAGCATCACTTGTTTCCTATTGTCTAAACATAACTGACGTAAATCCTCTGGAATACGGGCTGTTTTTCGAGAGGTTCTTGAACCCTGACCGAATTTCACCGCCCGACTTTGACATCGATTTTGACGATACAAAAAGGGACAGGGTCATAAAGTATGTAACCCAAAAATACGGTGAAGACTCTGTTGCCCAGGTCGCAACATTCGGCAGGATGGAGGCCAGGGCCGTGCTCAGGGACGTCGGAAGGGCCCTTGGTTTCAGTTATGGCGACATGGACAAGATAGCAAAGCTTGTCCCGTTCGGGGCAGAGCTGGAAGAGGCACTTGCCGGTGTGCCACAGCTAAGGGAAATCCAGCAACAAAACGACAAGACCAAAAAACTTTTTGAGGTCGCAAAAAGACTTGAGGGTGTTGTGCGCAATTTCTCCACCCATGCCGCAGGCGTCGTAATGGCCGACAAGCCCCTTTACTGCTATGTCCCACTTCAGCTTGATAAAGAAGGAAAGCGTGTTACGCAATTTGAAAAAAATGCCGTTGAGGAGCTTGGAATACTGAAGGTAGACTTCCTCGGCCTAAGGAATATCTCTGTAATAAACAACGCCTGCGAGACGATCGGCAAGAGGACTGGAAAAAAACTTGATATCGACAGTGTGCCACTCGATGATCAGGCCACATACCAGACGTTGCAGGCAGGTGACACAACAGGCGTTTTCCAGCTTGAATCTTCAGGCATGAGGCGTTACCTGAGGGAGCTCAAGCCAACCGTAATACAGGACATCATAGCCATGGTTGCCCTTTACAGGCCAGGCCCCATGGAGTTCATACCACAATTTATTGGCGGCAAACATGGTGAAATCGTTACAAGATATCTTGATCCATGTCTTGAGCCAATCCTTGAGGGGACCTACGGTGTGGCCGTATATCAGGAACAGGTCATCCAGATAGCAAGGGATTTTGCAGGCTTCACACTTGGCCAGGGTGACATCCTCAGAAAAGCTGTTGCAAAAAAAATCCCTGAACTCCTTGCCGAACAAAAGCGCCTTTTTATCGAGAGGGCGTCCCAAAACAGCAAAAATCCTCAAATAGCAGAAGAGGTGTTTAAATTCATAGAACCATTTGCAGGATACGGCTTCAACAGGGCACATTCGACATGCTACGGGCTACTTGCATATAAAACAGCCTATTTAAAAACACATTACAAACTCGAATATTACACGGCTATTCTCACCTCATACGTCGGAAACGAAGACAGAATCAAGGACATGTATGAGGAATGCAGAAAATCGGGCCTCAATGTTCTTCCACCCGACATAAACAAATCTGAATGGACATTTGAAGTCGAAGGAAACGCAATCAGGTATGGGCTTGGTGCCCTTAAGAATGTCGGTGAGGTGGCCGTTGAGGCCATAATTGCCGAAAGAAAATCTGGCGGTCCTTTTAAAAACTTTGAGGACTTCCAGAAAAGATGTGAGGGAAACAAGGCCAACAAAAAAGTCATTGAGAGTCTCATAAAGGCGGGTGTATTTGACGCCTTCAACGAAGACAGGGGCCATCTGTTAAAAAAATTCTCAAATGGTGGCGGGCAAGCGGCATTCTCGCTTTTCGCCCCGCAAAAACAGGAAGAAGAGCCCCCAACACCAAAAGAAGAAATACTGGCGATGGAAAAAGAGATAATGGGTTTCTACATGTCGGACCACCCGATGAGACCCTATGAAAAATACATTGCCACAATCGACCATACCGATATTGCCACCCTGGGCGAGGTTGAAGAGGGAAGCTCGATCATCATTCTTGGGATAATCACAAGCTTCAGGAGGGCAAAATCAAAAAAAGGCAACCCGATTGCCACATGCACCCTTGAAGATTTGACTGGGATATGCTCGATAACAGCATTTGGAAAAGCCTATGAGACGCTCTCTGACCACCTTGAGGATGAAGGAATAGTCATGATACGGGGCAAGATCGAAAGCAAGGAAGGCCAACCAAAGATTATCGCTGAGGAATACATAAAAACGATAAACACTTCCGACATTCAGGTTTCAAAAGGTGATGAAACGTTTGTAATAAATGTCCAGGTGAACCTTGAAACCCAGTACCACCTCCTTGAAAAAATAAAGGAGCTGGCAATATCAAAGGGTAACGGGCAAAACCCCCTTGTGCTGTTCCTGGCCAAGGGCGGGCAGAAAATAAGGATGGAGACAGACAAAGAATGCTGGATCGCAGACCATTCGGTCATACCAGCTTTCAAGGAGCTGGTTGGCCCAAACCAGGTCTGGCTTTCAAAAAATTGAGGCGGTGAAGATGAAAAAAGTGGCCATACTTACAGGTGGTGGCGATTGCCCAGGGCTTAATCCTGCAATATACGGCGCAACAACAAGGGCCTTGAAAGAGGGACATAAAGTATTTGGAATTCTCGAGGGCTGGAAGGGCATGATTGAAGGTAGTTTCATCGAGCTGAACCGAAAGACCGTGGAGGATATCGTAGGCCGGGGAGGAACGATACTTCGCACCTCAAGAACAAACCCGTTCAAAAGAGAGGGCGGCGTCGATGCAGTAAAAAGAACTTTTGAATCGCTTTCGCTTGATGGCCTTGTGGCCGCTGGGGGCGAAGACACGCTTGGAGTGGCATCAAAACTTTACGATATTGGCCTTCCGGTGGTTGGTGTGCCAAAAACCATGGACAATGATCTCTCGGGAACAGATTCCACATTCGGATTCGATTCTGCTGCAACAGTTGGAATGGATGCCGCAATGAGGCTGCGCGATACGGCAAAGTCCCATGGAAGGGCCCTTGTTCTCGAAGTCATGGGGAGGCACGCAGGATGGGTGGCACTTTACACAGGCATTTCAGCCTACGCAGACTATACAATGCTCCCAGAAAGAAAATGGAGCTGGGATGAGATTTGCTCCAAGGTTTCAAAGGCCCATGCAGAAAGGGGTTACGCCATCGTTGTTGTTTCGGAAGGCGTTGAGCTTGCATCTGGCCAATCAGAGACTGACGAATTTGGACATATCAATCTAGCAAAACAGGATGTTGGCGAAAAGCTGGCCGAAGAAATTGGTAAAAGAACAGGGATCGAGACCCGCTCTGCAAAGCTTGGGCACATCGAAAGGGGTGGTCCGCCAACACTCTTTGACAGGATGCTCGGAATAAGGGCCGGAATAGCGGCCATGGAATGGCTCCTCTCCGGGGATTACGGTATAATGGCCGCACTCAGGGGCAACGAGATAGTAAAAGTCCCGCTCAAAGACGCGGTGGGATCGCTCAAAACAGTTACTGGTGACTGGATCAGGCTCCTGGAGGTGCTGGAATAAAAGCGATTTTGAAGCTAATTGGTTCAATAAGGTTTCAGGTTGTCTTCTTTCTGGTCCTTTTCATTGTCGCTGGCGCCCTGGTGTTCAGGTATATAGCATCCAGTCAATCAAAAAAGACTCTTGAAACCGAGCGTTCAGAAAAACTGTCGGACATCGTTTCCAAAATTCCTGCCGATTTTGATGGAAAGATAGACGCCCTTATAACCAATTACGACCAATACCAGAAAACAATAAAACGGGCCCCGACAAAAGACGGCCTGATGACCCACATAAAAAGACTCTCCCCAACACTGGTGGGTGATTTGGCGGCAATAAGGGCCAGTTCTTATGAGTCATCTTCTTTCGGTTTTGTCTGTCTGGACAATTCTTTCGACGGAAAAACGCTCATAGGCAGCTCAAACAGCTTCAAAAATAGCTGGTACCCGAGACTTATAAAGCTTTCGCTTGCCTTTCCGCCTTATATAAAATGGCAGAACTCGGTACTTCCAGAAATAAATCCCTACATAACAACAACGAAAAAGTCTTCAAAAGATGGTTCGACAGCTATTGGCTCAGCGCTTGGCACAGATTACCTGCTCGAGACCGACCAGACTGGATGGAGACCACCAGTAATGCTAGTTTATGCTTCCCAGTCCTACGAGCGGATGGATGAAGACATAAAAGCAATCGAACAGTCAATCGGAAACTGGATATGGATAACACTGGTAGTCGGAGTCTGTTTTGCAATACTTCTCGGTTTGAGTATATCTGCACGAATCATATCGGTCAAAAGAGGCATAGGCAATCTGGCTCTCGATCTTACAAAGCCAGTTCCACATGTTTCAGGTGAACTGGGCGACATAGCAGAAGCCGCAAACAAGCTTGCAATCGATCTTGTGAAATCGAAAAGCAGGTCAGAAAGAGTACTTGATTCGGTCAACACAGGCATCATGGTTGTGGGTTCAGACATGAAGGTAATCCAGGCTAACCCATCATCACTAAAGATTGCCAAAAAAACAAAACAGGAAATAATAGGGTCCGATATCAGCACGATGGGAGAACCAGGTGAAATTGCCAGACCAGAAGTTGAAAAAGCAATAAAATCAGGTTCCGTGTGGAGTTCTGGCTCCGTAAAGGTAAAAGGTCAAAACGAGACAAGATATGTAAACATGAGGGTCGTCCCAGTCCAGATGGCACAAGAGAACGAGGCCATCCTTGCAATCCAGGATGTAACAGAAAGCGTCGTAAATACGCTCGAAACAGAAAGGGACGCCTCCCTTGCAAGACTCGGTCTGTTCACAATGGGAATTGCCCATGAAGTCAGAAACCCCCTCACTTCGATAAAGGGTTTTGTCCAGCTGCTCGAGCGAAAGCTAAAAGATCGCGATGAATCAAGGTACCTCTCTCCAGTGATGAAGGAGGTCGAAAGACTTGAAATTCTTATTACTGATCTTCTCGAATCATCAAGGCCCGGGCCGATCAAAAGGAAAGAGGTCGATTTAAGCAAGCTGGTAAATGATGTCCTGGCAGGCCAGGCAAACAAACTCACCGAAGCTGGCATAAGGATTTCAAAGGAATGCAGGCCTGGAGTTGTTGCCAATGTCGACGAAAAGAGGTTCCACCAGGTGATCCTGAACCTCATCCTCAATGCGAAAGATGCAATGCCTGGGGGTGGAACGTTATCACTCAGGACTGGTGAAAACGGAGAATGGTTTTACATTGAGGTCCGGGACACAGGAATGGGAATCAGCGAGCAGGATGCTGCAAACATTTTTGCACCATTTTTTACCACAAAAGCTTCTGGCACAGGTCTGGGACTTTCAATTTGTGACCAGATTATAAAATCTCATGGTGGCTCAATTTCTTTCACATCAGACGAAAACGGCACCATTTTCGTCGTAAGAATACCCAAAATCATAAAAATGGAGGATTGAAAAATGGACTACAAGGTTGATCTGCCAAAAATAATGATTGGCCTAAACATTATTGTTATCGGGGTATACATACTTCTCGGAAACACCGGAGTGGTAAACTTTGGCTATTTGCCATATCTCATCAAATTCTGGCCGCTAATAATTGTTACGAGTGGCCTGGACTTGATCCTGCGAAACTACAGGCTTGGCTATATAGGCTCAATACTTTTCACAATTTTTCTTGTCCTGGCAACAATCGCTTCCACCAGCGGGCCTGCAGGTTCATCGACAAGGAAATTTCTGGCCATGCCAGAAAACCCCATTTCGTGGTCAACTTACTGGGAGGGATGGAACATGAACATCTTTGATTTCACTCCAGCTGAGACAAAAACTTACTCGGAAAAACTTGACCCAGTGCCAAAAACAATAGTATTTGACATGTCTTCACCCAGGATAAAAAATGCCTACATCATACTGAAGAAATCAACAGCGGCTTCGATAAAATATGACATCATGCCCAGATCAAAGATCGAGGGCGAAGCAAAACTCGCAATGATAACCGATTTTGATGAGAGCCTTACATTCAAGGAACCTGAAAAAACCGATGCAGACATGAAAATAAAGATCGAGATCCAGGTCCCGGAAACAACGGCCTGCCTTTTCAGGGGCACCCAGGGTTCAATTGAAATACGGGATAACTGGAGGGGTGGCCTTGATTTTACAGGCCTAACAAATTACTCGGTCAAGGCGAGGGGTCTTGAGCAGGATTTTGAATTCAAGACAATTTCAGGTTCTGTAGACATAGGATCAGCAAAGAATGCAAAGATTGAAACAGGCTCAGGAAACATAAGAATTGAAGGGGCCACTGATGAGTTCTCTGCAATAACAATCTCGGGATCGGTTATTGCCAATTCATTCGAAAACGGAATAATAAAAACAACTTCAGGGGACATAAGCGTAAAGGGTACTGGAAAGATTGAAATAAAAACGATCTCTGGAGATGTGAAGGTGGAATCGGTAAAGAATATGATGTCTATTTCAACAACATCAGGGGACATAATGGTTGGGGAATTTAATGCAACATCTTTCTCTTCAAAAATTTCTTCCATATCTGGCGATGTGTCGGTAAGGCTTGGTAAACAGGCATCAATAAAGGGCGAGTGTTCTTCAACAAGTGGCGACATAAATCTTTCGGGCCTGAAAAGAACTGAATCTGCAAACGGGTTCATTTTTGGCGATGGAAGAGGTTTGCTTGACATTTCAACAACATCAGGCGACATTTCAGTTCTGGAGAGATAACATGAAACACAAATATAGCCCGCCAGGCACCAAAACGGTGTCAGCAAAACCGGTAAAAAAAGATGTAAAGACAAACAAAAAATCGCAAAAAACGAGCATTTTGAAGCTCTGGACAATACTCATCGGATCGGCCATCCTGATTGGCGGTATCATACTGATAATCACGCTGGGAAACGGGCAAAACGGGAAAGCATTACCGGCAGGTGATCCGGTTTCAGTGCTTCCAAAACTTGATCCATCAAAATTTTCCCCAAAAGCCACCGATTTCACGCTAAAAGACACTCAAGGGACAGTGCACAAGCTTTCTGATCATGGCGGAAGGCCAGTTTTTCTGGACTTCACGACATCATGGTGTGGCTGGTGCAAGAAACAGGCCCCAGACATGAAAAAACTGTTCCAGAAATACGGAAGTACGGTCCAGTTCTTTGCAATTGATGTCAACGAACCACTGAATGTCGTAAAGAGCTACAAGGACGAGGAGTCTTCCCCATGGCCTTTTCTTCTCGATGAGAATGGACAGGTTTCAGCCCAGTTTGGCGTAAAGGGGTATCCTCACTACATACTGCTTTCCCCAGATGGAACAATCAACAAGGTGCAAAGCGGCTACAGCGAAAGTTTTTTTCAGGATTTTTCCGGCGCAATTGAAGGAATTATTCGTTGAAAAACTTAGGATGGGTGGTATTATATTGAATGTCTCAAGCGGGCAGGCAATCGCGGGGTTTAGCGCCTCGAGGAAAGTCCGGGCTCCGCAGAGCAGGGTGCTGGGCGCAAGCCCAGTAGGCGCAAGCTTAAGGAAAGTGCAACAGAAAATATACCGCGCCCCAAATGGGCGCAAGGGTGAAATGGCGGGGCAAGAGCCCACCGGCATCCGGGCGACCGGATGGCCATGCAAACCCCACCCGGAGCAAGGCCAAATAGGAGGAGGTCAAGGGCTGCTCGTCCGTCTCCTCGGGTAGGCCGCCTAGAGAAATGATTGCCCACGACAGAACCCGGCTTACAACCCGCTTGGGACAGGGACAGTACCATCACACCCCGGTCATGCTCCCTGAAGCAATGGCCTTTCTTCGCCCCGAAAGAGGAGGGGTCTATTTTGATTGCACATGCGGTGAAGGGGGCCACTCGGAGGCCATCCTCAAAGCTTCACTCAACTCAAAAACAGTCTGCATGGACCTCGACCTCAACATGCTCATGGTGGCAAAAGAGAGATTCAAAGAGTTTGAGGGCCGCACATGGTTCGTCCACACAAATTTTGCCGACATAGACAAAGCGGCGTCCCTGGCCAATGTTGCCAACAGTGACGGAATCCTCATGGACCTTGGCATTTCAATGGCCCACCTCAAGGGTGAGAAGAGGGGCATCACATTCATGGAAGATCAGCCGCTGGACATGAGACTTGATGTAAACAGAGGCGAGCCGGCACACTCGATACTCTTGAGGATCAAGTTTGAAGAGCTGGCCAGTGCCATAAGCGAATACGGCGAGGAGAGGTTCGCCGGGAAAATAGCAAGGGCGATCATCAACGCCAGGGAGAAAGAGCCAATAAATACAACAGGACAGCTGGTTAAGATAATCAGCTCCGTTGTACCAAGGTCCGGCAGAATCAACCCTGCCACGAGGACTTTCCAGGCGCTCAGGATTCTGGTAAACCAGGAGCTGGAAAGCCTTGAAGAGGCGATTCCAAAATGCCTCGACATGCTTGGCTGGGATGGAACGCTGGTTGTAATTTCCTACCACTCTCTGGAGGACAGGATTGTAAAAAACGCCTTCAAAAATGCCGCGGACATAGGATTTGAAATCCTCACAAAAAAACCCCTGTGCCCCTCCGAAGAAGAAATTGAAGCAAACCCAGCTTCGCGCTCTGCCAAGATGAGGGCCATCAGGAGGAAGGGTGGCTAAAAAGAAAAGGAAGAACAAAAAAAGCAGAAGGGTGCTTTTATTTATTGCAACAATTTTCGCAGTCTGGTGGGTCTGGATGTATTTCTCGAACCATATGCAGGCAGTCAGGCTGGAAACCGAAATCGCCAAAAAAATTGACCTTAAGGAACAACTCCAGAGAGAGCTGGCTGACCTGAACCAGAAGCGCAAGGAAATGCTTT
This sequence comes from Caldisericales bacterium, assembly GCA_012517765.1. GTDB lineage: Bacteria > Caldisericota > Caldisericia > JAAYUI01 > JAAYUI01 > JAAYUI01. The sequence continues at coordinate 62,413 of JAAYUI010000003.1, read as the reverse complement.
CCCTTGGTGAGATAAAGGAATATGCCACAAAAAACCTGGGCATGGTTGTGTCTTCAGGAAAAAGGTTCTTCCTTCCTGACCCGAGAATCCTTCCGAAGGACCAGAAATGAAGCAGTTCAGGCCAAACACCTTCAGGCTTGGTTTTATGCTTTTTTTGTGTGTTGCACTTTTTGGAACACTTTTTGTAAAACTTTTTATTGTCCAGTTTATCAACGCAAACGAATTCAACCAGAGGGCCAAGCAGCAATATCGCAAACCCAACGAGGAAATACCAGCCACAAGGGGTGAAATCTTCGACAGGAACGGCATCCGGCTGGTCACAAATTCCATAACATACGACCTTGTCTGCGAGCCTGAGAAGATATCGAACCCGGACGGTATGGGTGAGGCAATATCAAGCGCAATAGGGATAGAGCCAAAAATAGTCCAGGATAGACTTAAAGGAATTGGCGGCACCAAAAGCTACACCATAATAAAGAAGAACCTGGATTCGAAAATTGCCGACAAGATAAGATCGTTTGGGTTCAAGGGAATATGGCTTGAAACAAGATTTGTAAGATCGTACCCACAACAAAACCTTGCATCTCCACTAATCGGATTTACAGGCAATGATAATCACGGAAAATACGGACTCGAAATCGATTTTGACAAAGAACTCTCGGGAGAGAGCGGTCTCAGGACATACCCGATGGACTCCAAAGGCATAGCAGGAAGGACCTATAAAGTCTTAAAACCAGTCATCAACGGAAAATCGCTCTATCTGACCATAGACAACACAATCCAGTTCGTTGTTGAAGAGGAATTGGAGCGTACCTGCAAAGAGTGGAACGCAAAGGGTGGCGCATGTGTCGTAATGAATCCCCAAACAGGCGAGATTATTGCTTGCGTATCATATCCCACATACAATCTGAACGATGCGCTCAATTCAAACGACAATCAGAGAAGAAACCGCGCACTCAACTATGTCTACGAGCCAGGATCGGTATTCAAGGGCATAGTCACTGCGGCGGCCCTTGAACTGGGCAAGATAGATGACAATTTCACGGCCGATTGCGCCGGTCGAACAGTTTTCAAGGGTTATCGGCTCTTCTGTAACAACAGGCATGGCCATCAGGAAAAACTTGCAGAAGAGCTCAAAAATTCCTGCAACATGGCCTTCATGAAGATAGGCCAGCTCATTGGCAAAGATCTGTGCAGGTTCGTCAATGATTTTGGCTTTGGGAAAAAAACTGGTACCGGGGCTCACGAGGAGTCCGGCCTCGTCAAGAATTCCCGCTCCTGGGACGACGTCACGATAGCAACTGTCTCATACGGACAGGGAGTCAGTGTCACCCCGCTCCAGCTGGCGCAGGCATACTCTGCACTGGCAAATGGCGGAGTCCTCATGAAACCGATACTGGTCCAGCAAATATATGACCCCAACAAAGGCACTTTCGAGAGGAACGCCCCGCAGCCAATCAGGCAGGTCGTATCAAAAAAGACTGCAGACCATGTCCTCAGACTTCTCACCGAAGTCGTGGACATGAAAGAGGACGGCGTCCACCAGGCCAAAATCCCCGGATATTCTGTAGCGGGCAAAACAGGCACTACCCCAAAAACAACGGCAAGCGGAGACTACCAGTTCAGCAAGTTTGATTGCAGCTTTTGTGGCATAGTACCTTCTGATCCGCTCGCACCACAAAAATTTGTTGTCCTTGTCACAATTGACGAACCGTATAAAACAACTGCAAGTGGCGGAAGGATAAACCCTTTTGGCTCGACAACTGCCGCCCCGTGTTTCAAGAGAATAGCAGAACGCATACTTTCAGACCTCAGGATCGCACCCAAGGAGATAAAATGAGAGCAAGGGAACTTTTTGAAAAAGCTGGCCTCGAATATGGTGGGCCAGATTTTGAAGTTTCAGAGGTTATTTTTGATTCAAGGAAAGCTGGCAAGGGAAAAGTTTTTGTCGCCCTCAGGGGCTCCCATACTGACGGCCACAAATTTATCGACAAGGCAATCGGGGCCGGTTCTGAGGTTGCAGTTTCCGAAGAGGCCGGCATAAACAATATTGTAGTTCTAGATACAAAAACAGCCCTGGCAAACCTTTCACACGCTTTCTATGGTTATCCATCCAGGAGCCTGAAGCTTTGCGGCGTGACAGCAACCAATGGCAAGACAACCACCACACACATGATTGCACAGCTCCTCAGGGGGGTCGACCCAAAAGTTGGCCTGGTGGGAACTGCAGGTCATTATCTCCCAACTGGCAGAATACAGCCGGACATAAGCAATCCGACAACAACCCCTTACCCAACAGTCATCGATGAATACCTCTCCGAAATGAAGGGGGCTGGCTCAAAATATGCCGTGCTGGAGCTTTCAAGTTTTGGGCTCGAATGCGGAAGGGTCATCGGCCTTGAATTCGATGCCATCGGCATTGGAAACATAACCCATTGCCACCATGCGCTTCTTCACGGCACACATGAAAACTACGTCAAAATAAAAATCGATTCACTTGACCTTTTAAAACCTGAAGGTGTAGCAGTGCTTAACATCGAAGACCAGTATTACGAAGACGCACTGTCAAAAGTAGGGGGGAAGAAAATCATCACGTTTGGCGCAAAAAAAGGCGACATTCATATTGCAGGCTTCAGGCCAACCCTGAAAGGTTCGGAGATAATAGCGAACATCTTTGGAAAAACCCACACATACAGATTGAACGTGCCTAGCATTGCCAATGCACTCAATTCACTCTGTGCTATAGGGATTGTCGAAGCAATGGGAGTCCAGTCGGCCCCGCTCCTTGGCCTACTCGAGCAGATGCCGGAGATTCCAGGCAGGTGGAACTGGATTGATGAATGCCAGCCATTCGCTGTTGCCGTCGACAAGGCAAATACGCCTGCGGCACTTGAAACCGTTGCAGAACATATGGAATCGGTGCGCCCAAAAAGAAAGATCATCATCACAAACAACGTTGGCGAGGGTGACCCAAAAGCAAGAGAAAAGCTGGCCGAGATTGCATCCAGAACATGCGACCTGACAATAATCACCTACGGCGTGGCAAAGGGTGAGGACATTGACTCGACAGTCAACCAATTCGCATCATTCATGGAAAAGCATGGCGGGAAGTACAAAATAATCAAAGACAGGACGGAGGCCATCCATTGGGCCATAAACCAGGCCCAGGAAGGTGACTTTATCGCCATACTGGGAAGAGGGGACGAAGATGGAATGTACATCAGGGGCCAGTGGTTTGAGGTAGACGACAGGGTCGAGGCCAAAAAGGCCCTGAAAGCAAGAGGTTTTGAATGCAACTGACAATAAAAGAGATAGCCAGTCTTTTTGGCCAGGAGTTAGATGGAAGGGACACCGAGGTTGCGGGGTTCTCCATAGATTCAAGGGCAACAAGTACCAATGAAGTGTTTTTTGCCATCAAGGGCCAGAATGTCGATGGTCACGAGTTTGCATTTCAGGCCCAGGAAAAAGGTGCAGTGCTTGTCGTTTGCGAAAAACCACTCCAGGTTGGTATCCCGCAAGTCATTGTCCCATCCACCGAAGAGGCCATGATAACACTTGGCTCGTACTACAAAAACAAGTTCAATTGCCAAGTGGTTGGCATAACTGGTTCGGCCGGAAAGACCACCACCAAGGAGCTGACCGCCCAGATGCTCTCTGCTCGATACCAGGTGGCCAAAAACGAGGGCAACCGCAATACCCCGATTGGTCTCCCGATGGCACTGAAAGCACTCGAAAATGATACCGAGATTTTCGTTGCAGAGCTTTCTGGTTCGTTCATGGACGAGATACCCAAGCTCCTGAGAATAGTGAGGCCTGTTGTTGGTGTCATAACAAATGTTGGCCCGTCACATCTCGAAACGCTTGGCGACATTGATGGAGTGGCAAAATCAAAATCCCAGCTCATTGAATCATTACCAGTGGGTGGACTTGCAATCCTGAACGCAGACGACCCGCGATGCAAAGCAATGTCATCGAAAACAAGATGCAAGAAGGTAAATTTTGGCTTTAATCCTGAAGCTGATATTCAGGGAAGGCTGATTGACGGTTTGATAACGGTCAAAAGTTGCGGAAAAGCATACACCTTCAGACCACACCAGGACTCCGTCCATTTCATGTATGATGCGCTTGCATCAATGGCAGTGGCAACCGAGTACGGAATCCCTCTTAAGGAATGCGTCGAGGTGGCCGCCGATTTCAAGCCCGTCGAGGGCAGGGGCACAATTATCATCAATCCTTCCGGAGTGAGGATAATAGACGAAAGCTATAATGCAAACCCGGTTTCCATGAAAGAAACCCTTCGTTCGCTTGCCTCCAAACCAGGAAGAAGGTTTGCGGTGCTGGCAGACATGCTCCAGCTTGGTGAAAACTCGGAAAAATTACACCAGGAACTTGGGGAATTTGTTGCATCACTTCGCCTTGACGGGGTCTATTTATTCGGTAACCTGTCAAAGCGTTTGGCCCAAGGTTGCCCCAGATCACTGCACTTTGAGGCAAAAAAAGATTTACTGGACGCCATTTTGCCTCGCCTGTCAACTGGCGACTGGGTCCTGGTCAAGGGTTCAAACGGCATGGGAATGAAAGAGGTTGTCCAGTCTCTGGCAACCCATGTAAACAAGGAGGAAAGATGATAGAGAAGAACTGGATATGGTTCCATGACCACTTCGGGAAGGGCGAAGAGCACCACCACGCAATCACGAGGTTCATAGCCCAGGTTGACACGCCGTTTCAGCATGTTGAAATCGGCATTTCGCCATATTTTGGCAAAATAATCCTGATCGATGGCGACGTTCAGTCGTCAATCGTTGACGAGCATGTTTACCACGAGCTCATTGTTCATCCCGGTCTTCTTTCACACCCGAACCCAAAATCAGTGCTCATTCTCGGTGGCGGTGAAGGTGCGACACTCAGGGAAATCCTAAAACACAAAACCGTAGAACGCGTTGTGATGTGTGATATTGACAGACAGGCTGTTGACCTGTACAAAACACACCTCCCGGAATGGCACCAGAATTCATTTTATGACCCAAGGGTCGAACTCATCCATGGCGATGCAAGGGCGTATCTGGAAAAAGCCTCGGACGGTGAATTTGACGTTATAATATCTGACCTTACGGAACCTTACTCTGGCGGGCCAGCACAGAGGCTATTCTCGGTCGAATGCTTCGCAGAGATGAAAAGAGTGACTGGTCCAGATGGCGTTTACTCTGCACAGGCATCACTCCTCAGGCTAAAGACCTACGAGATGCACCTGGCCATCAAATCAACTTGCGAAACCGCATTCCCGCATGCAAGATCATGCGCCGGATACGTCCAGGCATACGATACCCCCTGGAGCTTCATAATTGCTACCAAGAAACCAATACCGCCCATTGACGACAAGATTGACGAACTGATAGCCCAGAGGATTAGTGGCGAACTCAAATTTTATGACAGAGAAGGGCACCGCCACGCTTTCTCTTTACCAAAAGACATCAGGACCCTGCTTTCAAAGAAAACGGAACCAATAACCGACAACAAGCCGTTCTCTCTGGAATCAAAATCTTCTGACATGTAACTTCAAGTTACTAGATGAAATTTAAAGGCCCCGTGGAAAACCACGGGGCCTTTGTTTTTTATTTAAAGCTATTTCTTCCTAGAACTTCGTTTTGCTTGAGAAAATTATCCCCTTCGATCTCATTGCCGGAGCAACAATGCCATCATGGTACCTTGTTACATTCTCCACCTCTTCAACACCAGCAAAAATCCTGATGATCGAGTCAGTGACCCTCATATTTTTGAGCCCGGAGACAACTTTTCCATTTTCGATGAGGAAAAGACCGTCCCTTGTCATCCCTGTAAATTCCTGCTCGATCGGGCGCATGATGTTTGTGTACCAGAACCTTGAAACCAGGACGCCTTTCTTGATCTTTGAAACCATTTCATCAACAGTTGAAGTTCCGCCTTCAACAACAACGTTGAGTGCCAAAGGATGTGCACCGCTGGAGGCAGGGAGTGCGTGACCGGTATTTTTGTGACCTGTTTTTGTCGCGAAATACGAATCATAAACCACATCAACCGGAACACCCTTTTCAACAAGGGCCATCTTTGATTTGGGGAAACCCTCAAAATCAAAGGGCCTCACAGAAGATCTTGGATCAAACGGGTCATCAACAATGGTTATCTTGTCGGAAAGTATCTTCTTCCCAATGTTGTTTGCAAGCCAGCTCCTGCCTTCCTCGGCTGCTCTGGCAGAAATGCCTGTCCAGTTCATCATCGAAACGAGTTCTGCAACAGCATAGTGCAAAAGAACCACTTCATATTCGCCAGGCTCGATTTCAACAGGTTTCTTGCTGCTTATCGCCCTGCCAGCGGCCTCTTTTACAACTTCAAGGGGTTTTATTTCACTGGCCCTGGGTGTCCAGAAGTCGGCAGCTCCCGAAGAGTCCTCCGACATTGCCGTTACTTTCAGTTCTGCATCGGCAAACTCGTTGTAGGCTTCAAGACCATTGCTGTTGACAATCGCAAGACTGCCGCTGCCAGAAGAATAGGCACCAGCAAGAGTAAGGCCAAGCGGGTTTGCATAATTGACCATCTGGGCCACGGCATCCGCCCTGGCCTCAGGGGTCAATAAAATGGTTGCCTCGTCAGGTTTCCCAATCGCTGTGTATTCTGCTGGTTTTGGAAGCTTTATGTCAACAGGATTCCTGGGTGAAAGATCTGCTATCTCTCCAGCCTTTCGGGCAACTTCCTTCAGGGATTCGACATCAACAATGTTTGTTTGTGCTATTCCCTGGCGGTTGTCCCTTACGACCCTGACCGTGACATCTATACTGTTTTCCTTGACGTTCTGGTGTATGTACGAATTTGCAAATCTGGTGAGTGAATAGTCATTATGGTGCACCAGCACATCCACCTGGTCACCACTGGCAAAAGAAAGGGCTGTTTTTGCAATATCTAATATCCTCATGAACCCACCCCCACTTCTATATTGCGGAACCTTGCTGGAGCAGTTCCATGCGAAACATGCATTATCTGGGCCGGTTCACCCTTGCCGCAATTCGGGACACCCCATACATGCCAGAGGTCCCTGTTGCCAATGCCATCGCAGGAGTTCCAAAACTCTGGCGTGATTCCTGTATAGCTTGGGGTCCTTATCATTTCACCAAGCTTTCCGTTCTTTATTTCCCAGCCAATTTCTGCCGAGAACTGGAAATTGAGCCTGTGGTCATCGATTGACCAGCTGAGTGTTGTGGCCATGAAAATGCCGTCCTGGACTCCACCAATGAGCTGGTCAAAAGTGAGGTCACCTGGCTCCAGATTTACAGAAACCATACGCACAATAGGTATCCTGGCCCAGCTGCTCGCCCTCATGGCACCCATGGGTTTCGTGCCCAGTTTTGCAGCATCTTCCCTTGAGTCAAGATAGCCAACAAAGAGTCCGTCTTTTACAAGGAAAACCCTCTTTGCTTTCACACCCTCGTCATCATAGGCAAACCCACCAAAGGCACCAGGAATGGTAGCATCAGCGGTAATATTGACAATCTTTGATCCGTACTGGAGTTTGTTGAGCATGTCCGGTTTCATGAAGGACCTGCCGGCATACCCTGCCTCAGTGCCAAAGACCCTGTCCAGTTCAGTTGGATGGCCAAGCGATTCATGGACCTGCAATGCCATCTGGGCACCGTCTATGACGATGTCTTTCCTGCCTTTTGGACACGGTTTGGCTTTCAGAAGTGCCAGCACTTCCTGTGAGACCCTTTTGCCGTTTCCCGGAAGGTCCATGTTCTCGACAAAACTCCAGCCAAGCCTTGCAAAATCTCCACCAAAAGACTGCGGATAGGACCTCTTTACAAAGGTCTTCCCGTCAGAGGCATATGCTTCCATTCCTGCCCCTGATTCAATCTTTTCCTGTCTTATCATGGCGCCTTCGGTGGAGCCAAAGTATTTTTCCTGGTAGGATCCATGAACGCTTGCGTTCCTTGCAACTACACCCTGCGCCTCCATCGATCTTGTGGCATCAAGCACAAGGGCGACTTTCTTCTCAAGCGGTACTTCCCTGGGATCATCGCTTATTCCGGATGGTACATCGTCAACATGGATGTCAATCTCGGCCAGTTTTACCGGGTCATGCGTGACCTTGGCAGAGGCCTTTGCTATTGCGACAGCTTCTGCGGCCACTTTGTCAATTTCTTCCGGGGTCACTGTTGACGAGGAGGAGAACCCCCAAGCACCATCAGCTATGACCCTTATTCCAAAACCAACCGAACTGTCGGAAACAATGGCCTTTATGATTCCATCTTTTGCGCTGACATGTTCACTGGTTTCAGTTATCAGCCTGATGTCGCCATAAGAGGCCCCTTCAAGGCGGGCTTTTTTTAATGCCCTTTCAACAAGGTCTTTCAATGTATCGTCCTCCTTATTATGGGTATACCATCCTGGCAGTCTTTGTGGCACCATCCCAGCTTACCTTGGCACCAAAATTCTCGGCAACAAACCTGAATGGCACCATTGTAACACCATTTTTGATGACAGGCGGTGCATCAAGCTTGACTGTTCTGGACTGCCCTGCAACTGTAACGGTAGCAGTGTTCTTGCCTATGTAAAGAACGATTTTTGTTGAACCAAGTTCAAACGTAACAAGCGTTACGGCCTTTGTTGTCGGGTTGGTTTCATATCCGACTTTCGCACCCATTGACTCTGCCATGATCCTAAACGGAATCATGGTTCTGCCCTGATTGATATATGGCGCCGACTGGAGAGTCACCGGTATTCCATTCAAATCGGAGGTAGTATTTCCTGACTGGAGCTTGAAATCAACAGCTAGAACTGGCATGAGCTTCTGGGTTGCCTTGTTTCCAAGCGAGTCTGACAACTCGGCATTGAGCTCGTTTACACCAGCCACAGCATCGAATACGAGTTCCTGGTCAAATCTGCCGTCAGGGTTGACCTTCACCGACTGTATGTTGCCAGGGACCGTCATCGGGGTGATCGTTATCTGTGATATGCCAGGCTCAGTGGTTCCCTTGATTCTGAGCTTCATTCTAAGCTGGTGAACATTTGGAGAGATTTCCGGGAACTCGATTGCTGTCACCCTGGCCATGAACGAGGGTTCGTCAAAAACAACGACCGGTGGCTTGTTCTTCAGCTCTATGCAGAACCTCTTTGTTGACTGGTTGCCGGCAAAGTCTTTGGCGACCATTGTGTAGACATTCTGTCCTGGGACAAGCTGGACTGTCATGCTGAACGAGCCATTCCTCACAGGAACAACCTGCCCGTTTATGGAGAATTCGACGTCGTTGATGTCAGTTACCTGGCCAATGATTGTGATTCCACCATCTTTGACCTTGACGCACTCAGTCCCGTTTTCGGCAGGCTGGACAATTTTTATGACCGGTGCTTCCGGATCGTACTTGATTACAATTGTTTTTTCTGCGGAGACGACTCCAGATGAAGATTTGCCCTTGTAGTAAATCACAACCTGGCCAGTCTTCTGGATTTTGAACGGGAGGGTGTATGGGTTCTCTGTTGTGGCAGGATCGCCTTCGAACCTATAGGTGATCATTCCAGTACCATTCATCTTGAGCGTAACTGTTGGGGCAACAGTGTACCAGCCCCTCTCGCCATTTGGTGCAGGCGGGTCTATCGAGTGTTCGACAACAATCGAGCTTTCGATAGTGAATGGATCGGAGTTCACAGGGTAAGGTTCCTTGCTTGTGAATACAGAGAGCCTGTAATCAGTTCCTGGGTTTCCAGGGTTCTTGATTCCAGCCGAAGCCTCGAGCGAGACCGTTACCTGCTGGCCAGCAGCTATTCCAGTCGGCACCTTTATCTTTATCCTCTTTCCATCAACGAGAACATCCTGTGTTGGATTGATGCCATTTACTGTCACATAGAGAGCGGCAATAGAAGTTGGGAGCGTCTGGTCATTCATCTGGATGTATACTTCATCACCCGGAAGGAGTGAACCGTTGGCGCCAATGCTGAACATGACAACATATTTCGCCTTCTCGGAAACTGTTGGAGGCACAACCTGCACCTTTACGTTGCTGACAGTCGATGCCTGCTTGATCTCGTATGGGGCCGAGTCAACAAATTTTGCGTCTGCCTTGGTCGAGAGCTTCAGGATGTAGTCAGTTTTCGGGATTGGCGGGTTCTTGATGTTCCCTTTTGCATCAATCACAAGAGTGACATCCTGATCGGCCTGGATTGGCATCGGGTTGAAGACAGTCATCTGGAGTCCATTTATGAGTGGTGACTTGACGCAATTGACTCCGTTAACTGAAACAAACCTGCCTTCCATCGAAGCTGGCAAGACTGTCCCTACCGGGAACTGCATCGTTATCTGGTCATCAATACCAAGCGTTCCATTGAGGCCCGTCTTGAATTCAATCATGTAGGTGGCAGGAAGACCAACAGAATTCGGCGTAACAGTTACTCTCAGCCTCTGGACTGTCGAAACGCCTATGATATAAGGCACTGAATTGGTTGGTTGCGTTTCGGAAGAGGTCCATATCTTGAGGGTGTAAGTGCCTTCCATTGGGTTTACAACCCTTGGCACTTCAATGTTTACATCCGAGTTTGCAGCAATCGGCACTGGCGTAACTATGTCGACTATGTTCTTTGTCCTGTCTATAAGCGGAATCACCTGGCACGGATTGTTGTTGACCTTGACCTCAGCCTGACTGAGTGTCGGGAAGTCTGTTCCCTGCGGGAACTGGAGATAGATATGTCCTGAATTTGCACCAAGCGCACCACCAGAACCAACCCTGAAGCTGATCATGTACTTTGCAGGGATCTTTGCTGTTGGTGGTTCGACATTTACAAGTAAATTGCCACCCACTGATCCAGCATCTGTGACAACTACTTCTTGTGCAGCGGTCCCATAGAAGATTGATGTAGCTTTTATGAGGTATGTTCCGATGCTTGAATCCTTGTAGAACACGTCGATGGTTTGCTGTCCGGAACGCATTGTTATTGTGTTGCCAGGCAGTGGTGACCATGTCGTGTCAGAGATGGAGAATGTTCCTGTGGCGGACTCATTGGAGGCAACATTTCCATTGGTCACCTTGTATGACGAAAGTACTATCATCGTATCCGACGATGGCGGTGAAGGTTGCCCCATCTGGTCTCTTACAGAGAGTGTAAGGGCACCAGACGGTGCACCGGCTGAAACGACCCTCAAGCTATTGACGAACTGCAATCTGGGAAGTGTACCCTGGAATGATATCTGAACAGATGTTGGATTGATATTGGTTGCACTTGCAGTGATGGTCACATTGCCTGGGGTAGAATCCGAGAAGTAAACAGGCTCAGATTTGCTGAATCCAGTCACTATGCTCAGGGCTATCTTGTTATTGTCTGTCCAATGTATCTTGTCTTTTGAGAACCTTCCGGTTGGGGAGGTGCACCCAACACTGACCGTGATAGTGCTAGGCGCAGTGACCACTTGGTTATTACTATCTCTGAGCTCGAACATCATATCTGGTGTTGGCTGGCCAACAATCATGGTGCCAAGGTTAGAGGTTGGTATCGGAGCAAGCGTCCAGATACCAAGTTTGATATCAAAATCGGACCTTGCTGTGAGTGTTTCACCTTCATAGGTTGCCTTGCAGACTATTCCACCCTGGCCATCAGTTGTCGGGCAGAAGCTGACAATTTTCGCATCACTTGGGGTTATGGAACCAAGATTGGTTGATGTTAGTTCCCATGAGTAGGTAACACCAGAGTAGATTGGATTTGGCGGATTATTGTTATCATAAAGCTGTGCTGAGTATGTATAGCACTGGTTCTTGATGAGTGTGGTCGGACCTATCGGATTGATGATAACGCTTGCTGGTTTACCAGTCACAGTTATGTTGACAGTTGATGTTATGGTTTTATTACCGTAGGTCGCAGCAACCATGAGTACACCGTCCCCCTTCTGGAACGCTGTGAATGTGGTGCCGATCCCCCTGATAGGAGAGATATATCCTGCGGGAGAACTGAATGTCCAGTTGACCTCAAGGTCATTGTTCATAAGGGCACCATTGCAGTTGAATACTTTTGCCACAAACTGCTGTGTCCCTCCGACTGGAACTGTTATCGAGCCTGACGGTGATATGTCGACCCTGCAGATATCGATCTGCTCGCACACGTTAAAATCACCTCGAATAAAATTCGCAGCGTTTTGAACTCTTGCGTCAATGTGATAAACACCTGGTGAATTCGGATTATAAAGCATCAATGAAGGATCAAAAGCAACTGTGACTTTTCCCCACGCGGTAACATTTGTTGGTACTGCAAGGGTTACGGTGTAGTTGTTTACTATTGGAGCCACAACGCACTGATAATTGTTTATCTTTACCTGGCCAGGAAGCATCGATATCGGAAGATAGAAACCGTCCGGGAATCTTATTTCAATCCATGATGCAGTGGTCGGCGTTGCAGCATTGAAAGTCAGTGGAACAGGGGTAATGAATGACACTGTATAGATTGATGGCAATCCGGCAACACACGGATCATTTTGCACTATTGGCCTTGTTGGTGCATCCGGCCTCGTTATCTCATACTCCTGGGATTCGATTGGGGTTATTTCTCTATTTGTAGTGATTGTCACAAAGTAATTCGGTGGGGAGGGATCAAGAGCATAATTGGTGAAGGGTGACCCCTGAAGTGGGTTTGAAATCCTGCATTCCGGCTTGAAAACAATCTTTGCTTCTCCACCCGGTGGTATTGCGACAGGGGTCTGAACGTGAAATATGATTCCTAGTGCTGGCAATCCAGGCGTTCTCGAATCGTAGCTCACAGGAAGATCGCATGCTATGCCATTGACAGTTATATACATCGGTGGAATCAGATTGCCAGCAAAACCGGGTGCGGCAATTGAAGTCAGAAAGTTGATATTGCCTGCATACCAACCAAAATCGACATTGATGGTGTCACCCCTGCTGAGACCGCCAAACGGTCCCAGATTGAAATCAACCGTGTACTCGACATTTGGTGCACCAGCAATTGAAGGAACTGGCGTTACGATCGCTGGCGTCATCCCCCTTGCCGTGACCGTAAAGTTGCACGATTCAACCGGCGTTGGTTCCCTTGATGTCCATGCCTTGATGGTATAATTGCCAGGCATCATTGGTGCGGTAAGGTTTGCTTGCCTACAGAAGTATATATAGGCGGCATTGGTTGGTGATGGGGCACCACCAACGTTCGGGAACTGGACTGTTACCTTCAAGCCAGAAACTGTTACTCTGTATGCCATACTTCCACTGGTACAGGTTCCACCAGGTATTAAAAGCGGCGTAAGATCAGAGAAACATCTTACGAATTCTTTTGGAATAATAGCAGGAATGCCTGTTCCCTGAGGGAATTCAATGGTGACCGTTGTTTCATTGTCAACAAATGTGCCAAGATCACCAGGATAGAAACCTACAAGCCAGCCGTCAACAGTGCCCATCATGATTGTGTTGGTTGCGAATGTGCCATCACCGGCAAAATGGACAGAGCCGTATGTGGATGTACAGTTCATGCAGATTCTTGAGATAATTTCAAACGCATTTGACTGCACCCATGCCCTTTCTCTCGTGGTTGACAGCTTGAATGTGTAGAAGGATGGTGTCGTTGTTATCTGCGGATTCTGGATACCTGCAGATTTAAGGATGATTACTTCAACCAGTGAACCAGGCGCAAGATAATCCTGGACAGGTATGACCAATTGGGTCCCTGTATTTGGAGCGGTAGGGGCGATAACATTGACTGTTGGAACGAGGATTCCGTTGAGTATGACAGAGTTCGCCGGAAGAGTGCCTGGAACTGCAGGGAAGCCTGTGAATCCAAGCGGGAATATGATGTTGATGTTGTCAACTCCAGGAACAAGCATGCCGGACTGGCCAAGCGTAAACCTTACCGTGTATTCGGAGAAGTATGGGGCGCATGACGCATCTATTGAACGTGAGGTGTTGGGGTCGGCCATGACGCTGTTTTTAACCACCACTGTTCCAACTGTGAAATACGAGCTTGCAACCGGAGTCGTTTCTCTTGAAGTGTTGACATAGACATAGTAAGTGCCTGGTGTTGATGGCGTCTTAATTCCGATTGTATCCCTGAAATACAGTGTAAAGTTGTTGTTTTCGGTAATTGTTATGTTGGATGGTGGGATAGTAAGTGTTACAGAAGTACCTTCAATTTTTGGATTGATAAGATTTATGACAGAAGGTATGTTTTGTGGTGCACCAATGGCCAGCTGGACAGCGCCATTCTCGATGTAGGATGGCATCGCGGTGCCTTCTGGGAATTTGATCGTGATGGTATCACCAGTGACAAGGTTTGGTATACCCATTCCAACATCACCATAATCACCGCTGCAGAAGTGAATGAGCCATGGCGTGAGTGCGTTTGTCGATGGCACAAAACTCACTCCAGGGAACCCGGTTGATGTGTACAGCACCTCAACATTCGAGACTTCAGTTTTGATGAAGTAGCTATTTGACTGGATAAGTGGTTGGCAAAGCCCATTTACATTTATCGTAAGGATAAACGATTCCTGCTCAGCGGTAATATCAGGGTTCTGGATCTGCGCTGATGGCAGGAATGTAACTGTGACCTGACTCCCGTTCTGCAGGTTTATTGGTGATGTTATTGTTATGGCCGTTCCAAGGATGGTGACATTTGTGCACGGAGTGCCATTGACAAGAACACTTGATGGTGCAGGATTGGGTGCAACACCGTTGAAACTGGCAGGCAATATTCCATTATATGCGCTATCAAATGTTATGACTATCGGCGTTGTATTGGCAATAAGCGAGCATGAAGAAGAAAGCGGGAACTGTATGGTATACCTGGCACCAGTCCTGTCGAGATCAGCATTGCTGTATTTATAACATTCACCAAGGTTCAACTGGTTCGTAAAAGAAATGTTTGGATCAACATTTACTACGGCCCAGCCTGGATTCTCGATAGAGTAGTTGAGGGTGTTGACTACTGTCGGCTCCTTGGATGTCCACATCTTTATATAGTAATCATTGGCACCTACAGACGGGTTAAAGATATGTGCCGAGGTTGTAAAGGTGACCGTAAGGCACTGGTTTGCGTTCACCGTGAACGGCACTTTTATCGTAATCCTGTTTCCTTGTATTTGTGGTGGTGAATTGAGCGCAGTTGGAAGAGTACCTGGCGGGAATGCGGTAACCAGTATTGAGGCCGGGGAAATTGACGTCGGAACCTTGGTCCCCTGTGGGAATTCAAAGGATATGGTGTCAACGTTTTCTATGAGCGAACCATTCGATCCAACCTGGAACGAACCATAAACACCACACGCACTCGCACCAATAACATACTGGGCTTCCTGGTCAACGGTGGTAGGGGTGACAGTAACAAGTGGTGGAGATGGTGTAATGGTGTTTATTCTGGTTTTGATCTCATAAATATTTGAATCCAAAAGGTCATTTGTAACGTTTGGATACATCCTGACCGGGTTGGGGAACAGGAACTGGTCTGGCTCAATCCACATTGATGTGCTGGCGTTGAGGGTTGCAACCCTGGCCCTCCTTGTGAACGGAGCAGCCGGAACAATCGAAAGGTCGCCATTCCCCTGTATGAGGCCAGCAGCTTTGTCAATGTTTATGCGAACAACCTGGCCTGTGGTGGTTGAACACCTTATATCATTTGGAACAAAGAAATCCACCAGCGCTGTTGCAGCGCCAGCTCCAGAAGATTGATATGTGACTTGCGGACCGACCGTGCAGGTCGTTCCGTTTATCTTTACTGATTCTTTCCTGAGATTAAGGGGGACATTGAGTCCAAGGTAGCCATTGTTCGGGTAGGCTATTGGGCTGTTGATTGTCTGGTTGAGTATTGGGTCCCAATCAAACCAGACCTTGATTCTGTCTCCCTTGAAAAGTGATCTCTGCTCGCCGGCACCAAGCTGGAACGATATTTCCAGCTCTGTGCTTGTTGAGGCAGTGTCAGGCTTGAAAATAAGTGTTGCAGGGGTCATGTTGGTCAGGACATTGACCTGCGGTGAAGGCATGATTGTCTGGAAGCCAGAAGGATAGCCTGATGTAGTGTTTTGGGGTTTCAGGGCCATGTTGAAGGTGTACCTGTTTGGCCTGTCAGGCATTTTCAGGTTGCCATTACCATAGTTGAATATTATCTGGCCGCCATTTGGCAACGTTGTAAAGAAAGCAATAACCGTTCTGCCATTCACTATGGTCGCAGTTGGTGAGGCAAGAACTGTACCCATTGCAGCCGAAATGGAAACTGCACCCTGGTCGGTCGGATTGAGCGACGGAACAGGGAAATCATTTGGTATTGTGATTGCCACACCCATGCCGTTCGGCGCACCAGTACCACCAGATATGCTCATTCCAGTGTAGGTGTATGTGAACCTGAGATTGTATCCAGTTTGCCTTGCAATTGCATTTGCAGTTGTACCAATCGGATTTTCAACGACGACCGAGAAAGAGCCGCTTGAGCCGCTTATTGCACTCTGGACTGTAACCTGTGGTGAAGGAACGACCGGCTGGAAGCCATTTGGATATGGGAGTGTCGTGTCCTGGGGTTTCAGGTACATGTCAAAGCTGTACTTTTGGGCAACATCAGGCATTACAAGGTTGCCGTTTCCATAATCGAAGATTATCTGGCCATTGGTTGGAAGGGCAGTAAAGTACGCCAGAACAGTCCTTCCATTGATAATCGACGGAATTAGGGGGTTAAGTACGGCACCATTAAGCGTAGAAATGGTTATGTAGCCTGGAGTACCTGGAGTTAGTGATGGCGCAGTAAAGTTATTTGGTATCACCAATGCGACCGCAGAACCATTTGGTGCTCCAGTTCCAGTCAGGGGAACATCCGAATTGGTGTATGTGAAATGTATGTTGTATCCACTCTGCTTGGCAATTGCGGAGGCCGGAGTACCCATCGGGTTCTGGACTTCAGCTGTTCCAACACCAGGGGCAGTTATGACATCAACATAGGGTGAAGGCACTACTGTTTCATATCCTGTTGGATAACCAGATGTTGAATTAACAGGTTTTATTGAAACAACAAAATTATACCTTCCTATTTTATCGGGGATTGTTAGGTTTCCATTGCCATAGTTGAAAACAACCTGTCCGCCAGTTGGCAGCGCAGAGAAGTAGGCAATAACGGTCCTTCCGCTTATTGTCGGGGTGGCAGAAGTCAGTACGGCACCACTTGCTCCGGAGATATTGATCGCACCCTGGTTGGTTGGTGTAACAGACGGCATCGGAAAATCATTTGGAATAGTGAGGGCAACAGCAGCTCCATTTGGTGATCCGGAACCACCCGTAATGGGGGTGGGGTCAGTGTAGGTATACGTTATCCTGAAGTTATACCCACTCATTTTGGCAACGGCATAAGAACCAGCCGGAACTGCTGGGGTACCTGTCGGATTTTCAACCTGGATGGTCGCACTGCCGATCACGAGCGTGAACGCATAGATGTAAGCAGATGTCCCCAAAGCTATGCAAAGACTTAGAAGTATGGTTACCAGCCTTTTCATTGTAGCCTCCTTTTAAGAGTCCTGTCTGGGCTTGTTTTTGTTGAATGCAAAGAATTTTTTTTATCAAATGAATATTTTAGCGTTTCTCCTCCCGGGTTGGCAACAGCTAGCTCTCGGGAGTATCCGGTAATTCTCATCTTCAGCAGCAGGGCCTTGTGGGCCCCGCTGCTCCATCCTGTCCAGAATTCTGTCTTTTCCATTATTCCTGTCTTCACGGGAAGGTTATTGTGACCGTCCTGGTAGCAGCTGTATAGACTGGCTTCCAGCCAAAGATCGACTCGAAGAACCTGATTGGAACATATGTCCTGTCAGCAACTACTTGTGCCCTTACATTCGGGTTCGTAGCATCAAGAGGCACTGTCCTTCTCTGGCCACCCTCAATGATGGTTGCCGTGTTGGAACCCAGCACAAGCTCGACGGTCTTTCCTTCAAACTTGTATATCGCAGCTTTTCTGTTCACATCGTATTCAACCGTTGCACCAAAAGCGTTTCCAACAAACCTGAATGGCGCAAGTGTTCTATTTTCTTGAGATATAAATGGATACGAGCTGAGATTTGTTATTGCAGAACCGTTGTGGAGGCTCTTGGTCGGTGATGGTATCGGTTTCTTGGCATCATTGACGGTATGATAAGTCTTTATGCCAATGAACTCGATTTTCACCTGACAGACAAGCGTTCTGACTATCGTCTCGGTCTTGCCATTCTTGTCAGTCACCTTGATTGTGATCTTGCAGTTTCCTGCCTTGGCCCTGAGCGAAACATCTCCATTGAAGTTCTTCTTGATCGGGTCGTAAGGCACCTGAACCCATTTGGTCGCGTCCATCTCAGATGAGACTTCTACCTTCGAGAGGTCACAGCTTGATGTTCCCTGGATGTTTGTCTTCAGCTCGATGTGGTGGTAGTCAATCTGCGACTCGTTGACGAGTTGAACACCATAGGTTGGCTGTGAGTTGTCCTTCGGGTTCAGTATTATCAGCTGCAAGGTGCAAGTCTTGTCAGGATCATAAGTCACATTGACTGCCGGCGAGAGGCTCGTGTTGCCGGCTTCATCGATGGCTTTAATGTCCAGAATGTTCTGTCCCTTGGTCAGCATGACCTTGCCAGAGAAAGTCTTCGCAACCTTGTCAATCACCAGTGTTACAGGGTTGGCACCTATACCAACAGCGCAGGTAACCTGGAGAATGTTGTCCTCAACATAGGTCCCCTGAATCTCGATGATTGCCTCCGGAACAACATCGCCTTCTTTTGGCTTTGTCACAGTCAGGGTTGGCCTTACGGTGTCAACCTTGATGTTCTTTATGGTCTGGTGGACCTCGGAATCATATCCGGCAGCCTCTGACCAGTACTCAACAATATGGGTACCATCGGTAAGCTGAACCGGTGCGCCAGTGTAGAGTTGCTGTGCCTGGTCATCGACCTTGTAGTATGTCCTTGCCGCCGGGACATTGCACGAGAGGATTATGGACGGTTTTGTGTTGTACCAGCCGTTGTCCCCATTCGGGTTTGGCGGTGCCAGTGTTAACGTTGTAGAGAGCGTTTCTCCAAGGCTGTACTGGTTCGATTGTATCTGTGTTGGCTCCGCCGAGGTGTATACCTTGACGAAGTAGGAACCGGCAGTTGTCGGGTTGTCGAGGCACTGGATGACCACCTTAACATTTGTAAGCGCATTGATCTGTCCAGGCACCTTGAATGTGATGTACTGGCCCTGTCTCACTTCTGGTGTTTCCACAACGCCCATTCCGTTGACCGTTATCCTCCTGGCCTCGATTGAGCCAAGCTTGTAGTTCGGATGGAACGCAATGGTTATCGTTGATGCAGGCGAGAGCGCTCCAAACTGGCCGGTCTGGAATTCGATCGTGTAATCGACACAGGTTGACCCGGCATTGTTCGATGCAGGCGTAACCTTTGGATTTGTAATGCTTGATGATCCGATTCCGTAGGCCTCAGATTCTACCTCGATCGTTTCCTTGGTGGTGCTCACAAACAGGGTGTAGTTTCCTGCCTTGGTCGGGTTTTTTATTTGCGCCGACTTGTCAAATATGATCGTCACGTTGCCATTTTCCGGGATTGGCTCCGGAACATACAGCGAAACCTTCTTTGAAACATTGTCGGCATTCGGCCTCTTTGTGAGAGGCTTGCCGTTTATCGTTACTGCAGTTGCATTAATGTTTGGCGGTATGACGGTGTCATTCGGGAACTTGATAACGATCTGGTCTTCACCGATCGAAAGCCTGCCCGAGCCGCCAGTCTTGAATGTTATTGTATACTGGGCATCAACAGCCACAACAACCGGGTCTGGGGTGACCTTTGCCGGCGAGACTGTAGAGGCCTGGATGTCATAGGCATTCGATATGACCGGAGAAGCATCAGAAGATGTCCATGCAGTTAGCCTGTAGGACTTCGGCTGGGTTGGGTTTTTTACACCAGCTGTTGCCTCAATGATAATAACGCAGGTCTGGTTTGGCGGAACATCAGTCGGGCATGTAAGGACTATCGTCCTGGTTGACTGGTTGATTTGTGGTGGGGCAATTAGTGGAACACCCTGCACCTTGATGTCTGCCGCACTTATTGTTGCAGGCAAACTGGTGTCGGACTGGAACTGGAGAGATATTGTGCCAAGGTCCTTAATCAAGGTACCTGATTCTGACGTCCTGAAACTGATCTGGTACTGTGCTGTTCCTCCAGCCGAATTTGGCTTCGGGGCACAGTTCAGGTTTGTAATGGACGTCTTGACGACTTCAACAGTCGGCGGATTGTTGATGTTTCTGGGTCTTCCACCTTTTCCGGCCGTAAGAACGTTGAATGTATATTTCTTTTCTGTTGCTGGAACTTCAACATTGACATATTCGAGGGTGAATTTCTGGTTGGCCACAAACTTGCCAAGCAATACCGAGATCGTCCCTCCAGCTATGAACTGGATTGCTGAAATCTCGCCTTCTGTGTTCTTGAGCACAACCTGACCCTTGTTTCCTGGAGAATCGGTTGGCGGTGTCCAGTCAAGAGGTATCTGTATCTGGACTTCTCCACCAGTCATGTCCATCCTTGCAGTAAATGTTATCTGGAACCTTGCACCAGTAGACCCGGCTGATGCAGTGCTTGGCGATATGACACAAACTCCAGAACCATCAACACTTTGCTGCCCCGAGGAATTGATTGTTATCGCCGGTTGCGGGCTTGCACCGACAGGTGTTCCAGTTGACTGCTTGGCTGTGACATTAAATACCTGCTGGCCCGGGGTCTGCGGGAACTGTGGCTGGAGAAGCATCACGATAACGGTCTGATTGACTGTCATCGTCTGTACAGGAATGATTATTGTCTGGCCGGAGAACTGGAGAGTTCCGATGGTTGCACCATCCGGAAGCTGGGTTGTGACATTCGACTGGAGCGGCTGGCTCCATCCAGTTGGCACAAGTATCCTTATTTCTCCACCGGCAAGATCTTTGAGTGCCCTGATGGTAATATTGACGGAGTTTGGAGATGGCTGCCCAACAATGAGGGTGAGTGGTTCTATGGTTGCCGAAACCGTGAGGTCTGAACCACTTCCTCCACCACCGCCACCACTTCCTCCACCACCGCCAGATTCAAGGACCTGTACGGTTGCAGAGGCATTGCGTACAACACTGCCAAACGATGCTTCGACACTAACAGATCCTGTCGTGGCAGAGGTTGTCGTTGTAAGAAGCGTAGTCGGACCAGCTGTGGGGCTGATTGAACCTATTCCGCCAGAAACGGCCCATTTGAAATTGACCCCGCTCATGGCATTGCCATTGGAATCTTTTGCTGTTGCCGTAAAAGTCTGGGTCTTCGAGTAACCAAGCAGGACTGGGCCAATTGGTTCAATAGACACGCTTGAAAGTGGTGCAGAAACCGTGACGGAACATGTTCCGCTAAGAGTATTTCCAAGGTACGTCGCCTTGCATGTTACCGTACCGGTTCCAGGGGAAGATGGGGCAGTAAGCGTAATGCTGTCGCCTGATGTCCCGGAAAGTGTGCCAATGTCGGTATTCCAGACATAAGAAACGTTGTAGGTGATATTGTTTCCGTTGGTGTCTTTTGCCTGTACCTGAACTGTGCCCGTCTCATTCGGGTTGAGTTTCAGGCTCGATGGTATAAGGACAACGCTACCCATGCTGATTTTTGGGCAGATGTAGTAAGCGGCCGAATCAACATCGACGTTGTCCGGTGCCTGGCTTGTTCTTACTTTAAGCCTATATGTGCCTTCATAAGACGGGTTCTTGATCCTGGCTTCAGGAGAGAACTCTATGGTGACTTCTTCAGATGCAAGCAATGCCTTTGGAACTGGCAAATCTACTGTAAGGCTGGCTGTTGTGACTGTCACGGTTCCAACAACCCTCATCCCGTTCACAAGGATGTTTTCCTGCCTGAGCACTGACGGAAGGACTGTGTCTTGCGGGAAGGTGATGAATATATGGCCACCAAGAGGCAATCCGGTGGTTATCCTGAACTTGATTGTGTACTTGGCACCAACTTCTCCCTTTGTGCATGGATCGACAGAAACGACTGGCCCACCTGTACCTTCCATGTAGTAAGCAAGTGAATCAATCTCTGTCGGCTCCGAGGAAGTGCTTATTCTCAGCCTGTAGGTTCCCGGTGTTGAAGGATTGCGGATGCCAGCCCTTGGCATGAAAACTATTCCAACAAGATCGGATGCACCAACATTGAATGGAACGGTTATCGTGACACTCCTCTTCTGGGGATCGGTTGCAACCGATGTTGCAGAATACATTGTGTAGCCATTGAGTGACAGTTTCACTGAATCGGCAAGCATCGATGACGGGACAGTGGTATCAAACGGGAACGTGACTGTGATTGTTGATATGTTTGCAGTCAACGGGCCACCATCGCCGGTCCTGAACATTATGGAGTAGTATGCCTCATTGTTGACCAGGCCAATATTATTGGCAAATTTGAAGGCAAAGTGTGTGTTGGGGTGAGGAAGGATGGTTGGCGAGGCAAGCGTAATAGTATTGGTAATGATGTTAACACCATTTGGTGCAATCCTGAGGAGCTCTGCTGTTGCATTGAGTGGCCCAAGAAGGATGTAGGACTCACCAACAAATGGCCTTGCATCAAGGACCGAGAATGTCACTGTTCCGGGAGGTATTATGACCGGGGCAAGAGGCAGGGCCGACGCCTGCATTGTTTTGAGCATGAATATCGGCGTGCCGACAGGCCATGGCTGTGAAACCGGATAGAGTGCATCAAGAAGAAGTGTTGTTGTTCCAACACCATTTGTTGAATCAAGCCTTATGATCTGGCTGTTGTAGAGACTGTTTAGGCTCCCGATTATTCCATAGGCGCCATTGACCCAGCCCTGCGTGCTATCGACGTTGAGCGTTGTGTCTCCAGCCACAAGAGGCTGTGTAAGTGTGGAGACGACGTAAGATACGTTGACTATCGGGTTTCTTCCAAGCAGTGGCCCGCCTATTGAAGAAGAGATGCTGAATATTGCAGAATCAACATCCAGCGGTTCCACTGAGGTCTGGAGCTTCAGCCTGTATGAGCCTGAAACAGGGTTTATCATTCCGGCCGCAGGCTTGATAAGGACTTCCACCTTCTCGCCAGCTGCAATGTTCTTTGGCACGATAAGGTTGATTGTCCTGTTTATCCTGTCAACGGTGGGCGTTTCGGTGACCATCGTGCCGTTAATTGTAACATTTGTGGCCGCAATTGATGGTGGAAGCTGGGCTTCTACGGTTGCGTAACCACCACCTGACCCATTTATGTCATTGTTGGGGAATGTGATCTTTATGTAGCTGACATGTGCGGTCAGTCCACCCTTTGGTGAGAGGGTGAAATCAAGCTTGTAGGATGCATTTGGATAATTTGCAATTGGCGGATCGACGGTGACAATGAAGCCCTCGAGCGTATCGATTATGTAGTAGTAAGGTGAATCCACATCATTGGGTTGTGGCGAGGTCCTCATCTTGAGTCTGTAGGCGTTTGCCTTTGTCGGGTTTTTGATTCCACTTTCCAGCGAGAACCTGACCCATGCCGGCACGCCAACCGGGAAGCTGTAGGGCATTGTGAATGTTACAGACCTGCCGCTGACAGAAACCGGTGTAAGCGCTGCCCTTGGAGGAGTTGCATCAAGCGGGTCAACACCAAAGTTTGGATCGTCATCAACCATTATGTGGCCAGGAAGCATCGTTGCCGGCACGGTAGTGTCCTCAGGGAACGTCACGGTGACTGTCGAGGAGCTTGCAGTGAGCGCAACAAATGGCTGGAAGTTGATTGTGTACTGTGCAGCCATGCTGACTGTCGGTGGCTGTACATCAACAGAAATGATGTATATTCCATCAACTATTGAGTATGGTTCTGATTCAACTGCGGCAGTTTCGACATCTGTCCATACTGAGACCGTATAATTACCAGCAACATAAGGATTGCAAATCCCAGAGGTCTCGAGGAATTCAACTTTTATGGAGCTTGAAGCTGTAATGTCAACCGGGGTGATAATCTCAAGAGTCACCATTCCAGCAAAGCTCGGTGCTGGTCTTGGCGCCTTGCTTCCTGTCGGGCTGACATATATTGAGGCATTGACCGTGCAGACAACTCCGTTGACCCTGATCGATGTGGCCGGAATGGAAGACATTGGCCAGCTGACATAACCCCTGTTGGTGACAGTATCACGTTCCAGGGTTATGTATATCCTTCCGCTACCCCTTGTCAGTGTTCCGGTAGTCCCGTTCTGGAAGGTTATTGTCATTGTCGATGCAACACACCCCGGAACCGGGGCCCTGCTGACAACATTTGGCTCAACTGTGACTTTCGGTCTCTTGAGACCTGTAACTATTGCATACGGATTTGATACTGCAAAGTCCGGCTGGGCAGAGGTCCTGACCTGCAGTGTGTAATATCCAGGATTGTTCGGGTTGGTTATTCCAGCACTTTCACAGAACCTTATCGATATGAGTTCACCTGGTGGAATGTCTATCGGAACAGTGATCGTTATCTGCTGTCCTGAAACTGCAGGTGGTGCATTGAGTGGAGCATAATCAAGCCCGTAGGTCCCGGCATGTGTTGGCGGGCAAATATCATTGTTGAAATCAGAACCCCTTGCCACATAAACGGCACCCATGGCCACAGAGCCTGATGCCGGCAACTGGGTGCCTGACGGGAACGCTATTGTTACGGTATCACGGTCTTTCTTCAGGCCGGTTGTTGAAGTGTCCTTGAAGGTTATGGTATACGCGGCCTTGGTGTTTACAACCGGTGGGACAACCCTGACATTGATGTTGGAGACTGCAGCAACAATCGTGTAAACGGCTGATTCAATGTCTACCGGTTCCTTGCTGGTCTGCATCTTGATGATGTAGTTGCCTGGGGTGCATGTATTGATGAGCTTTGCAGATGGGAGGAAGGTGATTGTGGCCGTTGAAGATTGTCCGATTGTGAATCCAAGAGGCAAATATATCCTGACTCTCTTTGGACCAAGAACGACTACGGAAGACGGATTTACGGCACCTGTTCCATAACCATAGCTTGCACCAAGGCTAAGGGTTATTGCCGATGGTGAAATTGAAGAGGAAGTTGCGGGATTGTTTGCGGGGACGATGGCCAGATATTCAGTTTCAGATTCAAGCGGGAACGGAACACCCGAAGATGCCATCAGGGAAAGGGCATAACTTCCGGCAGTGGCAGGATTTTTTATGTTTGCAAGTGGAGTAAAGCGTACATCTATCGTGTCAAACGGGGTAAGCAGAAGTGCGGCAGGTGCAGTGATCCTTATCTCGGTGCCTGATGGTCCGGGGACAACAACTGGATCAACATCCGGGTTGTAAACAATACCCGGGCCAGGAACTGCTGGCGGGTTGGCCATGTTGAGGAATGGGTTTCCACCAACAGCTGCCATGCCTGCAGAGAGGTAAACAGCAGTCCTGCTTATGGTTGATGGTACAGAGAAGTTTGGTGGAAGCTTGATCGTGAGAATGTTGGGGGCAACAAAACCACCAACAAATGAGAACCTGACATCAAGGTTTGTCGCTGAGAGGGTGGTTGAAGGAATTGCCTGTGGTGGAAGGCTTGGGGTTGGATAATCCTCATTCAGGTTGTCTATCGGTCCAAGTGCACGATCTGATGTCACACCAAAGTAATTCGATGTGGCAGGTTGCGGCTGCTTGTTTGTAAATGCCGATATAACATAGTTGCTTCCAACAGTTGACGGATTGTAGAGAGCACCGTACTGGAACCTGACATAAACCTTGCCGTTGTTCGGGATGGTCAGACCAGCAGGAATCGTTATTACAACCCTTGTTCCAATGGTTGTGAAATTGGCAAGTATTGCATGCCCTGGCGGATTTGTGACTGAATCAAGAGTTAGATCGGCAGAGTGATGGAAGCTATAGTAGCTGTAATCAACATCCGAGACGTAGCACTGGCCAGCAACAACTGGGACCATGTTGGTCGGGAGGTCAATGGTAATGGTGTCACCAGGATTGAGTCCTCCGATATCACCAACACCAAAACTTATGTCGTGCCTTGTAAACGCACTCGTTATGGCAACTGGCAATGGCCTTATGTAGAGATTTGAAATTGTCTGGCCCTGGTTGAAGTAGTTTGTAATAGAGGCCTTGTCCGGCGCAGGATTGGCCATGTCATTGAAATCAACTTCAATATAGTCTCCAACATTACCTGAAAGCTGTCCGGACTGGCCATTCGTAAATTCAATCTTGTATTCAACATCAGTCGAACATGCAGTGTTGGGGTTCGGGGTAACCTTGATGTTTGAGATGGCAGATGTGATCGCATATGGGTATGACACTGCATAGGCAGGCTGGGTTGAAGTCTTGACCTGCAGCGTGTATGCCCCAGCTGTTGGCGGGTTCTTGATTCCAGATGTCTTGCAGAACCTGACGCTAACATACTGGCCGGGATTTATGGTTACTGGTGTAGTAAAGGTAACTGTCTGTCCAGTTATTGTTGGCGGGAGTGTCACCTGGGCATAATCCACACCCAGCACGCCAGCATGGGTCGGAGGGCAAGTATTATTTGTAAACAAAGTATTTCTTGCGATCCATATCGTTCCACCAGCCATTGTGTATGGCACTTGTGTGCCTGCCGGGAAAGCGATGGTTATTGTGCCAGTGTTGGCATTGAGGGTGGCTGTCGGGCCTACCCTGAACACTATGGTGTATTGTGCTTCCTTGCTTATCGTTGGCGGCACAACATTTACTGGTATTCCAGGATCGAATATTACCGCATCTGCGATCTCATAGGGTTTTGATGAGGAAGGCACAACTTCCTTGCTGGTTGAAACATACAGTTTGTATGTTCCAGGAGAGCAGTTATTTATAAGGCCTGCGCCAGGAGTGAAGATAATCTGCATGGTCTGGCCGTTTTGCGTCACAAAGTTTGGCGCAAGATATATCCTCAATTTCTTTGAGGAAAGGGCCTGGACCATGATGGCAGTTGAAGAACCATATCCATATCCGCCAACATAAGGAGAGCATATTATTGATGATGGAGAAGGCCTCTGGGCAGGATTGAGGAAGTCATTCTGTATGGAAGAGCCATTGACATTGAATGGATGAGCAAAGTCGATTTCGACATAGTCAGAGTTCTGCCCTGAAAGTCCACCCGACTGGCCAAGCTGGAAGCTTACCTCATACTGGGCATTGGCGTTGCAGGCGGCATTCGGTACCACCTTTACATCAATATTCGAGATCGCTGTGCCAATTGCATATGGGCATGAAACTGCGTATGTTGGTTGGGACGAAGTCTTCACCTGGAGCGTATAATTGCCAGCAGTATAAGGGTTTTTTACTCCTGCAGATTTGCAGAATTTCACATAGACCGTCTGACCATTCCCTATAGGTATAGGTGTCACAAACGTAACAGCCGACCCACTGATGGTGGGAGGGAATGTGACAGGCTTTGCGGGTAATGGCGGTGGACAATCAGACCCGGTTATTGGCAGGGTTGAAACATATATTCCACCGGCCGGCATGTTGTACGGCATAGTGTTCTGGCTTGGGAAGGCAACTGTTATCGTATCAACATTTGCATTCAGGCCGCCTGTCGGGCCAACCGTAAAGCTGAGGTCATAAATGCCCTCTGCACTGACTGTTGGCGGATCAACTTTCGGGTATTCCCCGCATGTGAATTGAACGGCATCTACTATTGAGTATGCGAGGCTCTCGATTGCTTCTGGCTCCTGACTGGTAGCAATCCTTATTTTGTAAGAGCCAGGAGTGCATGTATTAAGAAGATTGGCAACGTCAGTGAATGTGATGGTGACAGGTTGGGACTGCTGGAACTGCATTCCAGCCGGTATCCAGAGCCTGAGCCTTTTTGGGCTGAGTACCTGTATGTTGGTGACATAGTTCGTGAAGTATCCCGAATAATAGAATCCTCCACCTATCTTCACAGAGTTGGGCGGGAGCGCCGCGCCACCGATTGGTGGCGGTATTATGGCATAAAACTCCGACATCGTGGCAACACCGTCACCAGGGGCACCAGTATTATCAAGATTGATAGATATCTGGTTGGAAATGGAGGGGTTTGAGGGGTTTCTTATACCAGCATCCTTCCGGATAAGGACATAAATGTTTGTATTGCCAGCAACTGTAGCTGGTCCTGTGATCGTTATGCGCCTGTTGGTTGGATCAGTCGTGACGCTTGCAGGTTGTGTGCCTGGCGTACCAGTTGTTTCATCAAAAGTAAAGGGTGGATTGGGGTTTGCAGTTGGCTGATCAGAAACCCTTATTGCGGCAAGGGGTATAGTTGACGGGATTACTGTTCCCGGTGGAAATTGAAGGGTAAGTGTCGATGTTGCAGTGAGTGGATTTGCGGCTGCAATCTGGAAAGAGAACACATATTGGGACTGTGCCGAGGCATGTGCCGGGAAAAGTGTTGGAACAACACTGACATAATGTCCTGCCCACTGGGCATCTGCCGCAGAAGTGGGACCGGACGAAATATAATCGGTAGTTATTCCAAAATTCGTGGAGATTGTCGGGGTCTGGATGTCAACTGCAGGATTGGCCCTCGTCTGCATCTGTATTGAATATGTTGAGCCGGGTGCAGTCGGATTGACAATGTTAGCAATGTTTCTGAACCTTATGTAAACCTTAGCGCCAACAGCAAAAGCTGATGGCACCGTGAGGGTCACTCTCTGGCCAGATTTTACAGCAGTGGCCGTTACATCAACTGCCGGTGCCACAGGTGTGGCCGGAGGTGAAGGATCAACGAGCTCAAATGGGTTTGTGCTCATGTAAATACTGTTGGCCGGGAAAGTAGCTGGCAGCGTAACTGTTGGTGGGAAAACAAGTGTTACACTGCTCGTTCCACCAACAAGGGCCACGCCTGTTCTGAAAATGATGTCCCACCTTGCAGCATAGCCGGTAAATGGCGGAGAAACCCAACAGCCAGGTTCCATCGGTGCAGTTGCGGAATTGAATGTATTTTGTATGGACGAGAAATCAGGTGCAGGGTTTGGTATTGGATCTGGAACGGTCTGGTCACCCCAGTCAATATCTATGTAATCTCCGGCATTTCCAAACAGGCTGCCTGATGCTCCAACATAGAACTGTATTTCATACTGTGTTTTTGATGAACAGACAGTATTGGGTGTCGGTTTTACCGTCACCTGAGTTATCGTATTTGCAATCCTGTAGAGAGGGGAAACGGCATAGTTGGGCTGGGTCTTGGTTTTTATTTGAAGTGTATAGTTCCCGACAGTTGCAGGATTAATTATGTTCGCAGAGAGACAGAACCTTACCACCACATAATCATCATCCATGATGTCAGTGGTGGCATTCATAGGTACAGTGATTGTTACCGACTGACCTTCCACTTTAGGGTTCAAATCAAGCTGGTAAGCTGTGTATGTTGAACCTGTTGCTGGTTGAGGCGGGCAATCAAAACTTGGATTGAACTCTGCCATCGCAGGGTTTGCGCCCCAGATCACCCATACGGAACCTGCAGACATGTTGTATGGGATGATGGTGCCAGATGGGAAATTGATGGTTATTGTTCCGGTGCCCCTATTGAGTCTACCTGGGTTTCCAACTCTGAACTTTATTGTATATTGTGCAGGTTTTAAGACTGTTGGTGGCTTCACACGGACATATGAGTTGGTCGGAACAAACTGGACTGCATCATATATCGAAAAAGCATCAGATGGTATCCAGTCATAAGAAGACACAAACTTTGAGTGTCTTATGTATATCCTGTAAGAGCCTGGCGTTGCGGTGTTGATAAGAC
The DNA here is from genome assembly GCA_012517765.1 of Caldisericales bacterium. GTDB lineage: Bacteria > Caldisericota > Caldisericia > JAAYUI01 > JAAYUI01 > JAAYUI01. The sequence continues at coordinate 32,706 of JAAYUI010000003.1, read as the reverse complement.
CGGCACCAGCAGTGAAAGTCACAACCAGCTGGCCACCAGACATTACCTCAAAACCTGGTGGCAGGACCACCTGGAGACGCTTGGTTCCTGTTGCAGTAATTGAAGTACTGTAATAAAGGGTACCATAAGTTGAGCTCTGGAGGGTGCAGGTTGCATTTGGAGGGTTTGGAGGAAAGGTGTTTGTTATTGAACTTACTACGGGTGGATTCAAAGGCATTTCATTGGCAAAAGAAACCTCGATCCAATCTCCATTGTTTCCTGAAAGGGAAACACCTGTTGGCAGGGTCCAGCTTATTTTGTATTCAGCTGGCCCAGAATTGATGGAATTCGGGTAGGCCGTGACCACTGGATGGTTTGCAATCGGATACAGCTGGGATTCCATCATGAAAAGCTCCACAGAAGTGTAAATGGAGAGTTTCAAATAACCGGCAGTATATGGGTTTTTGATTCCAAAAGAGTTGAGAAAAACTATCTGAACATAATCATTTGCCGGAATTGCTGATGGAAGGGTTATGGTGACGTTCATGCCATTTACGGTCACCGAAGACGGCGTGTAGAACGGACCTAGCGGCAGAGCAGCCCCATTGCTTATCCTGACATAGTCCTTGTTTATGTTGGAGTATGGCAGCTGGGTTCCTGATGGAAAAGTAATGATAATATTCTGCCCGGCTCCAAGTGCACCACAGGCGCCAAGACGGAAAGTCATGTCGTACTGGGCCTGGGACTGCGTCGTTGGCGGATCAACCACTACAGTGGCGTTGGCAGTTTTTGACTCCACCGTATAAGAATAAGCCATCGATCCGTTTACGACACTAGACAGCAAGCTGGAAAGTGTGATGTTCTGAAGGCCACAGCTGGCACATGGCGGGTTTTTGACATTGGCTGTTGTGTATATGGTGACCTGCATCTGATATGGTGAAAATGGGGGGGTGGGGGGATAGGTGTTTGTGGTTATTCTGATTGTCTGCCCTGCCACTGTGACAGATGTCACATTGGCACCCAGAACATAAATTGACGAGGTGGATATGGTGGCTGGCAAAACAAATGCTGCCGGAAATTGTATCTGTATCTCGTCAAACTGTGAGTTGTTCTGGCATGTGAAAACAAATTGCGCCACCGTGTCACAAGTGGTTGGTGACACGGTCAATTGTTTTGGTGTAGTAAGTGCAGCGTTAACAAGTTGCGGGAATGGCGCTAAAAAGCCAAAAGTGATCGCAAAGGCAATCAAGGCGATAGATAGCTTTTTCATACAGCGCTCCTTTCTTTTGCGCTAAATATTGGACCTGCGCCTTTTTTTGGGGTTTTTTTGGTCAAAACTAATACGAAAAACGCCAAATGACGGTTTAATGAATTCATTGGAATAATCATTTTTTTGTGTGCTCTTCTAGCACCGTTTTGTTTTTTCTTATGTACTCCTCAATGTCTTTTGCCTCAATTTTGAGGAGACGGCCTATCCGTACCACCGGGAATTTTCCCTTACGGACATACTGCCTCATGGTTGTGTAGTGAATGCCGAGCATCTCGGCAGCTTCCTTCAGGCTTAAAAGTTTTTTTTCTTCCATGACTGGCCTCCTTAAGTCACCTGGAGTTAGGATATTAGTCATATATTAGCTTGTCAATAGGTTAAATTATCTTTCCTGTCATATAATGACTAATTAGATATTTAAGATATTATAACTGCTATATAGTGTGTTAAATTTTTACATTATGTCATTTATGGTAGTTTAGGACATATATATGGCTATATTCGCCATTGTGTTATTATTGCACAGTATGAGTGCACAATGTCATGTTGTGGCATGTTGAAACCACTTGGAGGATCATTAGACATACTTACAGTTTTCGGTATAATTACGGTATCAGTACACGAGGCTAACGAACGATCCAGAATTAAATCATGATTTTGAACCAAAACTCGGGTTATCCCGTAAGTAATGGTAGAAGGAGTGTGGACAATGGTAGCATATCTTACTAAGAGGGAAAAAGAAGTCCTGGACTATATAAAAGACTTCTACACACGCCATGGTTTTGCCCCAAGTCTTGATGAAATCAGGATCGGGCTCGGACTGTCGTCCGTGTCAACGGTCCATGAACACATAGCAAAACTCACAAACAAGGGATATCTTGCAAGACACCCGAACAAGGCAAGGTCATTCCAGCTCAAACAGCCAGGCGAAAGCCTCGAACTCCCCATAACAACGTTGCAGGCACTTTCTGATCCGCTAAAACAGATACCACTCGGAAAACTCGACATGTCAGGTGTTTCCGGAACCGACAGCGGAGCAGTTGCTGCACAAGTTCAGGGCAATTATCTTGTCCAGGCAGGCATTTTTGATGGTGATTATCTTATCGTCATACCTGGAAACGGATTGATGGACGGGGACCTTATGGCAGGGCTTGTGGATGGCTTCAAACCAGTCATCGGAAGGTTATACCACTTTGGGACAAAAGCGATAGTAAAACCAATCGCAAGCGATAGGGACTCACTTGTTGTAGACAACGACCATCTTGTTGTGATTGGAAGAGTAAAAGCTGTAATAAGAAAATTCTAGATGGCCATGTGTTCCCAGAGATAATTTGAACGTCTCTGCGCTGCAATTGTTGAGGTCTCCATGTGTCCTGGGAGAATTTCAAAGTCGTCTGGAAGTTCGTTCCAGAGTCTCGTCAGTGATTTTTTCATGTCCTTCATGTTGCCCCCGGGAAGATCCGTTCTCCCAATGGACCCATTAAAAATTGCATCTCCAGTAAAAATGCCCCTGTGAAATTTCAGGCATATATGACCCGGGCTATGCCCAGGTGTCCAAAGAACCTTGAATACCACAGGCCCCATGTGGGTTTCCATTACAATGTCCTGGCCATCTTCCAGAAGGACATCCGCCGGACGCGAAGTAACAATTGGGGGGATGATTGCAGAAAAATTTTTTTCAGGGTCAGGTAGATTTCCAGCCTCGATGTTGAATATCGCAAGTTTGGCTCCAGTTGCATCCTTAACTGGATCATTGCCGGCAATGTGATCGAAATGGCTGTGGGTGTTCACAATGAATCTGACTTTTAATGATAATTCCTTTATTCTCTCGATAACTGGCATGATTTCAAAAGATGGATCCACAACAATTGCTTCCTTGCTTCCAGGACAATAAGCCAGATAGGTATTGTTTTGCTGTTCAAAGCTTGTGACAAATCTTTCTATGTTCATTTTTTTCAAAAAACCTTTCTTGAGTCAAGCATTATCGTTACAGGGCCATCATTTTCAATATCAACAATCATGTGTGAGCCAAAAACACCAGTCTGGACTACAATATTGGCTCTATTTATTCTCTGTACTATTTGTTCAATGAGGTTTCTGGCTTCATCTGGCAAAGCAGCCATCGCAAAATCAGGTCTTTTACCTTTTCTTATGTCGCCAAACAATGTGAATTGGGAAACAACAAGCACTGATCCACCAGCTTGCGCGACATCCAGGTTCATCTTTCCTTCGTCATCCTGAAAAATTCTCATCCCAAGGATCTTTGTTGCAACATAATCAGCATCCTGCTGGGTATCACCCCGACCAACACCAACAAAAACCAGCAATCCTGGCCCAATTTCGCCAGCAATTTTGCCATCAACAGACACTGACGCCCTTCCAACCCTCTGAACAACCGCCCTCAATGTCTCACCACCTTTTTCACTTCAGGCACCCTTTCAAGCCTCGAAATTAGGTCTTGCAGCTCTTTTGTGGATGTTACCTCAATGGCGAACATGACGCGTGACCTCTGTGAATCCAGGGGTGTCGCCTTTGCCATCTGTATATTGACACCTTCCTCGGAGATCACACTGGAGAGTTTCGCAAGCACACCAGGCTTATTGTCGACAGTTGTTGAAATACTTACCACATAAGCCCTTACCGCGTCACTCTTTATCCATTCTGCCTCAAGGACCCTTTCACTGTCTTTTTTGAGCTGGGCAAGGTTTTGACAGTTTACCCTGTGTATGCTTACACCTCTTCCCCTGGTTATGTATCCTACAATGGGATCGCCATATATCGGGCTACAGCATCTTGCAAGAACAAGCGGTGCATTGTCTACACCCTTCACGGAGATTAACGGAGAACCCTTGCCGAATTTGGGGAGCTTTCGTGGTTTTGGCGGTGCCTTGACTGATTCCGGCTCATCTTTTTGTTTTGGCTGTTCTTCTTCTGTCTGCTTCCTGAACCATGATCTGATTCTCTCCTTGGTTGAATGCGCAACAACGAACTTCAGCCAGTCCCTCGAAGGACCATTTATGTGCTTGCTTGTAAGTATCTGGACCCTGTCGCCGGTCTGCAGTTTGTATGAAAGCTGGACAATCTGACCGTTTACCTTTGCACCAATACAGCTATGACCAACATTTGTATGTATCCGGTATGCAAAATCGACCGGCGTTGCACCAACTGGCAGGTTGATGATGTCGCCTTTTGGAGTAAAGACAAGTACTTCATCCGAGAAAAGATCGGTTTTGACCCTCTCCACAAACTCGTCTGAGGGTTTGATTTCCCTTTGCCATTCAAGGAGCTGGCGGAGCCAGGAAAGTTTCTGGTTGTAGTCAGGCGAGAATTGTATCTTCCCTTCTTTATAGCGCCAGTGGGCCGCAATGCCATATTCGGCATCATCATGCATCTGGTATGTCCTGATCTGTATCTCGACAGGATTGCCCCACGGACCCATGACCGTGGTGTGCAGTGACTGGTAACCATTTGACTTTGGTACTGCAATATAGTCTTTTATTCTTCCAGGCAACGGTTTCCATTTGGAATGAACGATGCCAAGGACCTTGTAACAAGTTGGAATGTCATCAACAAGCACCCTGACAGCATGGAGATCAAAAACTTCATCAAGCCCCTTGTCTTCGATCTCCATTTTTTTATAGATTGAATAAAGATTTTTTGCCCTTCCGGAGATGTCACACTTGATATCATTTTCATTCAGGCATTCAGAAAGCTCTTCCATGACCTGCTGGACAAGCTTTTCCCTTTCCGACCTCTTCAGGGCAACCTGTTTGCTCAGGTCATAGTATATTTCAGGTTCGAGATATCTGAAGCTCAAATCTTCAAGTTCCCATTTTACCCTGTATATTCCAAGTCTGGATGCGAGAGGCACAAAAATTTCCATCGTGTCTGTTGCGATCCTTTTTTGCTTGTCTTTTCTGAAAACCTCCACAGACCGCATGTTGTGCAGCCTGTCAGCAAGCTTTATCAAAACCACCCTTATGTCTGATGCCATCGCAAGAAGCATTTTTCTGGTGTTCTCAAGTTGTTGCTCTTTGGACGACCTAAACTGCACCTTCGAAAGCTTTGTTACCCCCTGGACAAGAGAGAGGACTTCAAGGCCAAACTTTTCCTTTAACTCTTCTTCCTTGAGGGGGGTATCTTCAAGTGTGTCGTGCAAAATTGCAGCCTGGAGTGTCGGAAGGTCCGTTTCCAACTCTGCAAGTATATTGGCCACACTCAAAGGGTGAGCTATGTAATCTTCGCCACTCTCCCTTTTTTGGCCAGCATGATATTTTGACGCTGTCTGGTACGCCTCCAGAAGTTTTCCTTTGACGTCACCAAGATATTTTGTTTTTTCAACCAATTCCCCAAACAGATCTTCGGGATTGGTATTCAGCGTAACCATTGAGGGGAATTATATTTGCATGTGGCTGTCCAGGTCAACACATAAAGACCAAAATAGTTGTGCAATAAATGCACAATATTACCAAAAATTGATGTTTCTATAAGGATAGATATTCATAAATTGGAATATTTAACCAGAAAAATTCAAAACGGATCATCTTCAGGCGATAAAATGATAGCTTGAAAAAATATATTCTTAATATAAACTGTTCAAGTCGGATGAGTTGTGTGTTGAATTAATTTATTGGAGGTATGCCATGAAAAGGCTGAAACCTGTATCAATCCTCATTATTTTCACTTTGCTCCTGTCATCATTAACTATCTTGTCCATAAAAGCCAGTGGGCCTCTTTTTAAAGTTTATTTTACAAGGGAAAACGCCACAAAAGAAGTTTTGATTCTTGCTGGAGCAAGTATTATTGAAGACTACGGATGTTTTGTTCTTGTAAATCTTCCACAGACATCTGTCGACCAGCTGAGAAACAAGGGATTCGATGTGCAACCCTGCACAGGTTACGACACTGTTCAAATCAACAACACCAGATTACACCCTGACCAGGACAAAATCCTCATGCCAGAAACTGCAATCCCGGAAAACCTTCAGATCGGCATGCCATCACCAGGCGATTACACATATTTCATTTTCCAATTCATTGGTCCGATCAAGGAAGAATGGAAAAAGTTCGTTTCTGGGTGTGGCGGGACAATCGTAGGCACACTCAACCAGAATGCGCTTATAGTCAAGGCAACTCCGTCTGTTGCCACTTCAATAAAAGACTTTGAAAAAGTAACCGGTGGAACTCCAGTCCATCCTTTCTACAAGATAGGAGACAACATCGCGCCAGACGAAAAAGGCAATATTCAGCTCGATGTTTCATTATATCAGGGCGAGTCCCCTGAGGCCGTTGCAAAAAGATTACCTTTTGAAATCACTTTTGGTGACAACACACAAAATGGAAATCTTATTGTAAAATGCATGATCGATGATATTGAAACCATAGCAAGGGATGTTGCTGTTTCAAATATTGGCAGGTATGCCCCAAGAGAAATTTTCATGGATTACTCCAGGGAAATAATGGGTATTCAGGCAAGAACGGCCAATTCTTCACCACCACTTTCCGCTTCTTCCACAGGCGTTTGGGACATGGGACTCAATGGCAAGGGCGAAACAGTGTGTGTACAAGACACAGGTTGCGACACAGGGAACCTTGTAACACTAAACACCGACTACGGAACACCACCAAGGGTCGTTGGACACTTTGGATATAATGACTACCCGTACATGACCTACTCCGGACCCGATCCTGATCAGTCAAAACCATGGAATGATGTACATGGACACGGGACTTTTGTTGCAGGCCAGGTCCTGGGCAATGGTGGCCATTCAAATGGCCAGTATGCAGGTGTGGCCCCGGAAGCAAACCTGATAGTGCAGAGAGGCCTAGGTTTCATGAACCCAGGTTTGCCGGATTCATACAAGCTTGGCGCAAGGGTCCACACAAACTCGTGGGGCTCTTCCTGGAATACTTATGACAGCGAATGCCAGTATGTAGACTGGTTTGTAAGGGAAAACCCGGACATGGTGGTAACAATAGCTGCAGGCAACTCTGGCCCTTATGCAGGCACAACTGGAATCCCGAGCACATCAAAAAACGCCATCTGCGTCGGCGCAGCAGGAAACGACAAGCCAAATGCAACGCTCGCGGCCAATGCCAATGCGGGTACGACAACACTTCAGGTTGGAAGCACAACAGGCTTTTCAAACGGAATGCGTGTGTGCATCGTTGGCAATAATAGTCCGGCTGAAGACGAATACTGCAGGGTCACCGGAACAGCTGGCGGACCGCCAAGAATATTCATTACGCCAGCACTAACTTTTACACACAATTCAGGCCTCAGGGTCCATGGCAATCACGCTGAGGCGATAGCAAGATTCTCATCAAGAGGACCAACTGAAGATGGCAGGATCAAGCCAGATATAATGGCACCAGGACAGAATGTTACTGGAATTAGATTGGGTTCTCCACCCTACTACTCCTTTGACTGGAATGGTACCTCGATGGCCACACCAAACCTGGCCGGATGTGCCGCACTCACAAGGCAATGGTTCAGGGAAAGACAAACCAGGCTAGCCCCATCGGCAGCAGTTGTAAAAGCAATGCTCATCAATGGTGCCCGCAACGTCAGGGAAGATTATAACGGAACCGCACTTTACTACCCAAACACAAACAGTGGCTGGGGATATGTTGATCTATACAAGACACTGTATCCTGCCAATCCAACAGTTCGCAGATATTATGATTACAAAAAAGGCATCTGGACTGGACAAAAGATTGATTTCCCAATAATGGCCGGTCCAGGAACATTCAAGGCCACCCTCGTCTGGACAGATTTTTATTCTGTGCCGGGAGCAAACCCCCATTTGGTAAACAATCTTGATCTTGTTGTCACCTCACCCGGTGGCGCAAACACCTATTGGGGAAACCAGTTCAACGCAGGGACTTCCGAATCGACCCCAAACCCAACTGCAACTGATGAGTTAAATAACGTTGAGGGAGTGACCCTCAACAATTCCACCTATTCTGGACAGTACACCGTCTCGGTTGTTGGATCAAACATCCTTCAGGGCCCACAGCCCTTCGCCCTCGTTGTGCAATACGAATCGACAAGGCCTGATTTCACCATCAGGGCATATCCTGAAAGCAGAATAGTGCAGACAAATATGGACGTTGAGACCTTCAAACTTGAAACAAAATCGCTAAATGGTTTTAGCGGTCACGTCCAGCTCTCCGTCTCTTTCATCGACTCTGAACTTAATGCCAAAATACAGTCCTCAAAGGCATTTTTAACTTCAGGCTCTTCCTCAATAACCTTCATGGACGTTTTCAGAAAGCTGCCACTCAAGATAGGCAAATACTATGTAATAGTGAGGGCAACCTCTGGATCACTTTACCACGAAGATATCGTCGAGCTCATTGTCAGGCCAGCCAAGAATTATCGCTTTGATTTCAGAAAAGGCGTCAGCAAATATGGTTTTGGTTCATACACAGATGACGGGAAACCCGTTGCACTAGGCTCCAATCTCTACTATGCGCTCAATTACGATCCGACCGAGAAAGACCATTTCTCAAAACTCTACGTCGACGACATCATACCAACCGGAACAAATTACACCGGAACTGCATTCCCAAAACCAACCCACTATTCTCCGGACAATGGCGGGACCTGGATAAATTCCAAGCCACCAGCAAACGCAGGCAATGGCTACAGATTGCGCTGGGCATTGCATGAGATAGAAGGCTCCGGTCGCCTCATGAAACTTTCGAATGGCGTTCCAGGGATGGATAACATTAGCGAAAACACCGGTTCTTCAAGTAGGTCGGTAATGAAGATCGGTTCTGATGGCAACGTTTATGTTTGCTGGCAGGACTCGACAACCGGCAACCCTGACAACACAGAGGTCTTCTTCAGGAAATGGAATGGAACACAGTGGGTCGGGATTGATGGAACACCAGGTGTGTCCAATATCTCCAACACAGGGAACTTCAGCAGCTATGTCGACATGGTCCTCGACTCAAACAACAATCCACACTTTGTATGGGTTGAAAACTGGACAGCTGGTTGGCAAAACCACTACCAGATTCTTTACACAAGATGGGATGGAACCCAGCTTGTAACGGCCAACGGAACGCCAGGTTACGAGAATATTACTGCCTCAATGAGTGATTTGAACTACTATCTCCTCCCGAGAATTGCCCTGTTCAACGACATGCCAAACATCGTCTTTGGAAACAGTTACAGCTATACCACACCAAGAGGCCTTTACTTCACAAAGTGGAACGGCACACAGTGGACCACAGTTACAGGAGCACCTGGCATCGAGCTTGTAAGCAATACTGGGTCTGCTTATCCATACGGAATAAGCATTGGCATCAACACACAGGGACAACCACACTTCGTATATGAAACAATAAGGTACATGTGGTGGTTTATCATGCAGGACGACCTCAGGGCCACAAAGTGGAGCGGGAGCACATGGACAGGTTTCAATGGTACCACGCCAGTCTTTGAATATCTAATGCCTAATAATCGCCTCTCGCACAGCTACCCGAACATCGCCATGCAGGGCGACATACCACATGTTGTCTGGAGTGATGATGGTGTAGGGCTCGGCCAGGAAATTGTTTATTCGAAGTATGCCAATGGTGCATGGCGCGCCGCGAATGATTCAACTGGTTACGACATACTTACGATGTCAACAGACAGCGACATCACACCGCACATAGCACTCCTCCCAGGAGGGCTTCCCGCAGTCATTTGGAACAGTCAAAAGGACGGGATTGGCGATATCTACTTCAGATGGTTCAAAAACGGTTGGTCAAATCTTCTTTCAAATGGGCCAATAGAAAAAATAACGGAGAGTGATTCTGACAGCATATATCCGCAGGTTGCAATAGCAAGTGACGGCACACCATACTTTGCAATGTCGGACAACAAGGACAATGACTACGATGTTTATGTGACCTATCCAATAATGGACTTCACGACATCCACTTTCCCGGGCCAGATCGTCTGGGGCACAAAGATAGCCGAACAGGTCGATGCAGGGCAGAGTTCAATAACAAACAAGGCCACAATGCGCGGCATTCTCGACACTCTGGAGTACACGGTCGAAACGGATGCCACCGAGAGCGTGACAGTCAACCCACTTTCCATTGGCCTGGAATTCACAAAGAAGACCAATCCGTCAACAGTAGCACTGAACCAGACAATCCTCTACACAATGAAGGTCTCAAACACCGGCACAGTGGCACTTAATAATGTCCTGATCCAAGATGTCCTGCCAAAGGGCATGGTCATAGTGAAGACCCAGCCATCAGCAATCGCAACGCCGACTGGCGCAAAATGGCAAATAAGCAGGCTTGGTGCAGGGCAAAGCTACACGGTCAGGCTCTGGGCCAAAGTTGTCGATGCAACCTATGTCGGCAAGCAGGTCATCAACAAGGCAACTGCCGGAACAAGCGGAGTGCTCTCAGTTGAAGACTACGCCTCGGTATTGGTTCTGCAGGATTCAACCGGGTTCCCGGAGGCCGATTTCGACTTCGTCCTCAAGGACAAGGAAGTAAAAGCTGGCTCCGAAACAATCTTCGACCTCACCATCTGGAACGGCAACGGCCCATTCTCCTACAACATTGACTGGGGCGACAAATCAGGGGCATCCATTGGCAACATAGAAGAGAACAAACCACTCCAGGTTTCACACTCATTCCAGCAGACCGGAGAGTATGAAGTGACCTGCACCATAACCGACAGGTACAACAAACAGGCAACAAAGCATGTCAAAGCGGTGGTCAAATAAGCCCACTATAAGTAAACAGACTTCTAGAACAAAAAAAGCGCCCTCAAAAGGGGCGCTTTTTTTGTTTGAGTTGATTTTAACTACAGGAAACATAACGAGGGAGCAATTTTAACCACAAAAAAACAGATTGTTTCTACTCATGGCCACACAGAAAAGTCATGGCTTAAACCGGGAGAGCAAATCCTAAGCTTCTTCCGGCCTGCTGTTTTGGTTAGGCATCAGTATTTACAATTACCAAAATAAAAAGCCCCAGCTTCATGCTGGGGCTTTTTTAGTAATAGCTGATCAGGAGTACTTAAGGCAGTATCTTTTTGGTGATTGTGACGGTCTTTGTTGCCGAATCGTAGCTGGTGTTTGCCTCGAAAGCATCAGCAATAAACCTCACCGGGACCATTGTCCTGCCACCCACAAGCTGAGCTGGCACATCAAGAGTGACAACCTTCCCGTCAATTGTGGCCTGATTTGAACCAATTGTCAGTACAATGCTCTTCTGCCCATACTGGATGGATATCTGTTTTGTGGCCTGGTCAAAACTGAATGTTGCTCCAAAAGCTTCACCGATGAAACGAAGGGGGACCATCGTCCTACCTCCAACAAGTGCAGGAGGAGCATCAAGAGTGGTTTCCTTGCCATCAACATAACCTATGGTGCTGCCTATTGTTATCTTGATGTTCTTCATGGTGTAGACGAGGACTTCTTTTTCAATTGTCGTTTTGTTGCCAACCTGGTCTGTGACAACGATTGTGAGTGTGTTTTTGCCAGGGTTCACCGGTATCTGGCAGATAAAAAAATCATTTACAACCGTTGCTTCAACGCCGTTGATGGTGACTTTTGAGCCGGGATCGACCCTGCCTTTTACAGTGATTGTCTTTACATCAACGTAGTCCTCTTTCCCAAAATCGTTCTCGATGATCACCGATGGTGCCTTTGTGTCGAGCGTTACGAGAAATTCCTTTGTTGTTGAGGCGTACTGGGTTGAAGATTTCACAACAATACGGTTGTCGCCTTCGGAAAGCTGGACTGTTGCCTTGAAGTTGCCCTTTTCATCAACAACGGCCTTGACCCTGCCTACATAGACCTCGGTACCCGGCCTCGTTCTTCCAACAACAGTCAGTGAAGGCTGGTTTGTTATGGGAACCAACGGGTCAAGGTCAAGCGGTGGCGGGCTCTTGTCCGGAATGACAGGTATCTCGGTGCCTGTTGGCCTCATGCCCTGTATTGTCGCAGTTATTTTGACCTTTCCGGTTTCAGTGGGCACAACATTGAAAATGGCCTCTCCCTTGGCATTCGTGGTCCTTCTGGTGTTGATACCACAACCGTTCATGACAACTTCAGCACCCTGAACAAGCGCCTTGGTCCCAGTTTCTCTAACAACAATTGTGATTTCGGATGACATTCCAACAACAAGCTGGCCAGTTGAAATGTGTATCTCGTCAGTTCTCGCAAAAGCCATGAATGGCACGACACTAACGATTGTGGCTATCACTATCAGACTCGTTAAGATTTTTTTCATCTTGCCTCCTTCACCTCAATTTACGGACAACCCACCGGCCTGGTTCACCAATAACATTAAGGGTGACCGGATAGCGCTCCTTGAAAATTGTTATGTCAATTATCCCCATATTGATGAGGTCCTGTATCGTTTCATCACAACCCCTGCCAACCATTGCCGGTTCATGTGAATCCGAGCCAATGGTCACATGTTTTCCGCCCCTCTCAAAAAACCATCTGACTACTTTGAGGCTAGGGTAGGAAATTCCGGGTGGCTGCCTCAATCCGGAGGTGTTTATCTCGAGTGCTTTGTTTCTTGCAACAAGAATGTCCAGTATCTCGATGATCTGTGTTTTGTACTGTTCTTCCCTGAATGGAAAATCAAAAAGAACGCTAAAACGTTTTATCACATCAAGGTGACCGAGGACATCAAAAATTCCGTCCTGGGCGAAATTTGCAATAGCCTCAAAATAAATCTGGAAACCTCTTTTCCCAAATCTTTCAAAAAATTTTCCCGTTTCTGAAACTTCAGCTATCATAAGACCTTCAACCTCGTGGACAGAACCAAGAATAAAATCAAGCTTTACTTCATCGAGGCATTTTGTGACATAATCCTCATATATCCTGTGATAACCAATTTCGGCCCCATAAAGCACTTCGATTGGCCCGCAATATTTTCTGCAAGTGTCCTGGCTCCTCCTGTGTATGTCAAAATTACATGTCGGGTCAAAACGGTCAAAATCCCAGTGTTCAGTGAAACCAACAATCTTAAGTCCATGTTCTATTGCAGAATCAACATACTGGCCGAATGTTCCAGTCGCATCTGGCGAGAGCTCGGTATGTATGTGTAGATCAATCACTTTATATCCAGCCTTTCAACGGCAGTGGCTATCAGTTTCAGACCCTCTGTTTCCATTATGTAGCAGTCTTCAAGCATTTCTTTACCTTTTGATCTTTCAATTTCTCCAACCCTGAACTCACCCGGATAAGGGAATAACAATGACATCTCACCGAGTTTGTGCTGGACCTGGGCAAACCTTTCAGACGCCCTCATGAGCAGCGTTGATGTGACACCATCATAGAGTTCAGATGCCTTTGCAAGAAAGAGGGATGCCGATCTCCTTGCATCCTTGAGGGTCTGCAGGAGGTGGGAGCAGCCATAAAGATTAAAGTCCTTTTCCAGTTCCTGTTGCCATTTCCTGTATGCCTCAACACCAATAACAGCATTGTATCCGGTTGGATAAGGTGGCTTGGACAAGAATCCAACGGACACGGCAACCCTCAAAGCCATCGTCACTGCCTGGGTTTTATCGAACTGGACACTTTTTACGGGGATTGCACCAAAAAGGAAAGGGACATCTCCAAGGCCAAGCTTTGCCTTTGGATGGATAAGTTTCCCTTGCACACCAGCACATTCCCAGTTTGCAAGTTCCCTGTCAAAACCAGTCACAACACCAAACTCAAAATTCTCCCAGACCATCGGCGGAAGATTATTTTCAACCGACTGGCATATCCTCTCCCACAAGAGTTCCTGGTGGGCGTCAAAAGTCAGCTGGTGTTCGTGGCAGGATATTATTTCCACGCACACGCCAAGTCTGTCATATGCGGAAAGGAATGTATCAAACCATATAAAATTGAAGTTGAAGGCCCCAGGAAGTAGCTGGTCTTCCACGGCATTCCTAAAGGCAAAACCCGTTATGCCCGCTATCCAGTCATAATCGGCTTCCTTGCCCATAAATGAAAGCTGGCTCTCCATGGCAGCAACCATGGAAAGCCAGCTTGGTTTGTAAACAACATCAAGACTATTGCTGATCATATATCATCCATTTTCCGGATGAATAAGACAGGGTAATTCTTGAAACCCCGGAATACCTGTATTCCCAATTCAGATCCATGGCGCCAGAGTCACCGGTTGGTTGGGGCGGCGGTGTTGGCTTTTCACCAGGATTTGACATCGTTTCTTGGCCATTTCTCGGTGGATTTGGATCGTATGGTATGACAGGCTTGAAAAAACCAAGCACCCTAAAATATACTTCAACCATTTTGCTCCCATCACCCAAGGACTGCATGCGGTAATCGTTAATATCAGAAGAAACAACCCTTAGGTCAAGCCTTGATGACAATTGCTGCGCGCTATAAATATCAAGCTTGTTTTCAAATCTTACCATCAATGGACCTTTAGGATCAATCATACCAAAGCACTTGGCAAATTCTTGTCTGGAGAGGAAATCGTAATAGTTCTGAACAACATTTTCAAAACCATCTGGAAGCCCCAAAGATTTTATAAAAACATCCTTTGCGATTTCATTCCCTTTGTCATCAAAATAAAGGGTTTCTTTTGGGGTTTGCACAACACCGGCATCTATTGCACTGGCATATATCTCAAAGGCCTTTGGTTCCTCCTTGGAAAGCTCATAAACAACATCATACTCGTGGGGGTTGTCTTTTTTCTTGTCTTCCAGAAGTGACACAGTGTCCGGATAAGACTTCCCGGTCTGCGGATCTTTATATCTATCAACTGGTTTTGCTTGCCCACATGAAGCAAGCAATACTGTTACCAAAATCAATGCACTGATTCTCTTATAATCCATGTTCCATCCTCTCTGAGGTACATTTTATACTTCAATGCCGTTCTTTTGAACTCCCACCCAAGATTTTGCCCCCTGGGTTCCTGGAACGACAGTATGTCCAGATCAACAACTGCGAACCTGGCACCATTCTCTATCGCAACCTTCTTCACTGCGACCCTTGCATAACGCTTTCCATCAAGGATTTTCTTTAGATAGCCGCCCAAATCTTTGTATCCGCCTATCTCATTGTAAAAGGATGTTCCCTGGTCGATATCTTGATAGGCTTGCGCCACAAGACCATTTGATAGCTGGTCGATAAAGGATGCCGCAACTGCATGCGGGGGTTCCTTTGGCATCGGGACACCTGTTTCTTTTTTATACCATTCTTCAACCAATCCTGCATCCACCATTCCATCAACTTCAGGCAACAAGTAGCATTTTGGCTGATAAATTACAGCTTTTCCATCACCATTAGACAAAGCTGACTGCATGGCCATTATGTAATTGTCATAAGCAACAAATCTTTCGTGCTTAACCAGCTCAAGGAGCCTAAACTCAGCAGGGCGATTCTTCTCAACATCAGAAAGGAACCTTTGTTCCTCCACAAAAGAAAAACCAGAATAAATGTCCCAGATTGGCATTTTTCTGAAAGAACCGATACTCACACAACCGGCCACAAAAACGATGGACAAGAGTAAAAGTGATATAGTCCTTTTCATCGCCTAAATCCTAGCTGCAGATTTCCGCCAGTCAAGACAGCCGCACAATTTTTGGCTTGCTGACCCTTACACCCGCAACTTTCCCAAAGTTCCTTTTCAATTCTTCAGAGGTCTGGGAAAGAACGCCCGTGTCAATTGATGTTTTTGAAAGCCAGTCTTTGGCTATCTTCTCCGAGATGGAGTCAAAAGTAGATTTTCTGCTGGAGTGGGCAAAGTTGCGTCCTGGAAACCTTCTGATGTCGCCATCAAAAGCTTCTGACACATGGTAAAGCTCGTGAACTATTGTTTTGACCTTTTCTTCAAGCGACAGGTCAAGGAATCTCGGCACAACAAAACCTATATAATAAAGCTTTGTCTGGCCATTAACCACAATTGTTGGTATCTGATAGAGTTTTCCCCTGATTGATGTAACAGTAACTCCACCCTCAAACCTCAAAGGGGCCAGAAAAGCAAGCAAGCCGCCCTTCCCTGGCGACCTCGCTCTGCTGAAAGTCACTATCAGTGATTCTGTCTTTATGTGGGAAAGCTCTGGGCAGATAATCGCCACATCGGCGATTATCTGCCTGAGATATGAGGTGTAATCTATCAAGCCTTCTTTGTCCAGCGAAGGATTGGTGTTCTTGCGGCCTTTGTTTCGTCGACCCTGGAAACCTCTTTTGTGAGTGGTGCCAGGGAGAAATCAATCTTTCCCTCTTCGGCCTCTTTGTAGATGGCCCTCATTGCCGCAATAAAGGAATCCACCATTTCCTTGGACTCTGATTCGGTTGGCTCGATCATGATTGCCTCTGGAATAATGAGCGGGAAGTAGTTTGTTGGCGGGTGGAAACCGTAGTCCATGAGCCTTTTTGAGACATCCTTGGTCAGGACATTGAATTTCTTGAGAGGCAATCCGGACATTACACATTCGTGCATGCAAAGCCCCGGGAATCCTTCCGGATAAAGATCATTGATCTTGACCCTTATGTAGTTTGCAGAAAGCACGGCATGCTCGCTTGCCTGTTTGAGTCCCTTTGGACCCATGGTCCTGATGTAACAATAAGCTTTCAGAAGTACAAGGAAATTACCCCAGGTGGCCCTGATCCTGCCAATTGATTTTGGCATGTTGTAATCAAAATAATATGTGTCACCATTCTTTGCGACATGGGGAACCGGAAGGTACGGCTTCAAGAAATCCTTTACTCCAACCGGAGCTGATCCAGGTCCACCACCACCGTGCGGTGTGGAGAATGTTTTGTGAAGGTTGAGATGGACAACATCAAACCCAAAATCACCAGGACGACTGATTCCCATAAGGGCATTGAGGTTTGCACCATCGTAATAAAGCAATCCACCCCTGCTGTGGACGATTCTTGCTATCTCGCAGGTGTTTGGGTCAAAAATACCTGCTGTGTTCGGGTTGGTGAGCATGAGCCCAGCAATCTCATCGGTCATGTTCCTGTCCAGGGCATCCATATCAACTCCACCGGATGAATTTGACGGAATAGTAACCGTTTCAAAACCAGAAGCCACTGCCGAAGCCGGGTTTGTGCCATGTGCCGAATCAGGGATGAGGACCTTGTTGCGTTTTGCGTCACCCCTGGATTTGTGGTACTGGTGAATAATGCTCATCCCAGTCATCTCACCATGGGCGCCTGCTGCTGGGGCAAGAGTAAAGGCGTCCATGCCGGTTATTGCACAGAAATATTTTTCAAGATTGTACATCATCTCCAGGGCGCCCTGGCAACCTTCTATTGGTGTGTCCGGATGGAGATTGACAAAACCCTCTAGCGCAGCCAACTCTTCATTTATACGAGGGTTATATTTCATGGTGCATGAGCCAAGCGGATAGAAACCTGTGTCAACACCATAAGTTTCCTTGGCCATTGCTGTCACATGGCGCACCACCTCGACTTCAGTTATCTCTGGAAGATCAAGTTCCTTTTCATTCACGAGACCCTTCGGCAACTCAGCTCTTGGTACATCGGATGGTGGAAGACTATATCCTACTTTTCCTGCCTTGGAGTTGTTAAAAATGTAGCTGGTCATGCAGCCACCTCCTTGAGCGCCTCGACAAACGCCTCGATTTCTTCCTTTGTGAGCATCTCGGTAACAGCCACTGTTACAGTCTTGCCTGTTGCCGGTATTTCTGTAGGGGAAACAACAAACCCTCTCTGCAGCATGTCAGTTGCAAAGGTTTCCTTTTTTGAAGGAAGCGCTATTGTGACCTCATTGAAAAATGGACTCTGGTTGAGAACCTTGAGGCCGGCAGATTTTGCTTTTTCTGCAAAATAATGGGCCTTGTCATAGTTCTGTCTGGCCACTTCAGCAAGCCCCTTCTTGCCCATCAGGAGGAGATATATCAAAGCACGAAGCATTGAGTTGCTGTTATTGGTGCAAATATTTGAAGTTGCCTT
This sequence comes from Caldisericales bacterium, assembly GCA_012517765.1. GTDB lineage: Bacteria > Caldisericota > Caldisericia > JAAYUI01 > JAAYUI01 > JAAYUI01. The sequence goes on along the minus strand of JAAYUI010000003.1, from coordinate 14,544 downwards.
TTCCCTCTTTATGTCCTGTTCTCTCGGCCTGAGCGTGAGAGTGAGAACTGTGTTGCCATGCCTGTCTGTGGTTTCACCAACAATCCTGCCCGGAAGTTTTCTTATGAACTCCTCGGTGCAAGTCATGAAACCAAGATATGGGCCACCAAATGCAAGCGGGTTTCCAAAAGATTGTGCATCACCACAGCAGATATCGATACCAAGGTCACCCGGACGCTTTAGAAGTCCTAATGAAATTGTCTCTGCAACAACCTGAACAGTGTAAGAGCCTGCAGATTTTGTGTTTTTTGCGATCAGCTCGACATCCTCGATTGTTCCCGAAACATTCGGGCTCTGGATTATTATGCAAGCTGAGTCTTTTGCGTACTCAGCAACCCTGGAGGCATCTGTCCTGTCGCCCGCGGCCGGAATAATCCTTATTTCATAGCCAAGGAACGACGCGAAGGACTTGAGTGTGTCGATATACGAGGGGTGCGCGAGAGAGCTTATCGATATAATATTTTTCCCTGACTGGGTCACGGCCATCCTTGCCGCTTCGCAGACGGCAGTTGAGCCATCATAGAGTGACGCATTCGAGATTGGAAGGCCAGTAAGCTCGGTCATCAGGGTCTGGAATTCAAAAATGGCCATCAGTATGCCCTGTGAAAGTTCTGGCTGGTATGGAGTGTAGGCCGTCAGGAGCTCAGGAAGGCCGGAAAGCATGTTTACAGCGGACGGTATGTAATGATAATATCCCGTCCCTCCAGCAAAACAGAGCGATTTTGTGGCATCATGGTTTTCATCGGCAAGGCCATGAACATGTCTCCTGAGCTCGACTTCTGACATGGCCTCTGGTATGTCCAATGCACCCTGGAACCTGACATCTTTAGGAACTGGTGCAAAAAGATCATCTATGGTTTTGACGCCAATTGCAACAAGCATTTCCCGGACATCGTCCGGGGACAATGGCATATAACGCATCTAAGGCCTCACTCTGCGTGGATTTTTGAGTAGTCTTCTGGTGAAAGAAGGGAATTGATCTCATTTGGGTCTGAAAGCTTTATCTTTGCAATCCACCCATCACCTTCGGCCGACTGGTTTATGATGGCCGGGGTCTTGGAAACATTTTCGTTGAATTCAAGGATTTCACCGGATACCGGAGAAAAAACATCTGTTGCTGCCTTCACCGATTCGATGGCTGTCAGGATACCCTCTTTCTTGACCTGTTTTCCAACAGCGATCTTGTCGACAAAAATTATGTCACCCAAATGGTGCTGGGCATATTCGGTGATGCCAACAATGGCTGTGTCGCCGTCTACTTTAACATATTCATCTGTCTTCGTGTAATAAACTTTCATATGTTCCTCCTGTGTTTATCGTGTCCTGGCTTCGCCAAGATCAGAGATCACTGATATCCCCTGGACCCTGCATTTCACGATCCAGTTTTCGTCCATGTCGCAGGCAATACAGAGTGCCGGATTTTTGTTCAATTTGTCATTAAAGGCAAGCACAAGTGCGTTGACAGGCGATTTCAAGGGCCAGTCACCAAGCTTTGATGTTTCCAATATTCCAATGATTGCGCCTTTTGACAATATTTTGCCAATGGGTATCCTGTCCACAAAAGTCACGTTTCCGATCTTTTCGATGGTTGAAGGAAGCAGGCCAACATAAAATTCCTGGCCGCACTGGCCGACCCAGCAGTCTTCAATTTCAACGTACTGTTCAATATTGCTCACGCTTCGCATTCTAGCCTAGGACCCCTTTCTGTCAAGGTTCCTTTCCGTGTTGACGCAGTGAAAATGGCGTTGTAAAATCCACCAGTATTCAGGTGGACTCAAAGAGGAGGTGTCGCATGCCAAAAATTGGCGACTACAATCTGCCAGATGATCTTTATTACCACAAGGAACATTTCTGGGTTAAAAAAGACGGCAACGTTGCAATCGTTGGAATAGATGAATTCGGAACAAAACTGGCCGGGGAGATTTCATTCATAGAGCTCCCGATGGAAGATGACGAAGTCTCGCAGAATGATCAGGTCGGATCACTTGAAACTGGAAAATGGCTCGGAAAAATTTACAGTCCGGTCTCGGGAACTGTAATAGCTGTCAACGAAGACGCTGTTGACGACCCATCAATCATCAACAAGGACCCCTACAATAACTGGCTGTTCAAGATTGAAATGGGCGATGCCGGTGAACTCGAAAAATTGTTCTTCGGGGACAAGGTAACACCCTGGCTTGAAAATGAGATCGCAACTCGTGGCAAGAAGTGACAAAACAAGGCGGGCCATTTCGCTCGCCTTGTTCTTTCTTTTTTTACTGCAATTTCCATTGCTGTCATCGAGAGCGGCTGGAGCCCCTAATTTAAAGGAGTTCAAGAGCTATTTTGTTCTTCAGTCCGATGGCACCGCAACAGTCAAGCAAGACCTCACATTCCTGGAGACCGATAGCAGGGATGTCATCAACAAGATTGGACCTTTCGACAGCGGTCACAGGATAAAAGACCAGTACCTTCTTGAAGGGGACCAAAAAATTCCTGCTTCGCTTGTTTCCCTGGGAGATAATTTTTACAAGGCAGAATTTGGTTCTGAAACTGTTCCGGGAAAGACATACACCTTTCATTGGGAATACGCTATTGATCGCGATATTACCGGCAATTCAAGGCAGGGAACAAGGGACTTTGGCTGGGCACCAATCCAGTGGAGTGTGCCAATCGAAAAGATTGTCGTCCAGATTGTTCTTCCAATTGAGCTATCCAGCAGCATCAACAAGCCCGAACAGGTCACAGACGCCGTAGTAGGTGCAACAGGATTGCAAACAAACGAATCGAACAAATCAAATTTTGACAGATTCATCTTCTTCCCCACTCCAGACGAAAGAACAGGTAAAAACTATCTTTCGATTCATGCCGAGAAAGATAACACCATTGCTGAAGAAAAAGCTTATGTCGAGCTTTTCCTGCCTGAAAAATATTTCACTTCACAAACAAATCCTCCAGAAAAGGAAGAAAAAAACTTTTTCATAAACATTGTTGCCGGAATTGACGACGACACGAGAACGATCAACATCATGAATGTTGACCCAAAATGGCTTGATAGCGGTAAACTGCAACTTATCAGAAAAATTGGCAACAAAACAAGGGTATTCCAAAATGAGCTGATTAAGGCCAGCAACAGCAACACTTATTTTCTTCTCGACAGCGATTTGCTGGAGCCTGGCGAAACAGCCTATTACCAGGCAAAAATTATTGGCAACGATTCAGTAATAATGGCAACGCCGGAGGTTGCATACAACGCTGAAAATGCGACCAGCCAGGTAATAGAATCGGCAAAGATCAAAATTGACATCGACCAAAAAGGGACTGCCACATACGAAATCCAGTGGGACATGTTATTTAGGGGCGACAAGGGCGACTGGAGCAACGAAATATCGATAACACTGGACAAGTACCAGTGGATGGAAGCCCCTTTTGTAAAAGAGAACGAAACCGACTTTATTCTCTCCAAATCAGGCACCCCTGGCACATACATCCTCAGGACATACCATGATATTTTCGACTGGCAGAAACTGACTTATTACTGGGGCGCAAAAAACGGCGAGAAAAAAACATTCAGATACGGTTTTAAAATATATGGTGCCGCGATAGATGGCACATATACGGACACAAATGAGGATTTTCAATATTTTGATCTTGGCTTGCTATTTGGAAACAGCAATGCCGCAATAAAAAAACTTTATATAGAGCTGACTTACCCTGAAGGCCTAGGACCAGCCGAGGTGTATTACCCGGGCAATGCAAATTCTGACAACTTCAAGGCCGAAGGAAATAAGGTCTACTCCGAGATTTCATCCATCAAACCAGAGGGGCTTGAAAACTTGTATGTCAGTTTCCCTGCAGGGACTTTCAAGAGGGGGTTCCTGTTTGCAAGGTTCTGGCACGACAGGTCAGGCACGGTAATATTCTTTGCGTTCCTCATTCTCGGAATTTTGCTGTTGTTCTGGCTGGCAAAGATGGGCAAGAGAAAGGCCAGAATCAGACAGATAAGGGAAGCCACAAAGTATGAGTCGCCAGAGATAGAGCTCGAAACCTTCTCTGTTGAGGGAAAGGTCGCCGACCTGAATGCCATCGAGGCCGCAATGTATCTTGGCCAGCAGGACAAGGTGATAGGGCTGATAGTGCTCCAGCTTGCAACAAAGAACGCCGTCACAATAGTTGGCAAGACGCCAATCCAGCTTGAGCTGACCAACCCAAAACTGGCGACAGAACCTTATGAAAAGGTATTGCTTGAATGTGTGACCCCAGAGGGAACAATCCCAAGAGACAAGGTCTCCACTATCATTGATGCTGTGGCCAAATCGCTGTCCAGCAAAATATGGGACGCCGACCCCAAAGCCACAAGAAAAAAATACCGGGACGAGATAGAAAACTCATGGAACCTCTACAGAAGGGGTGCCGCTCCCGTTGATGAGCTCTACACCCGCAGGATGATTCCGTGGCTCATTCTCTCTGACAGATACCATGACAATGTGAGGCAGCTCCCGAACCAGTACCAGCCCGTTTTCGTTGGATGGGCAGACAAAGCAGCCTCGTCTGTGGAAAACTTTGCATCAAGCCTTGCTTCATCTGTTGAAGGCGCAGTTTCAAAAACCACTGAGGCTGTAGAAAACGCATTGGGACTGGGCATACCAAATGTTGTAAACAAGGCTTATGACGCATGCCATTCTGCTTGCCACTCGGCTTGCCACAGCGCCTGCGTGCACGACGCCTGCCATTCTGCTTGCGTTCATTCCGCTTGCCATTCAGCATGCCATAGTGCCTGCGTTTGCCACAGCGCCTGCCACTCGGCATGCCATAGTGCCTGCGTATCCAGCTTCTAATGGAAAATTATGGGCAATTTGTCAACCAGGTAGTTGACAGCACAAGAGATTATGTATTTGTAAGGGACGAGGACGGGGTCCTGATCATAAAACCCAACAAGGTCCATTACCTCAACAGGACCGGGGTTGAGCTTTTGGGGAAGATGTATTCACTGCCCCAGGGGCAGTCTTATCTTGCAGTAAAAGATGTTGCCAACAATTATGGCGTCAAGGAAGAGGATGTTGCAAGAGATGCCAGGAGGCTCCTGGAAACAATCCTCGAGTTATTAAAAAGCCCGGAGTGCATGCCTGTGCAGGTCAAGACAACCAGCTTTGGTTCCCACAAGAGGGAGCTACCTGTTCTCTCGGAAATCGCTCTGACCTACCGTTGCCAGAATAAGTGTGTTTTTTGCTATGCTTCTTCGCCCGAGCGTGGAAAAGCATTGCCAGGAATGACGACTGAACAGGTAAAAAAAGTTCTCCTGACAATCAAAAATGACGCCAAGGTGCCAACGGTCTCGCTAACCGGCGGAGAACCAACCCTGCGAAAAGACATCGTCGAGATAGTTTCTTATGCAAAAAGCATTGGCTTGAGGGTAAACCTGATAACCAACGGTATAATGTGCGGGGTCACAGACCTGCCATACAGATTGAAAGAAGCCGGGCTTGATTCGGCACAGGTTTCCCTTGAATCGTCCATACCAGAAGTCCATGACAGGGTGGTCGGCCACCCAATGGCATTCAAAAAAACCGTTGAAGGGTTCAAGAAACTCAAATCTCTGGGAATACACGCCCACATAAACACAACGATATGCAAGGACAACATCGACTATGTCGACCAGCTGCCAAAATTCGCAAAAGAGGAGCTTGGGCTCGAGTACCAGTCGATGAACATGGTGATAAGGACAGGTCATGCGCAGGACCATCCTGACGAGGTCGGATATACCGAGATTGCCAGGGTGCTCCCAAAGATAAAATCAGAGTGCAAAAAAACAGGGATAAAGCTGGTTTGGTACTCACCTATGCCATACTGCATCATAAACACTGTCGCCGAAGGCATTGGTGGAACAAGCTGTGCAGCATCCGACGGCTTGCTTTCAGTGGCACCAGATGGGTCAGTCTTGCCCTGTTCTTCTTTTGAAAACGGGATTGGAAACATCCTCAGAGAGAACTTCAGGGACATCTGGTTCAACAGGCAGTCCCTCTACTTCAGGAAAAAGGAGTTTGTCCCACCAGTATGCAATGATTGCGACAAGAAAAACATCTGTTGCGGGGCATGCCCTCTTTACTGGGACAACAGGGGATGTTTTGACGAGCTTGGAAGGGGAAGAAAAATCATTCCGGAGCTGATCTGGAAAGCAAAAAGAAAATATGTCGGCAAATCAAGGCCGGTAGGAGGCGTAGCTGATGAAGCTTGACCTTTCAGACACAATAAAACTTGTCGATTCATGGACTGGCGACATAAAACAGCTTTACACGGAACTTGAAGAGGCACAACAGTCTTTCAATGCGGAGCTGGTAAAGCTGCACCAGGACTCAAAAAACAGGCTGGAGAAGTCTGCCGTTTTCATAAAAGACAAAATGGACTCGTTGCCTGATGACCTCAAAAGTACCATCGAAAAAGAAAAAGTAACCCAGGAAAAACTCTTCAAAGAGAAACTGGAAAAAATTGAATCGGGACTGGCAAAACTGAACAAGGAAGCCAGTGAAATTGAGGAAAAGAATATCCAGAAGCTGGTCGGGCTTTCAAAAGAAAACCCGGAGCTGAATGAACAGGAAGAGGCTCTCAAGCCAAAAATAGAGGAGGCCAAAAAAGAAACGCTCCTGTTTTCCAGGCAGCTGGCAAAATACGACGGAATAAGCGGATGGTTTGCCGGTCCAAAAGTAAGGATGCTCGAAAAGGAGTACAAAAAATCACTCGACAGACTGAAACAGCTCACTGCGGAGATAGAAAATGTCAGGAAAACATGGAAAAAAGACCTCACAGACAAAGAGCTTGCATGCAACGAGATAACCCGGAGATGGATGACAATCCAAAAAGAAGTGGCCAGCCTGCTTGTGGAAAAAAGCGAGATACGGGGGAACTTTGACTCGCTGGTGCTCATGGCAGCGCTTGGGCCAGCAATTGAATCATTCTCCGGAAAACCAGGCCTTCCAAAAGAGCTGGATGAAAATTTTACAGCAATCACCAAAAACAAGGAAAAAGCCAATCTGCTCGTTGAGGGTCTTAAAAAAATGTCCTCAATACTGGGTTCCCTAAATGGCATATCAGAGGGCCTGTCAAATATCAGAAACACATTCAAGGGACTACTGGACGAGCAAAACATGCACCAGGCGTTGAAAAAGCTTGATATCACTGTCCCAGATAGCGCCATCAAGTTCCATTCAGCCTGGAAAGATGTAGCATTGAAGGTCAGGGACGAAAAAAAGCTTTGCGAGAACCCCAAAGATTTGGCCGAATCAGTGGACGGAATCATCAAAAATAACCTCACCGAATCAAGCGTCAAGGGAATGTTTGAAGATATTGCAGGTTCAATAAAAGAAGCAACGGCTTCATGGAAAGGATAAGATGCTCTTTGTAAAAAGAACTTTTTTCGTTGTTCTGATAGTTGCAGGCATCGCACTTGCCGCTCTTTCAATACTCTTTTTTATTGCGTCATCAGCCAACTCATCGCGCATCATGACGGCGCTTGTCATGGCGGCTGCGGCAATAGCGGCATTTGTTGTTTCATCTATTTTAAAAAGAAATGTCGACCAGAACACGCCTGCGTTCATTGATGCAGATGTATTGAGACTTGCATCAAAATACGACGGAAAACTGACTGCTGAAATGGTTGTCTCAAATCTTTATGTAAACAAGGGGCAGGCGCTTGAATCACTTGACAGACTCTGTTCTGCCGGCAACTGTAGGGCAGAAATGGCAAATGACGGCCAATATTATATTTTTGATTCTGTAAAACCAAAGAAGATGATAAGAAAGTGCATTTATTGCGGGAGGGAACAACCACTCTCACAACCAATAACAAAATGCCCATACTGTGGTGGGGAAGTCAGGGTCGTTCCAAAAGATTCCTAAAAGATACCAAACCTCTTTTTGCTGGCCTTGTTTTCTTTTGTTTGTGTGTCAATTATCTTCACCGCAATCACAGTCACATTGTCGGTACCACCCCTTGAGAGGGCCATCTGAATGAGTTTTTTGGTGATCAAAGCTGGGTCATTTAATTTCTGGATGGCTCCCTGGATTTCTATATCAGAAACATGCTCATAGAGCCCGTCAGTACACAATATCAGCCACTCAAGGTCTTGTGATGGCAATCGTACCATTTCCGGTTTTGCCGTTTCATCGATACCAAGGGCCCTCACAAGATGGTGTTTGCAGGGATGGTTTTTAAGCTGTTTTTCAGTTATTGAACCCCTCTTTAACAGCTCATTCGGCAGAGTGTGGTCAACTGTAATCTGCTCAAGATTGTTTTTTTTCACAATGTACGCCCTCGAATCCCCTATCCATGTTATTTGGAGGGTATCATCAAAAAGGGCCGCAAAAACAACAGTTGTCCCCATACCGTTTAATTCTGCATTCAAAGATCCGGCCAGCCTCAATTCGCTGTTCGCAACCTCAAAGGCTTTTTGGGCAATTTCAGGTGCACCTTGCGATTCTGACAAGTGCCAGACAAAATAATCACTTATTATCTGGATTGCCTTTGCTGAAGCAAGATCACCACCTTTTCTGCCACCAACACCATCAGATATCGCAAAGATATATGGAAACTCTGGATATTGGGGTGAAATAATGGCATAATGGTCTTCATTGTTATCTTTTACTTTACCGGTATCAGAAAGGCTCGCCCAAACGATATTCACCATTTGTAGCCTAGTGTGTGTTTCGAGTAAATTCAAGATACATAATTGCGCAAAAGACAATAATATATAAAATAAATACCAACCATGAACGAGAGGGTATTAGGGGAAAGATTCAGGCTAAAATCAAGATTGCCCGCACAGGATGAGATATATCTGGCACTCGACACTGAGAGCGGGGAAAACGTTTTGATCAGAACAATCATGCTTTCATCAAAAAAAGCACCCAGATGGGTGCAATTTGAAAATGAACTTGCAACAATAAAACAGGCCAATAGCCCTGGTATTGTGAAAATAATCGAATGGGGTGAATGCGATGGCGGGAAATACATAGCATATGAGCTTGTAGAGGGTGAAAAGCTTTCCAGGGTAAAATTAAATCAGGAAAAAATTGTGAAAGTCATGATCAATGTTGCAAATGCAATTGATTGTCTTCATGAAAAAGACATCATACTGACAGACCTGAAACCGGACAACATTTACATTGTCGATGAGGATTGCAACATAAAAATCTTCGATTTTATAAGACTCTCTTCTGACCAGACCAGCCTCAAGCAGATGAAAGTAACAGATGTAACCAACGAGGTTGCCTGGATGATCCCGGAGATACTGCGTAACGAAGAAAGGACAATCAGCTCGAACCTCTACAGTCTTGGCCTGATTGGGTATTATCTTTGTACTGGAAGAGCGCCCTTCATTGACACAAGGGTATCAAACCTGATCTGGCAGATACAGAACCTCCAGCCAACACCAATCTCAAACTATAATCCCAAAATTCCGGTATCACTTGACAATCTTATCAGGAGACTCCTGAGAAAAAACCCAAAATCAAGGCCATGCAATATCAAGGATGTACTGAGGATCCTTGAACAGACCCAAAGAGATCAGGAGCAAGGAAAAAGCATTATTGGCAAATCAGGCTCAATAATAAACCATGGTCTTCTGGTCGGGAGAAACACGGAACTTGATCTGATGAAATCGGCAGTACTTTCAGAGGATGCCAGTCTGAAGATGTTCATGATTGATGGTGGGCATGGCATTGGTAAAACAAGGATAATGCAGGAGATGGCAAGTCTCGCAAGATCCCAGGACATGCCAGTTCTATTTGCGACATGCGAGAAAATTGGCAAAAACAAATCCTGTGGAGTATTGGGCCAGCTCATATGTGAAGCAGCACTTGAGCTTGGATTTGGGACTTTTGGAAAATCACCGCACAAAAACATTTTTGCATTATTGTGTCCCAATATTGCAGAAAGATTGCTGATTGGAAACAACTCAGGTATTCCTAAAGACAATCGCTCATACAACCCATTGATCCCTGAAGCAATCAAGTGGCTTATGGATGAATGCAACCAGAAAGGAAGATTTCTTGTTGCCATCGATGATGCACAGTGGTGTGATCAGGCCAGCCTTGAAACAATATTCCGAATGGCAAGCAAAATGCTTGGTTCAAGAATGACCCTTCTGATGTCCAGTTCACCAGACAGCAGGATGCCATTTCAAAACCTGGCAGACGAGATGGCACTTTCGGAGCATATTCAGACAGTCCAGCTGAAACCTTTTTCGCCAGCTGAAACAATAGAACTTATTGATGCAGTAATCGGTCTTGAAAATATTTCGAACGAAACCAGAGATCTGCTTGTCGGCAACTCCAGGGGCAATGCCACGCACCTTCTGCAAACACTCTCCGGAATGGCCTGCAGGGGTTATATAAAAAACACTCATGAAACAAGAAAAATATCTCCTGATGATCTTCCTTCTGACATCAGGGAACTGGCTTCATGGAGAGTTGACTGCCTTAATCCAAAACTGAAAGCGATGCTTTGTGAAGCCGCAGTGATTGGCGAGACATTCGACGAACAGATGCTGCTTTCAATAACTTCTTTGGAAGAAACCGATGTTGAAGAAATGCTTGACGAAGGCATAAGCTCAATGGTGCTTTCAACATTTAAGGTTGCTGGCGGCTATAAATACAGGTTTATTGAGAACCAGATCAGAGAGAGGCTCCTGGAGGAAACGAGCTCAAAAGTGATTATTTCTTCTCATGATAAATGTTCGAAATACCTTCATAAAAAACAAACAATCGACAATGGCATAAATGTTGACGAGCTGATTGGACACCTATTGGGTGGATCAAACCCAGTAATGGCAATCCCAGTTCTTCTCTCGGCATCAGTTGCATCAGAATCGCAATTTGCCATAAAACAGGCCCTTGAGTATGCCAGAAAAGCGCTTGAAATTTCAATCAGGACATCCGATTCTTCCCTTGAAACAGCATCTTCACTCAGGCTTGCAAAAATAATGAAACTCCAGGGCAAATTTGACGAGGCAGAGAAAACCCTGTCCGGAGTACTGAACGCACTTAAAAAAGCAGGCATAAACACAGACTCCGAATCTGAAATCCTCCTTGCCATTTCCGATCTGCAGGCAAATCAGGCAAAATTTTTCGAAGCACAACAAAAAACACAAGAGGCCTACAGGCTTGTTGGAAGAAATGATGATGACGAAAAACTGATAAAACTCCACCTTCAGGAGTCCATCAACATGAAAGATTATGATTTCGGACAGATGTTGATGCATGCTATCAAATCTTTCGATTCAGCCATCAGATCAAAAAATGCAAACCTAAAAACCAAAGCAATGCTCAACCTCGCTTATGCAAAATATTTCCATGGGGATTTTTCCGGTTCCTCCAGCATGCTAGATGAAATTCCAACAGGATTTGCAGATACATCATGGGCAAGAATGGAGGCAAGATTTCTACACCTCAAGACCCTGCTGGCAATAGCCGAGGGCAACATGGATGAAATTGTCAAAAATAGCACAAAGGCCAAAGAGCTTTCTTTTAAAATGGATTCGCAACCACTTTTGGCCGTAGCAATATATATAGATTCAATTATAAAACATAACCAGTGCGATCTGGACTCTGTCAGAAGGCTAATGGAAAGGGCAATCGAAATCTCGACCCTCACTGGCCAAAAAATGCAAACATGCAGATTCCTAATCAAAATGGCACAATTTAACATGGAAGATGGCGATAAAGAAGGCGCAAAATTCTATCTGCAAAGGGCAAAAGACATTGAAAAAAGGGTGCCAGAACTTCCAATAAGACCATCAATCGTGATCGAGGCACAGATTGCATTTGAAGAGGAACAACTGAAAAAATGCCAAGACCTGATGGATGAAGCCCTAAATTCAGTCAGCTGTCTGGATTTTGAGCAAAAAATGGCGCTTGCCATCCTGAATATAAAACTCCTCGAACATCAGAACGAGCACAGAAAAACCATAGCACTTATAAAATCCACCTTGGAAAAGATGAAACAGGCCGTTCGGACACCCTATTATTCTTGCGAACTTGGATTACTGACAGCTCAGGCCGCCTGCAACCTGCTTCTTGAAAACCTCCAGAAAACCAAAAAGAGCAACATAATCCCAATAACTCCACAATGGCAGGGTGAGATGGCCAAAACGGCAAAAGAGTCACTTGATCAGGCTTTCCTTGGCTCACTTTCATCGGGGGCAAGGTGTCAGTCGTTCAACGTTGCGCTGGCCTACTCAATCTATCATGCAATAATGACCAATTATGACCAGGACAATTTGAAACAGCACCAGACTGAAACATCAAGATACCTTGAGATTGCCGTTCAAATGTGTGATGAGTTGAAAAAACCAAACCTCAGCACAAAATTGAAAAGGACAGCCGAGATCATAAAAATGAACATCAGGAGCGGGATAGTAAAAAAATCCACCTTCGATGTAACTTAAGATTTATCCCTGGGCCTTTTTTATGTCCCCGATAACTTCATCAAAATCTTTGCTGGCATCGGCCTGCTCTGTAAAAACCAGCAAGAAACCGTCTGGGTCCTTTATCCTCAATTCTTTTGCATTCCATGGGGTGATGGTTGGCCCTGAAAATTCAAGACCAGCCTTTGTCAATCTCTTGGCCAATTCATCAACAGAGGCCCTGCCGCATGCAAAAGTCAGTGAGATGCCAAAACCCTTCTGTCCATCAGCCTCCTGCTTGCCAGGCACAACCAGCAAATCGGCGTACATTGCCCAGCGAAGGTGCGCCAGAGAAGTCTCGCCGCTTGGCCCCTCCATGAAAAATATCTTTTTGAATCCCAGTTTGTCGCAATAAAAATCGACTGAGGAGGCGACATCATTCACGGAAAGTGTTGCAAAACATGGCATCGGATATATTTCGTTTTCAAATTCGGTCACTTCTTGTCCCTCACAAAATGCGGCATCTCAAAAGGAACCTCCAGCGAAAGCTCTACAAAACCCATATAAACACCATTTTCATACCACGGCGACTGGTAGATCATCTTTTTTGTGCCGTTCTTCTCGATTGTATAAACATTTTTTGTGCCTTCAGCAATCATTTTGGCAAGCTTTGACTTTGATGGCTCAGGGTGGCAGTCCAGGACATTTCGACCAATAAGCGAGGTTCCGCCGTCACCTTCAAAGGTCTTCATGGCTTTCTGGTTCATATAGAGGATTCTGCCCTCTTTATCACAAACCGTCATCGCGCCTGGAAATTCATCTGTCCACATATCAGCAATTTTACGCAAAACCCTTCACTTTTCTATTAAAACCCGCCCTCTTTCAGGAAGTTTTCATCACCAACAATGTTTTCCTTCTCCTACCAGGAGGAGTACTATTTTTCCCTCTCCTAGCAGGAGAGGGGTAGGGGTGAGGTGGTTTTAAAACCACCAAAAAACTACTTCAAAACCCTATACCTCAGCCAGACATACCCGCCCTCGAGTGTCTGGCAAGAAATCAGCTCCAGAGGAATATTGGTCGTCGCCGGCAGTTTCGCAAACGAGGGGCCGTTGCCACCGGCAATGACCGGCTGGACCAGCAAACTCACCTCGTCAACAAGGCCAAGCCCCAAAAGCACGCCGTTGAGCGTCCCGCCGCTGTCGACGCGCACGGTCTTTGCGCCAAAATCCCGCTCCAGCGCGGCAAGCGCCTTCACAAGGTCAACTTTGTCCTCGCCCTCGACAATCACCTTCACACCAACCGAACCTAGATAATCCAGGTGCTCTTTTGGCGTGGCCTTCGAGCAGAGCGCGACAAACTCGCCCCAGTAGCCGGAAAGCTTGAGGTTTGCCCAGCATTTTACTCTGCCCCTGCTGTCGCAGACGGCAAGCACGGCCTTTGAACGGTCAACCGGCAAGGCGCGCGCAGAGCTGATGGCCGAAGCGTCATCCTCAGGTGTTCCGGATTTCAGGGCCGTTTCGCTCCCGCACAGCGTTGCGTCCTCTTTCCATGTCCCCACGAGGGAATAGAACAGGCCGATGTTGGGGTCGGGAATTGATATTCCAGAATCTACTGCTACTATTGAATAAGTTACCACCATTAGTTAAATGATAATGCATCAGATGGCAAAATACACTACTAGAAGTGGAAGGATCTAATGCAAACAATAGAATCATTTTTATTAACAAATCTTTTATGGAATGAAAATAAATCTCAATATTTAGATACTTTTATACCTTTAGTTTCATATGTTATTATAAAATATGATACAAATCCCATTTCTACAGATAATATTAAGAATTACATCTCCAAGGATTTTAATATAAACATCCCTCAATTAACTCTTGATGTTATCTTCAAAAGAATGGTCTCAAAAAATTTACTATTTATTTCAGATCATAAATTGTATCAATCTAAAGATATCAATAGACAATATAATAATATAAACAGGCGCTTATCGGTTTTAATAAGCGCTAATTCACATAACATACAGTATTCATAAACATTAGACCAATACTATATATCAATATTTTTTACAAATGTGAGATTATATTGTTGGTTTCCATTTCCATTTATATTGACACTGGTT
>JAAYUI010000048.1 GCA_012517765.1 Caldisericales bacterium | reverse complement strand
TAATGGCCGCACTCTGCTTATCTTTCTCCTCATCGAAATCGGTAATTGCAACTTCGGTGGAAAGGATCATACCTGCAATCGACCCTGCATTCTGGAGACCTACCCTCACTACCTTTGCCGGATCGATGACACCCTGCTCCATGAGGTTCTCGTAAGTACCGGTCTTTGCGTTATATCCAAATCCATTTTCTTCGTGTCCCTTAATCTTAGCGATGACTTCTGCACCCTCAACCCCGGCATTCTTCGCAATCTGCCTGAGCGGCTCTTCCAGGGCACGCCGTACGATGGCCACGCCAATTTTTCTGTCGTCATCGAAGGATAATATATCAAGGGACTCTATGGCACGGAAGAGCGTAACACCCCCACCCGGAACCACGCCTTCCTCTACGGCCGCCTTGGTGGCGTTCAGTGCATCATCGATCCGCATCTTCTTCTCTTTCAATTCGGTCTCGGTTGCTGCACCCACCTTGATCACCGCAACACCACCACTGAGGTTTCCAAGTCGCTTTTTCAGTTCCTCTTTCTTGAACTCGGAATCCGCGATGTTGATCTGCGACTCGATCAGGTGCATCCGTTCATCGAGTGCTTTCCGGTCTCCCTTTCCTTCGACAATAAGGGTCTTCTCCCCATCGATTTTGACGGTGTGAGCGGATCCCAGTGCGGCACGGGACACATTTTCAAGTTTCATGCCACGCTCTTCTGAAATAACCGTTGAGCCCGTGAGGATTGCGATATCTTCGAGGATAGCTTTTCGTTCCTCTCCATATCCCGGTGCCTTGACGGCACAGACCTTGAATGCCCCCCGGATGATATTCAGGATGAGGGCGGCCATCGCCTCACCTTCCACATCCTCGGCAATGATAAGGAGCGGTTTTCCTTCCTGGGAGGCCATTTCGAGGATGGGGATCATCTGCTTTAGAGACGTGATTTTTCTGTCGGTAATCAGGATATTGGGGTCCTCATACTCGCACGTCATCTTTTCATGGTCCGTCACCATGTATGGGGAGGTGAATCCCCGATCGAACTGCATCCCTTTAACGACATCGAGGCTGGTCTCGAGGCTCTTTGCATCCTCTACCGTGATAAGGCCGCCGTAGCCTACTCTCTCCATGGCATCCGAGATGAGCTTCCCAATCTCTTCATCGTTGTTGGCCGATACCGTCGCGACCTGAAGAATCCCCTCTCTTGCCTTGACCGGCACACTGGTCGAGCCGATGTACTCTACGACCGCAGCAATCGCTGTATCAATGCCCCGTTTAATCTCTATCGGGTTTGCCCCCGAGGTTATATTCTTCAGCCCTTCGGTGAGAATAGCCTGGGCGAGAAGAGTCGCCGTTGTTGTCCCATCACCGGTCTTGTCTTGGGTCTTCTGGGCGACCTCTTTGACCAGCTTCGCGCCGATATTCTCGAACTTGTCGTGAAGGGAGATCTCTTTTGCTATCGTCACTCCATCGTTTGTTACGATGGGGTTCATGGCCTTGTCAATCACCACATACCGCCCTTTCGGGCCAAGCGTGATCTTGACCGTGTCCGCTACTTTGTTGACACCAGAAAGAAGAGCTTTTCGGGCCTCTTCGTCGAACATCAGCTGTTTGGATATCGCCATGTCCATCCCCCTTATTCAATTTTTGCCAGAATGTCCTTGAAGGGGACAAAAACGAAATTTTCTCCGTCTACCTCGAACTTATCTGCACTATATCCGCCGTATAATACATGGTCTCCCGGCTTGAGGGGGAGTGCAGAACCATCATCCCGACATCCCACCGCGATGACGGATCCTTCTTTTCGATGTTCCTGGGCGGACTCTGGAATGTAGATGCCAC
>JAAYUI010000099.1 GCA_012517765.1 Caldisericales bacterium | reverse complement strand
TCCCTCAGCCTCATTCTCAACCTCCCTGGGACCATGACGGCGTTAGGAAAAATGGCTCTGCCGGTCTTTGACCCACGTTCCAGAAGCTTATGACGCGATGTACCTAGCCCCTGCGGTCAAGCTCGTTGAGCATTATGGTGATGCAGTGGTCCGCATGGTAAGACAGAGGTCCCAAGGTCAGCTTTATGGGCTCTCGTGACAGCAGCTCGGCCTCCTCCTCCTCTTTCAGGTCCTGGTGGTCGGAGATGATGAAGGTGAGGTCCCCATCCAGCTCCTGCGTGCGCACGTCCGCGCCGTCCTCCTTGAGGTACACCAGGCGGGAGATGGGCTGGAGATCGTCCAGCACCTGCTTGAACGAGCGTTTGGAGATGTATATCCCGGGAGAGGAGCGGATCTCCTCCCCGTCCAGGTGCTTCAGCAGCGCGTTGCGGACCAGGGCCCCGGTGGATCGCTCATCCGGGTTTAGGTAGCGGACCTCGGAGCCGTTGATCCGTATCGTCCGCGGTGAGTTGGGCTCCCCCTGCAGCACCAGGTACACCTCC
This sequence comes from Caldisericales bacterium, assembly GCA_012517765.1. Taxonomy (GTDB): domain Bacteria; phylum Caldisericota; class Caldisericia; order JAAYUI01; family JAAYUI01; genus JAAYUI01. The sequence goes on along the minus strand of JAAYUI010000099.1, from coordinate 1,309 downwards.
GTGTCCCGACGGATCCCGTGAGACAGGAAGAACGAGGAGTTTACGCATCTCAGCAGGATGTCCAGCCTTCCCGCGCCGCCCGCCATGTCGTCGAGCTTGAAGTCCCCGGAGGTCGCCGCCTTATGGCCGATGACCACGAAGCGCTTCATTCGGACTGCCCCATCTCGGAAGAGAACTGCTTCATCAGCTGCTTGCGCAGCTTGCGGTTTCCCATGAAGCCCTTGACCGCCTTCTTGGACATGTTGTACTGCTTTAGGAGCTCCCTCACGTCCTTGGCCTCCACCCCCGCCCCGCGGGCTATGCGGTTGATCCTTGTGGACTTGATGAGCTTGGGGTCCTCCATCTCCTCGTCGGTCATGGAGTCCATGATGAACTTGAACCGGCGGAGCTTCTCCTGCGATTCCTCTACATTCATCTTCTCGCTGAGCCCGGGCATGCCCGGGAGCATGGATACCAGCTTCTTCAGGGGGCCCATGTTGGTGAGCATCTCCATCTGCTCGTACATCTCCTTGAGGGTGAACCGCCCGCCCATCATCTTCTTGACCGTCTCCGCCGCCTGCTCCTCGGACACGGTGTCCTTAGCAGCCTCCAGGAGGCTCTGGATATCGCCCATGCCCAGCAGCCGGGAGATGAAGCGCGTGGGATCGAAGGGCTCGAGGTCGGTGAGGTGCTCCCCCACGCCGATGAACACGATGGAGGCCTTGGTCTGCGCCACCGCGCTCAGCGCCCCGCCGCCCTTGGCGGTGCCGTCCATCTTGGTGATGATGACGCTGGTGACCCCTACCGCGTCGTGGAAGGCCTTGGCCTGCGGCCCCGCCTGCTGCCCCACCGCGGCATCAAGGACCAGGATGCGCTCCGTGGGCTTGACAACGTCCGCTACACGCTTTAGCTCGGCGATGAGGTCGTCCTCAAGCGCGTGCCGCCCGGAGGTGTCCACCAGCACGACGTCGATGCTGGAGTAGTGCCTCATGCCGTTGGAAGCTATCTTGGCAGCGTCCTTCTCCCCCGGCTCGCCGTAGAACAGGACGCCCACCTTGTCAGCGATCTGCTTCAGCTGATCGTATGCCGCGGGACGGTGCACATCCGCGGCTATTACCCCGACGCTCAGCCCCTTCTTGTGGAAGTAACGGGCCAGCTTCCCCGTGGTCGTCGTCTTCCCCTGCCCGTAGAGGCCGACCATCATGATGGTCTGCTTCGCCACCGGCAGGGGGCGCGGCTGTCCCAGGATACGTATCAGCTCATCATAGATGATCCGGACCACATGCTCCTTGGGGCTGGTCCCCGCGGGAGGCTCCTCGCTCAGGGCCCG
>JAAYUI010000084.1 GCA_012517765.1 Caldisericales bacterium | reverse complement strand
TTCTATTGGGAACGCATTAAGCGCCGACAGGCACCCTAGGAAGACAGTGTTCTCCGTGTTCACATTCCCGCTCTCCTTGGCCAGCCTGAGGGCATCCACGGTTGCGATTTTTGAAGTCCACGCGCCCAGCTTCGCCAGTATCGCCTCAAGGGAGATGTACCGCGCCGACTTGTCGGCAATCAGCTTGGACGTTTCGACAGGGGGGTGCATGATCCGGCTGTTCATGATCACGACACCGCCTTTCCGGAGGTATTCTATGTACCTGAGCGCCTCGATCGCCTCAAGCGAGAGGAGTGCATCGGCGTCCCCGTAGTCGATCAGCGGAGAGTAGGCATCGGCCCCGATCCGCATGTGCACAAAGACCGTGCCGCTGCGCTGAGAGAGGCCATACATCTCGCCCGTTATCGCATTGATCCCAGACTTGACGCAGGCGTTGCCGATGACAGATGTCAGCAGGACGAGCCCCTGACCGCCCACTCCGCAGATGAAGAGATTGAAGCTCATGCGTTATCACCTCTTCTCTTTATAGCCCCGAACGCACACAACCGCGAGCAGACGGAGCACCCGTCGCAGATCTCAGGGTGTATCTTGGGCCGTGCGTCAGGATCTATCTCATATGCGGGACAGAAGAACGTCCTCATGCAGGCATACGGTCTCCGGCACAGCTCCTTATCTACAGCATATGGGACGATCGGCTCACCCCTGCGCCTCTTGTTCCGGTCGCCATAGAGCGCGCATTCCCTGCGCGAGATCACGACGGATAGCCCATCGTAGTTGAGGGCATTCTTGAAGACAGGAACGTTCTCCTTGACGTTGTAGGAATCGACAACCTCCACAAAATCTATCCCCAGCGCCTTGCAGATGCCTTCGATCGATACCTTCCTGCCCTCCTTCCACCCTGCCGTGAAGGACGTCGAGGGGTTTGGCTGCTGCCCGGTCATGGCGGTCACTGAGTTGTCAAGAATGATCAGCGTGAACTTATTCCCGTTATGAACGGCATTGATTATGCCGGGGATTGCGGCGTGGAAGAATGTGGAGTCTCCGACTACGGCTATCGCCCTCTCCTCCATCGCATGCGATACGCCGTTTGCAATGCCGACCGAAGCACCCATGCAGAGCGAGCTGTCTGCCCTTGAGATGGGCGGGAATACCCACATCGAGTAGCACCCGATGTCGCTCGAGAAGAAGTAATTCTTGCCAGCCATCGCACGGATAAGCGCTACGAAGGTTGCACGGTGGGGGCATCCGGCGCAGAATGTCGGGAACCTGTCGGGCAGCCCGCCCTTCAACGCATTGGCCTCGTCTATGAGTGCTGCGGGGCTGGAGGCATCTGCCCCGAACGCTGCCGCTATGCCGCCGCGCACGATCGACGGGTTATACTCCCAGGCCTCGGAGAAGTGTCCCGAGAGCTTCCCGATTATCCTGAGCGAAGGGTTGGCATCCTTGGCAACGACATAAACCTCCTTTTCGAGATACGGGGAGAGCTCTTCCACGACGACGACTGTCTTGAGCCCTTTTACGAAATCGGAGACCATCCGCCGGGGGAAGGGATAGGTCGTGCCCAGCTTAAGGACCGAGGCGCGCCTGCCAAGAGTCTTCAGCGCCTCCATCACATACAGGTGAGCGACCGAGCAGGCCACTATGCCGACATCATTGCCCGGATCTGTCAGCGAGTTCATCTTCGATCCGTTGAACTCCTCCTCGAGCTTGCGCGACCGCTCCAGCAAGGCCAGCTTCCTACTGCGGGCAACCGCTCCCAAGGTAATGTACTTCTCGTCGAGGCCCGTCCAGCTCACCCTGGCCTGCTCCCTGCGGACGATCGCATCAAGCTTTACGATGCCGCTCTGGTGATTTACCCGCGTCACCGTCCGAACGATCACGGGCACCCTGTGCCTCTCGGAGATGTCGAAGGCTGCTTTCACCATGTCCTTTGCCTCCTGTACAGTCGATGGCTCCAGCATAGGTATGTATGCGTTCGGAGCGAAGAAGCGGCCGTCCTGCTCAGTCTGCGACGAGTGAGCATGAGGGTCATCAGCCATCACGATCACCAGTCCGCCTCGCACGCCAGTGTAGCCGAGAACGAAGAGCGCATCGGAGGCCACGTTGGTCCCAACGCTCTTCATTGCGGTCAGGCTCCGCATG
>JAAYUI010000122.1 GCA_012517765.1 Caldisericales bacterium | reverse complement strand
ATTAAGGACTTAAAAATTCTGGATTTTACTACGTTACTCCCGGGGCCATACGCCACGATGGTTCTGGCGGACATGGGCGCTGATGTAATCAGGATCGTATCAGGAGGATCCAGACCTGATCCCGTTGATTCTCTGCCGCCCCTCATCCCCGGCACTAACTTATCAGCCCTATCTGCTCAATTGGGAAGAAATAAGAAGCGCATGAACCTAAATCTTAAAGATCCTCGAGCTTTAAAAATCATTCATCAACTTCTAGCCGAGTACGATATTGTAATCGAGCAGTTTCGTCCAGGTGTTATGGCTAATCTCAAACTTGATTATGAAAGCCTCAAGGTCATAAATCCCAAAGTTATATATTGCTCTATTACTGGCTATGGGCAGACAGGACCAATGAGAGATCGCGCCGGCCATGATATCAATTACATCGCCCTCTCTGGCATTGCCTCATACTCGGGGAAGAAGGAATCCGGTCCGGCACTCAATGGAATACAGATTGCTGATGTTGCCTCAGGCTCAAACAATTCCGTGATCGGTATCCTGGCGGCTGTTATCTATCGTCAGAATACAGGGAAAGGCCAACATATAGACATTTCAATGACTGATGGGATGATGGCTTTCAATGCGAATATAGAAGGGGCAGCGATTCTTGTGCATGGGAAAGAGCCGATGAGGGAGGGAACACTCTTAAATGGAGGTAGTCTTTACGATTATTACGAGACAAAAGACGGCAGATATATAAGTTTTGGCGGATTCGAACCCAAATTTTTTACCACATTTTGTCACACGATCGGAAGGCCAGATCTCATTGCCGGCGGATTGGCTCCGAAAGACTGTGCGAAGATCAAGGCGATTGTCAAAGAGATTATTAAGACAAAAAGCAGAGACGAATGGAGGGCCCTATTCAATGCTACCGATGCATGCGTTGAACCAGTACTGACTCTTTCAGAGGCCTTAGGGAGCCCACATGCACTAGAGCGAGGTATGATTGTGGAGGTACCCGGACCCAATGGGAAAATTGTGAAACAAATCGCCAATCCTATTAAGTTTTCCGAGTCTCCTCCTGAATACCGCCATGTTGGGCTCTCAGATGCTAAAGCCAATACAAAAGATATAATGAGAAGCCTTGGCTATACTGAGATCGATTTCGAGGAGTTTTTGCAAACAGGGCTCTTCAGTTAATGCCGATATCAATACTATAAGAAGAAAGGTGTGAGAAAATAAAATGGGCAAGCAAGTCATTTTTCACTCGGGTGCTTTGGATGAGAAGGATGGCTCATTTATTCAAATGGGCAATAAATGCAAGATTTGCGGAAAGACCTCTTATCCCGCAGTGGAACTCTGTCCATTCTGTTCCTCTGAAAATGTAGAAAAGGTGGCTCTCAGCACAGTGGGAACATTGTTTTCATTCAGTGTAACTCGAGTTCCCGTAGGCCCCTATAAGCCCCCCATCATCGGCGGCTATGTTGACCTGCCTGAAGGAACTCGTGTATTCGGGCAGATTCATGCAAAGGTTGAGGATGTGAAAACCGGTATGAAGGTAAAGGTTCAGACTGGTGTTATTTGGACTGAGAAAGATGGCACAGAGGTCCTTGGCTATTATTATGTGCCCGGTCAAGCAGAATCTGGAGGTTCAAAATAATGAGAGACGTATATGTGCTCGGTATTGGTCAAACTATTTTCGGTAAGCATGGCAGTCTCACCATAAATGATTTGGGTGCTGCGGCTGCTCTAGCTGCCGTTAAAGATGCTGAAATCTCTCCCAAGGAGTTCCAAACCGCTTATTGCGGAACGTTATATAGCCCGCCCACGCCCATCCAATCCATACTCATTCGTTTGGGTGTAGCTCGAATTCCGATGTGTAACGTCGAAAACGCTTGTGCCAGCGGATCTAGTGCCGTACATCTGTTGCATCGCGACATAGCACTAGGTGCCTGCGATGTGGGAATTGCATTGGGAGTTGAATCGCTATCAGCCTTTAATAAGAAGTATGGCAAGGGACTGCTTACCATTGAGGGTGACCTTCAGGGCAAGTTAGCACTCACCATGCCCTCTTTTTTTGCAATGTTGTGTAATCGGCTGATGGAACAGCGCGGTGCTACCATAGAGGACATTTGTTATCCTTCTGTCAAAAACCACAAGGCGGGCATGACAAATCCTTACTCGCAGTACAAAAAGGAAGTGACAGTCGAAGAAATCATGGCTTCGCCTATGATTGCAGACCCGATTACTGTATTGCAGTGTTGTCCGCAAAGTGATGGTGCTGCCGCTATTATACTTTGCTGTGGTGAGTATTACAAAAAGCATAATAAGAAAGGGTATCGTGCTCCGGTTAAGATCGCGGGTTCGGTTATCTCGGTTAGCGGTGCTGAGGACGCTTCATATGACCCCCTGGCTTTGCAGGCAATGATTAAAGGTGCCAAGGATGCCTGCGAAATGGCCGGCATAGATGCACAAAGAGACCTTGATGTGGTTGAGATGCACGATGCTTTTTCCGGCGAAGAGCTGGCAGCTTATGAAATGCTGGGCCTTTGCAAACCTGGTGACGGAGTAGCTTTAGCGCGCTCACGCGCTGTAGAATTGGGAGGCCGCTGCCCGGTAAATCCCAGCGGCGGACTGCTCTCTATGGGTCATCCTTTGGGTGCTTCTGGTGTTCGCGTAGTCAACGATATTACAAGACAGCTCTGGGGAGAGGCGGGTGCAAATCAGGTAATTGGAGCTAAAGTAGGAATGGCCCAAATGTTGGGGGGTGTGCTTACCGGTATTGAATCTGCCGTTGTCGCAGGTATTCAAATTATGACAAAGTGAGCACCGTTAACAATGGACATGAACTAAGGAGACTCACAGTATCGGGCTTTCGGACAATTATTTTGAAATGTTAGTGACCCTGATCTCGCTCTATACTGTGATCACTAAAAGGCTAATCATGAGAGGACACATGGAAGCCATTGAGTATATCACGCTCATTAGAAATAATTATGCCAAGCTCGGCTACGAGCCGTATCAATGGGTATTTAATTATGATGCACCACCTTGGCAGTCTTTGCGAAAGTCGTTATCGAATTGTCGCGTCGGATTGATCGCTTCGGGTGGAATCTATGTGACTGGTCAAGTCGCCTTCCACTTTAAGGATGACATCTCCTTCCGATTAATCCCAACAGATGTAAATAT
>JAAYUI010000049.1 GCA_012517765.1 Caldisericales bacterium | reverse complement strand
TCTGCCCCTGGCTAACAACTCATACGAGACTGATTTCAGCTTGCCGTTAGCGGCTTCCGCAATGGTCCAGACGTTCAAATTCTTGTCACTCATAGCAGTTGCCTCTCTTCCAGGAAAGCGATCAGGGCATCCACAGCCGCACTCACATCTTTATCTTCTTTGATCGTCACCATCTGACCATTCCGGGTCACCTTGGGTGCTTTGGTGGAAACTACCCTGGTGGGCGAACCCTTCAGACCGAGATACTCCAGCTTGAGTCCAAGCTCTTCCGCGGTCAGGACCGGGATTTCGACGGTCTTGGCCTTCTTCTTACCGCGCAAGGTTGGCAGGCGCGGATAACTGATTTCTTTGACCACTGTCAGCAGGCAGGGCAGGGGCAGTTGCAGGGTTTCGATGCCTTCTTCCACCGACCGCTCAACTGTGATGGTTTTATATTCCAGGTCGAGCGCGTTCACTTTGCGCACGTAAGTTGCCAAGGGAATATCCAGCCCGGAGGCGATGTTTGGACCCACCTGGCCGGTGTCGCCATCCGTAGCGCGTTCGCCTGCCAGGATCAGGTCAAAGTCGCCGATGCGCTTGATCGCGTTGATCAGCGCGTAAGCGGTTGCCCAGGTGTCCGCCCCTGCAAACGCCCTGTCCGAAAGGATGTAGCCTTCATCACAGCCCATCGCGATAGCTTCCTTTAGCGCTTTGACTGCGTTGAGGGGTCCCATCGTGAGCACGGTCACCGTCGCACTGAACTTCTCCTTGAGCATCAGGGCGGTCTCGATGGAATAAAGGTCCAGCGGATTCACAATACTGACCACCCCATCCCTGACCATTGTGCCAGTTTCGGGATCCATTTTGACATTCCCCGTTTCTGGCACTTGTTTGATTGGAACGACGATTTTCAACATAAACACACTCCTCGGGAAGCTTTTCGCACGGTCTGGGAGTTATTTTACTTCAATAGGATTGGAAAACCCGTGGGCGTATATCGGAGGAAGGCAATCATGACTTGACAAGCACATTATCAGAGATGGCGCGATGGTAGAATCGTGGGAAGAGAAATCGAAGGAAAAGGCATGAAGACTGCCATTTGGTGGATCAGGCGCGACCTGCGCCTTGCTGACAATCAGGCACTGGCCGAAGCGCTGCGCCAGGCGGAGGTGGTCGTGCCGGTTTTTATCCTTGATCCGACCCTTCTCTCTTCGGAATATGTTGGGCAAGCGCGTTTGGCGTTCCTATTCGACGGGTTGCGAGAATTGGAGAAGTGCCTGAAGCACCGCGGCAGCCGGCTCATCCTGAGGAAGGGTGATCCGCTTGAAGTCCTGACGGGCATATTACAAGAGACCCATGCTGAAGGGATCTTTGCTGAGGAAGACTTTTCCCCTTACGCCCGCCAGCGCGATCGGAAAGTTGCGCTTTCCCTGCCCCTCAAACTTGTGTCTGGGGTCACGGTGTTCCACCCGGATTTACTGCTCAAAGCTGATGGCACCCCCTACACGGTCTTTACTCCTTTC
>JAAYUI010000018.1 GCA_012517765.1 Caldisericales bacterium | reverse complement strand
GGCGTCAATATCCAATGCAAACAGCTTGGTCAGTTCTCTGAATTTGTCCTCTGAGATTCTTCCATGAAAGACATACTTGTTTTTGTATTTCACAGCTACTCTTATAGGACAGGTTGGATTGGTTAGCTAGGCTTAAGCCTATTTGTATATAGTTAAGCCTGAGAGCAGAACCGTGCAGACAACAAGAAAAGGCGTGACAAAATACTTGTATACTTTGAGTTGTGCGTCCATATTCCCTCCATTTAGAACGTTTTGTTTAATGCTATTGGCCCTCTGGAGTTTTTTCAATGGCAGCCAAAGGCATAATCAAAGATGGGAATTACCAAAACTGCTTAGTAAAATACGCACTAAGTGAACTACCTTCGGTAATTATTTTCCAATTAACATAAAATAAAAAACCGAACAGATTATCTGTTCGGTTTTTTTATAAGTCCAGTTATTTGGCTGGTGCTACTTGCCACCCCTGCCCTTTCCTTTTCCATTTCCACCACGGCACCCACCGCCGCCGCAACCACCACCACGCTGGTTGACTGTGGCCGATTTGGCCAGATAGGTTCCATCATCCTGTTTTGTACCGTCAAACCTGAGCATGTCGCCAGCTTTGATGTCTTGAAACTTGATCTCTTTGCCATCTTTCGTGATCTTTGCGTCGGATGTGAATTTCACTGTGAAATTTCCGAGTTGTGCGTTCCACATCTTTACTGTCAGGGTTGCCTTGTCAGTTGATTCGACCCTTCCACAGAGACCATTGTACTGGCATGCTGTGACCTGGATGTTTTTGGCAAGGTAGGTGTTGTCCTGGAGCTTGTCAGCTTGCCCCCTTACATTGCCATATTTTGGGACTTCGGAAAGTTTTATCTGTTTTCCGTTCATTGTTATGACCGAATTGCCATCAAACTTGAGGGTGAACTCTCCGGTTCTTCCATTCTGTATCTTCATTGTCTGGGCACTGGTATCAACCGAATTGATCCTTCCCCAGATTTCTTCAGCCGCGTATGCGTATGCCGCTACTGATATCACCATCAAAACGGCCAGTGTTGCCATTGCTATCTTTTTCATTATTTCCTCCTTTGGTCTTTCTGCTTCATTTTGCCATGTCTGCTGTTTCTTATATTGCGCTTTCATCAAAATTGTCAGTGTCGTTTTTTGTTGTTTTCATCTCCTTTCTACAACTAGTACGCCGTGGGGGTATATTTTGTCATTTGAAATTGGTTAAGAGTTCCGGAACGAATACGGGAGCTGAAAATTTTCAGGGGACATGCTTTTTTGCTGGCCTTACCTTTTCTGTTGGTAAATGATTTGTTGACATGGGGCCTTTGGATGTTAAAGTTTACAGAGTACGCAAAATTGGAGAGGTGGCCGAGCGGTCGAAGGCACTCGCCTGCTAAGCGAGTAACTGGTGTAAAACTGGTTCACGAGTTCGAATCTCGTCCTCTCCGCCAGAGGTCACCATGACAGAGAAAATCAGGGTCAGAATAGCCCCGTCACCAACCGGCAAATTACACATTGGCAATGCAAGAACAGGCCTTTTCAACTATCTTTTTGCAAGGCACTATGGTGGAATATTTATCCTCAGGATAGATGATACCGATACCGAACGCTCCACCCCAGAGGCCGAAAAAGCCATTTTTGATGGCCTTAAGTGGCTTGGAATCACATGGGATGAGGGTCCGGATATTGGCGGAAATTATGGCCCGTACAAACAGACTGAAAGATTTGACACATACAAGGAAGCACTGGACAGGCTCCTTGAAGATGGCCATGCTTACTATTGTTTTTGTTCCCCGGAAGAGATAGAGCAAAAACGTACTACAGCCGAGAAGGCACACGAGATATACAGGTACGACAACACTTGCCGCACTATTCCTCTTGATGAAGCAAGAAAAAGGATCGCTGCTGGTGAAAGGGCCGTAATAAGGCTCCGCGTTCCAGAGGGTACAGAGGCCAATTTCCATGATCTCATTAGGGGCGACATCGAGGTTGATTCCGAGACTTTCGATGATTTTGTCATTGCAAAACCTGGCGGGGCACCGCTTTATAACTTTGCAACAGTCATTGATGACCACCTGATGGACATAACCCACATCCTCAGAGGACAGGACCATCTCACAAACACATCAAAACAGATCCTTATTTACAGGGCCCTTGGCTGGGACGTTCCAAAGTTTGGACACTTCTCCCTCATATTGGACACCAACCGCAAAAAACTCTCGAAGAGAGCTGGAGCAGTCTATATTGGCGATTTTCAGGAACAGGGCTATCTTCCACAGACAGTCGCTAACTTTATTGCCCTAATCGGTTGGTCACCGGGTGAAAACAAGGAAAAAATGACCATGGAAGAGATGGTGGAGGCTTTCTCGATGGACCACGTTCAAAAAGCCGATGCCGTCTTTGATCCTGAAAAGCTAAAATGGCTTAATGGTGTCTACATAAGGGAAATGCCGCTGGAAAATCTTGTCGAAGCGGTCAAGCCCCATCTTAGAAATGCTGGTTTTGAGGTCGACAACGTTGACCAGGAATGGCTAAAAAAAGTTGTCTTCCTTGAACAGGAGAGGATGAGGCTGTTCTCCGAGGCCTCGGAGCTGTTTGATTTCTTCTTCAAGGAAATCCCATACGATAAATCGCTGCTTTCTTCAAAAAAGCACTCCGATGACGAACTTGCAAGGGCGCTTGAGCAAACTAGGGAACAGCTTGAAGGAATATCAAGCTGGGACAAAGAAGAACTTGAGAACCTTTGCAGGTCGCTTGCCTCCCAGATGGGCTGGCAGGGTGGCGACCTTTTCATGCCGCTCAGGATTGCGGTCACAGGAAAGAAGGCAACACCACCACTTTTTGAGACCATGGAAGTCCTCGGCAAAGAGCTTAGCTTAAAACGCATTGACAAAGCCATACAGTCGCTTAAAAAGTAAGTGCGGCTGTAGCTCAACGGATAGAGCAACGGCCTACGGAGCCGTAGGTTGCAGGTTCAAGTCCTGTCAGCCGCGCTTGTCATTCATGACGACGCTGCCGCACCTTATGCAACTTGCATTTGACCAGGCCCTTGTTGCTTTTGAAAAAGGCGAGGTGCCGGTTGGTGCAGTGGTGGCAAAAAATGGCGAACCACTGGGCCTTGGCCACAATCTGACCCTCACACTCAAAGATCCGACGGCGCATGCAGAAATAATGGCCATAAGAGACGCGACATCAAAACTTGGCGACTGGCGCCTCTCCGATTGCCAGATTTATGTGACCCTTGAACCCTGTGTCATGTGCGTTGGCGCAATCCTCCTCTCAAGAATAGAAACCATCAATTTCCTGGCCTATGATCCAAAGGACGGGGCCTGTGGAAGCACAAAAAACCTTGCCGTCCAGCCAATATTTGGGCATTGCGCAAAGGTCACAAAAATTGATGACGGCGGGCGTTCCTCGGACCTCATCAGGGAATTTTTCAGACTCAGGAGGGAAAACAAATGAACCACACATTCATCAGTGATTTTCAAAAAGGCCAGGAAATTGATGATTACTATGCTGTCGCCAAGAAAACCAAGAGGTCCACAAAAAACGGCAGCTATTTTATTTCGCTGACACTCTCGGACCGCACCGGCAGGGTCGACGCCGTCGTCTGGAACGCCACGCTGACAAAATTTGGTGAAGACTACAATGAAAATCAGGTTGTCAGGGTGTGTGGCAGGGTCGACGAGTACGACGGCAAAATCCAGATCGTTGTTGAAAAAATAGGCATAGGCGATGCAACAAAATACGAGGCCTCGTGGTTTCTTCCCCAGTCACCCGTTCCTGTTGATGATGTGATGAAGCAGATTTTTTCTCTGGTGGCGTCTGTTAAGGACGAAAAACTCAGGCTCCTTGGGGAATCATTCCTCGGCAGCGAAGACTATTCTCCCAATTTCAGGGTGGCCCCTGGCGCTGTCTATCTCCACCATGCCTACCTTGGGGGCCTTGCCGCCCACACACTTGCTGTAATGAAGTTTTGCGATTCCCTGTGTCAGCTCTATCCGCTAAACCGCGATCTGCTCATTGTGGCCTCGCTTTTCCATGATGTAGGCAAAATGGTCGAAAATACCTGGGAGCTCATCTTCAAAAGAACAATCGAGGGCGAGCTTGTCGGTCACCTCATAATCAGCCGCGACATCCTCAGGGAATTCACAAAATCTGTGGGAATAGCGCCCGAAGTTGCGCTCCATCTTGAACACTGCATCCTCTCACACCACGGCCAGTACTTGTATGGTTCACCAAAACTCCCGATGACAAGGGAGGCCTTTGCGCTCCACATCGCAGATCTTGCCGACTCAAGGTTTGAGGAGTTTGACAGAGAGCTAAAAAACATTGCACCCGGCGAGTCAACCGAGCCAATAAGATATCTGGATGGCATCAGGCTTTTCAACCTGTGACCCTCCAGAACCCCAGAAAATATGGCGCCCCGCCTTTTGATGTCGTTGTTGTCCACGGCGGCCCGGGGGCCTGCGGTGAGATGGCGCCTGTTGCAAGGCAGCTTTCATCCCTTTTTGGCGTGCTGGAGCCGCTCCAGACCGTAACAACCATAGATAATCAGGTCAAGGAGCTTGAAGAGGCGATAAAAATCCATGGCAATCCGCCGGTGGCACTCGTTGGCCACTCGTGGGGCGCATGGCTGGCCTTCATCTTTGCTGCAAAAAACCCTTTGCTGGTTGGAAAACTCATTCTTGTGGGGAGCGGGCCGTTTGAGGAAAGATATGCCTCGGAAATAATGCCGGCGCGGCTCTCCAGGCTCCCGGAAAATGAGCGCAACGAACTTGCCCGGCTCCTGAAAATGATGGAAAACCAGGGCGAAGAGGACGGCGATGCAATAATGGACAGGGTCGGCGACCTTATCTCAAAATCAGACCACTTTGATCCTCTGCCTCTGGGGCCGGAGCCGGTGGAATTCAGGCTGGAGGTCTATCAGGGCGTGTGGCCGGAGGCGTCACGTCTCAGGCAAAGCGGGGGACTGCTGGAAATGGGCAAGAAAATCGCCTGCCCGGTGGTGGCAATCCACGGCGACCACGACCCGCACCCGGCCGATGGCGTGAGGGTCCCGCTTGCAAAGACGATAAAGGACTTCAAATTTGTCCTGCTGGAAAAGTGCGGGCATGACCCATGGCTGGAAAAGCACGCAAGGGAAAAGTTCTTTGAGGTGCTAAAAGAGGAGTTGGGCAGTAAAATCTAGGCCAAGCAACAGGAGGCTGTGAAACCTCCACCTTGATTTTGAAACCCAGACATTTAGAATTTTCATGGTTTGTGGAGAGGTGGCTGAGCGGTTGAAAGCGCCTGACTCGAAATCAGGTAAGTGGGCAATCCCTGCTTCGGGGGTTCGAATCCCCCCCTCTCCGCCAGATATGGTCATATATCTTGTTCGCCAATTTTGATATATTTTTTTTAACTTCATCTGATAATGATGGAATAATCATTCCCATAATAACTATTAATGTGTTAATTGATATTATTAAGATAAGGTTTTTTGTATTTAATAGCATCAAATTTGATAAAGACAAGATTATAATATCTGTAATAAGTATGGATGCATGAATAAGATTAGTATATAATTTTAAAACTTTTTCTTTTTTTATTATTTGGATTTTTGTGTTTTCTTCAATCTCCTCTCTCAATCTTTTATTTTCGAGTATGATTTGTTGAATTTCCTCTGAATTTGCTGTTGCTTCTTTCTTTAACTTTTCATTTTCATCTATAAATGGTTGGATTCTTTTCCTTTCAACTTCTTTTAAAATGTCTTGCATTTTTCCTAATGTTGTTGCTGAATTGAAACTATCTGAATTAACAGATAGGTTTTGATATAATTCCTTACAAAAACTATCTGTTTTAATAATGGCATAGTCTTCTTCCGTAATGCTCATACCTTTCATTGATCTTGCTTCATTCAAAAATGATGACCATGTAGTTTGATCGACATTTAAGATTGTATTGACTGTAGCAATAAGTTGATTTTTTGGGATTTCTTTTGTTAATTTGTTATCTTTCATCCATAATATCGTTGTAAGATTCCCAAAATATATTACTGGTGAATCAAGATAAAGATTGTAATCTTTTTCTTTCTTAAAATAATCCCTTGTGAATGAGTCCAATTTTCGATTATCAGTTACAAAATATGCGATATTTCTTTCAAAATATTGGGTTGTTTGTCCTCCTCTAAGTCTTACGATGGCCGAAATAGAGTTTGTGTCTGATTTAATGATATTTTTTTTGACCGGAATGTTCGGATTATTCGAATACCCCTTCTCTAGTTTTGATAAAAAATCATGTTCATCCATAACATTCTCATATTTATCATATGCCGGTAAAGGAACTATTTTGATATTATTTTTCTCCAGTGATTCGTTTAGAGAAATTTTTTTTACCTTTAGAAAAGCATCACTTATAGCGTGATTATCTTTGCGGAGACGATCTAAGGAATCACACGTTCTCCAGCTAGTAGGTTCAGAACTGGGATTGTTAATGTAAAAGGTTAATTCATCAAGTATCGATTGTACCTCTTTTATGTTATTTTCAAAACAACAAATTTTTATTCCAGTTTTTTTCAGAAGTTGGAGCAATTCATTTGCGCAATCTTCTAGAGTTATATTTACTACGCCACCTATGATTGATAGAATTAATGATGTGTCGAGGTACAAACTGAGCTTATCTAATTTTTTACTATTATTTATAGAGCCGTAAAAATTAATAAATTCTTGTAGCATGCTACCTTGAACAATTTCAATTAATATTTCTCTTACAGGCGGATCATTCTCGATCACCTTTTTAATAAAAGAAGCTATAAGACGTTCTGAATTTTTTGAAATATTTTGTTTTATTTTATTTTCACTAGTGATATCAGCAAGGATGCTGACTTGGTGTTTTTCTATGAACAGATTAAGATCAAGGTTTAGTTCTTCTTGCGTCTTTTTTTGAAAACACTCATCCACATTAGAGTACTCATACAATTTTTTATAAACAAGTTGATATTTATTATTTAGTGCATTTATTTTATTGTTTATAGGCGCTTATCGGCCTAACTAAGCATTAATATTGAGATAAAAGTAACAAACAATAATCCCTGGTATTTAGCAGTTTGTATTAAATAAAAAACCTCCCTGCCCAATACAGGGAGGTGGTCTGTACCAACGGGCAATATTATAACTTGCTAAAAATCATACAAGCGATAACAAAGGTGGCAATTGAAAAAACAAGAGTTAGAGTTTGCACCTTTTCAAGAGTCCATTTAGGAACAAAAACCTTCTCTAAAACCATCACTGCCACTGATACAGAAATACCAATAATCAATTCTAACACTTAATTAATCCTTCCCGCCGCAGCCCCAGATTTGAAAATGACTGCGGACAGCAAAAAGTCTAGCTAATTTAATGATTGAGAGCAAACCGGAAAATGAACACAATGGGATAACAAAAACCCCGCCTTTCGACGGGGTACCGGCTTACCCAAACAAGAATGTTTTGATGATATACACGGCGTTATAGAAAATGATGTTTATGATGATGGTAGAAAAATCGTGCGAGAATGTAAATGCTAGTAGTGTCAAAACAAATGTAATGAGTAAGTCTTTGTAGTAATCTTTGTTCACTAGATAAATCCTTTGCCATAAGCAAATTTTGAGGGATTAACCTCAGGTTTATGGCGAAGGAAAGTCTAGCACTTTTAACAAAAAACTAGAATTTTGTCAAACATTGAACCTTTATCTTTGCGGTGCGTGTATCTGAACGAAAATTCATCAAGGTAGGCCTGTAAATATTTAGTATTTATGTGGTGGTAAACACCAACGATCCCGCGTTTCAAAAGGCTCCAAACGTTTTCTATGTGGTTTATGTGGACTTCATCATTCACATAATGCTTGTAGTGTTGCACAAACTCATGTTTTCCATATTTGGAAAGAAAACGGAGCCAGTGCGCACCATCTGAAAAGATTGTTTCAACTTGGTCAAAGTTCTTTGCAACAACCCGCTCTATGGTCAAGGATTTGAAGTTTTCAATGACCTCCATCCTAAGGTAGCCATCGCGCTCAAAGAGACCCAAAACCGTATTTTTGTCAGAACCTCCACCCTTGCCGGTTGTTTTGATTTCAGATTCGTCAACCTCCACAATGCCACAAAGACCATTTTGGAAAACATTGTGTTTCATTGCTGTCCTGATCCTCTTGCACATGTACCAGGCAGTTTCATAACTGACCCCTATTTCACGCTCAACTTGCTTGGCTGAAACACCTTTGGGGGAGTTGCACATGAGCCATATTGTTTCAAACCATTTGGGAAGTTCTATTTTGGTGCGGTGGAAAATCGTGCCGGAAGTGAGGGAAAATTGATGCCTGCAGTCTTTGCAAAACCAGCGCTTTTGTTCTGGCATCCAGATATGATATTTGGAACCACATTTGGGACAGGTGACACCCTTTGGCCAGCGGGCTTTCCTTAGGTAGGCTTCACATTTCTTTTGGGTTGAAAACGCTTTTCTTATATCCTGTAGTGATATTATCTTCATGGTTAGGATATTACATCAAATTGTTTGCTTAGTCAAGCCGATAGATTTAATAATCAGGGAGGGAGGTAAGAATGAGAAAATTGGTAATAGAAATAATTATTTATTTTATTGGGCTCTATAAAGAGGCATCGCAAGAATATTCCCATAAAAACGCGCATATTATTTTTTCTAGTGATTTTACTGAAGAGATGAAAAAAGATCATCTATTGTCTAGGAGGAGGTCAAAAAATTCATGATGTGTTTTCAAAAAAGATAAAAGTACATCACGAGCTTTCTCCCATTTGGCAATTGAAGGAAATACGATTTCAATGTTTTTTTCTACACCTAGTTGTTGAATAAGTATATATGGTGCAACCCTGCCTTTTAGGTCAGGGTTCTTCGGTGTTGGGTCTCCCATGATCAAGTTTGTTATTAAGTTTGTGTTTACCAAATAGCCATTCAAATTGATCAACATTTCTCACCTCCGATTCATACTATACAATCAGTGTCAATGTATAAAAATATGCCCTAAAAAATTGGGTGAAAGGAATAAAGAAAATGATTAGATGGATAATTTTTAAGTTTAGAGACTGGATAAAGGATGTAAATATGCAATATGATTGGATTCAACATCAAAAAACTAAGGAACCCTATAAAGAATCAAAATATGCTATGGTTACTGATCTTAAAACGGGGAAATCTTTATGATTTTGTTATTAGTAAACCTCTAATTTTCAAAGATTTACAAATCTGATCCCAAAATATATTGCATTCTTCTTCTGTTCCAGTGCTAAGTGCATGTTCCTTGTCGTTAGGGTCTATATAAACAATCTCAAAACCATCATGTTTTTCTCTTTTAAAAATATGTTTGGCATTTTCAATATTGAAATTTCTCAACCCATCTTGAAATTCTATAAACATTTTTCACCTCCAATTTTGACTATACAACCAGTGTCAATATAAATGGAAATGGAAACCAACAATATAATCTCACATTTGTAAAAAATATTGATATATAGTATTGGTCTAATGTTTATGAATACTGTATGTTATGTGAATTAGCGCTTATTAAAACCGATAAGCGCCT
>JAAYUI010000050.1 GCA_012517765.1 Caldisericales bacterium | reverse complement strand
GTCTGCTGGTCGCCGAAGACGGTGGCGACTTAAATCTCGATTGGGCCTTCTGCGAGGGGGGAGTTCTGACGGTTAATATCACAAAGATAATCGGTGCGTTGCAGCCAGGCTCCTCTGGCTGGCTGATATTCAAGACGAGACTTAGAAGATAATCGGGAGGGAATATAGATGAAGAAGTGTTTCCTTACTATCGTTTTTCTTTCAGCACTCTTTTTACTTGGATTTGCCAACGAGGAACCTATAAAGGTCAGCATCGAAAGTTATAAGGTCTGGGATTCTCAGAGCGCGACGGAGACATACGAAGAACTCGACGAAGTCTTTCCGGGTGATGAGATTCTTTATGTACTCACATATGAGAACTTATCGGAATCAACAATCGAAGGTCTCCAGATGATCGCGTTGATCCCCGAAGGCACTTTCTATATAAGGGGAAGCGCAACGGGAGAGAGGCGTGAACATCTGGACTGGGAGAGTCGCGAAGTTGAGCTCTACTTCAGTTTCGATGGAGGAGAGACTTTCGGAAAACCACCGCTATTCACTGAAGAAGTGAGAGGGGGGATGGCAGTAAGGAGATTAGTAAATCCTACGGCTTATACAAACATAATGTGGGTCTATGAAAGACAGTTTAAACCCTCAGATATATTGAAAGTGCTTTACAGAGTTAAGGTATCCAATTAAAACACACAGGAGGTGAGTCTATGAGTAAGAAACTTCTACTGGTGCTCCTTGCGGTCATGATAGCTGTTGCCGCGATTGCCGCACCACCTGCCGCCGGCACCAAAATCAAGAACCAGGCCGCGGCTACATATACCGATGGCAGGGGAGTAACCAGAACAATCCTATCGAACCAGGTAATAACCACGGTACTACCTGTCTATTCGGTACTCGTCACACCCGATCTGATAGAACAACCGGGTGCCGCCGGACAGACAATGCAGTTTCAGTTCAGGATCGACAATCTCGCAAACACAGTCGATACTTTCAACACGAGTGTGAATATCGATCCCGCATCGACATTTACTCCGCAAAATATCGAAGTCTTCTACGACGAAAACGGCAACGGTGTCGTTGACCCCGGTGAAGAACTTTGGAACAACACAATCCCGATATCATCGGGTGACTTCAGGTATGTCATAGTCAGGTACAGGGTGCCAAGCGCGGCTGCGGCCGGAACCACCGCCACGGTCTATCTTGATGTTGACTCGGTAAGCGATCCGGTAAATGCTTTCGATCACGACAACGCGGCGCGCACAACGGTCTATAACGATGCCGTGCTGACGCTCTTCAAATCTGCCACCCCGCAGGAAGTCAAGGCCGGCGACGAAGTCGTTTACACGATTTCCGGAGCTAACGTCGGTAACAAGGCAGCTTCAGACATAACCATAATCGACGTTCTGCCGGCAAGTCTTGAATATCTTGGCTTCCTTGACAAAGTTCCGGCAGGTATGACTGTCAATGTAACAGGCAATACAGTGACCCTGCATATCGCCAATCTCACTGCAGGCTCGGGTTTCCAGATTAGACTTAGAGTACAGGTGAAAGCGGATACACTTGCAGGTATCATCGAGAATGTGGCAACGATGACTTACAAAACGACTGCGCTCGAAACTGTGAGCAGGAGCTCCAACGTTTCTACTATCATGGTAGGTGGACCGGGCAATGAGACGACTAAGGTCTGGATCGGTCCCAAGGGTAACCCCGAAGCGGTAGATCCGAACGATATCACGATAAAGCCCGGTGTTGCCGGTACTCTAGTAGAGTTCACAAATACAGTGAAGAATGCCGGTCTCTCGACGGACATAATAAACATTACAATCGCCGATGTTATTCCTGAAGGCCTGGATAATGTTGTTGCCATCTCCTTTTTCACCGAGAACCTTACTCCCCTACCGGATACCGATGACAACGGGATGCAGGACACCGGTCCGCTTGCACCGGGAGAGACCTTCGACATTACCGTCAAGCTCTTCATACCCGCAGATATTGATGTTAGCGTCACCTCGATTACCGCTCTCGTGAGAGCGATCTCTTCGATATCTCCAGCCTCCTCTGACACGACCACAGACAAGGTCGAACCAATAACCTTCCCGTCCGTAGCTATCGGAAATATGTCTGGAACGGCCACCGATACTACCGTAGATAAGGAATCGGTAAACAAGAACGCCGATCCCGGCTCTTATGCCTATTTCCCTCTGGATGTCGTTAACAATTCCGATGCTGGCGATACTTTCAGCCTCTCGGCCGATCTTCCGGCGGGCTATACGGTGAGGTTCTATATCGATACCAACGGAAACGGAGTTCTCGATCCAGATGAGATGATACCTATAACAAATACCGGTCAGGTATCTCCAAACAGTGGTATCAGAATCATAGCGAGAGTAACCGTTCCCGAAGGAGCCCTCTACACAGGAGTGGCAGTTCCCGTAACGTTCTATGCGACTTCTCTGACCAGACCCACAGTGGAAGATTCTCAAACAAACACAATCACCGTAAACGCCGTCAGGCACATTACGCTCTTGCCATCCAGAAATGGATCGGCCGCTCCCGGACAGAATATCGACTACGAGCATACTCTGACAAATACCGGTAATGTGGCGGTGACCGTCAAGCTCTATCCAAGCTCGACCAGAGGCTGGGACTTCACTTTCCTTCAGGGCGGAAATCCGGTAGATCTGGATGCAACTTGGCCACTCGAGCCCGGCCAGAGTGTAACGGGTATATTCAGGCTTGAGGTCCCGAGTGACGAACCTCTCGGCGTGACTGATGTCGCCTATCTAAGGGCCGAGGTTCAGGAGGACACTAATGTTACGGCAACTGTTATAGATATCACAGCCGTTGTGTCGGAAAAGGTCACTCTGCAGAAGGCCGTCAATAAGACCGATGCAAAGCCCGGCGAACAGCTCATCTACACCATAACCTACGCCGACGTCGGAACGGAACCAATCAAT
>JAAYUI010000142.1 GCA_012517765.1 Caldisericales bacterium | reverse complement strand
CCAGCTTTTCTACAACACCATGATCCCGGCTTGCCTTTGGTTCCTGGCGCGCGACCGCACCAACCACAAGTTCCGCAACCGCTCCAACGAAATCCTGTTCATCGATGCCCGCAAACTGGGTACCATGATCAACCGCCGCAACAAAGCTTTCAAGGATGAAGATATCGCCAAAATATCCGGCACCTATCACGCCTGGCGCGGGGAAGGCGGCGAGTACGCCGATATCCCCGGCTTCTGCAAAGCGGCTACGTTGGATGAAGTGCGTGCCAATAATTACGTCCTGATGCCCGGGCGGTACGTGGGCACGGAAGAAGTTGAAGATGACGGCGTGCCCTTTGAGGAGAAGATGGCAGAGTTGACTGCTCAATTAGCAGAACAATTTGCTAAAGGAATTGAACTCCAGGAACGAATTCGCGAGAATTTGAAAGGAATTGGCTATGATCTCTGACCTTTACGCTTTTCCGCCCAACCAGATTGCCCAATCTGGCGCATTAACTACCCAATTGGTCATGGCTCACCGCAGGCTGGCAGAGCTCAAGGGGGTCGCGCCCTTGTTGCCCAACCAGGACATTTTGCTGAACACCCTCTCGCTTCAAGAAGCCAAAGATAGTTCTGCCCTGGAGAACATCATTACCTCGCACGATGAGCTCTTCAAACAGGGTTTAGACCTACCACAATTCAATAGCGCAGCCGCTAAAGAAGTCAGCCGCTATTCTGAAGCACTCAGGTTGGGGTATGAACGCATCAAATCAAACGGAAACCTCTCTCTTAAGGATTTGGTAGCAATTCAGCAAGTTCTGGTGATTGGTGAACCGGGTCCGGGTATCAGAACCAAGCCTGGCACACGAGTTGTAAACCGTGCCACTGGTGAAGTGGTGCACGACCCTCCCCAGGATTATGATCAGATCGTGGAATTGCTCGAACGTCTTCTGGACTTCTTTAATCAACCAAGCGATCAAGGATTTGATCCCCTCATTCGTATGGCATTGGCACATTACCAGTTCGAGAAAATCCACCCCTTTTACGATGGAAATGGACGGACTGGTCGTATCCTCAATCTGCTTTACCTGGTACAGCATAGTCTTTTGGACCTCCCTATCCTTTACCTCAGTCGTTTCATCTTGCGCGAAAAGAGTTCCTACCTGGCGTTATTACGGGCAGATACAAACGATGACAACTGGGAAGGCTGGCTAGGTTTCATGCTGAAAGGTGTGGAACTTACCTCAACGGAAACCATCCAGACCATTCACAAGCTTATCGAATTAATGACTGAATACCAACAAAGAATTAAGGCACAACTTCCAAAAATCTATTCGCTTGAATTACTGAACACCCTTTTCAAGCATCCCTACACAAAAATTGATTTCATCGTTCGGGACGTATGTGTTCAAAGAGCTGCTGCTGGGCGTTATCTGGACGCGTTAGTCGAAGCCAACTTCCTGATAAAAACAAGACTCGGGCGAAGCAATTACTATATTAATCAACCATTGTTTGAATTATTACAAGGAAAGTAAATGTCACAGATAACAAAAACTGAGCCCACGCGAGAATGTCATGTATTAATTTTGGCAAAATTAATACATGACGAGCATGACGTGTATTAATTTATGGGTTTTTAATACATGAACACGGTGATAGGTACTCATTTTTTAAAAGTAAATACATGTTATCGGCAATATGGTAACAAAAGTGGCATTTCGTTTACATATCAGTCTTCAAATGGTAAAGAATTGGCATTTTCTTTACATAACCAGTGGCTCATGTAAAGAAATGGGAGAATCATTGACATGATAATGATCTTACGGATTACTCAATCAGCAAACCAAATAACGAGCGTTGGGGATTTGCAACCGTGCGTTCACCAGAATTTGAAGGGGATTGGTTATGAGTTCTGATGGATGGAAGAGAGTACAACTGGGCGATATTCTAACTCTCCATTATGGAAAAGCATTAGTATCCCACCAACGTACTCCTGGCGTAATCCCAGTTTATTCGTCATCAGGAATTTCTGGATGGCATGACAAACCTCTTGTCAACGACAAAGGAATAATCATTGGAAGAAAAGGTAATGTTGGGACAGTTTATTACTGTGATGTGCCATTTTATTGCATTGATACAGCCTATTATGT
>JAAYUI010000128.1 GCA_012517765.1 Caldisericales bacterium | reverse complement strand
TCTATCCGGCCATCGCGTTGTTCGTGGCGAGTGGGATTCCAGGATAAGTCATAATGCAGGATTGCATCAAAATGTTCCTGCAGGTTGATACCTTCGCTCAGGCAGTCCGTTGCAACCAAAACATGTTTTTTAGCTTCACAAAGTTGTTGAATGGTTTCTACACGTGATTCGGGAGGCAATAACCCGGTGACCGCCATCACTTCTACGTCTTTTGGTAAACGCAGGCGAAGTTCAGCCGCAACATATTCGGCGGTTGGGATGAAGCGGCAGAATATAATCGGGTGGTAGCCTTCGTTTAGAAGACCTTTGATCAGGTCGACGGCTTTTTTCAGCTTTTCGTCTTTCTCACCTAATAAATCATCGGCAGCCCGGGCCATATCCAATAAACGACGGCGGTTTCGTTGCCCTTCATCCTCTTCTCCACCAGGGTCAGAGCCGGGGGTAACATCAGAGCCATCTGCGGATTCATCTACAATAATATCGAGAATCGTTCGACGACCAATTTCATCGGCTTCTTCTGGATTTTCCGCTTCGGCTGGCGCGGCACGGTTGCGCAAGGTTGCCGCTGCTGCTGCAGGGCTAGAGGCCAGTGAGCGTAACAATGCCAAAGCTGACCACCAGCGTACTCGCTGATGGAATTGCCCACCGGTGGCATCCAAAACAGATTCTCGGGCATAATCCAGCACCCGTTCAAATAACCGCTTGTAGTCCGGACTGAGCTTGTAAGAGTCTTCGCGATCTTCACGCTTGGGGAAGGGGGTTTTGGAGTCCAAGTAGTTCTGAATGTCACCTCGCCGGCGCTGGATAAAGTGCTGCGCAAGGCGTTTACGGTGACGTAGATTTTCCTCGCCGGTCAGGTCTTCGGGGAGATCATCAAATTCTTTATCCAGAAAGGTGAGTAAAGAACGGAAAGCTTCTTCTTTTCCACTGTGGGGCGTGGCGGTTACCAGAACGATGTGCCGGTCAGGATTCTGAGCCAGTCCCCTCACCATTTCAAATCGTTGGTGGCGTCCACCTCTTTCTGCGCCGTATGCACAAGTATGGGCTTCATCAACGATGATAAATTCGGGGCAAGCACGCTTGAATTCTTCTCGCCGGCGATCGGATTTAATATAGTCCATCGAGACGATTACGAAGGGATAACGTTCGAAAAGCGATTCACCCAAACTGAGATTACGTTCCAAACGTGCTGCGGTGGATGGGAGAACCAATTCCGCTTCGATATGAAACTTGTCTCGAAGTTCAGACTGCCATTGTTCGGCTAGAGGTGGTGGACAGAGAACTGCCAGGCGCTCAATTTCACCGCGATCCAGTAATTCGCGCGCAATTAAGCCCGCTTCAATGGTTTTGCCAATACCGACATCATCCGCGACTAACAGTCTGATTGGGTCCAGTTTGAGTGCCATCAGCAATGGAACAAGCTGATAGGGACGAGGCTCAAAGCCGACCCGTGCAAATGAGCGGAACGGACCTGCGCTGGAGCGAAAACCAAGCCTGACCGCATCGCGCAGCAATCGAGCTGAACGATAATCCCCAACTTGTGAAGGATCAGGGAGATCAAAGGTTGCAGGGGTCACTGGCTCCAATGGGATATAAATACCGGCAATTTCATCATCAGAACCGCCTAATGGTCTTAATACCAGAAGATCATCCGTGGAGTCGGGTAGTACGACCCATTCACGGCCGCGTGCTTTGACGAGAGAACCAACAGTGTAAGTCATGATTATGCATTACCTCCAAAGATGGAGGGGTATCGCTTGATTATTTGATCCCAATCATCTTTTATTGAGAAACGAATGACAGTATATCCGGTATCTTCCATACAATCCTTCTGAGTCTGGTCACGCTGTTGCCTTTCGGGATAGATGTGATGGGGCCCATCAACATAGATCGCGGCGTGTTCCTGCTCATAAAAGAAATCAGGACGTGTATGACAGGTCTCCAAAAGAAGTTGTGCATGGCTCGGCAATCTCAAATTGCTTTTCTCAATGTAAGTTAACCATTCTCTCTCAAGATCCGATTGGCAGAGATTCAGCAATTGTTGACAATGTTCGGCTCTGGAGATGGTCTGTGGAGAGGATATTGATGTACTTTGACTGCACTGCAGCAGATATTCTTTGATCGTCTGCCGGTCTAAATGCCGGTGATCCATTTGATTGTAATAACTCATCAGGCAGTCATAACAGGCAGCTTCACAATCTTCTTTGGCGTTTGGCGCATGTCGCAAATCTTCGCCGGTCTGGGGATCAAAATGGCAGACTTGTAATGCCTGGGCTGCTACTCTGGCAAATGCTCCAGGATCATCGACCAGACGCCGCAAAACTCCAGCGCCTCCTTCAGCAGATTCGTAGAATAGAATCGAATGTCGTTCATCACCGCTTGGTAACGGTTCTGCAGCGACTTCGCTATCTTCAAGCTGGTATTCCACTTGAATTGCATTCTTTAATGCTGCTTGCAAGGATGCCATCTGTGCAAGCTCTAATCCTTCATTCGGCTCGAAGAGTAAGCAGTTCTTGTGATCCTCGACAAAAGGAACAACCCGCATTGTCCGGGGAGACATGGGATCGTCCGCTTCGAGTGCAGTTTGATCATCTTCCTTGCGTGCCCAGTAGCCTCTCTCGGTGTCGAGAATAAATCCATATTGCTGTGGATTAGCGCGTCTTCGCCAGCCCAAATTGATACGCCAAAGCGTAGCTGAATTACCATAAGTTAATTTACCAATTAATTTGCCTTCGCCGTGCACCCCTTGCGGGTGGAAATGAATTTCTGCATTGCGGGCTGAGATGACACCGCCATGATCGGCAAAGCGAATGGCTGTTCGTAGTTCGTACCCTTGACGCAAGCGCTCTTCTTCATCCGAGGAGATACGATCTCTTCGTTTAGTGGATACATTCTGCAGGCGGAAAAGATTATTCATTGGAGCTTCTAACAAGGATCCACAGCGCTCGCAGCGATCGAGCCCATCACCATTTGTAATCGGGTGCAGGTATCCGCAGATTGGACATTGCTTGGCACGTAGTACAGCAAACCCTTCTCCCGTATCTGAAACGGGTAGGTTCACCTTGTTGATTATGTAGCGGGATCCCTCATGGTAAATAATTGAACGCGGGCCAAACTCCGAGATGGCTAGAAAACGTGGCCGCGACAAGAATTCGTCGTCCTGACTTCGGATACGCCGGGCAGGAATATATGCAGAAAGTGGTAGGCGGGGGAAACTGTAACCCGGCAAGAAACCTTCGCTAGCGAAATAGCGATATGAATAAAAGTCAGATTGAACAATATTTTCCGCCTCGGTCAATAATTCCAATTGACTTTTTGCCTCTTGATATAACCGTTCAGCCTGGCGTTTATCCTGAATTGATCGGCTGGCATCCTTGATAATCTTGTGCTGCACTTCTAGTTGGTTCATTGCAGCTCGATAAAGATTTCGCCAGCGTTCACAAGCCTGGTTGAATTGAAGGTCAATTTGTGAAAGGACACTATCCAGCCAACCCTCATTCCACCAATCCGTTTGAATTAATTCTGATTCAATGTCACTAAGAGCTGCATGAGCTTTCAGTTTTGCTTTGGTACGGTTACCTTGTGAATTTAGCGCATCCTGAACAAAATCAAGACAGGATAACTTGGATGAGTCGGAAAGATCAAGCAAATCTTTCAAGGAAGCACCCAGGCTTAACCCAGATTCTGCCAGCCAAATTGCTTGGACATGGCTGCGTATTAGATCTTCATTCGTCATGTCGATCCTGGGTGGGGTGACAGCTCCTGCGACCATCAATCCAGGGCGTTTGAAATAATACTGGTCATGTGGACTACCGATGGTGCAGTAAGTAAATACCATAGCTGGTTGTCCGCTTCTACCAGCGCGTCCACTGCGTTGCGCATAATTAGCAGGAGTGGGTGGTACATTACGCATATTGACTGCATTAAGCTCGGAGATATCCACCCCCAATTCCATAGTGGGCGAACAGTAAAGAATTGGCAACTCCCCAGTACGGAATCTTGCTTCACGGTCTTCACGTTGAGCCGAGGGTACTTGAGCTGTATGTTCACGAGCTTCGATACCAAGGACTTGTTTTTCTACTGTTTGGTAGAAATTCACAAAAAACTCGTTCGTCTTACCGCCGCCCTCAGGCATACGTGGAACACGGATCGGGTCGTGAAAAGCGAGTTTTCCATCTCCAACTTTCCAGATCATCCCTGAAGCGAGTAACTGGTAACCTGGTTTGTGACCGACATCATTCTTTTCATCGACAACCTTCTCTACCAGGCCTGCAATACGCAAGCTGTTGAGGATTTGATCGATGATTTCTTCGGTGTCATCTAAAGAGATGTGATCGTGATATTCTGGGAAAGTCGTGTTCCGACGTAAGAATTGTCCGTATCCACCTCTGGGTGAGAGGTAAAGATTACCGCCATATTCATCCTGGTCGCCCAGTTTTCGTCTGGGGAACAAGATAGAAGAATGCTCGAGTATCTCATTTTCATCCATTGCCCAGGGAGCAATTAATCGTTGACTGCTAAGCTGCCGTAAACTTTCTTGTGATCCCTGATCGAGATAGGTTACCTTGATCGCCAGTTCACGACGCATATAGTCCAACAAAACCCGGGCAATCCGCATTCTGGTTTCTGGGGTTGCGGAAGTAAGCACCACATGCGTATTCTGCCAAACATCTTCCGCAGCGCATAATTCTTCTAAGGATGCATATTCAATTCTAAGCAAACCCGATTGCTCAAGATTAGGAGAAGTAATACGCCATCCACGTTTGAGATCACGGTAGATTCTGTATCCTAAAACCTCACGTAAGGCGCGGTCAGTTTCAGCCTTCTGAGCAAAGCGAACTTCAGGGTCGCTGGCATAGTACTCGACTGGAAGGTCCAGGGATTGAAAAACCTTCATCGTCAAGACATCATGAGAAATTCCTGTTTGTTCGTTAGATTTCACCGCTCGATACAAGGCTGAGCGTAATAACGCAATTTCCACAAAATCATTAAAATGACCAGCTTGCAGCGATGCATCCTGACGGTTATCGGTAAAACTGAGGAGTTTTCTAGCTTTTGGTAATAAATCCTGATCATTTCTCAGCCGTCGTATTAATGACATACTGAGAATAGTTGTATCCGTGGAGCGACCACCCGAACTAAGCTCG
>JAAYUI010000199.1 GCA_012517765.1 Caldisericales bacterium | reverse complement strand
GAAAGTCGAGGACGTCGGGCACTTCCACGTCAACGACCCGAACCTCTACGGCCCCGGGATGGGCGACGTCGACTACGGTCCGATCGCCGAGGCGGTCCGTGACCTGGGATACGACAAGTGGCTCTCCGTGGAGCCCTTCAAGTACGATCCCGATCCAGAGACCGTCGCGCGCAAGAGCATGGAATGCCTGCGGCGCTTCTGGCCCTGATGCGGGATGCCACCAGACAGTTCCGACAACAAAGACTCGAGCAAAACGTGTTTGCTGTCTGCGCGGCGTTCTTCCGCCTTGACGTCCCTCCCTTCCCTCGCTACCGTTTCAAAGGGCTCCCGTAGAACGCCCCGCGGATTGAATGTCCGGCCATCGAAAAGACCATTTGGCGGGGATTCCAGGGATGAGGTCCCGACTCTTCAAGAATCTTGGTTCGATCGTGGGCCTGTGCCTGTTCTGCGTCGCGGCCTACGTCATCCACCGTGAACTCCGAGGGTATCACCTCCACAACATCCTGGATCAGATCAACCGGGTCTCCGGCAAGGGGCTGGCCGGCGCGGTGGGCGTCACCATCCTCAACTACCTCATCCTGACAGGCGTCGACGTGTTGGGCCTGCGGTACGTGCGTCATCCGCTGGCCTATCATCGGATCGCCCTGGCGTCCTTCATCGGATACGTCTTCAGCAACAACATCACCGTCGTCGGTGGAAGCGCCGCCAGGTACCGGGTCTACTCGGCCCTGGGGGTCTCGGCCAATGAGGTGGCCGAGCTGGTCCTATTCTGCGGACTGACATTTTGGCTGGGGTTCTTCACGGTGGCCGGGGTCGTGTTTCTTCTGGAGCCCCGCAACGTGCCGCAGGAACTCCATCTGCCGTTTCAATCCATCTGGCTGCTCGGCGTCATCTTCCTTCTGGTCACGGCCGCCTACCTGGTCGGCACCGCCCTCAAACGTGAGCCGATGAAGATTCGCGGCTGGCGTTTCCGCATCCCCTCCCCAGCCATCTCCGCCGGCCAACTCGCGATTTCGTCGCTCGACTGGCTGCTCGCCGCCGCGGTCCTCTACCTGCTCCTGCCCCAAGGTGGACACATCGGATTCATGCGATTCGTGGGCGTGTTCGTGCTGGCTCAGGCGGCAGGCTTGCTCAGCTATGTCCCGGCCGGCCTGGGCGTCTTCGAAACGGTCTTTCTCCTGTCCCTTTCCGACACCGGCAACGCCGCCGGCCTGACGGCGTCCCTCGTACTCTACAGGCTCGTCTACTACATTCTACCGCTGATCGCGGCCTCCCTGCTCCTGACGATCCACGAGATCCTGCCCCACCTGGCCACAGTCAAACGGATCGGCCTGCACCTGAGCAAGTGGGGATCGCTCCTGATCCCTCAGGTATTCGCCCTGGCGGTGTTCATCGCCGGCGCGATTCTGCTGTTCTCGGGCGCATTACCGCCTGTCCGCGGCCGGTTCGAGATCGTGCGGGAACTCCTCCCTCTACCGGCAATCGAGCTGTCGCACTTCATGGCGAGTCTGACGGGTGCCGCCCTGTTGGTTCTGGCCCGCGGCCTGCAAAGACGCCTGGACGGAGCGTATCACATCACCGTGATCCTTCTGGGCGCTGGCGCGTTCTTCTCGCTCGTCAAAGGCCTCGACTACGAGGAAGCCTTCATCCTCAGTGTGATGCTCGCCGCTCTGGTCCCCTGTCGGAGCCAGTTTCATCGAAAGGCCTCGCTGACCTCGCTCCAGTTCAGTCCGGGCTGGATCGCCCTGATCGCGGTCGTTCTGGCTTGTTCCGCGTGGCTGGGATTGTTCGCCTACAAGCATGTGGAGTACTCCAACCAATTGTGGTGGCGATTCGCATTTCACGGCGACGCCCCTCGATTTCTTCGCGCCACGGCGGGAGCGGCGGCCTTGCTCGTGCTGTACGGCGCGACGCGGTTTCTTAAGCCGGCCCGCCCCGAATCGCTCGCCCCGTCCCCCGCCTCCATTCCCCGGGTCCAGACCATCGTCCGAGCGTCGCGCAAGACCTATGCCAACCTGGCCCTGGTCGGAGACAAACAGTTTCTCTTCAGCCAGGACGAACGGGCCTTCATCATGTACGCCGTGGAGGGCCGCAGTTGGGTGTCCATGGGCGGCCCGGTCGGTCCCCAGGACACGTACGAGGAGCTCGCCTGGAAATTCGTCGAATTGTGCGATCAGTACGACGGCCAGCCGGTCTTCTATCAGATCGAGTCCCAGGACATCGATCTCTACGTCAACCTGGGAATGACCTTCCAGAAACTGGGGGAGGAAGCCCGTGTGTCGCTGCCGGAATTCGGTCTGGAAGGCGGCGCCCGGCGGAATCTGCGATTGGCGATCAACCGGGTCACCAGGCAGGGCTACACATTCGAGATCCTGCCTGTCTCGCAGGTTCCCGTCGTCCTGGACAAGCTGGAATTCGTGTCGAACGCATGGCTCGAACAGAAGAACACGCGGGAAAAGGGGTTCTCACTCGGCTTCTTCCACCGAGCCTACATCTCCCAGTGCCCGGTGGCAATCGTGCGGAACGAGGCCGGGATCTCCGCCTTCGCCAATCTCTGGCTGGGCGCCGAGAAGGAGGAACTCTCGCTGGACCTGATGCGGTACCTGCCCGACGCCCCCGAGAGCATCATGGATTATCTCTTCGTCCAGATCATGCTCTGGGGCAAACAGGAAGGGTATCGCTGGTTCAACCTCGGGATGGCGCCGCTTTCCGGCCTGGAGGCCCATGCGCT
>JAAYUI010000234.1 GCA_012517765.1 Caldisericales bacterium | reverse complement strand
TTATTGAGGCAATACCCTTACCAGTAAAGCCCAAAACAGGTTGTCTCACACGCATTAGGCAACCAAAATCAAAGAACGGTTTCTTTTTATTGTTAAAACCCAAAAATACAGTTTTTTCTTTTTACTCACTAATATTTTCTTTTTCAGTTGAGTTCGTGAGGGCTTCGCCGTTCAACTGAAAGAATATCAATTGAAAATAAAAAATAACAACATTATTTTTTAAAAGAAAAACCGAAAAAAAGAAAGCCATCCATCAAGGTAGGCTGGAAGGGCTGTCAAGGCTTTTGCGATATTTTTTTGATACCATTAAAAAATCAAAATACATTATTAAAAAAATATCGCAAAACCCGCAGGGCTTGGCCTTTACTGCCCTGGAAGCCGACTTACCTTTGCTTTGCTTTTTTTGGTTTTATTCCGGTTTTTGGGGTGGTGGTCGGGGCTTTGGTGGATAGACACTTCAACAAGTGCCGCCTTTTTCGGCGGCTCTTGTTACCGCTTCTGTGGCAGCAAACAGCTTTTTAAAAAACTTTGGTTTTCGAGGGTCGGGTTTGAGCGGTTTTTTAATATGCTGTTTGTCAGCGTCGGCGTGGGTCGGGGAGCGTTGGGGTGCGGATATTTAACATAATGCTATTATAGGACAAAACAAAACACGTCATTTATACCGCTTAAAATGTTTTGTTCCTATAATGCCGCATTATGTTAATATAGCTTGGGGTTTTATTTTTTGGCGTGTCTTTTTGTTCGTGGGTCGGGACGGCTCTTTGATTTTTTGTTTTTACCTCTTAAAAATCAATCAATTGAAAAACAAAAAAGCAATGTGCCGTATGAGCGTTGGCACAAAAAGCATGACGAAAAATAAAACAGAAAGGCTGGCGTGCGGAAGGGCAAAAAAGACAGGGGGAGTTTTAATAAATACCTTTAAAATTAATTCAATATCATTTATTAAAACGGCTGGATTTTTTGCCCTGTGGGGTGGGTCGGGTCGTGGGGTTTATCTTAGAGGGTGAAAGAGTTCCAGTTGTTTTGTAAGGTCGGATAAATCGTGGCTCCGGTATTGTTCTGTGCTTCTTATACTTTTATGCCCTGCCATGTATTGAACCTGCCGGATATTGTTTGTTTTCAACCAGTTCATAATTACAGAAGTTCGGATTTGTCGGCTGTCGATGATTTCGGGATGGTCCTTTTTTGCCTGTTCTACGATTTTACAAATCATATCGCTTTGCTTTTTGCTTGGGAACAGGTAAGGGTTTGGCTTAAATTCCTCGATGTAAGTTTTAATTGGCAGTATTTGATTTGCCTGTAATTTCAAGGTTCTTGCGTTGCTCTTCCGTGTCGATGGGATATAAATTTTACCTTCAGCTAAATTAATGTGGTTGGTTTCCAGTTTGGCGGTTTCACCACTTGTTAAGCCTTGATAAACAAGCAATCCAAGTAAAACGACATTCCTTTTGTGCAGTTCTTTTGCCGTTTGGGTTTTGTGTTCCCATTCAGGGATATTCATAAAATCATGGTAAATGGTTTCAAGCTGCTGCGGTGTTAAGGTTTCCGGGATTACTTTCTTTCCGTTTTGGCGGATTCTTATCCTTTTAATGATATTTTGCTTTACTGTTCCGATTTCTAAAAGGTAATCGAAGTAAATCCGTATCGAGTTTATTCCCCTGATGATGCTTTGGTTTAAGATGCCCCGTTCCCTTTCGCTGTCGATAAATTGTAAAGCCTGGTTGTAATTGATTCTCTCTAAGTTGATATTTTGGTTTATGCACCAGCTTTTCAGCCTGTTTACGTGGCTGTTTTGTACCCTGATGCTTTTGGCAGAGTAGCCGTTTTTATTCCGGTATTCCTCAAAGCTGCTCATTTAAAATATGGGTGTAAAGTTGAGTTGATTCAAGGCTGCTATGCCCTAAAAACTTTTGTATCATTTCTATTTCCATGCCTTGCTGTAAAAGGTGCGTGGCGATGGAGTGGCGCAATGTATGTAAGCTGGTTTTTTTGGCCTGTAAAACACTGTTGTTGCAGTTCTTTACCAACCTGTCAAGCCGTGCCGATAATGCCTGGTCGCTGCATGGTTGGCCATACTGGTTTATAAAAAAGCTTGCTTCGGCTTCGCTCAGCACAGGGTCGGATTCATTTCCTGTCAGTAAAAGGTTTCTGCCATTCTGTAAGTATTCGGTAATGTGTTTCAGGTTGTTTCCGGTTACCGGAACGTACCGTTCTTTGCTGCCTTTTCCTTTCCTGACATGGATTAGTTTCCGTTCGGTTAAAATATCGCTTGTTTTCAGGTTGGTTCCTTCGCTTTTCCGTAGCCCGCAACCATAATAAATACTTAGCATTGTCCTGTCTCGTTGGCTTACGGCTTCCTGTTTGGCTTTGGTTTCTGCATTGGCAAAATGGTGTGTCTGGTAGGTGGTTTCGTAAAGCTGATTAATTTCCTGTAAAGTAAGTATGTTTCTTGGTTTGTAGCGTTCTTCAACATATTCGAGGTTTTCGGGTGTTGGCTTTCCTATCTGTTGTAAGTACTCAAAAAACTTGTTTACGCTGCTGATACCAACATTTATACTGGCGTTCATCAAGCCTGAGCCGTAAAGCTTGTTTTCTCTTCGTTTCAGGTATCTTTTAAACTGTTTTACCTTGTAATCGGTAATGGTTTCAATGGTGGTGTTGCACCGTTCCAGGTAGAGCAAAAATTCTTTGATATTTCGTTTTCTGGTCTTTATTGTTTCTTCGCTGTAATTCAGCGTTTGCAGCCAGTTTATAAAGCTTGTTTCCAGTTGTTTAAATTGGGGTGATAATATTTCTGTCGGTATTGTCATTTGTATTCAGTTGAAAAATAAAAAAGTGTTGCTGCTTGTCCCCTCTGTGAAGCTTGTGAAGCTCATATAAAATCGCTCTGTATTCCTTGCTGTTATTGGGCTGTGAGTTTCACAACATAGTTTGTGAAGCCGTGTGAAGCTATGTGAAGCCCAGGTACAATCATGCTTTCACGGGTTCATTTTTTAACCTCTCTACCAAATTATCAAGCATATTTACGCCATTTTTAAGCATTTGATAATCGTCCCAGATGGTTATTTCGTATTCGTTCCCGGTCTTGTTGCTCCTGTTCTTGCACTTTACAAAGCCCCTGCCTTCCAGTTCGTCCAAAAAGCGTTTTAGTTGCATGGGGTGTAATCGAAAGTATTTCCTGATGTCTTTGGCATAAAATACCGGATTGCTTTTCTGTGTTTCGGTTTGCAGTTCTTTCAGGCTTTCAAAAAAGTTCCGGGTCTTTCCGCCCAGCTCGTCCGATTTCCTTAACAGGTTGTCTTTGCATAAATAATTAGCCCATTCCACATCTTCCCAAGTGCTGATTAAATAGCGGTTTCCCTCATTATCGGTTGTTTGCTTTCTCTGTTTTTGGTTCCAGAGTGTTACGGCTTTAATGAGCGTTAAATAATGGTTCTTGGTACGCATTTTCTTGAACACATGCGGCGGCAGTTCCAGCTTCGGGGCAAAGGGTATCAGTACTTCCATCGGCTCAATAAGCAACTGGCAAGCCTTTAAAAGATTGGTGTTTTTTTCGTACTTTCTAAAGTTTATAAGCCCTGCAGCTACTTTGCCCTGATATTCCAATACTTCGGCTTCGTGATGCGGGTTTTCTTCTATCTGTATCAAAAAACTGCGATTGGCGTTGTCTTCGTATATTTTATCCTTGGTGGTTGCCCCAGCAACGCAAACAGGGCCTTCAACGTGCAAATACACTTGTTTGCTGTCGCCTGTTCTGCTGTTGGTTTTGGTGCTAAAGCGGCTTATGCTTTGGTTGCTCATCAGTTCCCGGAGCGGTAAAAGTGCATTGTATGCGCCGTCCAAATCTTCCTGCAGGAGTATCTTGTTTTTTAAAAAATCCTTTGGTGTATAATACAATGTATTCTCGCTTAAACTGGTGGTTACGTTGATATGTTGTTTCGGTACTGTTCCGGCAACTCCTTGTAATAAATGCGTTTTTCCGCTGCCACTGCTCCCCATCACGATGGCGTGGAGCGGGTTTTTAAAGAACCTGGTCAGGAAAATAAAAAACAAAAGCGTTGCATTATCCTGTTGCCCTATCATTCCAAGATTATTAAAAAGCTTGTGGGTTAATTGGGTTAGTTCGCTGCTCCTCATAAAATCGCTTGCTCGCTGCATTTGCTCCCGGCTGAACCTGTCAACGCTTTGTTTTTCTTTGCTTTCCTCACTCTTTCGCTTTTCTTCCCGCTTCTGCTGACGGTAGTTTTCCAGTTCCTTTGTTAGCCCTGTAATGGCTTCGTTTACTATGCTGGTGCTTATTTCCAGTTTTTCGGAAGCTTGTTTTATTAACCTGTCGGTTTGGCTGTGGCTGTATAAATCGGCGGTATCCCGGAAGCTCAGGTATTCATTTGATTTTAACTGTATATGCAAAGTTGCACGTAATCGGTTCACCATGTGTATTTCTATGCCGCCCCAAAGGGTGATGGTTAAGTAGTCGGTTTCATATCTTATGTAATCGGGAGTAACTTTTAAACCGCTTGTAATTGGTTGTGCTAATGGTTTTTCTTTTTCAACTGAACCATTTTCAGTTGAAAAAAGAAAAGGTTTTCTATTCTCTAACAGGTGGGTAAATATTTCAGGTTCATGACCGATTGATAAACTGTTCACGTCTTCGCCTTCGGGAGTTTCTACAACTGATATTTGTAATTTCTCGTTTATCTGTTTAAGTTCCTTTGCTATTACTTTGGTGGCTTCTGTCCCTGCTTCGTCCCCATCAAAAAACAAAACCACTTCTTTAAGTTCCTTTAGTTCTGCGATGGCTGCCCGGTGTTCTTCCGTAAATCCATTTGTGCCATATAGGGCAAGGATTGCATATTCTTTTAATTCTTTAATTTTTTCATTTCTTAATTGCCAAAGGCTCGCTGCGTCTATGATGGCCTCGGTTAAAATTAACCTGGTTGTTTCGGGTTTGGGATAATTCGGGTATAATCCTTTGTGGTCGCCTTCTAAGTAATGATGCCCTTGCTCTGTATGTCTTCCGTACAGGCTTGCTATATTGCCGGATTTGTCAAGCAATGGAAAGACTATGCAGCCGTTAAACCTCGTGTAGTAGTTGTTTTCCCTGCCGAACTTGTCTGGTTTTAATAATCCGGCTTGTAAGTATTCCTGCTTTTGCTCTGCCGTAATTTCTTTGGTTTTATGTAGTGTCCCGGCATCGTAACCGATGGCCAGTTTTTTATAATCAAGTTTTCTGGATTCCAGGTATTCTATGACTTTCTCTGGTTTGGCGTTTAGGCTTCTTGCAAAATGGGTGAAGGCTTTGGTTAAAATTTCCGTTCCGTTTATTGTAAGTGGTTTTGCTTTGGTTTTCTCTGTTTTTATTGGTTCAGGTATTCCGCAAAGTTGCTTTGCTTTTAAAATTGCCTCGTGCTTGCTGCATTTCTCATGCTTTTCAATAAATTCTACTTGGTCGCCGGTTGCATTACAGCCGAAGCAATGAAAGGTATTTGTTTCGGTGTAAATCCGGCAGCTTGGTTTGTCATCCTCATGGAATGGGCATTTTATTTGGTTGTTCCGGTCAGGTTTCAGGTTGTAATTTTGCAAAACTGTAAGTATCGAAAGCCGTTGTTTTATGTCGGGTATTTCCATAATGAAAAATTTTATTTAGAACTTATCAGTTGCAAATATAATTTATCCATTTTAAACAACAAAATTTTTCAGGTTTTGATATAACTTTTAAGTTTTGTATTTTTGCCTTATTATTATAAATCAGGTATTAATTGATACTTATGAGTTTTGGAAAACGTCTTTTGGAAGCCCGCAAGAAAAAGGGCATTAGCCAGGAAGAACTGGCCGAAAAGCTTAACACGAAAGGCCCGGTTATTGGCCGCTATGAGCGTGACGAGATGAAGCCAAGTATTGAAGCTGCTGCAAAGATTGCCGATATTCTTGACGTTTCTTTAGACTGGCTCGTGGGGCATACCGATTTGGAACTTGATAAAAGCATGATTCAGCGTATTCAGGAAGTATCTAAAATGCAACCAAAAGAAAGGGAGCATGTTTTTGCAATGCTTGATGCTTTTATTGCAACTACCAAGTTTCAGGGCTATTTGGCCGTAAACAAATAAAAAATTAAGATTATGAAAGTAATTGTTGATGTAAACGATAATAAAGGGGATTTCATCCTGGAACTGCTTAACAACTTCTCCTTTGCAAAAGCAAAACCGATTTCCCCGGCAAAAGCACAGTTGCTTGAAGAAATTAAGGAAGCTGTGGAAAACCTTAACTTGGTAAAACAGGGCAAATTAAAAGCACGGCCAGCAAAAGACCTTCTCAATGAGTTATAATGTTGTTACAATACCCCCGTTTGACAGGCAGCTTAAACGGCTGGCAAAGAAATTCCCTTCCCTCAAAACAGAATATGCCAACCTGATTGAAAGCCTCGAACTTGAACCGACACAAGGAACGGCTATGGCCAATAGTTGTTATAAAATTCGTGTTGCAATAAAATCTAAAGGCAAAGGTAAGTCTGGCGGTGCAAGGGTTATTACCCATGTACAGGTTGTTGAAAACAATGTTTTCCTGCTTGCCATATACGACAAATCGGAACAGGAAGATATTTCCGATAAAGAAATTGGATACTTGTTATCCTTCATTAACTAAAAAGCCCCGACAAACCGGGGCTTTTTAATATCATTATACTTACTAATTTTTTAAATGTATCTCTATTGTATCAGTTATAATGGGCTTACTCTCACAGGTAATAAAATTTGAAGGCAAGAGCAATACTGTTCCAGTTGCACTCTGATAAGGTACAGTTGATTTTAAATTGAAAAAAAGAGTCAATGTTTCACTCCCTGTTTCTAATTCCTTTTCAGTAAAGTCTTTATTGTTTAACTGAAAATGGATATTTGTAACTACATCTTCGGCTGAGAATGCTTCTATTTTTAATGAATCTGTATTAACATGATACTTCCCATTAAATGTACAGCCAATAATCACCAACGTTGAAAATGAAGAACCTTTTATCTTTATTGTTCCACATTCATCAGATAAAACATATTCACTTTTTCCGTCTATAACAAATGGCTCCGAATTATCACAGGAAACACAGCAAAAAATTAGTAATAATAAAACTATACATTTTGTCTTCATAAT
>JAAYUI010000203.1 GCA_012517765.1 Caldisericales bacterium | reverse complement strand
GGCGCGATCTTTAATCGATTGATCCAGCTCCGCCGACTGACAGATAAAAATTTTCCGGCAATAGATTCCGGCGGATTCCCTCCTGGAAAGCGAACTCAGTTCATACAACATCTCTTTCGTGATCCGTTTTCCGGATTTGCAGGAACAGACAACCATGACACCGTTTCGCGTAAAGACGACATCCAATTCGTTTTTCACATCGTTGACACGCCCGGGTCTGCGAATGTGCACGTTGCGCTGCACATCGTCAAATTTTCCACAAGACAAAGCGGTTTCATAAACCAATGCTTCCAGCTCGTCCCCTGCTTTGGGCGGTTCCAAATCCGAATAGGGATGCGGCGAATACATCTCCAATCCATGGGCTGCCAGATATTGAGCGACACTGAC
This sequence comes from Caldisericales bacterium, assembly GCA_012517765.1. Taxonomy (GTDB): domain Bacteria; phylum Caldisericota; class Caldisericia; order JAAYUI01; family JAAYUI01; genus JAAYUI01. The sequence goes on along the minus strand of JAAYUI010000203.1, from coordinate 4,535 downwards.
ATTCACCTGGATCGCTTCTTTGCTGATTTCAGCGCCGGAAGAATCATGTTCGATGATAGCGCCTTCCTGTGTGGAGACATACAGAAAAGGCAGGCTGTATTCCAGACAAACGGAAAATCCGGCGATGCTCATCAGCTTCGTCCCGCCGGTCAGATTCAATATTGCGGCAGCATTCGGGTTTTGATCCACCATCGCACTGATTTTCTGTGCAGCCGACTGAATTTGATACGCATCCAGCGCTGCAGGGTTCTCTACCGTTATGTGTGACAAGCGCGCGTCCGATCGGATCGCCTGTTTCAGCAGTGCAAATTGATTCAACGTCTCCGTCGTCATGCAAAAAAGGACCGAGGAATAACGCTCCGGATGCTGCCACAACGGGATGAGATTGGGAATCGGCTGCTCACCGACCAGACTGATCAAGCGCATTTTCATCCGTATCTCCAGGTATCATCATTGGCAGCGGCAGTTCACGAATCCGATTGACGCAGGCTGCAATACGGCCTTTCAGGCTTTTTGCACTCTTTGGGTCTGTCCTTTTTGCCGCATGGTCAATATCGTTGCGCAGATCAGCGATTTCGCCCCATAAATCACAAAATGTCTTGAAATCCGTGTGCGATGCAATTTGATTCCGTATTTGTTCCATGAATGAAGCATCCGGTTGATCCGATAAAGCCTTTTCCGGATTTTGCTGCAGTTTTATGAGAGCGCCGATCAGGCTGTTGATCTGCTCCCGCTTGCTTCGATCCAGCATATTTATCTCTCCGATCCAAACAAGCGCCCAGCTCAGCAGCCATTCTTTGGCCAGGGAAATCGCCTGAATCCAAAAATCTCTTTCCAGATACCAGATCATCATCAAGCGTTCGTTTGTCAGGGAACGGATCAGACTGGCGGGTTCTTCCGGCGCTTTTTCAGCCATCGGCAGATAAGTATCGCGAATTTTTGCACGCAGCATGCTGAAAGGAATCACTTTCGAATAAGACTGAGTCCGTTGCGTTTCCGCGTCGATGGTGCTCTCCAAATCCGATATGTTTTTCATTACATCGTAGGGTCGAAGCAGATACAGCGCATCGGTGACAGCGTTGAGTTGATCCCCCATCGAACGATAGACACGTGAACGAGCATATTCTGCAAGATCTCCCATCGCCGCCTTGCCCACTCCGCTGCCGTAATTATTCAAAATTTTTGCCAAATCTGCAGAATTTCCGTAACGGGAAAAGTGTTCCGCCGCCACGCTCCAATCCAACAGCGAGAGCATCGGCGTGAGATCGATCAGCGGCGTTTCTTTCGTATCTTGCTGGTTGGCAACGCTCTGCGCACCGTACAGCATGTGCAGCACGGTGACATTCCGGCCGGTTTTCATAAAAAATGCCGCCAGGACTCCCAGTATCGGAGACGATCGCTGACCGGTTGTAATGTCCATGGCGACTTCGGATCCATCGGGAACCTGATCATTCAGCAAACCAAAAATTTGCCAGAGCTCTTCTTCTGTTTTTCCGATCGGCACATCCACCACAGAAAAAGACACCTTATATTGCTGCAGCTTTTCCTGAAGCGCTTCCAGGTTTTTTTCTCGCGCAGTCTGCGTCACAAAAATTACCACTTTTTCTGGATTTAAAAAATGGATACAGGCTTCCACGGAATATTTTGTTTCGAAAGAACGGTCATTCCAGCGATAATTCGTCTCGGTATAGTTAGCGGTCCCCAAAAAAGACAACAGGATCATCCGGAACCCTCCTCAAAATCGAGCAGGCACCAACCTAATTGGGACAAGGGTTTTTTATCCTTGAGGATAATTTTTCGCGAAGTAGGAAACGGTGAACCGGGCGGACGGTTCGAAACAGCAGCCGGATTATTTTTTGGTTTCTTTAAAACATTTAAAGCTTTTATCATATTTTCAAACCACACCGCATCCGACTGCAGCAGAGTGCCATAGGTATTGCCATCCCAACCCGAACCGGCGCCGATCTGCAGCAGCGCTATTTTCGTACCTTTCATTAGTTCGCACTTTCCAAGCATTTTTTTTAAAAGCGAACAGATCGCTTCGCATCCTTCTGCTTTAGTGAACCAGGCAAGCAACGTCTCCAGACGGTTCTGGCTATAGACTTGCAGCGACTGGATGATTTCATTCTCCCAGGCTGTCTTTTCGGGGAATAGTTCCCTAAGCAAATAATTATCCACCTTGACATCCGCAAAAAATTCGACCTTTTCATCGATACACTCTGCCTCAACCGGTACGGTTGCTGCGTCCTGCCACTTTTTGGTGATAGGCGTCAAGTTGCGCACCGAAAGGCAAGCGCCAGCTTTGCGCTGCTCTACGGGCAGCAGGGCATCCGATATCTGCAGCGCCTTCATCAGGTCGTAATTGGGATTTTTTCCGCGTTCGGTGTTCCGACTACTGACGAACAGGCTGGTTTCAATCGAATCATCTGCCTGTTTGGGACTCTTTTTACAATCGATCATATTCTGCAGATTGAGTGGATTTTTTTTCAACATTTGCACACTTAATGCTGTGCGGATGGCTCCTTTCATAGAGGAACCCGGGATATACGGACAATCATACACATCCTTGATGCATTCCTGCAATCGTCCATCCGCCTTTTGTGTACGGACAGAACCGGGCAGGACATAGCGAAAAAAAGCCGGATTTGAATAATCAGCCTGACTTAACATTTGATCCGGCCTTTGCATCGGATCCTTTGGATCGAATTTTTCCTCCAAAATTTTTTCCACATTGAATCGGCCAGTTTGCTTCTCAGAGGAAGTAAAATCAAAGCCCTGCCGTAATTCGGTCCCGCTGCCGATAAACAGGGGCGATAACGTGCGAATTTTTAATCGATAGTTCGGCATATTACATCTCCTGATTCCAGGCGGGGACTCCGACTGCAGCGGCAAATCCGTTTCGCCAGACCGCATGACCGATCGGCTGCGAACCGTCATAATCCGGCTGTACGTCCACCAACAATCCGTTAAGCCGCTTGGAAGTCGTTCCCAGAACCGCCCCTTCACGAATCATACGGACTGTGCGGCGTCTTTGGGCTGCATTGCCAGGGGAATACAGCCAGCCTCCAACCGGATCGATCATGTAAGCGCTGCAACCAGCCATCAGCCCAATCATCTCATCCGCTGCCGGAATGTAGCGGCTTAATGTCATCCAGGAGCTTCCGGCGGGATCCGGCAGCTCCAGCGCCAAATCTTGCTTTCCAATTTGGCATTGGCCAAATCCGGCATTGCGTTCACCGCCCAACCCATTCTCAGCCAGCGTTTCCAATGCGGCGGAAAACAGATCATCGAAATCCTTATTCGCTGATAAACGCTGCACACCAAACCAGAGTCCGCAGCCGTCAAAGAACTGCGTTTGCCCGCTGAAAAAGAGCGTTGAAGCGTTCGTCTCCCGGTTCAGCGTCACGCGCGGCCGCTTCTCCTGTTTCCAGATGGAATCATTTTTCAGAACAGCCTGCGGCAGCTCGGAAACCTCTTCCGCAGAAATAAGCACTTTCTGATTGAGGATTTTTACGCCGGACTGTCCGACGAGGGTCCATAAGGATTCACCCTTCAGTATTCGCCGGAATATTTTTTCCGATACCAGGGAGATTTTTTTCACGTTTTTCAGCGAGACAGCAGCATCCTGTAACCCGTTTTTTGGAAAGTGACACATCGGTGTCGGGAAAAAACGGACATTGCCGGCACGTGGAAAAGCGGATGTCAGAACCAGCGGTGGCTGGTTTGCCTGAAAAGGAGCCAACCAGGCATTGGTCTTTTCCGTGCCCGCCACGGAGAAAGCACAGGCAGTCAGTGCTGAAAACAGACTGTCGGACGAGAAGATGAAATCGCTCTCCTCTATCCCCATCCCCTGTTTACCAAAATGGAAAGACCGCCCGTCAATATGATAGATTTCCCATTGCATCGGTTACCCTCCTGCAGGCAGCAGTAAGTTTTTGATTTCCTTGATGACCAAATCAAATTTTTCCTCAAATTCTTTCAGAGACTGAAAGGTTCCGATACTATTTTCTGTACTGTAGGTTTGTGAACTTCGAATACTGATCTTAAGATCCTGAAAACGGACTTTGCCATTTCCACGCGAACCGCCACCGCCCAGATAATCATCCTCCACCAATTGCAGGCAATCGCGCAGGTCTTTCAGAGAATCGATATCACGCGGCTGGAAAATTGACAGAACCAGTTCGCAAGGACCAAAGACGGCACCGGCAGGCACACGTTCCAGATTCCGGGGGGAGGCCATACTGGTCACACGGTCGATGGCGACTTCGGCTTTCATTTCGGTAAATTGTTGATCCGTATGTGCCTCACTGAGCCGCTTAATCGTTTCCGGCGTCATCCGGATATCCCGCACCAGCAGCAGCGTCGGAGTACCGCCCTGATCGCTGGCAGGCAAGCCGAATAATCGGCAAACCTTACAGGGATCATTTTGTTTCCCGTCTTTACAGACGTGTATTTTCACTTTACTGCCAACGGGTTGAACTTGCGGGCTGTTTTCTTTCCGCTCCAACTGGGAGCGCATTTTCCCACGCAAGCTG
>JAAYUI010000147.1 GCA_012517765.1 Caldisericales bacterium | reverse complement strand
GTTTATTTTACTAAATTCAAATTCAACTAATTTATCTTCTATTTGTTTATAAACATTACCTTGATAATTATTAAGATAGAATTGTACTATTGGTAAAGCAATTTCTACTACTTCTTCAGTAGTTTTAAGGTTCTTTCTCTCTTTTAATTTAGAGATAAATTCTTCTTTAGTCATTTCTTATTGTTGAGTAATTAGCCAAACAATATTCATAATTAATTAATTGACGATGAATATTGCTAAAATCTTCCATTAACTCCTCTATATTGTTATTTAAGTAACTAATAGATTCATCTTCCCATTCTTTAGGTACTATGTCTCTAGGATTTGCACTAGCAAACATTGCTAATTTCTGTTTAATTTCTGTAAGTAATAATTTCTTATCTTCAACTAAACTTTCCAATTGTTCTTTAGATGTAATATTTTCTCTACTTAGAAAAATCTCACAATTAAATGTTGTTCCCCATCCCATCTAAATCTTCTTTTAATCTAGTTAAAAATGTTTCTTCTCCATCATCTCCTGAAAGTAACCAATCTATTCTTTGTATATAAATCTGGGCTTTTTTAATTATATCTAAACTTTTCTTAAATTCTTCGATTACTTCATCAGGATATTTATAGTGGAATTTCTCTTCAGGATACTTTTCATAATATTCATCATCTTTCCATCTATCCTCTTTAAGTTCCCTTTCAGTTTTAGGCTTACCATTCTTATCTATAAGAGACTTAACATCTTCAGTTATATCAGTAAATCTATACTGAATATAATCCCATTGTCCTCCACTCATACTATTTAATTTTAACAGTTATATCTTTATAATTCTTTAAAGGACACCATATAGGAGTATCTATTTTAAATTCTATATCATCCTCTTGCCATGAATCATATGATACTACCAAGTACAAAGGTAAATCTAAATGATGTGCTAAATTACATACTACAACAGTATCTTTCCCTAAAGAATCTTGATTATAATCATCATATCTAAAAGGACAATCTATACATCCTTTACATTCTATTACTTTACTCATTTAAGTACTGTTTTAATTCTTCAATTTTCTTTTCAAACTTGCATATTTCTAAATCAGATAGTGTATTTCTTTCCATATTTTCTAGTATACTAATAGCAAATTCTACTGAAGTTTTAGCATGTTTCTTATAATGAAATTCATCAAAATTTAAAGGTTCAAATGCAATTTTTCCATGTTTATCTTCTAATTCTTCTATATCCATTTATCATCATATTTTTCAATTAACTCCTTCTTTAAACTATCAGAATATTTTTCAATAGGTATAACTATATAATGAGTTCCTCTACCCATTGAATATCCTTCACAAGGTCTATGATAACAGTAAAATCCAGTTTCCTCTGTAACTTTAAGTTCAATTCTTTCTCCTGGATAAATTTCTACAACTTTGTAAGTATTATTGAATTTTTCATTTCTTAACCACTGTAATTTATCCTTCAAATTATCTAATTCCGAAATACTTAAATCTAAACAATTACTATATATTTCTTCTATATTCATAGTTTAGTTTTTTTATATTTCTTAATACTGACAATATTAAAATTATAGGTTTTTAACCATTGTGTTAAATCTTTTAATTTAACTGTAGTTTTTTCACATCCAAATTCTGTTGAATATGTTATAATTAATTTCATTATAGTTTAAGTTTTAGAATTGAATTTAAATCTACCACCGCATTACCTTCTATACCTAAGTCTGTAACATCAGCACTCTCAGCAGCCTTATCTAAAGCCTCATTCCATGCTTCTTTTTGAATTTGAGTAAGTATCCTTAAAACTTCATTAACTGGAATATAACTTCCATCATGTTCACATCCTATTAAATATTCTTTTGGTGTTTTCATAATTTATTATATTATTTACTTTGATGCATTTCACAAAACCCATGTTCAGGCCAGTTAGAATATGCTCTTGGAACTTGTTCATCTTCAAATTGTATTAAACAAATCCATCCTTTATGAGTACTACAAACACACTCTTCAACTCCTACTGGTTTAGGTAAAGTTGTGCAGTGGTAAAAATCTTCATAATGATTTTTACAATTACAACAACATTCTCCTGTATGCCAACCTTTATCACATTTATCTACCATACCACTTCCTTTCTGTTCCTTGCCAATAATTCAAAATTTATTTTCTTAAAACAATTTGAACCAAAGAATCCATTACCTCCATAACAACTAACTGCTGGGTGTGCTGCTTCAATAATACTATGAGTTTGGTTAGTTATATATTTCTTATACCCTTGAGCCTCTTTACCTAACAACAACCATATTACCTCATTCTTTGTATTCAATGTTTGTAATATCTTTACAGTAAAAGGTTTCCATAACTCCAAATGAGAACCTGCTTTACCCTTCTCAACAGTTAGTGCTGCATTTAATAATAAAATTCCTTGTTTACTCCACCTAGATAAATCCTGTAAATCCAATCTACCATGTGTTATTATATTTTTATTCTCTGGAAATTCATCCTCTATCTCTTTTAGTATATTTTTAAGTGAAGGTGAGATTGTATTACTTTTTGAATTACTAAATGCAAGTCCATCTGCAGAACCATCGTGATAACAGTCCTGCCCCAGTATTACTACTTTAACCTCATTAAATGGAGTTAATCTAAATGCTTTGAATATATCCTTCCTATCTGGATATATAGTAGTAGTTTCTCTTAATTTTGCAATGTAATTACCTATATAGGTAAAGCCTGTGGAAGAGAAAAAATTCTCTCCCAAGGCATCTACCCAACTACTACTAAATAAATCTTCTAGTAATTTTCTATTCATTTTTGTATAATTCTAACTCTAAATTTAACTTTTCATCCTACTCTACACCTTCAAAAGAACATTTAAATTTATCTTCAAACTCCTTTACTAAAGATTTAGTTCTATAGATTACTTGATATAATTTATCCTTTGGTTTTAAATTGTGAAATCTCACAATACTTTGTTTTAATTCTGTAGATATTTGTGAATACCTACTATTTTGAAACTTGATTACATCTGCTATATACTGTTAAGGTATATTCATAACTACTACATCAAACCCTGGAATACTATTCTGTATCTTTACAAAACTACTACTTTTTAATAACACTTCCTCCAACTTACCATAACTTTCTGATGTAGAAAATCTATATAGTAATATAATTTGTGTTGGAGATTCTGTTAAATAAGCATTTACTAAGAAAGTATCATAACAAAGTTGTTGTCTAGTTAATCCTAAACAGGGGACTAAATATTCAGTAGTTTTATTAAGTCTATGTGAATTTAAATAGTAACAGAATTTGAATTGTTTATGGTTAAATTTCTCTATCTCCTGAATACAGTATGTACTAGGTAGAGTGTCAAGTTTATGTTTAAAATTTTCACCTAATTTCAGTGTAAAATTTCCTACATTAAGTTCTACTATATTATTATCATTATCAGTAATTTCCTGTATTGGAGCATTGGTGCAAATTTCTATTCTTCTACTATTGTTCAGAGCATAGTATAATTTATTACCTCCATATAAGTCAATAGTAAAGTTATTATTTACTTGCTCCCTTGCCATTATACCTCCACTACTTCTAATTCTGATAATAAAGTATAGTAGTAATCATATACTTCATTATATTCATCTTGAAGATGTTCCTTCCAAATAAAAACTTCAGGTTCATCTTTAGACTCTTCCATTAATTCAATCTCATCTCCTGCTTCATATTTAGTTACTAAATAACCAGTTGCCAGTCTATCAGCAGTTTCTACTAAATTTATTTTAATTATATTTTCGTCCATATTTATTTATTTTAAAGTTTCTAATTTAGCCAATGCTAATTCTGGGCTATTATAAGCCCACGCCCATACTCCAAAATCACTAGCTTTTGGATATTTTACTTTGAATTCTGTTTCTGAATAAATTCCATTTTCAAAATCTATGCATATAGGGGTAATTTTTCTTTCAAAAACTTCATAGTGTCTACTTACATCATCAGACATTACTTCGTATAAAAAACCCTTGTCTATAGAGGCTAATTTATTAAATTTAAATCCAGAAACTTCTCCAACTCCTATAAAATTATCTGGCAGTTCTTTAACTATCATTTTCTAAACTTTTTAAATAATCTTCAAATGTTTTAAATTCTATAATTAGAGTAATCATTTCCAATTTATCATCTTTTTCGGGATTATAAATTCTCTTATTTTCTCTACTGGCTTCAAAACATTGTTTACCAAATTCTAAAGCAACCTGTTTAGCAAATTCTTCTGGATTATTTATTGACAAATAGTAATTGTTTTCTTTATAGAAATTTTCATCTATTAAATCACATATTTCTTGTATATTCATAATTTAAAATGTTATGTCATCAGCTACTTCTGGAATTAGAGGTTTAAAATTTACTTCTCTAATTTCTGGTAATTCAGGTAATTCTCCAATTTCTCTATAAAAATCTTCATCTGTATCTAGTAAATGAAGAAGTCTATAGTTCTTTTGAAATTCAAATATACCCTGTGCTTGACCATATTCTACACAATAAAGTTGTAGCAATTCCCCATAAGAAGGTTTGATTTCTTTAGAAATTTTCTCATAGAATTTTATACCTTTATCCTTTAATCCTGAAACTCCATCCGTTACATCTCCTACAACTACCTGCATCCTTTTGAAATCATCAGATTCTGCTTCACTAGTTTCAACCCACCAACCTTTAATTACACTATTAGGGTTATATTTACCCCCTAATTTGTAAGTGTAATTAAAGTGTTTGCCTGGAATACTCTGAAGCAAATCCTTATCCACAGCACATAGAACTTTTTCTATAGATTCAAATTCAAATTGTGGTAAATTCTCTACTGCACAATAATCCAAAGCATCTACAAATACTTCTCTAGGTTCTATCTTACCATCATCTGCTATACACAAGTCTTTATTCATCCAGTATGCACATAAATCATCACTTTCCACTAAATCCATACTCTGAGCACCCCATTGCTCTATCAAATATTTTTTTAGAGTTTTAAGCCACTTTAAAGGACTTTTATACTTATTCCTATTGGATTTATAATCTGGACTAATTTTGTGTCTAAAATAGGGACTATTTGAAATAAAAAGTACATAATGAGTTGCTCCAGTTTGAATAAAAATATTCTGAATTTTCTCATCTATAATTTCTATAGATTCATGTATAGAATCTTTACTGGAATGATACGTTAAAGCATCTCCATCTATAATTGCTAATTTACTCATTATTCAAAATGTTCTAACATAAATTTGTGTAATCCTATATGCTGTTCAATATAATTAGCAGGATGCCCAAACTTTAATGCTTGAGTAACATGATTATACATACTCCAAGCTGTAGGTTCTGGAAATAGTTTAGATTCTTTAAATTCTCTTTTTACTATACCAAGTTGTGTAGGAGTAATGATATTTTCTTCTATGAACATTCTACCAATTAATTCTGCATATTTAGATTTAGATACCCCTATTTCAAATAACTTATTTCTAACTTGTATATTTCTTCTGTATTCATCATACAAATTTTTCATTCCTTCTCTAATCATGTATTTAATATCATCTTCAACACTTCCTGTATGTTTTCTTTTCATTGTGTAATCAGCACTAACCATTCCATTTTGACAAATAAATACTTGACTTCCTAATCCAATTGTAACCTTTTTACTTTTGTCATAAGAGTTTAATATACCTACTTGCATATCCATTGCAGGATCATCCCCTATAAATGCAAAAATACCTCTCATAATATTGCCTTCTTTTGCAATACTATAGTCAGTATTTCTTATTTTAAATCCGTGTTTATCTCCTTCTTCCAATACTAATTCTGCTAAATCTTTATGTAAAATTGGTATATAAGTTGCAGTTTTATCAGGAGATTGAATTTTATTTAAATCTTCTATATTAATCATTATTTTATTTAACTTTATAACAAAACAATCCTTCTATCCACTCATTTAATTGTTCAGAGGTTTCTTTAATTCTACCTAAACAATTCTCTATAGGTTCTGTATGCCAATATACTACATAGCCTTTCTCAGTCCTAAGATCAATACTTTTATTACTAGTTTTATTCCCCAAATGTTTAGTTCCCGTATATTTCAACCAGTAATGCTTTCCACCTCTTTTAGTAGAATAATTAAATGTAGTCTCTAATTCTTTTAATAAGTTGTGTGGTATATTTTCAAATCCATTTTTATTTTTTTCTATATCTACATCTACATCTACTATTATAATTCCAGGAGTAGGTGAAATTGCTAAATTATACACTTCTGGAATTTTACCTTGATACATCACACCATCGGGAATTAACCCCCACTTAACAATGGGGGATTTATTTTTTAATAAAAAACTACGCATAACTAAAATATATATTCTTTTTTTGCTGCTGGAGTTTTCCAGAATTTTTCATAATAATTGTTATAAGCATACTCAAATACTCTTTCTAATTCAACAGCAGCGTCAGTACTAATATCTAATTCAGATATGATTTCATATCCATGACTACTAAGATAATTATCTGGGTCTTTATCTAATACATAACAAATAAATCCTGCTAGTGTAGTACAATTACCATTTAATTCACTACCTCTACCTGAAAAATCTAGTTTATTATCTTCAATAAACTTCTTAACTATTTCTACCTGTGTCATAATTATAGGTTATTATAAGGGTTTTCACTAATCCATTCTGCTAGGAAATCATCTAATTCACTTCCTTCTAATCCAAGTTCTTCAAACTTTTCTTTATTTCCAATTCTACTCCAAGTTTCTCTAGTATTTTCTAACTTACTAGGTTTATCTGGATTCTGCAAAGCATTTAATAAATCATCTATTGTTACATTCATACTATATTTCTTTAATTTTTTCCTTTAATAATTCTAACTGCTCATCTGATATTTCATGAGTTTTCAACCAAACTTCACATATCTGTTTAACTATTTTAGTATTATTTTTTCTTATTGCCAATTTTTCACTAAAATTATTTGAATTAAATATATTCTGAAATTTTTGTACTTCATCAATTAATTCAATATATTTAATACATACAGCATCAGTATTATATCCTCTTTTATGATATTTAATTACTCTTTCTAATTGTCTAAGAATTCTACCAATTTGCCATAATTCAGGGTCATAGAAATTAGTATTCCATTTATTCCAAGTAGCCTGTTTATTAGGTAAGTTTTCTGATAAATCTAAATACTGTCTAGTTTCTATATCATATGCTTTACATATTATATCCATATCAAAACTAGCAAGTACTGAAAAAGCATTTATACATCCTTTTTTAAATATTACATTTACTGGTATACAAGTATTATACACAAATTTAATTGTAGTAATTCCAAAAGGTGCTTTACCATGTTCTTTATTTAAATATTGGTCTAATTTCCATTTTTCTAGAGGATCTAGAATAAGAAAGTTGTTGTTATAATACAAGTTAAATAATATCTTAGTGAAAGATTTCTCATCATACACAAATAAATCTACATCTTGGTTTTCAAAATATCCTAATAAACAGCTACCTGTGATACAACCTTTTATAGGTTGTTTCTTTAAATACTCTATTACATAATCTATATGCTCTTTCATAGTATAATAAAGGGACTAATATTTCTACTAGTCCCTGGTTAAGTTAAACATTAGTCAATTATATCAATTACTGCTGTAACTGCTGCTACAATTTCTTCGATGGTATAAATTTTGTTTAGTTTGCAAATATCTTCTTCAAAATAAAGTCCAAATTCTTCAAACTCTTGAATAATATTGAATTGTTGTAAGAACTTATTAATCTTTTCAGTCTTTGAAGATTCACCTTGATATTTAATAAATGCTAAAGCTTCTTCTTGGAGTTTCTCAGTTAAATCTTGTTTTACCTTTTTAGGGGCTTTAACATACTCAACTCCTTTACTAGATAAAGCTTTTCTTACTTCTTCTTTAACACTCTCAATAGAATCTGGAGCCTTACCTACAAAATCTTTACCCTTTGCTTTTTCAGCAAAAGTTACTACCCATTCTGCATGTTTTTGAACTGTAATAAACTGTTCATTGTAAACAGGAGTTTCATTTTTACCTGTTACTACATAACCACCATTAACTAGTGTTAATTCTTCTTTCTTTACAAAAATTTTACTCATAGTTTTAATTGTTTTCAAGTTATTTTAAACCTTTAATTCTGTTTAATTTAGTTCTTTGTTGAACCAGTTGTTTATCTTTAATTCTTACTAAAGACTCCTTTAATACTATATCATCTATAGAAGTTCTAAATATATAACAATTTCCAAATTTAGGATGTAATATTTCTCTTCTTGTAGTTAGTATTTTGCAATGTTTATAAGAATATTTAGAAGACGTTCCTATATATATAGTTTCTCCACTATTATTTCTACCTCCATAAGATTTACTAGATTTATAGTGGCAAGCTTGAACTTGATGCCATATAGGATAATTTGATGCCATTTAATTCAAATATTTAACCCAATCTTTAATTCTTTCTATTTCTTTTGGAGTAAACCATCTAGAATATCCTGCTAAATCAGTATTACTTGTTCTATGAAATGAAATTACTTTATCTACTTTCCATTTACATAGTTTCTTTCCATCAGCATCTGAAATTTTTCTACTAGCATAACCTCCAGGGTGGTCATTATCTCCAAATACTATTGCTGTTTTATAAGTTTTTTCTTCAGATAATAAAGTTTTAAATATATCTCCTTCATTCCCTCTTCCCACTTCAGTATAAACTTTATCTACATCTAAAGTATGAATTAGTTCATAAGGATAAACTAC
>JAAYUI010000198.1 GCA_012517765.1 Caldisericales bacterium | reverse complement strand
ATCGTATACTTTCACCGGAGTCGCTGCTGATCACACGATCCACGCCAGCTTCTCACTTCTGCCCCCTCCAACATATACAGTGACCTTCAACGTGAGCGATAATCAGGGAGCAGTTCAGGGCGCGAGTGTTACATTCTACGGAGAGACAAAGGCCACAGACGTGCAGGGGAAGGCAGTGTTTACAGGAGTTCTGGCTGGTAACAGAGCATATACAGTGAGCAAGACAGGATACAACAACGCGACTGGCAACGTCAATGTCGACGGCGATGAGACAGTAAACGTGATACTCACAAAGAAGACCTACACGATCACCGCGACGGCGGGCGCGGGAGGCAATATAAATCCCGCAGGGAGTGTGCAGGTAGAACATGGATCGAACAGATTGTTCAACATAACCCCGAATACCGGATACGAGATAGAAGACGTAAAGGTAGATGGAGTCTCTATTGGGGCCGTTTCCACATACAACTTCACAAACGTCACGACTAACCACACCATTCACGCTACATTCCGACTTAAGAGTTACACAATAGTCGTTTCGGCAAATCCTCCTGCCGGAGGAAGTGTAAGCGGCGGAGGAAACTACACTCACGGAGATACTGTAAACCTTGTGGCCACTCCAAGCGAAGGCTATGAATTTGTCAACTGGACGGAGAACGCAGTGCAGGTGAGCGCGAATGCCGCTTACTCGTTCACGGCGACCGCGAACAGGACACTCGTGGCCAACTTCAGACTTAAGACCTACACGATCACCGCAACGGCGGGCACGGGAGGAAGCATAAATCCCGCGGGGAGTGTGAACGTTACCCACGGCTCTAATCAGTCATTCACGATAACTCCGGACACCGGATATGACATAGAAGATGTGAAGGTAGACGGAGTTTCCATTGGAGCCGTATCCAGCTACACATTCAACAACGTGACTGCCAGTCATACTATCTCCGTCACATTCAAACTCAAGACCTATAGCCTAACGACAAACGTAATTGGTCAGGGGACTGTCACGAAGAATCCAGACAAAGCAACATATACTCATGGTGAAGTCGTTCAGCTCACAGCCAATCCTTCTGCCGGCTGGGCTTTCGACACCTGGAGCGGAGATTTGAGCGGCTCTGCAAATCCGGCCAATCTGACTATGAACGGAAACAAAACGGTGACTGCCGATTTCGTCAGAGTATATACGGTAACTTTCAATGTAAGCGATAACCAGGGAAAAGTTTAGGGCGCTAACGTCGCCTTCAACGGAGAGAACAAGAGCACCGACGCGCAGGGAAAGGCCGTCTTCACAAACGTTCAGTCAGGAACAAGATCATACACGATAAGCAAGACGGGATACAACAACGTGACTGATAACGTCAATGTCGATGGAGACAAGACGGTAGATATTATCCTGACAAAGAAGACCTATACAATAGCCGTTTCGGCCAATCCTGCAGCCGGAGGAACTGCTGCCGGTGGAGGGGTCTACACCCATGGAGATACTGTCAATCTTTCAACTACCCCCAAAGAGGGATACAGGTTCGTCAACTGGACAGAGAATGGAGCACAGGTAAGTACTAACGCCAGTTATTCATTTACGGCTACAAAGAACAGAACGCTAGTTGCGAACTTCACTACTATAAGTAAAGGAACGATCCAGATAAACAACACCACGATGGATGGTTTTGGGCAGATAGACATATACGCCGAAGACTTCGAATTTGGTGTCACAGCGATTGAATACGTTTTGAGCTTTGATACAACAAAGCTGTCTGTGTTAGCCATGTCTAACGATGCCGGCCTTGGATGGTCGCTTGCGAACATGATAAGAAACACCGACGGAATAATCCATTTCATTGCAGGAGGTCAACCCGTGAACCTCGCGGGAAGAACCAAGATAGCAACGATTGTAGTATCCGAGATCTCATCTGGAAGTACAACCATCGGTTTTACTAGCTATGTATATAATGATTCTCCAGTAGAAACTGCGGTAGCCGATGACAGCCAGCCGCCTCAGGAAATAAGGAGTCCGAATATTACGCTGATTCCAGGCACGATAACCATAAACTGAATGGGGTGATCTGATTGAGAAAATTAGCCTATATCACCGTTATGTTGATCTTGCTGATTGCACTTACGGCCTGTCCACCGATAAACAAAAAGCCCAGTGCTTCAGATGTAAGGATCACGGGAGATACAGTTACAGGGCAGAAAGTAAAGGGAGAATACACTTTTCTGGATCCCGAGCAGGAGCCTGAAGGAGCATCCGAGTACAAATGGTATCGTTCAGACAAAGCCGACGGCACTGGTCTTGAGTCGATTCCCTCAGCCACTAAACACGAGTATTTGCTCACTTCGCAAGATGTCGGTAAATTCATGTATTTCGAAGTTATACCGGTAGATATAAAGGGAAAGGCCGGCGACCCTGTGAAGAGCGCGGCTTCCACCATAGTTGTTGCAGGGCCCTCCTTCGAAATAATCGATACCACTCTGAACAGGAACAGTCTTGGAAGCTTTGTTGTGAAAGCCAATAACCTCGGTGAGATAAATGCCTTTGAAGTTGTACTGGAGTTCGATACGGAGTATCTTACATGTCCCGGTATAGTCCAGTCCCTTGTCGGTGGACTTATGATAATCAAGCAGCCTTCCGAAAGTGTTATTCACGTGGCCGTGGCCGGACTGAAAGATCTCGATGTTCAGAATACGGAGCTGCTGAGAGTATTTGTCAGTGTACTCGACAAAGCAGGCAATACGGAGATACTCTTCTCCGAATATGTTAGCGAAGGAAATGTTAAATTCAGTACCGGTGTGATTCCCGAGATTAGTGGACTCGATCTGTCCGATACCGGGATAATCACAATCCAGTAGGGGGGTCTGAGATGAAAAGAACAACACACATCGTGTTTATATCTATTGTTGTTACAATGCTTATGGCTTCATGTGTCGGACACTTTCCGAGGTTCTATCAAAGCGGCCGGTATATACTCCAGAGACTTCCAGACGGAGCCGAGCTTTATGTAAGAGAAGGAATAGATGCAATAGAGATAACTCTGGTTGGGGAAGGTCTCAAAATTGAAGATCT
>JAAYUI010000017.1 GCA_012517765.1 Caldisericales bacterium | reverse complement strand
GTTTTCCAGACAACTTTCCCCGTGTCTGTATTGAAGCAGTATAGCCTGTCGGCGTTATAGTAAACCAGGTTGTCTTTGATTGCTAACCCGTAATAAAATCCCCTTTTTTTGTAATCTATCTTGATATTGTGCATTGCTTTTCCTGTTTTCTGGTCCAGGATGTCGATGAAAATGTTTCCATATCCTTCACAGCAACCGGAATCAGATTCAATTGCAATCTTCCCAGCACTGGCACAGATTGCTTTCTGGGCCACCCTTTTACCCTGTTCCCACTGCCATGCCTCCTTGAGTGTAAGAGGATCAGCGCAAATTATCCCGTAATCTATATCCAGGAACATTCTTCCGTCATCAAAATAGATCTCTTTTATTTCTCGGCCGAAATCTTCTTCCAGAATCGTCTTGCCGTTTTGTGGCTCTATGACGGATACGATTCCATTGTATCCAAATGTATAGAAAAAGCCGTTCCAGTATGTTTTTGTAATCCCATACCACATTCTCTTTAGTGCGTTTCTTTTTGGAAGCTGGTTTGCAGGCACACATTTTTTGCCTTCAACGTTGCTCCTGTCGTTTGCGTATGTAAAAAAATCCCCTGCAATTTTACAAAAAGTGAATGGTATTTTTTTGGAGCCATCATTCCAGGAGAGTGCTATCTCCCCATTTGACTGGCCGAGTTTTGCCAGGTCCAGATTTGGGGTGGCCGTCAATTTGTAGCTTGATTTTGGGGCAATGGTAAATTTTTCCGATGAGAGCGTAACTGGCCCTGTTTTTACTGCCGTCATCTCGATGTTTTCATCACCGTTGTTTTTTATTTCAATGTCTTTTGAAACAGCTTTTTTGGGTTCTAGGAACCCGAAGTTTATCGATGATTTTTTAATGCTGGTTTTGCCTGGCGAATCAAAGGAGAGCAATCTGGAATCTTTTGTAACAGCAAACAGTTTTCCCATTGAGGGGACTACGTCTATGCCTGGTTTGGCGCCAACCTCTTCCTCGTAGAGTACATTGCCGTCTGCACATGAAGCCACAACAAGATTTTCGCCTGCAACAAAAAACAGCCTTCCGTTTGAAATGGTTGGGGAATTAAGGATTGATCCACTGTAGGTTTTTTTCCAGACCAGTTTTCCTGTGTCTGCCTGAAAGCACTGGATTTGGCCATCTTTTGTTCCCAGATAAACTTTCCCATTTGCAACAACAGGATTTTGCACCTTCCTTTCGCTTATCGGGACTGCAAAGATTTTTTTGCATTTGTCTGTAGAAAGGCAGTACAGGGAGAATTTGCTGCTGTTCTCATCGATACCAACTGTGTAGATTTTCCCCTGCTCTATTGCAAGAGTCGAGTTTGGGGGAAAACTGAAATCCAGCAGGGAATCCCAGATTTTTGTCCCCTTGAATTGGTCAACGCAATAGATGTATCTGCTTGACCCAACAAAAATCTTTCCTTCAGAAATCGAGTGCAGGGTGTCAAATTCCTCCAGTTTGCATTCCCAGATTTTTTTGCCGTCTGCAAAGTCAAAGCAGTAAACACGTCCATGGTTCAATGCGACGTATATCTTGCCGGAATTCACGAGAGGTGACCCTATGGTTTGGTAATGGGGGTCATCTGTGTAAAAATCAGAGTTTTTCCATGCCGTAGAGCCATTTGAATAGTCGATTGAGCGGAGATCTTCGTTGCATAAAGCGATCACCCTTCCACCTGCAACTGCAAACTGGTTCACAGAGGGAGTGTTTGCCTCCCAAACTACGACCCCATTCTTGGGATTGATGGCAAGGACACGCCCTGTGAATGTGTTGTTATTTGCTGTAAAAAACACCATATTATCAAGTGCAACTGGCGCGATATTTGTGCTTGCGGATGAGCTGGAATCAGCCTGGTAGAACCAGTCCAGAGAGACCTCGTCAGTTGCAGGTGCACAAGAATCCGGATAGCAGCCTGTTCTTGACAGGTTGCCCCTTTGGAATCCTGTCCTGCATTCCTCTGATAGTGAATTTTCCGGGAAAACAACAAACTGGATTGAAATTATAAAAGAAAGCAAAAAAGCAAAAAATTTCCTGCCCATAAAACCCTCCTGGCCCAATTATTTTTTGTCCTCTATAAGGGAGTTTATGAATTATTCACCCAAAATGCAAACCTAAAAAATATCTGCGGATAGATAGATTTATTTGTTTTTATGACGGGAATGCTAGCTTGCCAGCTCGGCCTTGCGGCGTGCCATCCAGGCCTTTCGTATGAGCCTGAGCACCCTTGTGCCACCTGTTTGTGTCCCCACAGGCGTAAAGCCCAGCGAAAGGGCAAGCGAGAAACTTCTGTTGTTTCCGAGCACAACGTATGTGTCTACATAATAGATTTCTGATTCCCTGAACATCTCGTCCAGCACAAGGCTGCAGGCCTCTTTTCCATAGCCTTTTCCCCACATCGCCTTGTCGCCGATTGATATGACCATCTCACCCTTTCGTTCGAAATCGGTTATATGGGCAGTTACATCCCCTATGAGTTTTCCGTCCACATCAATGGCCCAGAGAAGATCACCGGAAGATTTTCGGTCAGAAAGCCATCTGTGGCTGTCTGCAAGTGCGGTTTGGTAGGTATAACTGGGACGATCAGGCAGGCCAAGATTTTGCCTGATCTCTGGATCAAGCAGCCAGTGTGCCCTTGTGGTCAGGTCCTGCTCGACCATGGGCCGCAACATAACAGTTGTCCCACGAAGAACCTTTTTTACGGCCATCGCACTTTCCTTTCTCAGGTTACACTTCCCCCTTTTTACAAATTAAGATGATTTTTGTGCTTGTCAATAGGTTTATTTAACCAGAAATTGAACAAAAATTGTTTATTGGGTTTCATGTTCAAGCTTTGTCGTGCAAAGCTTTCTTTTGACTGTAAAAACAAAATATGGTTTTTTTGGAAAATCGCATTTTGTGTGTCATTTTCGTGCAAAAAATACACAGCAAAAGTTCTTGACCGGCAGGCCCCATCTGCTAAACTTCACGTAACAGGAAGGTGCAAAATGCCGACAAGAGAAGAAGCGCTTGCCTTGGTCAAGTCCAAGGTCGACAATAAAAATCTTGTGAAACACATGCTTTCAGCCGAAGCCATAATGGTGGCCCTGGCAAAAAAATTCTGTGAAGATGAGGAGTTGTGGGGTTTAGCCGGGCTTGTCCATGATGTGGATTATGTCCAGACTGAAAAAGACCCCAAAAATCATGCCAAAATAGGCGCCAAACTGCTTTCTGAATTGGGATATCCAAAAGAAGTTTCCCAGGCTGTAATGGCGCACAACCCGGAGAATGGTTCCAGAATGGAAACCCTGATGGACAGGGCGCTTTATGTTTCAGATCCACTTACCGGCCTGATAGTTGCTTGCGCGCTCATTCATCCTGACAAAAAGCTTTCATCCATAGACACAGAATTTGTACTCAGCAGGTTCAAGGAAAAACGCTTTGCTGCTGGTGCAAACAGGGAACAAATCGCTTCTTGCAGTGAAGTTGGCCTCTCCCTTGAAGAGTTTGTTTCGTTGGGTCTTGAGGCGATGAAAGGCATCAGCAAGGAACTGGGGCTATAGAGATGAGCAACACCACGAGGCTGGTTCTTCTTTCCCATACACCTGATCCGCAAAGGATTTGTTCAAGTGCGGCCAGGCTTTCCAGCCTTCCGGGTTCCCCAACAAAAATACTCGACGAGACGCCGGAGGGTGGCTACCCGGACTACCTCAGGCGCATACTCTCGATGGGCCATCATTCAGTGATGGAGCATGCCAATTTCACGGTGGCATTTGAAAATGTATCGGTCTTTGTGGAGCAGTTTGTAATCGGTTTCAGGCTTTTTTCATTCACGGTCAAATCCAGGCGGTATGTTCCACACGATGAGGCCGGGTATGTTGTTCCCTACATGGCGCCAGAAGGCGGCCCCGATCTTTTTGGCAGTGACGACAAACCATACATCGGGCCAGAATTCTATGGGCCGCTGAGTCAGAGATATCTGCATTTTTGCGAAGGGCTTTTCATGGCCTACAAGAGGCTCCTCGAGCTGGGCATACCGGCGGAGGACGCCAGATTTGTTCTTCCGTACTCTTTCAAGTCAAATTTCATAGTAACCGGAAACGCAAGATCGTGGATACATTTGATCCATTCGGCAAAAAACGGGTTGGGCAAAAACTATTCTGAGATACACTGGGTTGGAACGAAACTCCAGGAAATGCTTTCAAAGGTGGCGCCAGCGTTCTTCACAAGGATTGATGACATAGAAAGGCTGAGCTACGAGAAAGACCAGAGGCTTGCCCTTGTGTCATCAAAACTTTGCCTTGAAAAGAACTATTCTGAAGAGAAAGTCCAGCTCCTCTGGCACACCCCGGACCCTGACAGGGCGGTTGCAGTTTCTGCGCTAATGGGTGCATCCAGGGCAACGGCCTCACAAATTGAAAAAGCAATCACAAAAGAAGCCGAAGTTGAGACCATAAGGGTGGTCTGCGAGAATGGCCATGCAAGGGAACTAGAACAGGCCATCTTCACATTCAGGCTTTCCGGTATGAGCTTGCCGATGCTCACCCACCTGACCCGCCACAGGATTCAGAACATAATAGTGCCAACCCTTGTCCAGGCAGGAAAATCACCAGAAGTTATTTGTCCCTCGACAGTTGGCAACAACCCGGAGGCGCTGGCCGTTTTCAATTCCGCTGTTTCTTCGCAAAAATCTTTCTGGGAGGCAATGGAGAGGTTCCAGGTTCCACAGGAAAACAGGGTATACGCCTATCTTTCCGGGCAGACCATTGATGTTGTCACGACAATGAATGCCAGGGAACTGCACCATTTCCTCAGCCTGAGGTGTTGCAACAGGGCACAGTGGGAAATAAGGGACTATGCAATAAATATTCTTGGGGCGGTCAAAAAGGTCGCACCGATAATTTTTGAGAAGGCTGGTCCGTCGTGTTATCGCTGGGGAGAGTGCAGAGAAGGAAGACAATCCTGCGGCAAAGCCAAAGAAGTTGTCCAGTTTTTTAAGGGGGCAATTTGAAAAAACACCTTGCGATGGTTTTTATTTTGTTGGCCCTGACAGGTTTCTTGCTGTTCCTTCAGTTCAGGTTCCCACTGGCGCTCAACATGGATGGTGGCTACAACGCGGCGAATGTAAAGGCGTTGATGTCTTTCAAATCTATGCCCTATGATGGTTCCCCGCCAGTGCCTTTTGCCCTTTCGGCCATTTTTGGCCTGATATTCTCATCGGCCAGCGTTGGCATAAAGATTGTAGTGACAATGTCACTTGTTGCAGTTGGCCTTCTGATATACCTGTTTGTCAGAAAAATTACGGGTAATGATATTGCTGCAATAGCCGCTCTTGTAGGCTGGTGTGTCAGCACGGCCATCGTTACCTACCCGATGGGTTACCTCAAACAAGCAGTTGCCCTGCCTTTCCTTGTCGGTGGCCTGATGTCGCTGTATCTTCTGCTTACCGAGAAGAAAAAACTTTTATGGAGCTTGTTTTTTGCTCTCTCTTTCCCGCTTGTCTATCTCTCGCACTCCCCGTCTTTTCTGGCCCTGCTGGCCTCATCATATATCATTGCAGCGGTCATGCTGGCTTTTGGTGAAGCAAAGACCCAAAAAATCTTTGGTTTTTCAATGCTGGCCCTCCTTACCCTGGGTTTGGCCTCCACGCCATGGACACTGCCCATCCTTGCGAAAAAGATGATCCAGATCGACCCAAAAGGGTACAGCACGATTGCGATCTATTTGAAGGGGCTTTTTGCTTTCAGGTTTGAACAGACCGTTGATTTCAAGGGGTTTGACTGGCTATTGGCTGTAGTGCCCATTTTTGGGCTTGCTTTTTGCGCCAGGGCGGGATGGAAGAAGTTTGCCCTCTGGTCACTCGGTTTTCTGGCTGGGGTATTTGTCTTGTCTTGCTTCCTTGCAAAATATGAGTGGCAGGGCAGAAATGTTATGACGATGCTCGTCCCGCTGTCAATGATGATGGGCCTTGGTTTTTATGAGACATCCGGACTACTTTTTAAGGAAAAGCTTCAAAAGACAATAGCGGCTGTTCTTGCTGCCCTTTGCGTCTTTCTGATGGCAGGCTACCAGAACACAGCAATAAAATATGCAAAAACTGGCAAGCCGGTTATAACTGAAGAGCAGCTCTCTGATCTTTCGGCTTTTATCTCGCCGCTTGACCAGTCCATAAAGGAAAACCTTTACGCAAGGCATGGATTGAGGTTCTGGGCAACGTATGCAACAGGTGACCCTGTTGGCGTATTTTTCTATGACTGGGACAGAAAAACTTTTGCGATCAGAAAGAGCAGGGGCGAGGAGGATGTTGGCGAGAGCAGGAAGCCTGATAGGAAAGACTATCTTTTTGTTTCAAAGAGGCCACTTTTTGGTTGCCGCATCGAAAAATTGTCTGCCCCAAATTTCAAGGCCTATGTTCCGGAACAGGCCCAGGAATACATCAAGGTTACTGTCAGGACAACAAGCCCCATCAGGTCGCTCAGGGTGACCTTCAGGGATGAAATGTGGAGGCTTGTCTACCAGCAGGACATGAAAAATGTCTTGCCAGGAGAGTATCTGGATTTTGGAAAATTGCTCAATGGCATCAAGCGTGGAACTTACTATCTCCAGGTGACAGGTGACAGCCACTCGACAGTCCCGTTTATGGTGAAAGTCACAGAAAATCTCCTCTCATACTCGGAAAAGCCTTTTGGTGCTGTGAGTGAATCTAAAGATTTTGTGCTTGTGCGAACAAAATGAGGTAAAAATGAAGAAAATAATGTCAGTCATGTTTTGCGTTTTGTTTTCCCTCTCCTGTTTTTCTTTTGCAGGTTGCGGAAGCTCCAATGATGCCAAAATTGCAGTTGATACATTGAAAGCCATCGGTGAAGGTAAATGGGACATTGTATTTGAGAATCTCCACCCAGTTTGTCTCTATACACCGAGCAAAGGCGAGTTTGTATTGCAGATGCCATATCATGCGAAGGCCCTCTCCGAGTTTTTCAAAGGCGCCACCTTTGAAGTGGTTGAGGAGAACGCCCAGGATTCATGGGTGTACAGGGGTAAACCGGTGGATGATGCAAACAAGGTAACCCTCAGGGCCACTCTTGCCTCTGATATCGAACCACCCTCTGCATTTCCTTTTGCAATGGAGTTTTCACAAACAAACATTGTTGATTTCATTGTTGCAAAGGCAGATGGGGGGCAAAGGAAGCTTGTTCTGGAAATGGGTGATCCGCCAATGGCACACTGGGCTGCGGGCGCTGTTGAGAAGGGCGAGTTCTCCTCTCCGGAAGCAAAGATCGTAGTTGATCCGGAGCCATCTTCACAAACCAAAGCAGTTACCTTTTTTGAGGTATTTGACAGCAACTACAAGCACAAGTACTGGTCTGCAATCATGACAAACGTTTACACGAAGACAATAGTCATTGCCATAAACGATGACATGACGATAAGGTATGTAATGCCTGTGACGACGGGAGCATCGGACCCCTCAGGGCTCCAGTATGCCCAGTTCATTTTTGAACCGTACAAAGGTGCCACCCCCGAGCAGCTGGCTTTCCTGAATGCGAGAATACCACAAAATGACAAATTTACACCCTATGCGATGGCTGTCAGGTCTGCCGTGGCAAGCGCAGTCAAGCTCTTCATTATAGACACGCAGGGATACCCGGCTTATCAGAAGAAATACCCTTACGGGATACTCTCATTCCATCCCGGCACCCTTTTTGTCCTTCCAAAAATGAAGACTGACAGCGGAAAAGAGATCAGCGGGGCTTATTTCAAGGGCAGGCCTTATGTGGTCATTTTTGTTTCTTCATGTGCATCCTGCAGGAAGAGGGCAAGGGAAATAGCAAACATCCTTGGCAAATTCGGAATAGGGCCTGATCAGGTAGTTTTCCTGTCATCATCGGAAAAAGCAAAACTCGAAGAATTCCTTGGCCAGATCAAGGGTTCCCACCTTTTCATCGACCTGAAAAAAGACCTTGCATCCCTGATGCTCTTTGATTCAACCCCCTCCCTGCTTGCTGTTGATTCTTCTTCAAAGGTCGTTGGCCAGCTGGACTCCACAAGGCTCAATGGAGACGCGGAGCTCAATGAACTCCTGCCAAAGCTGACAAGGTAGAAAAAAGACGAACCAAAGGGCAGGGGGAAACAAATCTCTGCCCTTTTTTGTTTGGCAAATTCAACCTTTTCCCCAAAATTTCGGTATCTATATGCATGGGACGCTTTACAAAAACGCTAATTTTTTTGTTTGCCACACAGATTTTATTTGGCCAGGTGGCCTTTGCATCCAGGGTTGAGGACGAGGGGCCAAAGCCGTGGACACAGTATGCCTCCGATCACATGCACTCATCCAATGCTCTTGGGCGATGGGACTTCAATGCCTACGACAAGGAATCCTGGAAGCTTGGCCTGAAGGGTGTCGAGAGCAGGGGAAGAAACCCTGTTGTCGACCAGGGCAGGCTTTTTATCGGGGACTCAGACAAAATATATTGCATTGATGTTTTCACAGGAAATGTCCTGTGGAGTTTTGAGGTCTCTTCGCCGGTTGCAGGAAGCTGTGCCATAGTGGGTGACACTGTCATTGCACCAATGAATAACAGGCTCCTTGGGCTTTCGACGGCAAACGGGGAGGTCAGGTGGTACAATGGAGATGTAGGGAACAACATTTCATCCCAAACAATTTACAAGGACGACCATGGCGGGAAGTGGATGTATTTTACCACCCATGAGACAACTGGCCGTGCTTACAAGTACAACCTTAATACTGGCAGGCTTGCCTGGAAAATTGAAACAGAGTGGCCGTGCCCGGGAGCAATGGGAGTAAACAGTGATTATGGCTATGTTGGTTGCGCCGCGCATTACAAGGCGAGCGTGCTGAATGATGGCTCTGGCGGTGTGGTGGACGGGGTGGAAGTGGGCACCCAGAGTTTCTCTGCCACCATGGCATTTGACAAATACTGCATTTGCACGATGTCGGGCGGTGAAATTATCGCCCTGCCAAGGCCCTACAGCAAAAAAGACCCCAAGATACTTGATGTCGGTGGAATGACCTTTGCTCCGCCGTGTTCTTTTGGAGATACGCTAATAATAGGGGACGATGAAGGCAGGCTGGTCAGGTTCAATACAGAAGGAAAAATAATCTGGGACAAAAAGATGCCGGGGCCTGTTACTGACGGTTGCACGGTCATGGGTGATTATGTGCTTGTGCCTGTTGGTTCAAAGGGGAGCGATACTGCTGGTGTGTATATTGTTGACGGCGAAACTGGCGAGCAGGTCAAAAAGATACCGCTCAAATCATCTTATGTTTTCCAGCCTGTTGTGGCCTGGGACAGGATGTTTGTCGAGCATGGCGAGAGCAACAATTACAGGAACCGAACGCTGAGCTGTTTCGGGAAGCCGCCAAGGACATCCGACCAGGAGCCGAAGATCAGGGTTGATGGTGGAAAGATAAATGCCGAAGTCGGCTACAAGGGCGAGACAACAAGACAAATGACCATTACCAATGAGGGGAAAATCCCTCTCGAACTGGTGCTTCTTGGAGATTCGCTCCTTTTCCCGTCCAAGGAGATACTGGGACTTGCGCCAAAGGAAAAAGACACGGTAAGGATTGCGATAAAAGCTGGAAACAGAAGGCCAGGAAAATACAATGGCCAGATGGCAATCAACTACCAGGACCCGGATTACGGCAAAAGGACGCTTGTAATGGTGACTGCCTCCGTGACTGTCCTGGACAAGCCACCAGAGCAGAAGGACGAACCTCCAAACCCACCAGTCGGCCTGTCAGCCAAATGGATGGTCGACCATGTTGAGCTTTTCTGGTTACCGCCACAGTCAGGAACGGAGCCTTCTGGTTACAATATATTCAGAGCTGGACTTGATGGGGATTTTCCAAAGGCACCCCTGAATAAAACGAAAGTGTCTGAAACTTTCTATTCAGATTATGAGGTGAAGCAGGGCCAGGCGTACAGATACCGGGTGCAGACAGTTGGGAAAAATGGGCTTCTCTCCGACCCTGGCAATGAAGCTACTGTCGAAATACCAATCAGGCTTGAAAAGGTGGGGAATCTTGTTGCCAAAATCCAGGGAGGGGCAGTAACTCTTACATGGGAGTCAGAGCAGGAGGTTGAATTCCTCATCGAGAGGAACGGAGAGATGATAGGAAGCACTTTTGACAAAGTGTTCACTGACCCTTTCCCGCCCAAAACAAAGCTTTTTTACAAAGTTTTCCCAACAAAAGACGGCAAGATGGGCCCTGAGGCGCTTGCAGTCGTCGATTTGACGCCTGCGCCAGAGCCGGTCCCGGAGCCTCCAAAGCCGCCTGAATCGCCACAGCCAAAAAAGATCGTGATAGTTTTTACTGTTGCCAAGGACACTGCAACAGTTGACGGGAAAGAGCTCTCCTGCCAGGGGACGCCCTATGTCAAAGGTGGCAGAACAATGGTGCCTTTCAGGTTTCTTGGCGAGTCCATTGGTGCAGAGGTCTCGTTTGAAAAAGATCCTGCAACTGGCAGAGTGGCAAAAGTGTCCTATGCGCTTTCTGGAAAAACAATAGTCCTTTCAGTTGACTCCAGGATTGCTGTTGTAAACGGAAAAGAGATCACGCTTGATGCACCACCGGAAATAAAGGATGGCAGGACCTACGTTCCCTTGAGGTTTGTGACCGATGCCCTGGGCGGTGAAGTTTCCTGGGACGCAAAGGCCAGGCAGGCCACAATAACCTATATAAAACAAGGCCAGTTGTAAACAATTTGTAAACGGTTTTGTCTCCAGTTTTGTTGTTCTTGGAAGAACAAAATCTGATTACAGTCGTGTTTCTTCAATTTGTTTGCCTTCTATTGACCCTTCCCTCAAATTGGGGTTGAATATCAGGCATGAGGAAAGAAAAGGCCTGTGGCCTTTTTCTGGTCCTTTCTGTTTTTTCTGCCTGTTGCTGCCCGGTTGGCAATAGTGCCGTGGCAGTCAGTATTTCTCTGTTTAGCATCAAGGGAGCGCTCTCCAGCGCAAACTCAGCCTCGATCTGTTCTTTTGAAGTAGCCTATCCGGTCAGGATTGCCACGAACGCCTCTGAAATTGAAATAAGAAACGTTCTGGAAAACAAAACTGAAAGAATTGGTTTTGGTGAGTCTTTTTGTTCCAACCCTGCACTTTCTGGCAGCAGGCTCGCATTCCAGGCAAATTCAGGCGGTTCGCCAAAGATAATCCTCTTTGACAGAACGACAACCAGTCTTCTTGTTGTTTCGGAGGCTGGCGAGCTGTCCTATGCCCCTGTAATGAAGAGCGATTATCTTTGCTGGACGTTCACAAAAAAGGGTGAGGCTGGTCAGGGGATAAGGTTTTTTGGGCTCCTGGATGGGAAAAGCATTGTGCTGAAAAATTCTGACCAGTCGATGATTGTGTCGGGACCTGTCATAAATAGCCTTGGTGTCTTCTGGTCGCAGTTTTTTGAAAACGGTTTTGCCGTTTTCAAATATGATTTTTTGACATCCACAACCCAGGTTTTGTGCAAAAGTTCTTCGGTCATTTCAGGCCTTTCGGCAGATGGCAACATTCTTGCCTATTCCAAAAGGCCCCAAAACGGTTTTCCTGTGACAGGGTGCATTGATGGGACGGGAAAGGTGGTTGTTCTTGATGACGCCTGGAACGAAAAATCTGACCCCTCCGTTTCCGGGACGTGCGTTGTCTGGTCAGCAAAAAAGGATGGCGCCTCCGAGATTAAAGTCTGGAACGGGTCAACAAATATACTAGCGAATGTAAAATCTGCGCAATGCACTCCGTGTGTTTCTGATGGGAATGTGGTCTGGCATGACCAGAGCGGTGACGGCGGGTCAGACATATTTGGTGCCGAAATTAGTGGTGGTGGCGTATTCAGGGTCACATCTGGTGGTGGAAACAAGGTTTTGCCGAGAATCTCGGGCCAGGTGTGCATCTGGCTTGGAGGGACCGACGAAGGTTTTGACGGGGCGATCATAAACCCATGAATTAAAAAAGCCGTGCTTTGTGGCACGGCTTTTTACAATCCCAGCTTGTCACTTTCTTGGCTTTGCAACTACAACCATTGGCAGGTTTCTGCACACCTCTGATTTTAACTGGCCATCAAACCACAGGAACGATGAGCAGCCACCATCAAGATTGAAGGCGTTTTTTACACCAAGCTGTATCAGTACTGCGGATTCTTCCTGGATTTTTATCTCGTCTGTGAAAACCACAAAATAGACTTTTCCGGGGCCTGTTCCAAATGCCGACCTTTTTGCTTCGTAGGAAAGGGCAGCATTGTTTGTGTGCTTGTCCGCCGTCAGGTTCCAGTATGGCTTGCCGTCCCTGACCACAGTTGGCGAACCACCGAATATGAACCTGCATTCTTTCCACTTTCCAAGATCGACCTCATTTCCCTTTTCGGATTTCCAGTAGATGTTTATGTGGAGACCCTTCCTGATGTATCCCTTGGGCCACCTTTTTGCATCGCACCTTTCCCTGTTTTTGCCGGTGTATATGAGGACATACCCGTCTTTGGGGATGGCGACAGGGCCTGCCTTGACGCTTGTTACAACGCCCTTTTCAAGGGTGACGCAGATTGAAGGGTATGTTGTTGGCGTCTTTGACCCCCACTCGGACGTGTAGATTGTTGTGGAGCTTGCAGATGGGGGCTGGTTCAGTCCGCTTACATAGACGTCTTTCAGGGACGGCGGAAGCAGGTTTTCTTTCACCTTTCCCATCATGGAGAACCTGAGCCTGCCAAAGAGCCATTCGCCCTTTGTTGTCACGCAGAAATTGGAGCCCATGTTTGCTATCCTGACTGGCTTACCATTTTTGACATAGTGCGAGTCAAAAAGGTAGTTTGACCATCCACCGGACTCGTTGTGATACGGGCCGTTCATTGCGGCAACCGCGCCTTCGTACTGGGCAATTTTCACCGGGTCGTCCCTGACAAACAGTCTTTGTTTTGCCAGGCCAAAATACAGGTCAACAGGAGAAGTTGCTCCATCAATGACAACATATTTGACATTATAGGATTTGTTCCCGACAGTCACTGTTTTCTCGATGTAGCTGAAATTGGAGGGGGCGGAGGCCAGGCTGGCCTGGGACGATGCAACAAGTATCACTGCAGCAAGGAGGCACAAGGTTTTTTTCATGTCATTTTCCTTCATTTTCGTATGTTTGGGCCAGTTGCACAAAGTTCTTCCCTTGTGCCATCCACCCATATTTATGGATTATTCTACCAATTTTGCTCCATCTGGCAACAACGCCAGAGAACCATTGGACACAAGGAAAAACCATACTGGTGGCAATTCCAAAAAATTGCCTTTCCTGAATTTTTGTGATTCGGCAGAAACAAATTTCGGTGCAGGTGATGATGGATTGCTATTGCGGGGAATCCAGGAGCCCGATGAAAATAATGTTTTGCAAGGACTGGTCGGATTTGAATATCATGTAAGGGCATGTTCCGCCATAGGGTTTTGCGAAAATATAGATGTTTTTCCCGTTGTCGGCAATCGACAGGTCCGAGAATTTTTCAAAACTGGAGTTGGTGATGGGCACCCTTTGCTTGTAACCTATGTCGCCATTTATTGGGGTTTCACAAAAGAAATTTGATGTCTCTATCCTGAACCTCTTCCGGTTTTTCCTGTCAAAAACCAGATAAAAGGTCTCTCCATCAGACTCCTGGTATCTTACGCTGAAAAAGAGGTTGCCCCAGAAAGCTGCGCCGGAGTTTTTTGAGAGAGGGGTCTTCATGTCCTCCACGTCAACGCCAATCTCGGGATTGATTATCCTCACCTCGCCGTTCTTGGAGATGACATCGAGAGTGACGTCTTTTTGGGTTATGCGCCCCATTTTGTACTGCACCTGGGTGATGCCATTTTTTGGCATGATAGGAGGAGGGTCTTTCTCTTTTGGCCCAAGCTCGAAATGTGCCTCTATGCTCCCGTTGAACACCATAATTGATGGCAAGAATCCCTCTTTTCTTATTACCACAAAGTGTTCCTTCGAGATTTTGGAAAGTTCGGCGTTTGTAATGTTCAGGGGTGTTGTGCCGATGACTTTTGCATCCGAGATGATCTTGTCATTTTCAAGACCGAAATGTACCACTTCAGCACCTTGGGGGCTTGAGGTTATTGAGCACACCGTGTCCGGGAAGTATCTTGTTTTTGCCTTCAGGACGCGCGCCCTCAATTTGACTTCCACTATGTCGAATGTGTCAAGAAGATCATGGAAGTACTCGTGTTTTATCCTCAACGAAATCCTGCCCTCCGGCCGGCATATCATGAGTGGCGTTCTACCCAGTAGTTTACCATTCTCCCATATCTCGCTGCCTTCCGGCGAGTATGCGAGGTGCACCTGATAGAGCTTGTTCAAAGTCGCCCTTACAAATGCCCTGTCCCCACTGTACTGTGTTGCAGAAAACCTGTAGGTTTCGTAGCCTTCGAGTTCCAGAGTAACAGATGAAATTTTTGAAACCTCGATCACTTTTGGGGCAAAACCATAAAATGCTCCGTCAACGTATATTGAAGCCTCTGGCGGGACGGTTTCCACCGAGAATTCTATTTTGGGGACCGGCAGGGACGCGGCACATGACGAGAGCGTGCACAAAAACACAAACACCATGGCAAAATATAGGCCCTGTCGCAACGCAATCTTCATTGATGAATCCAAGTTACCATTTGATGAGTCATTTTTCAAGGCAACCATTTCCTACCTTTTTGTTTACTGTCTGACCTTGACTTAAAAGCAGGTTGTGAGAAATTTTACCTGGAGGTGCGTGAATGCACGAAGAGTGTGGAGTATTTGCAGTTGCAGGTCACCCGGACGCTGCCTATCTGACTTATGTCGGTTTGCTTGCCTTGCAGCACAGGGGTCAGGAAGCTGCTGGAATGGTCACTTTCAGGGAACCAGACGTTTTTACATGCCACAAAGACCTTGGGTTGGTAGTGGATGTTTTCTCGAAAGGTGCTGTTGCCGACCTCTCCGGAAAGTATGCACTTGGCCATGTCAGGTATTCCACAAAAGGCTCCAACACCCGCGAAAATGCCCAACCCCATAAGGCCGGACACCTCTGGGTAGCATCAAATGGTGATGTGGTCAATTACACATCCCAGCGCATTTTCCTGGAACAAAACGACATCACCTTCCTCTCGACAAACGACGGAGAACTCCTTGCAAAATCGATTCTTTTCAACAGCCAGCGCAAGGGTGGTCTTGTACCAGGCATTCTACAGCTCATGAACCATGTCCACGGAACATACTCGGCTGGCTTGCTCACCAGCAACAAGGTGATGGCATTCAGGGACCCGGCCGGAATAAGGCCGCTTGTTCTTGGCCAGAAAGACGGATGTGGTGTGCTTTCTTCAGAAACATGTGCGCTTGATGCAATAGGTGCAAAATATATAAGAGAAGTTGCTCCTGGCGAGATTGTTGACCTGGAAACACTTGCAACACTTGGCATGTCAAAGAACGCAATAAATCCTGGAAGAATGTGCATTTTTGAGTACATCTATTTTGCCAGGCCGGACTCCAAGATAAGAAACAACCTGCTCTGGCAGGCCAGATACGAGATGGGCCGCCAGCTGGCCATCGAAGACCCGGAAAAAAATTCTGACATAGTGATGCCTGTCCCCGAGACTGGCAACCCGTGCGCCGCAGGTTTTGCCGCACAGTCAGGACTTCCGTTGACGCCAGCCATTGTAAAAAACCACTATGTTGGCAGGACATTCATCAAGCCGGAGCAGTCCCAGCGCATGGAGGCAGTCAGGATAAAGCTGAATGTAATGAGGGACCTTGTGCAGGGCAAAAACGTCATGGTGATGGAAGATTCGATTGTCAGGGGAACAACAACCAAGATACTGGTCCAGAAGCTAAAAGATGCTGGAGCAAAGAGGGTTTCTCTGGCAATATCCTCACCGCCAATCAAGTTTCCGTGTTTTTATGGTATCGACACTGGCGTCAGAAAAGACCTTATTGCTGCAGATCTGACCGTTGATCAGGTCAGGGAGTACATAGGAGCTGACCAGCTTTATTACCTCTCTCTGCCCGGCCTGCTAAAGGCTTGCAAGGGCGAACTTTCGCAGTTCTGCACAGCATGCCTTAGTGGTGATTATCCAATCCCGGTCAATGAAGACGGCTCACTCCCAGGAAAAGCCGAGTGGGAAAACGGCAGGCAGGGTGTCTAGCGAAATTCCAGACTGAATATGGCGCAATCTTTTGATTGTATCTCAAGAGTTAGAATATGGCTGGCTGGTGAAATATTTTTGAGAATGTTATAGATTTTTCCATCTGAAACCAGCACCCTGCCTTTTTTCATGTTGGATCCGTAACTGGTTTTGTCAGGCAAAGAACCATCGACCCATATTTGAATGGAAAAAGGTTCGCCAGATTGCGATTTTGCAAACAAACAAACCTCTTTGCCAGTGAAAGACACAGAGAGTCTCCCCGTCCTGTCATCGCTGTGCCATGCCATTTCCGGGCCAAAATACCATTTCCCCTCGAGGTATGGTGTAAATTCTGTATAGGATCTTGGATCGGTAAACTCATATACGCGCTCTATCTCGGTCCCCTTGCAGTTCCCGATCCTCCCGTCGAGGTAACCGCATTTTACAATTTTCGATGGGGCCAATGGAATTTCGCTTGCGGTTTTTGAGATGCTCCTGAAGCTGTTATCGAGGAGTTTTTCAAGCGTGGTCTTGCCAACAAATTCTCTTTCGGAATTTTTGATTTCCCCATCGACAACCAGCGATGTGTGGCCATATTTTATGGCACCAAAGGCCGCCCAGATTGTGTAATCCATGTCAAAGACAACAGGGTTTTTCGGCTTGAGTCCGCTCATCTGGCGTGAAAGCTCATTGCCAATCTTCAAAAATTCATACTCTGGGGAGCAGACATAAACAGTCTTTGTGCCGCTCTCTTCAAGCTCCGGTTTCAATCCGTCAAGATACTCCATTGCTTCCCTTGAAGCCATTGTCGTTGGAGTGACAAAGTGGACAATCAGTTTGCCCTTTTCCGGGTCCCTGACTGCCACCGAGATTTTATCCAGGGCTTGCTGAAAGTTTTTTTGCGATGATTCAAGAAGCATCTTTTCGGTTTTGTCCTGGCTGGAGCATGAAAGCATTGTTGTGCACAAGGCAAAAATGACGAAAACGAACCTGAACTTTCCCATGTTTTTAAGTTTACCATGGCATGCCATTTCATACCATTTATAAGTCCAGATTGGTATGTTTGTCAGGTTTGAATGAGAGAAGTAGAAGATTTGTCCCTCCTGGTCTGTCTGAAGAAAAATGTTGATTGAAACACTATCGCTTTAATGTAACCGGGTAGTTTTGCCAAACCGGTTTTTGTTTTTTGTTCGGCTTTATATTCTTGAAATACAATAAATGTATTCCTGAGGGAGATCTCTTTGAAGAGCATCTGTTGTTATGAATCACACTATCAACAAGGGGTGTTTTATTGAAAAACTTGCGTTCAAAGCTAGAATAGCAGCCATGACAAAGAAAAACATCACCACCATGGCAATCATTGCAATCGCCATACTAGGGACTATCATATTTTTTCTTGTAAGAGGTTGCGGGGGGCAGTCACAGGGAGAGCCAGCCAGCCTGATCTGGTCTGGTGGAGTTTCGGCGCCTGGCGAGATGTCAAAAACGATTTCCCTTGGCACCATGGTACCTCCTGACCAGAAACTTTATGAGTTCAAGGTCGAAGGTCTTCCGGAGGGTGTTACCATTGAGGAAAGAAGGGAAGATTTAAGCTCGAAATCATATCTTTCCTTTCTCATAGCCACTGTCCCGGCAGATGCAAAAAAAGGCGTCTATCCAGTTAAAATAACATATAGGAACAGCTCATTTTCAAAAACATTTGAGTCCGAGTTTGCAATTGCCGACAGGGCGGACCAGCAAGACTACATTTATGGTGGTGCTGGTAAGTCAGGAAATTTTCCTGCCCTGCCCACTGACAGCCTGACAGTTTTGAAATTTGCCAACCTTGAAAGGGGGGTCACCTCCCCGCCATGCACCATAGACGGCAAGATTTATTTGGGTCTTCAGGACGGCAACATCGCTTCACTTGATGAAAAACTTGAAAAGATCTTTGAAGTGAAAGTATCTGAAGATCCTGTCATAGCTGTCCAGGTGACCGGAAAATATCTTGTTGGTTGTGATGCCAGAGGCAAAATGGCGGTTTTTGACCTCTCCCAGAAGGAACTGACCCAGCTTTCGACCTACAAGCTTGATGGCAAGGTGTCCTCGCCGCCAACGGTTGTTGCGGAAGACAGAATTGTTGTCGGCTCAACAGGTGGGCTTCTTGGCCTTTTTTCGCTTCCAGACCTGAAACTGGAGTGGAGGGTCAACCTCCCTGGTTCAGTTGTCGGCAATGTGCCGTGCCAGCTTTACAAGTCAGAAGATGGAACCAGGGGCTATATTTTCGCTGCCTGTGATGATTCAAACATATACTACCATGACCTGAAAGGTGATCTTGTAAGCCGTTTTCTTATGGTAAAACCATCCAGATTTTCGCCAATGGTTGCAGATGACAGGGTCCTTTTTTCTGATTCCGAGAGTTTTGTCCAGCTTTCCGATTCTTTTGGCAGAAAAGTGTGGAGCACGGGTGTTGAGGACATCCAGGTATGGCAACCGATCTGGAATTCTGGCAGGGTTTATTTTTTTGGAAAGAAGAAAATCATTGTTCTGGACATGAGAGACGGGAGTGTCTCATTCTCCGTGGACTCCCCAGAAGAGCTGGTTTCACAACCCGTATTTTTTGGAGACACGCTGTGTTTGCCGTCAAAAAACCAGCTTCTATTTGTCTCCCGCGATCTGACCCTGAAGTCGGCCATTGGCATAGGTGATTCGGTTTCGGGCTGGCCGGTGCCTTTTAAAGGCGGTCTTCTTGTTGCACAAAAAGATGGAGGAGTCTATCTGTTTGGCAAGGGATCGTCCGGAACGATTCCTATAGGTAGTAAATTCAGCATGAAAGACGTTGTATTTTCGCAGGGGTTGGCAAACCAGTTCCATAATTCCTACACGAATACAAAACTGCCCAAGACGCTTAAACTCAGGTGGGAAAAGAATGGTGAGCATGCTCCTGCGTTGACGACTAAAACTAGGGCGTATCTTTACAACATAACAAAGAAAATTTTTTCTTGCGTCTCGATAGATAATGGCAAGGAGATATGGCAACTGCCTTCAGAGGGTTACCCAGGTGCCTACTACACCACAGCATTCCATGAAACACCGATGTGTCTTTCGGAGAATGGCCTTTATCTGGGCACAATGACCGGTGTCGTGCTTGTTGATCCAGATACTGGCAAATTGCTTGCGTCATCGGCTGTTGGCGGAATACCCCAGGCAGACGGTTCGGTCGTTGCGATTACAAATGGCAAAAAACTTACTGTGTGTGATAAAAATCTGAAAACACTCTGGTTTGCGAATGGCAATTTTATGTCTTCCAACGTGGTAATTCTTGGCGAATCGGTGGTTGCAATTTCCAGAGATGAAGTCGAGGATTTTAGAAAAAGCAAGGCTTTTGTTGCCATCTATGATAAGATGACCGGAAAGGCTGTCTGGTCAAAAGAAGATGCATCTATTTCCTATTGTGTCAGGATAACAACAAACGGGAAAAGGGTTTTTGCGTCAACCGGTTCCGGCCTCTGGATGATGGACATGGAGGAAAAGAAGGTTTATGGCGCAACGCGATATGCACCTTCGGTTGAGGCGATCTATTCCATGCCAAATGGTGATGTATGGTTCAAGGACATGTCTGGGTTGCATTTTGTGTTGAACCAGAAAGATGGAAACATAATACCGGCCATGCCGATGCCGGAGAACAAGCCAGTCTATATGGCTTTTGGCCTGACTTATATGGACAGTGAATCTTTTGTCGGTATTTGTCCACCAATTCAGGATCCCAAGAAAACAGGGCAGCAAGAAGAACCACCAGATGTTAACAAAACAGATTTTTATCTGGTTACAACATCCACAAAAACTGGCAACAATATCTCTTCCGTCAAGATTGGCAGGACTTTTGACACCCAGTTTTCCTTGTCGTATGGCGAAAGAAAAGTTTTTGTCTCTACTTTTGGGGACAAGGGGTTTGGCCCGAGATTGTCAGTCTGGGGAGACTAGGTAGTCCCTGTTTTCCTTGACGGCGGCTCTTGCGATCTTGTCGCCAACCTGCTCGAAGTCTCTGTAGTAGGAACCGACAGCAAACACTTTGTTTGTTGAAGTGAACAGGGAAAAAGTTTTGAATCCGCTTGATTCAAGCAGTTCTATTGCACCCTGGTGTGCGACCGGAGTCGCAATGAAGATTTTTGCCGGTTTTTTGCCAAGGAGCCATTTGGTGGCCCCAAGACATGTGTAGCCGGTGGCAAGCCCGTCATCGACAAGCAGAACCTCTTTGTCTTTCAGGTCTTCGACAGGATTGTCAAACCTGATGTTTTGCTCGTGACGCTTGATCTCGGCAAGCCTGGCCCTTGCGATACGCTGCACATCCATGTATGAAAGCCCAACCTGGCGATAAAGGCCTTCGTCCAAGATCACGTTCCCGTCTGAAATAACCACCCCAAATGCTGATTCCTGGTTCCATGGGAGTGGAAGTTTTGAAACAAATGCCGGTTCAAGAGGTACCTTTAACGAATTGGCCACAGGCAGCGAACAAACAATTCCGCCAAGGGCTATTCCATAAACAACAGAGGCCCCCCTGAATTCCTGGGGCAGTTTTGACGCAAGCTGTTTTCCTGCCTCTTCCCTGTTTTCAAATTTCATGGTTTGCCCTCCCAGGGGATGATGTAGAGCCTTCTTCTCAGGACAACCTGTTTTCCGAGCCAGTCATTGATGAAACCATTGAGGATGTATTCCCCCGGTTTCAGATAGGTGTGCTCGATTGTGTGCTGGCCTTCCTGGGGCAGGCCACCCTTTTTGTCACCTGTTCCGCCATTCGGGCCATCACCCCAATCGAAGTAGAACTCGTATGGTGGGAAACCGCCGATGATCTTGAGGTTGAACCTTACTGTGCCCTTTTCCCTGCCAGATTCTCTGAGTTCTGCAGTAAGGGGTGGATATTCTGATGGAGCCCACAAAAGTATGACGCAGCTGTTTTTTAGCAATCCCTGCGACCTGTCAGAAGAAGCCTTGCAGACCATTGGATGTGCGACAATTGCAATTTTGGTGACAATTTCGACATTTACATATCCGGTGAAGCACTGGCCTGCACCGAGCCGATTAAATCTGAAAATGGCCCTGTTTCCAGCTATTGCCGCTGGCGGAGACGTGTCTTTTATTTCAAATTCGGCCCCTACTTCAACTATCAAAGTTCCTTCTGGTGTTTCTTCATTGACTTCGTTTTTTATTTGCGCGGTCAACCTGACGATTGTCCCTTTTGGGGCGATTGACGTTGAAGGTTTTATTGTGACTCTTTCCTGTGGCTGGGCGCAGCGTACGGTTGGCCGGGGGTTAACTCCAGCAAGGATGATCGCCGCCACAACCAGAAAAAGCCGGAATCTTTTCATCTATTTTCTTGCAAAAATCTCCCAGACCTCCTGGGTTTTTTCAATCATTTTCCCAGTAGTGAATTCCTGTTCAACCCTTTCTCTTCCCTGTTTGCCTACATGCTCCATTTGTTTCCTGTCACCCATGAGCGATATTATAGCACCAGAAAGTTCTTTTGGATTGGATGGGGGAGCGAGTACCCCGTATTCCGGTTTTGTCAGGACTTCAGGAATGCCGCCGACCCTTGTTGCGACAACTGGCACCTCAAGCGCCATGAACTCCAGTAGGGCAAGGCCTATCGCTTCTGCAATCGATGGAAAACAGCCGATGTCGCATGCCTTCATGAGGTCAAACGGATCTTTTATCCTGCCTGGCAGGAACACCCTGTCATTGACTTTCAGTTTTTCTGCCTGCTCTCTGAGCGGCTCCAGACACCTGCCGTCGCCAACGATCAGCATGCCGGCGTCTGGTATCTTGTCCAGAATTCTTGGCAGTGCGGCAACCATGTCTGAATGACCCTTCACTTCGACGAGTCTTCCAACGGTCCCTATGAGTCTTATGTTTTTTGGAATGCCAAATTTTTCTTTTGTTTTGTTGGGGTCTGCGTCCGATTTTACGCAGGAGAGGTCAATCCCGTTGTGTACAGTGAAAATCTTTTCCCTTGGGATGCCCCTTTTTGCAAGGTTCTCTGACATGTCATTGGAAACACCTATGAAGGCATCGGCCATGCCATTGAAAACATTGTCGGCGTACCAGACTGCCCTCTCCTTGGCTGATGAGGCATAATCCAACCTCGAATCAGAGTGCATCGTGCAGATGTTCGGGATACCGGTCATCCTTGATGCCACCCTTCCAAGGAAGTTGGCCCTGACGCCATGCGTGTGGATGAGGTCAAGGTCAAGGTCCCTCATCAGCTTTGCCAGCTGGTATGGGTTCTGTTTTATGATGAACGGCTCGATGCCGGCCATTCTGGCTTCTTTTGTGGTCATGCCCTCAAGCGGGTTGATCATGTATGTGTCAAATTTTGATTTGTCAGCCAGGTTTACAAGCTGTATTGTGTAACCTTTTGCTCCGGCAACATCAGTACCGGCGATTACTTGTGCCACCCTTATTTTTCTTGCCATAGCCCTAAAAGTGTCTCCTCAAAAGTCTTTATCCTGGCTTCCCAGGTGTTTTTTGAAACAAAATCTTCCATTCTTTCTTTATTTGGTCCCTCGGTGATTGCCTTGCCGATTTCCAGGATGAAATCACCCGGGGTTTTTGCAATTTTGACCACGTCTTCCGGCATCCCCTCAAGCTCTTCCATTGGCACGGAAACCGTTGGCAGGCCCATTGATGCATATTCATACAGCTTGAGCGGCGAAACGGAAGCGATGAGGCTGTTTTGCCTGAAAGGTATTATACCACATGAAGCGCCGGACATGAGCGATGGCAGTTCTTCCTGTGGCCTTTTGCCAAGAAAATGGACGTTTCCGAGGCCCCTGAGCTTCTGGCCTTCTTCGCCCAGTTCCCCGTTTCTTTCTGAACCGATAAAGATGAAATTTGCTTTTGGCATCCTCTGGGCGATTTCAAGCATCAAGCCGGTGTCAAACCACCACCTCAGGGCGCCGGCATAGGCCACCCTCGGGGCCGGTATTTTCTCGATTTCCGGCGCAGGCCTGACCTGTCGTCTGAAGAGTTCCGGGTCAACTGCATTTGGCATGTAAACGGTTTTTGGGTTGAATAGGGAGAGCCTTTTTGTGAGTGAGCGTGCCGTTACAAAGACCGTGTCGCATTTTTTGCAGAGCTCACCCTCGGCCCTCTCAATGAAGGACTTTGATGATGTTCCGCCATATCCGGCATGGTCATCCACGCAATCGTAGAGGGCCACTTTTGGCTTTATCATCCCAATGATGAGTCCCATCCATGGCAGATAGAACAGGCAGGCAAATTCTTTCGGAAAAGAGATTTTTTCGATTGCTTTTTTGGCGAAACTGGCGAGTGTCCTGCAGGCTGAATTCTGTGCAAAGCCAAACCTGCCATAAAAGGGCATCATCGGCGGAGGGCTTGCCACCCAGAGGTTTGGCGAAACTTCCCTTATCTGGCCCTTTCTTTCGACCTTTGGCCTGTATGTCGGGTCCTTGAGTGCCGAAAGGTGGGTGAAAGGTGCCTCTATGTATATGACTTTTGATCCCTGCGATGCAAATTTCTTTGCAATCCTGTGTTTCCTTGTTGGTAAATCATCAAAGTCCTGGGATGAAAAGATTATCAGCGGGACGTTCATATCTTGTATGTTGGCTCAAGTTTTTGCAGGAGCTTTATGATTGAGGGCCTGTCAACTCTTGCGGCGGCTTCCATCACCAGCTTGATGTTCTCCTCAAAGTCTTCCGGGTCGTTTGTGTCCGGCTGGCACATGAACATGCCGTCCAGTTTTTGCGCCCTTTTCTGTTCGGCCTCTGTCAGGAGCTCCTCGCTCATCTTTTCGCCCTCTCTGGGTTTTGTGAAGGTGATTTTGTAGTCGACGCCTTCCCTGTATCCGAGGATTTTTGCGATTGCCTTTGCCAGGTCGACTATGAAAACCGGCTTGCCGGCGTCCGGAACGTAGACTTCGGCCTTCTGGGCTATTTTTGATGCCCTGACGATGAAGCTTGAAGCCTCGTCCCTCGTGATGAAATACCTGTTCATCTGGGGTGATGTCACTGTAAGCTGGCCGGAACGCAAGAGCTGGCGCTTGAATGTGTAGACCACGTTTCCATTTGAATCAAGCACGTTCTCAAACCTGACAATACAGTATCTGCCGGGGTTATCCCTGGCATGCCTGACGATTATCCTCTCGGCCACTCTTTTTGTTGCACCCATGACGTTTGCGGGGTCGGCGGCCTTGTCGGTGGAGATGAATGTAAAAAGCTCCACGCCGTGCTTTTTTGCCATCGCGAGTGCGTTCATTGTTCCGCCGATGTTGGTCGTGACGGCCTCTTCCGGGAACTTTTCCATGAGTGGGACGTGTTTCCTTGCGGCGACGTGGAACATTGTCTGTGGATGGTATGTGTCCATGATTGACGACAATCTGGAGAGGTCCCTGATGTCTGTGACTATGGCTGTTTTGTTTGCGAACCCATCAATGCTAAGGTCGAGGTCGACCTCGTAGACGCCATTTTCCGAGTTATCCAGCAGGACAAGGTGCTCCGGACCAAATGACGCTACCTTTATGGCAAGATCGGAACCTATTGACCCACCAGCCCCCGTGATCATGACCCCTTTTCCCTTGAGATAGTCGCCATCGCCCGGGGTTGAAGGTGGACGTTTTGGGAAAAGACCCGTTTCCATGAGCCTTTTTATCAGCTCATCGTCGCCAACCTCCCTTTTTATGATGCACCCTTCCGGGAGGAGCTGCAGCGGGACGGAAAGCTGGTCACAGAACTTGTGGACATTGCATGCGTGGCCAACATCGGAATAGGCAAGCACAAGGTCGATCTGGCCAGCATACCTTGCCAGCTCGTCCGGGTTGCGCAGGACGCAAACCACCTTGTAGACATCGGATTTTTCAAGCTGTTTTACCAGCTCTTCCGAACCTTCGCCGACTATGGCCACCCTTATCATTTGAGCACCTTTTTGATTTCCTGCGCCTTCTCGTGGGCCTCGATGATTGTGCCGATGACTGCTTCCTGCTGGGCGTCCGTCATTGTTCCGAACAGTGGCGGACATATCATCTCTTCCGAGAGTTTTGTTGCCACCGGGCAGTCCTGTTTGTTGTTTGCAAAATAGGTATGGTTGGAAACTGCAGGGTAGAAATATTTTTTGCACTCGAAGTTTTCCCTTGCCATGACCTCGGCCAGCTCGTCCCTTGTGAGCCCGAACTTGTCCCCGTTTACCCTTATGGCAAAGTCCTTGTAGGAGCACCTGTCTTTTGGGTCAATCTTCTGGAATGACAGCCCCGGGACCTTTGAAAGTTTGTCCTTGTAGAGCCTGACCCTGCGGTTTCTCTCGTCTGATTCTGATTCAAGCTTCGTCAGTCCCCACCTGCCAAGTATGGCGTGGAGCTCTGACATTCTGCCATTCAGGCCTGGATAGACCATGTCGTGCTTTCCGGGTGCCGTGCCGTATTCCCTGAGTATCCTCAGGTTTATGGCCATGTTTTCGTCGTTTGTGGTGACAAAACCGCCTTCACCGGAGGTCAGGAGTTTTGTTGGTGTGAGCGAGAACGAAGAGGCTATTCCTTCCGAGCCGATGCCCTTTCCCCTGTGGAGGACCCCAAAGCCGTGTGCGGCATCAAATATAACCGGAACGCCGGTTTTTTCTGAAAGTGAAATGACCTCGTCAACACCTGTCG
Source organism: Caldisericales bacterium (assembly GCA_012517765.1). Taxonomy (GTDB): domain Bacteria; phylum Caldisericota; class Caldisericia; order JAAYUI01; family JAAYUI01; genus JAAYUI01. The sequence continues at coordinate 14,213 of JAAYUI010000017.1, read as the reverse complement.
GGTTTCCGAAGATGTGGGTGCAGAGAATGGCCAGTGTGTCAGAGCGGAGTTTTTTCTGCGCGTCTTTTACATCGATGTTGAAGGTTTCTTCATCTGCGTCCACAAATACCGGGTCGAGTCCGGCCCACAGTGCGGCCGAGGCTGTTGCGAGGAAAGTAAAACTTGGGACAAGAACGGTGCGCCTGTCTTCATGCCTGAGCCCCTTGCTCCACTTGAGCGATGCGAGTGCCAGGGTAAGTCCGACTGTGCACGATGAAACACCAACAGCGTATTTTACGCCAAGTACCTGGCAAACTTCTGCCTCGAACTCGGAGAGCTGGTCGCCCTTTGTGAGTATGCCGGAGGCAAGCGAGATGGTGAGTCTTTCGGCTATGTTTGCAAGTTCCGGTAGTGGTGGCCGGCAAAGCGGTATCTTTCCTGGATAATGGCCGGGTCCACCTAATGTTTTGAGTCTGTTCATTTGCATTCCTCCAGTGCGTCTGGGTTTGCAACACCGTCAAGCCTGGAAATCGGATCGTCCGGTTCGGCATCAGAATAGACGGTGTTTGGTTTTGCTATTGTAGAGAAGGTCATGAATATGATCTTCATGTCGGTTGCGAAAGTCACATGGTCCGCATACCAGCAGTCAAGCTCGATTTTTTTTGGCCAGGAGATGTTGTTTCTGCCGTTGACCTGTGCCCAGCCGGTTATCCCGGGTTTGACCATGAGGCGTTTTTTCTGTTCCTCGTTGTATCTTTTTGCTTGGTAGATCATTGATGGTCTTGGGCCAACAATGCTCATGCTTCCCTGGATGACGTTGAAAATCTGTGGCAGTTCGTCGAGAAAGCTCCTGAGGTGTTTTCCGACCTTTGTTATTCTTGGGTCGTCCTTGGCGGTGTATATTCCAGTGCCTATGTTTGCGGCGTTCTTGACCATTGTCCTGAACTTGACGCAGTTGAAAGGTTTTTCACCCTGCCCCATTCTTTTCTGGATAAAAAATACGGGGAAGCCATCGTCAATGATGATTGCCAATGAAATAAACAGGAGCAACGGGGAGAGGACAATGGTCCCCAAAACTCCCAGGACTAGGTCTTCTATACGTTTCCAAGCTGGGTTAATGATTTTCACCTGGCCTCCACTCAGCCCTGTAAATCGGGAAGAAACTCACGGACTGGGGGTCAAAATCTTCATGGGAGCAATTATGCTCATATTCAGTCTTAAGTTCAATGAGTTTTAGGTAGAGATCGGGTATGTGGAGCCTGTCATAGATGAAAAAGTCTTTCTCGAGCTGTGAAAAGTTCAGCTTGAACAGATATGTGCCATCTTCACCGCCTGCGCCGCCACCAAGCACAAAGCTGTGGCACCCGCGCTCCTTGCATTTGAGCAGCATGTCAAAAAACAGCAGATTGTTTGGCCTGAGTTCCTGGTAGTCCCTGTTTGTTGCAGACAGGTATGAATATGCCACGCCACCATGCTGGATTATTATTATCGAGGCCACAAGTTTTTCTTCAAAATAGGCACCAAGGATGAAGCAGAATTTCTCGTCCATCCGTTCCATTGCCTCGAAAAAACTTTTTGGAAAATAGTATCTTTCGGCAGCCGTGTGGTACTCCATGGTCTGGTAATAAAGTGGCGGGAACTGCTCGAAGCCCTCGGGGCCCATTTCTCTCACAGAAACACCGTCCCTGATTGCTTTGCGCATCTTCTTGCGGCCTTCCTTGGTCATTCCGGCCTCAAGCTCTTCCGGTGTTTTTGTGAGGTCGACCCAGACGACTTTGCCCGTCCTTCTGACATTGTAGCCAGGGCCAAGATTGGTGTTTGAAAGAAGGACCTGGACTCTTCCAAATTCTGTTACGATGCGCCTTCTTTTGCAAAATTCCCCAAATTCTTCGTTGAATTGTTTGACGATGTCGTATGGGACACCGTCTTCAAAGTTGTGGAAAATGCCGCCGTACTCTGGTGAAGTTATGTCAAAACATGGGCCAAGCTCTTCCATTATTTTTTTGCCAAATGGCAATTCGATGAGCGGCCTGACCAAAAAAGGGTAGAAAATGACCTTGTCGCCAAATTCTGCATAGACTGCTTCAAATGAGTATGGGTATGATGCTTCCCACATTTTTCCCAGCTCCGGATGGGCATAGCAGTCAGCGGAGGGGACTTTTTTTATAACCTCGAGCCATTTGTCCCTGTCCCTTGTGGTCAGGCTTTGCATCATGTGGTAATAAGCTCTTCTTTCAAAAGACCCATCAGGTTTTCGTCCACATACTCCCCGCCCCTGAAGTTCTGGTGCCTGAGAACACCTTCGAGCTTGAATCCTACTCTTTCATAGAGCTTTATCGCCCTGTCGTTTGTGGTGAGGACAGTCAACCACAGCCTTACCATTCCAAGCTCTTCAATGGCGAACTTGACCAGTGCGATTGTGGCATCGGTGGCGTAACCGCCGCCCCTGTACCTTGGATCGCCAATGAAAATGCCAAAACCGCAGTGCCGGTTTATAAAATCTATATCGTAAAGGCCAATGTTTCCGATGTACTCACCGGAATCGGCCTCTATTGCAAACCTCTTGTTTTTTCTGTCGCCCCGCACTCTTTCAAGCCAGAGCTTTTCGTCCTCAAGGGAAACGGGAAAATGCCATCCAATCAGGTTCTGCTGGATGGACTTGTCGTTCCTCCATTGCACAAGCTTTGGAAGATCGTCGTCCCTGATGGCTCTGACCAGGGTCTTGGCGCCTACGATCAAGGTTACCTCCAATCTAAGATAATTTATGTTGCTTGCTCATTTTGGTCAAGTAGGTTACACCTACTTGAAAAATATTTTAACAATTTTTTCGGCATGCTATGATTTGCTGGCTTCAAATACTTTTTTAAATAAGATCTTCTGGTTTTGTGATAGTGGTTGTTGTTTTTTATAGAAATATTTTTAATTGTCGATTTTCGTCAAAGTTGATGTTTAAATTTTTGCGAACCTTTATCGAAAGATTGTTTTCAGGTACTACAAAAAAGTACCAGTTTCAAAAATGATTTTGGTCATACTAAAAAAATGAATATTTTCATAACCTCCATTCTAGCCCAGTCATATAAATAATAATTATTATCATAATATTTCATGATCATTTGCATCATCCTGTTTTTAACAGTATTATTATAATGTAGGAAGTATGGGAAACAGCAATTGCAAAAATACAAATCATCAAAAAAAGACCATATCTTTTGATGGGGGATTTTCCCTGAACTGGCAGATGAACGTCGAATTGTGCCCAAAACAGGTTTCCATTTTTGAAAGAACCTGTGTCTTGTCGTGCGATGAAAAAATTATGGGATTTGATTTTGCAACCATGAAGAGATGTTGGTATACAGACAGATTTAGTGCCATTTTGTTTGTGCTTCCGCTCCAGGATGGCCTGGCAATTTTTGGACAGGATGGAAATAGCGCTGTTCTAGACAGTATGACCGGTGAGGTCAAGTGGAGCAGGGAGACAGGAGTGTCAGCAACGATGCCGCTGCTCTGTTTTGAAAAAATTTTTATTGCAACGGGCAACATTCTTTCGTGTCTCGACGTTGCCGATGGTCATACCATCTGGGCCTTTGAGACGCCAGAAAACATTGTTGCCGGGCCATCTTGCCGCGATGGCAGAATAGTAGTTGTGGATTCAGGCGGGCATGTATTTTGTCTTGCGCCACCATGACACTTATCTTGCAGTTATCCTCTTTTCTATTATCCTGGAGCGCCCATAGGCGTCCGAAACTGAAATTTTCACATCATATTCGCCTAGTTCGCTGTAAGAATGTACGATCTCCACTGCTCTTTCCCCATCAAGCGAGAACAATTTTCTTGTCCTGTCGCCAAAATCAATCGAGATGTCATATGGGGCGCTGCCGCCTGCGACCTGCATTGTCATCCTGATCTCTTCTCCGACAGCAACCCGCCCCTTTGGATCCGGCCCTTTCCAGTTAATATCAATATTCAGCTCTCCTCCGCCCTGCTCCTTTTTTGGGCAGAAAATGCTGGCACTTGAAAAAACAGAGTGTAATTCATTCGAAGATGCAGAGGCAATATTTGTGATGGTTTGGCCCTCGCCTGTCGAGGTGGGTCTGGAAAGCCTGAAATTGAGCATGAAAATTCTGGATTCACCGGGGCCAAGGTCTCCGATCTCGAATTTCACTGACTTGTTGGAGGCCACACCGGAGGGTCTTGATGATATGAAAGCCAGTTCTCGCGGGAAACTGTCTGCAACCTCGACTCCTGTGAGTTTGTAGGCGCTTGGGTTGGTGACTGTCACCTGGAAAATTGCTAGTCCACCCTCTGCGACATTGAATGACTTGGAGGTTTTTCTGATCCTTATCCCTGGCAATGTAAAAGTTGCCTGATCTTCTATGCTAAGAATATCGGGCGAGGAAATAGAGACACTATTTGACAAAATGACTCCTTCTTCAGGCTGTTTGTATCCTTCCGACAATTTGAAGAGGATTTTTGCTGTAAACTTTGTATTTGCCGGCAAAGACAGGTTGTCAATTATGATTTTGTTGCCTTGGAGTGTTCCTTGTGGCGAAGATGATACAAAAACCATTTCTTTTGGGAAGGAATCGGTAAGCGTTATGCCATCAACACCGAGTGGGCCATTATTTGAAAGCTCGATGTCAAATTCGAATATTTTTTGACTGTTTTTTGGCAGGACGACCTTTTTCTCGATTGTAACAGGTTTTGCAATCTGGCCACAAAAGCTCTGGATGTCCCTGTAGTCGATTTTTCCGTCAAGATATATGTCTGCAAGTGGGTTCCATGATTCAACTGCCGGTTCGGCATTTGGGCCAAAACCTGACTCGCCAAGGTGTGTCCAGAGTTCATCTGCGTCCCTCTGGTCAACCTTTCCGTCCATGTTCAGGTCACACATCAGCCCTGGCTCTATAAATTTTGCGAGATGGGAAATTACAAGACTATTTTGCACGGTCCAGTTTGGCGATACGGTGACACCGGGCCTGTATGGGCCAAAACCATGGTTTCCGTTGACTATTCTGATAAAAGAACCGTTGTTTCCATTTACCTTCAAAGCTTTGGCAAACGCTTCAGCCTGCGTGTAAGAGACAACATTGTCATGGTCGCCATGCATGATCATGATTGGTGGATCATCCGGGCTGGCCTGATACACAGGAGAGGCCTCCTGCGCCTTGTCAGTGCAAACATTGTATGCGCACCCGAGGAAAATGCCAAAAATCATTCTTGAGGTATTGTCCCAAGGTTTTGTGAGATCTTCAATGCCGCACTGGTCGACAACAGCATTTGGCCTGCTCGAATAGCCCTCAAATCCCGGACCCTCCAGCCCATCGTCATCTCCTGCTGTTCCCATCAGTGAAACAAGGTGGCCACCAGCCGAACCGCCCCAGATGCCAATCCTGTTTGGGTCAATGCCAAGCATGTCAGCATTTGCCCTCAGATATCTGATTGCCAGCTTGCAGTCATTTATCAGGTTTGGGTGGTGGTTTGTGGACGAGGCGAGCCTGTACTCGATCGAGACAACAGCAAAACCAAGCTGGTATGCAAGCCTGGCCGGCATGGAATAAATTGCACCAGTCTTGCTCCCGCCAAGCCACCATCCGCCGTGGACATAAGCAATGACTGGAACTTTTTGAGACGCGCACATAACGGGCTTTGCGAAATCCAGCGTCTGCCACCTATTTCCCGAACCGGCATAGTTTAGATTCAGTCTGACATTCAGTGGTGGCAAAGGGGCATAAAACGAAGGCGGGAGAGGGCCAGGTACTGGTCTGCCACCGATATAGCATGATGCCGCATCTATTTTTTTGGGTGCCGGCCCAAACGGCACCAGCACGAGGATGATTGTTAGAATGATTATTAATATCCTGTTCGACTTCACACTGGGGATTTTATGCAGTTTAATCAAAAAAGCCAAACTCGGGGGAATTGTTTTTGAGGCACCTCTTTGAAATTATTCATACAACAATAAGCTGGTTTGGTTTTTCAAGTACATGGTGTCTTTTTATTTTTGTTTGAAATATTCTGGTGCTGTAAGAACATAATGACATTCAAGTTGTTCTTCTTGTGGCTGGAGCATTTTACCCATCTGCATGAGGGTAAAACCGTTTTTCTCAAACACATGTTGGCTGCGCTTGTTGTAGTCCCCGCATATGCAGTGCAAAACATCAACATGCTCGCTAGCAAAAGCAAATTCAACCATTATGCGTACGAACTGCGATCCAATGCCCTGGTTCCAATAGTCTTTTTCGCCAATAGACATGTCGATCCTTCGAACATCAAGCGTTTTTGGATACATGGCCAAAATTTCAGGCAAATTCATTTTTTGAAGCCAGCCCTCTCCAATGGGAACGCCGTTTGCCTCTATCAAAAAACAGTATGCATTCTGCGAAACTCCGCCATAGATAGCATGTACTGTCTCTTTGTCATAGGAAAGATCGGTATCTTCACCACCCTCAGTCCAATATAAAACCTCGGGGTCAGCACACCATTTGTATAAAAGCGGAAGATGCTCATCATTTAAAGGTTTTAGGACTATGTCGTACTTGTCGGTTTTTCCAAAAAGAGTTATGCGATGTGTTTTTATAATGTCCAAATTCGCTCACCCCAAATATTTCAAAATTGGATTGTGCCAGTTTTGAAACACCCTTTCTCTACACAAACTGATCCTTCATGTAAATTATTGTATATCAGATACTGAAATTTTCTTCCATATTCAAATAGTATTCTCCATGTATGCGAAATGCTTCTCCAATCCTGAAAGTTGTTTTAATGTTGTGGCAAGCTTCAGCACTTCTTCATTCAGCCCGCATTCTGCCGGGGCATCTTCAAAAGTGGAGGGAGGGGAGGATAAAGACTGATTGGAGGTTAATCATTTTTGGCCGAAGCACATTATTTTGGTGTCAGAAACAACACAAACTCCACGCCAGTCAAGCCAGGCAACATGAGCATTCTCTCCAAGACCCTTTTTGTCTATCCACCATAGGGTTTCCAGTGTGTCAGGGTCAACACCACGGAGCTGTTTTTGATCTTCAATGACGAGGGATGAATTGATTGTAATTGCATTTATTGAAGACAAATCCTTTTCCATGCCGGTATCAGGATTGAACAAATAAAAACGACTTTCCTGATTATTTTTAAGTAATATTTTACCAGCAATCGGAGATAATTTCACAGTTTCTGGTACTTGATATTTATGGATCTCATTCATTTTTTCATAATCCAGCTCGATCAAGCTGTTACCACCTTCAAGAATAAAGATTCTCTTGCCAAGATTTATTATATCTGTGATTGAGTTACAAGATAATGTTTTTATGGTTTTAGTCTCAATATTTATTGAGACTAAAGTATTTTTATTATCCAAGTTTTTTGCGCTTAGGACAACAAAAAGTGTTGAATTATTCAATATTGATTGAGTTGCTTGATATTCTGCGCTGGACTCTAATCCCCATAAAACCTCACCATTTGCTTGTTCTAATATATAGATATAACATTTATCTGTTGAATACACACTGATTAATTTGTTACCTTTTAGGTAAGACCAATTGTACAGATCAGGTGGGCAACTTAAATTACTCCAAACGATTTCCCTGCTCTTCAAATCCCAGCATTGTATTGGGTTTGTACCCTGAAAATATTGACTACCAAACACCAGTGCCCCATCTGTGGGGCCAATTGGTAGATCGGCATATTCCATAAACTTGCCATCCAATGGCAAAATCATCCCTTTTAACAATAATCCATACAAAATATAATTTGAATCTATCAGCCAACCGCCAGGCAATGACTTGATCAAAAAATTAGTGTAAGAACCCTCCCGGCCGATAGTATATTCCCAATATTTTGTTAATCCTTCTTTTTTTGATTTGAACGGATTGGAAATCCATTCAGAGCCTGCTATATTGTTGATCTTCTTGTATATCATTGGTCTTGGTATGTTTGATGAAGTTATTTCAGTGAGCATATTATTTTTAGTTTTGTCTTCATAGTTGTTGCATGCCATTTGAGGCAAAATTACAAACAAGACTAAAACGATTGCAATTAATCTCTTCATGGCAACCTCACAAGTGTTTTAGTGCCTTCAACCTTACTCCACCAATATGGATTTATACCTTCTCGCAATAAAGACCAAACCGCATTTGTGTGCGGTCTCCAACCACCACCTTTCAAACCAGCAATATCCTTATTATTTATATCAAAACCAACAGCACCATAACCATCAATTGTTGATTTAACCCTTATTTCATCCCATAACGCAGGTTTATATGTGCCATTTGGCAATGCCCTTTCGGAAAGCCATGTATCCAATCTCTTATATTCAAAACTCCCTTTAGGTACCCTATTACACACAGCATTAGGATCATTTGGATCATAATGCTGCTTACCACTAAGACCCATAACCCATACTGCAATTCCAGCAAAGAACCCGGCATTCTCCGAAGTATCTCCTGTACCGATTCTATTACCATACTTACCGCTAAAACCTCTAGGTAAATAGCCTAACTCCTCTGCAACACTTAATGTTCCTCGTGTTACTTGCAAAATTCCTTGAGTAGAATGATCACTAAGTCCTACATGGGTTTCCAAATAAGCCTGAGCCTTAATTAAATTTGCAAAATCCACAAGATTGTCCCAGTTCAATCCCAATTTTGCCTTATCATTCCAGTAACAGGTCCAGAAAGCAATCTTAAAATCGAATTTATTATAATCATAGCCATTAGGACCTTCTTTGTATTGTTGTAATTCCTTTATTAAACTACTAGCTTGATTCCACAAAGTAACAAACTGTTGTTTCGAAGCAAACTCTATTCCATTATCTTTGCACCAGTCCCAGAGCTCCTGCTGTTCTTTTGTCAGTTGGGGTTCTGGTGGTGTTCCATCAGGCCTTGGGTTTGGATCATCACCTGGTCCAAAGTTGTCAGTATCATTGCTTCCTCTGAAGCTACTATGTCCACCACAGGAGGGTGAGAAGCCAGAGGGGTCTTTGTAGCCTATGGGGTTGTTGTAGCAGTGGATGTAGAGGTTCTGGGACATGGTGTTTGTGAGTGAGCCATGGTTGAAGTCTCTTGATATGAACCTCATGGTCTTTGGGTCATAGTGTCTTGCTCCCATTCCATACATAGCAAACTCACTGTCATAGAATGTTGCGTATGCTCCCTGGTAGAGGAAGGGATTGGGAAGGTTGTTTGGGTTTGTGATGGTGGGGTTGCCATATATGTCATACTTGTAGCTTGCTGCTTCATTGCCATACCTGTCCAGTAGTGCCACTACATCACCCCTTATGTTGGTGATGTAGTAGTATGTGTTGTCCTGGTATGTCATGGTGAGGATGTCACCTTGTGCCCTGAATGTGAAGTATGTTGGGTCTCCTCCCTCTTTTTCTATCTTGACTGGGATGTCACCATCCCAGTGGTATTTCCAGGTGGTGGTGTTTTCACCCACCTTGAGCACCTTCTTTGCCCTCTGGCCTGTTGCATAGTATGTGAACTCTATAGTATCACCATTTGGCTTTGTTACCTTTGTCACCTGGCCTTCATCGTTGTAGGTGAGGTATGTCCAACCGGGGGTCAAAAGTGGGGCGGAGGGGGTATCGGGGTTGTAACTGCTATTACCATAACCAAGGGAAGGGGTGGTGTCGTTGTATCTGGAGTTGATGAGGACCATTGGGGAGTGGGGGAGAGTCTTGTCTTGCGCAAAATAGACCTGGTGAGGCCCAAAGCTCGTCATCCTTCCTGCCTTGTCGTACACATAATCGATTGTGTCGGTTCCGTTGTTGCTCTGGGTCAGCTGGTCAGAGGCGTTGTAGGTATACGAGGTTGTGACCAGACCAACGGTTTTTGAGGAGCAGTTGTATGCGTCATCATAGACCAGCGAGGTCGTGACAGAACCATCAACAACCTGGGTAACCTGCCCCATCGCGTCGTATGTGTATGAGTGCGTTCCATCCGCATCCTGCATCTGGGTGCGCTGTCCAATATCATCAAATGTGTAGGTCCAGTCGTACTTGTTTGTTGCGCCATAATCAACAGAAACCGCCGAGGCCTTGTAAAGATCATTGAGCGTGTAGTCATAGACTACATCTTGCAAGCCTGGAACAGTTTTCTTTGTGAGCTTGCCCGAGGCATTGTACTGGTACGCCACCGAGCTGAGCAGCTCTGGCGGCTTGAAACCAGTCAATCTCCTGTTTGTATAGCTGTATGTGTAGTTTCCCCTGGGATTGGTTTTTGAGGTCAGGAGAGCACCGCTGCCTCTTGCGTAGTCAACCTGCCAGTTGTATGGCGAGACGTATCTTGTCAGTTCGCCACTGGCCGCATAGGTGAATGAATGTGTGCCAAGCGGCTCCGTGATCGAGGTAATGTCGCCAGTCAATTGGCTGAATGCATAGGTTATGGTCGAGGAGTCAGAATGCGTGACACCTGACATGCGCTTTAGTAGGTCATAGGTGAACTGCATCTCCTGGCTCTCACCATTTGTAAACGATGTTTTGAGGCCATCGTTCGTGAACTCGGAAACCTCTGGTTCCTGGACTCCTGGCCAGTAAAAGTTTGTTGGCCTTTGCCAATCGTCGTATGTGTATGTCGTTTCATGGTTTTTCGGATCAGTTTTCTTTATGAGGTTGCCATCCTGGTAGGTATAAGACCAGATTTTTCCTTTTGCATCAGTAACAGATGATATTCTGCCTGCATCATCATAGGTGTAGCTAGCTGAATTCCCCAGATCGTTCTCGACTTCCGAGATGCCGCAGGGATTGTATGTTAGATTTGTCTGGGCACCATTAGGTGCTTCAACCTTGGTCATCCTTCCGGCGCTGTCGTATGTGTAATTGGTTGTCTTCCCCATCTCATCAGAGGTTGACGTGACCAGATTAGTCAGATTCTTGTAAGTGCGGTCCTGATGGTTGCCATTGGGATCAGTCAATCTTGTTGGACGCCCCCAGTCATCATAGGTGGCCGTTAAATAGTATCCATCTTCCCAGGAGACTTTGTTTATTCTGCCATTATCAGTGTACTCAAGAGTAATCAGGTGCCCATCCGGTGGTACATACCTGTTTATCCTGCCGTTCTGGTCTTTGAGCCACTCTTCGGTGCGGTTTCCTGGATGAACAATCTTTTTTATGGTTGAATCGTCATTGTAATAAATGTTGGTTTCTTTGCCTTGAGGATCGGTAACTTTTTTCAACAGGCCAGTTTCACTCAGGTACTCATAGCTTGAAGTCTGGCTATCTTTGGTGATCGATGACACTCTCCCTTTTGTATCATAATTGAAGCTGGATGTAACTGTGTGGCCTGTTGGGCCCTCAACAATCTGGGAGATTTGTCCTTTCGTGTTATACGAGAATTCGGCCGGATAGGTGCCAGTGACTTTCGATAATCTGTCCTTCTGGTCATAAATGAAATTGTAGCTCTCTCCCGTTGGATAATTGATTCCCAAGGGTTTCCCATCATCGGTCCATGTCATCGTGGTTTCGATTGTCCCACTACCACAAGATGTTGATTGCAGCCTTATTGGCTGGTTTGAAGCGTCATACTCAATCTCTCTTGTCTCCCCCGTTGGATGGTTGACCCTTCTTGGCAATCCATTGTCATAATATTCGTAGGTAGTTTCAGAACCGTTCCCATTCTTGGATTTCATCATGTTGCCACACTGATCTGTATATTCGTATGTGGTCTCTGGTCTTTGCTTGTTTAATGGAGCATCATACTGGACTTTTGCAACCTGACCTGTGTGCGATGGGGACCCTTCAACCTCATAGTCATACGTGTATGTTGTGCCCTGGAGTTCACATCCTTTTATGATGCTTTTTAGGTCACCATAATCGTTGTATGTGTAGGTCCAAAGTTTTACCAAATCACAAGTAGGATTGGTTGGATAGTCACACCAGACCACTTCTTCAAGCGGATCTCCCTTATATCCTATGCCCAATATATTGTCCTCAGTAGTTTTTGTTGTGTACTGATCATAAAAGTAGTGACAATCTTGTGATTGGTGAATTCGCCAGTGCCATCTTTGCACTGATTCTTCCTGGTTGTTCGGTATGTGGTGGTCTGTGAACTCTACTTTTCCCGGTTCCCCTTGTTTGTATTCGATATTCAAACCCTCTGGTTTCATTTCTCCAAGCTGAGTGTATTCAATGTTTTCATAAACATAGATGCCATTTAGTTTTATGTTCTTCAGATAAGTGAGCCCGCTTGGATAGGTTCCATACTCAAACTCACAATCAGTTGGGTTTGTCGTATTGTCTCTGATCTTCACCAACCTGGTTGTTCCAGGTAAATAGAAGAATTCCAGATTCCTGCTCGAATAATCATTTCTTACATTGGTCAAAAGACCCTCTGGAGAGTAATAAAGATAGAAATATCTTCCCTGGCAATCCAGATATTTCACTGGCAGATAATTGCCACCTGGCATCAACTTGAATTCAATCTTTGTGCCATCCTTGTGGTGTAGCCTTATCCACTGGTTGTTTTCTTCATCAAAAAATTCTTCAGCCATGAGGTGCGATTTTTCTGCTCTCCATGATCTGGGGGTTGTACCCTGACTGGCAAGCCTTGTGAGTGTGCCAGTTGATCCACGCAATATAAGATAATCCTCACACCACGGGGTTAATCTCACCTGGTAATTGTGTACCCATCCCCAGCCAACACCAGTATCAATATAGGATTGTGAATTATATGTAATCGAGAAATTCATCGACAAAGCAGATGACCCTTTGACCGGCAGCGAGAATGGACTGAAATCAGTAATGAAATTCAGGTTGGCAGTATTCAGGAGGTGGTTTCCATCGTTCAGCTCTTCATAAAATGTCTGGTGTTCTTTGCCAATGTCATTTCCGAGGCAGTCTCCATTCCAGTTTGCCTGTATATAGCTGCCAAGCGTTTCATCTGGTTCGTAATAGACGTATTTGATTGTCATGACCGGCAAAGGCTGGTTTACAATACAAAGGGTGGATGCAATATCTTGTTGCTTGAAACCAAGCCCAATGATTGTTGAAGTGCTACTGGCTCCTCTGATGGCAGCTGTTATGTCAAGAATCCCACACCCTGATGGGCATTGGAAAGTATCTATCAAATTCCCCTGGGGTTGGTTCTCCCAGCTTATGTCTTGCCCATTCCAGTTTGTGCCAACATTTAATATCCCAACATTTGCAATAACACATGAATTAGTAACATTGGAAAAATCAAGAGTGGCCTCTGTTATGTAAACATTCTGCAAATTGCCAAACTCATAGTTTATATACGTGTTGGAAACAATACTCTGCGGTGGTTCCTGGACAATATAATTTGTTACATCAAATCTTGAATTTGGAAAGACGTACTTTGTTACTTGGCCGTTATCGTTCACAAGCGATGCAAAATCGGCCACTGTCGGAATGTTTGTTCCAACCGGGTTTACAGCCATCGGTTCCATAGGATTTATGGTCATAGTATGCACTTTTACAAATTCATTTTTGGCTGATCCTGGTTTGATGATGGCTTCTCTTCCTGAAGCGTTAGTAATACTGATTATAATGCCAGCGTTTTTGTTTTGTTTGGTTTCTCTTGCTGCTTTGGAGAGATCAACGTTCCCGGCTGGCTGGAAATACTTTTCATAAGTGATCGAGTCATCACAGAAATTTGAAATATCACCAATTTGGCATGTCCCGACCCTCACAAAAACATCGTCGTCATCTGAAAATTTGACTTTCGATGGCCCCTTGTATCCAAGGCTAAAAAGCTTTGCCTGCTGGCCAACACCTACCTTGAAACCATTATCATCCTCTTTTCCCAACTAAAATTCTTGTTATCCAACACATAGAATGTGTTAGATGCCAAAAAACCACTATTTATTGATGAAAGATTGTAAATACTCTGGCTCAATGTCGATGGAGGCACCACACTAGTTATTTGTGGCTGAGTGCTTGAAACATTGCCATTATCCTTGCTCACTACAAAATTGACTTGTGAAAACATCAAAATGATCGCCATCGCCGGAACAACAAATTTACGCATATCCCACCCCCAATGTTATTTTTATGAATAAACATAAATCTGTTTCCCAGTAGCATCAATTATCCTGGATTAATCAATAATGAACCAAATATCAATTCGATGTCTGGATTTTGTTAAGGCTTAAGCCTAGCTAACCAATCCAACCTGTCCTATAAGAGTAGCTGTGAAATACAAAAACAAGTATGTCTTTCATGGAAGAATCTCAGAGGACAAATTCAGAGAACTGACCAAGCTGTTTGCATTGGATATTGACGC
>JAAYUI010000016.1 GCA_012517765.1 Caldisericales bacterium | reverse complement strand
TATAGACCTTAAAAACCTGAAGAAATACAATGTAAAGATGTTGTTAGAATCAATATTAGGAGAGCACAAAGCCCCAGATTGTCTGGTAGATGATCTATGGGACAGATTTAATGGTGTCCCATACCTCCTCATAAACTGCACAAGAACTCTGGTGTCGCAAAAAAACCTTGCTCTTGAAAATGGCGAGATTGTTTACAAAAAACCTGCCTCTTTTGAAAATGCATCCGGCTCTATTTTATCAAAGCATTATTCTTCGCTCTCCGGGGTGGCAATTAAAATACTTGAATTTGCATGTCTTTTTGACGACCAGTTTGAGATGGAAGTTGCCATGAAAGTTCTTGGGCTGACGAGGCGCCAGTGTGTGTTGTCACTTCTGGAGCTTGTGTCTGCTTCGTTCCTCAAGCAAAAGAATGGATTTTATAGAAGCACATACGAATTCGCCTATCCGTCGATAAAGGAAACAGTCAAATCAAGAATTCCATACACAGAAAAATGCCAGAAACACAAGCTTATTGCTCAAGCACTTGAATTTTGCGATGAAATTACCGATGAGATTGCCTGCCAGATAGCAACTCATTACAAAAAAGCCGGTGAAACCGGAAAAGCAGTGGTATGGGCCGAGGAGTGTGCCAAAAGATTGATTGCTCTTGGTTCAGATGCTTGTGCCCAATGGATTGGCTATATCCAGGAAACTGGCATCAGTGAGTCAAATCATGTTTACCTCATAAGGGCCAAAAGAATCCAGTCCATGGCTTTGTATGAAAAGGGCGATTATTGCAAGGCAGAGGAATTGCTTTTTGATGCCCTGTGCCAGGCAAAAAAGCTCAAAATGTACGCTGAGTATGCAATGGCATTGGCCTTGTATGTGAAATTTCTTTATGAAACTGGCGAGTATGACAGATTGCAGAGGATCGGTGTTGAAGAAATAAACATGCCGGTTTTCCTCGAAATGCCCTCAGAGAAATTTGTGGTCCTTGAATATTTGGCCTTGTCTTTCAGTGAGAGCTTTGAATTTGTCAGGGCCGTGAGCGTGGCAATGGAGGCCCTCCAGATTGCAAAAGATTGCCTTCCTGGGATTATTGTGGAGGGGGAATTGGTTCTCTTTTCTTGTTTGCTGGGCAGCATGAAAATTGATGATGCCATGGACATGGCAAAAGAAATCGAGCGCGATATTGCCAAAACGAACGCCGGTGCTGTTGAAAAATTTTCCATCTATCAGGCCATGCTTGAATATAACATTGGTAATTACCACAACGCTGTTGAAATTCTTGAGGCCATAGACAAAAACAGGCTGGTTTTTCATGATGTGGCCATGCTTGCCAGGCTCAAGTCAGCGTCTTTGTATGCAATTGGCAGGCTTGAAGATGCGATAGAATGCACAAATGTACAGGACATGCCGGAAACTGCCGCCAGGAGTCGTACCGAAATGGAGATGCTCGCATACAGATCTCTCTTTGTCACGCTGGCCCATGGCTGGGAGAAATCTGGCCCCAGAACAGAGCACCTGATTGATCTTGCTGAGATGCAGAAATGTGAAGCGTGTAGAATATTGCCATACGAAGTTTATTGTTACTGGCTTTCGAAGCAGAAAAGATTTGATGATGCTATGGAGTATTTTGCAAAGGCCTGGACTATTTCATGCAACCTGGGTGTTGACGAATACATGCTTGAGTGTGCGTATTGGGGCGTTTCAATCCTCCCCTACAAAAGGATCATTGTAAAATATCCTTCTATAGCCAGTTTGGTTGTTGATGAAAACAGTTTTTCCGGTGGTTACATCCAGGAATATGAGCATGCAGTTGTTGCCGGATTTGTTCATCTCTACAGGGCAGAAAAAGATTTCAGGGAGTTTGAACGTGCAATAAGATGGTTTGGTCGTGCCCGGGGGCTTGCAATCCAGAAAGGAAACAAAATTTATATGGCTTTGTCGGCATTCAATCTTGGCAAGGCGTATTGCGAAAGGAACAACTCGAAGCATAAGAAGCCATCAGACATGGAGGACGCAGAGAAGTTCTTTTTTGAGGCCGAGTTCGTTTTCTCGGCAATGAATGCCTACGCCACAGTGGATGTTGTCAGGGAGTACCAGGAAAAACACCTGAAAAATGTTACCCATAAAACATAAAAACCCCTGGACTAACCAGAGGTTTTATATGTTTGAGAAAAATGCTGATTATTAGTCGGCTAACTCCAGAAGTGCCTTTTCGGCTTCGACCTGGTTTGGGGCCTTGCCGTGCCACTCGGCGTTGTTTTCCATGAAAGAAACACCCTTGCCCTTTACCGTGTGAGCGATGATGGCCTGTGGCTTTCCTTTTGTCTGTTTTGTCTGGTCAAAAGCGTAGAGTATCTGGCCATAATCGTGGCCATCACACTCAATGATGTGCCACCCGAAGGCTTCCAGCTTTTTTTCGAGCGGGTCAATGTCCATGACATCTTTGGTTGTGCCGTCAATCTCCAGACCGTTCTTGTCGATGATTGCAGTAAGGTTATCAGCCTTGTAGTGGGCCGCGGCCATGAATGCTTCCCAAACCTGGCCTTCCTGTAGTTCGCCATCACCCATCAGGCAGTAGACCCTCCATGGTGCTTTGTTCATTTTTCCGGCGATTGCTGTACCGAGGGCTATGGATATGCCCTGGCCAAGTGAGCCACCAGACATTTCTATCCCAGGCACGCAGTGAATATGAGGATGGCCCTGAAGGGGTGATCCAAGTTTTCTGAAGGTCTTGAGGAGTTCGGGATCAAAGAATCCCCTCCTTGCAAGTACCGAGTAAATGAGCGGGGTCACGTGAGCCTTGGAGTATATAATCCTGTCCCTGTCTTCTTTCATGGGGTCGGATGGGTCCACGTTTGCTATCTCGAAGTAAAGTGTTGCCATCAAGTCAGTGGCGGAGAGAGATCCGCCTGGATGGCCGGACCCTGCCAGTGCAGTCATCTGGATGATGTCCCTTCTTATCTGTCTTCCAACCTTCTCAAGCTGGGCGATGTCGCGCATCACTTTCCTCCGTTTGTTTTATTTTGTACTGCTTTTGGGTTTTTACTCCCTCTTTTTGCCGGAAGTTCCCTTGTAGAATGGTTTTTTGATGATTTCGGCCGCCAGTTTTCTTCCCCTTATTTCAACGCTTACCTTCGTCCCGACCTTGTATGATGTTGGAACATAGGCCATTGCACCCACATAACCTGCAGTTGGGAGCATTCCGCCTGATGTTACAAAGCCGATCTCTGTGCTTCCATCAAACACCTTGAAGTGGCTCCTTGGAATCCCGCCCTCTTCAAGCATTTTCAGGCAGACGAGTTTTCTCTTGATTCCATCAGCTTCAGCCTTCAGAAGAGCTTCTTTTCCAATGAAGTCCTTTTCAAATTTTACAACAAATTTCTGGCCAGCCTCGAGAGGATTGATTGTCTCATCAAGCTCGTTGCCATAGAGCCAGTAACAAACTTCGAACCTTAGGGTGTCTCTTGCCCCAAGGCCTATTGGTTTGATTCCAAATTCTTTGCCAACCCTCAGGAGTTCGTCCCAGATATATGGAGCGTCCTGGTTGCTTGTATAGATCTCAAATCCATCTTCGCCAGTATAGCCAGTTCTTGCCACCATGACTTCCCTGCCTGCCACTTTTCCATATCCAAAGTGGAAGTACGGGAGGTCCCATACCGGGAATTCAGCAACTTTTCTGATGATGTCTTCTGCCTTTGGGCCCTGGAGGGCGATTTCGGCATACTGGTCGGAAAGGTTTGTCACCTGTGCTCCCGGGCGTTCGTGGGACTTTATCCAGGCAAAATCCTTGTCGGCGTTGGATGCGTTGACCACCAGGAAGATGTGGTCTTTGCTGACATAGTGAATAAACAGATCATCAATTATTCCGCCATCTTCCTTGCACATTACAGTGTACTCTGCCGTGCCAGGTTTCATGTCGGCGACGTTGTTTGACATGATCTGGTCAGTCAGTGCAACAGCTTCGGGTCCCTTGATCTCAATCTCGCCCATGTGCGATACATCAAACAGGCCCGCATTTTCCCTTACAGTTTTGTGTTCGTCAAGAATTGACGTGTACTGGATTGGCATCTCATAACCTGCGAACGGGACAATCTGTGCCCCTAGTGCTACATGTTTTTCATAAAGCGGTGTTCTTTTCATTTTTCCTCCGAAGCGAGTCTAGTTGTGGGCTGGAAAATTTCAACCTACTTGACGAGTTTTTTGCGCAAAGCTTTGGAGAGCAGTTTTCCTGCGGCCTGTGCATCAGGAACTGAAGAAACTGAACCAAACATCCCAAACTTTCTGGTTGGTATGCCGACTGTGATGATCGGTACCGAAGCAACAAGTCGTGCGATGCGCATGTCATGCATGTCATAGGCATCTTTCACGGTCCTTTGGGTCTGGATTCCGGAAGCTTCTGCCACTTCCTCGAAAATAGAGACGGCGTTCATATCTCTTGGAACAATGTTGCCTTTTACAACAAGGACAGGACCGGCATCCAGATCAATTCTTGTCTTGTCAGGGCAGTTTGGTGTGTCTGTAGCTGGTGTTGAATCTATTGTGACAATGATGTCTGGGTTTTCTCTTGTTATGATGGCTGCAGCGCCCCTTCCGCCGAGTCTCCCCTGTGCAGTGAAGGCATATACAAGATTGGCATCGCCATCATATTCGTTTGCAAGCCATGTCAATACTGCAACTGGAACCTTGCAGTTTGAAGCTCCAATGACTCTTCCACCTTCAAGTCTGGATTCCGTGTGGAAGGATGCATGGTCTCCAATCTGGACCATTTTCATTGCAGTTTTTTTATCGTGTGCTCCAACATCTACGAACATTTTGTCAAAACCAAGCACGGTGCCTTCTGCTACTTCCTCAGCTCCGATGTAGCCACAGCCCCCGCTTGGAAAAATGACCTGGCGGTTCAGGATGTCTGCTTCCTTCATTGCAGTTGATGGATAGAATCTGATAAAACCATTTTTATCAATGTGGTTTGCAATTATGGAGTCTTCGTCCATCTGGGCTTCAACGAGAATTTTTGGGCCCTTCCCGGGGTGCTTGACCACGAGGTTGCCCATGAAATCAACTTCCCCTATTTTACCCTCAAGGAGTTTTGTGACCTGCTCCCTGAGTTTTTCCTCAAAACCTGATGGAGATGGGATTGAAACAAGCTTCTGGATTATATCTTTCATTGCGGAAGTCCTTCCTTGTCAACTCTTTGTATGAACGCCTTTGAAAGTTTGGCCATTGCCTCAAGGTCTGATTTTGCGGCCAGCGAAACTGGCGAATGGATGTACCTGCAGGGTGCAGCGATGACCACGCATGGGGTGCCGCCGTTTTCAAACTGCATCCTTCCTGCGTTTGTTCCGCCAGTAACTGTCCCCTTGTATTGGTACTGGATGTCGTTTTTCTGGGCAGCGTCTTCCAGCAGGAGGCGATAATTCCTTGGGATTATCACACTGCGATCTTCAAATGTTATTACCGGGCCATATCTGAACCTTGCGCAATTCTGGTGTTCTGGAACCTCTGGCATGTCACCTGCTGATGTCCCCTCGAGGGAAACAACCAGATCGGGCATGAACCTTCTGACTGCAAAGACAGCGCCTTTCATGCCTATCTCCTCACCAAAAGTGAATGATCCGACAAGCGTGCATTCTGTTTCCATTTCCATTGTCTTGCATACGGCCCAGCACCCGGCCCTGTCATCAAAAGATTTTGCTTTTACGACCTCGCCCCAGTCTTCAAATTCAGTGTCAAAAACTATTGTGGTTCCAAGTGGAGCTGTTTTCTCAGCCCCTGCCTTGTCCTTGCAACCCATATCAACAACGAGAGCGTTTGTTGGTGTTACAACGTCCCATTCTTCATGTTTCTGGTTGTGAATTGGTTTTAACCCTATAACGCCTCTTATTTTTTCTTTTCCAACAAGAACATGCTTGGATGCCAGCACCCTGTCATCAATCCCACCGAGCTGTGCAACTTTCAGCTCACCTTCAGAAGTGTGGCCTGTGACTTGAAGGGCTACCTCATCCATGTGTGCATCAAGCATGATTATCGGTTTGCCTGGTTTCCCTTCTTTAACGAAGAAAATGTTGCCAACGTGGTCCGTTGTTGGCGTGATGCCCATCTGTGAATAGAAGTCAGTCAATATCTGCCTTATCTCGCTCTCGTCGCCAGGTGCACCGGAAGCATTGCAAAGTTTTTTCAGGAGTTCCATTAGATCACCCCTTCCAGGCTTGCTGGCAGTTCCATCAGGAATTCGCATATCAAGTCGACGCCGCTTTCTGCCACCGAAAGGTCAACAGTCTCCACTGGCTGGTGAAGGTATCTGACCGGTATCGAGACAACAGATATTGGCCTTCCTAATTCTGCTTCCCATGCCGAATCGGCCTCTGTCATGCTGGTTGATGAAAAGATGTATTCTGACGTTTTTATGTTCAACTTCTCGGCAGCACTCATAAATGCTGACCTGATTTTTGGGTTGATTATCGGTCCGTTATCAAGACAAACCTTGTCAAATGGCAGGTATGATTTGCCGGATTCCCCATGCTGTTCTGCGGTTGTGGTGTCAACAGCTATTGCAAGATCGGGTTTTACATCCATTGCAGCGGAAAATCCTCCGTATCCACCGATTTCTTCCTGTGTGGTGCACACCAGGACAACATCAATGTTAAGTTTTACCCTTTTCAATTTTTTTGCCAGCTCAAGCAGCATTGTTACGCTTAGCCTGTTATCCAGTGCACAACCTGCAACGCGGCCATTCTTTAGCTCGGAAAAGCGTTTTTTGAATGTCACCTGGTCGCCGATTTTTACCTTGCCGGCCACCCAGTCTGCCGGCATGCCGGTGTCGGCGTAGAGTTTTGTTATTGGAACAGCTTTTTTGTCACCAGGTTTTGTCAGGTGCGGAGGCAGGATTCCTATTATGGCTGGAATTTCGCAAGTGCCGTGTATTACAACTTCCTGTCCTGGCAATACCTTGTGGTCAACCCCCGACCAGTCCCATATTCTTACAAAGCCATCTTCTGTAAATCCCTGGACTGCCAGCGCAGGCTCGTCGCTGTGGGCGGTGATCATGATTTTTTTTGCCCCATCAACACCGCAGGAGATTTCTGCATAAACATTTCCTATCCTGTCAGTTCTGGTCTCATAGCCTGTTTCAGATATCACCTGCCGGAAAAGCTCTGCCACTTTCTCCTCGTGGCATGATGAAGAGCTTATCCGGACGAATTTTTCAAGCGTTTCCTTCATTTAGGTAGCCTTTCGATTTTATTAGCTCCTTGGCCTGTGTTTTTGTTGTTATCTGTCCGAGTGCCTGTGCCTCGACAAGGTAACTAACGGCAAGGCCGATTTCTGGCCCAGGACCAATTCCAAGGAGCTTCATTATTTCATCTCCGGTGAGGAGCGGTTTTGGTTTGCCCATTTGTTGGTTTTCGGCAACCATTGACTTGACGAACTCATGATATGCTTCCAGAGACCCATATGGCACCATCTGGGTTGCATAGGCATCTGCAACAGCAACCAGAAGGGTTGGTATGGCTATCTGCTCGAGGTCCCTGAAATATTTGAAAACAGCCTTGGGGCTCACACTGTCAAGCCTCTGGAGATTGTGTGGCCTCATATGGTTCAGGACAATCCCGGAAACTGTTTTGGTTTCTGCAGACGAGAATTTTAATTCCTCCATCCTTTTCGAGACCATTTCAGAACCGACCCTGTCATGTTCAAGGAAATGTACTTCTTCCTCGTAGGTTATTGTTTGTGGTTTTCCTATGTCATGAAGGAGCCCTGCCAATTTTGTGCAAATGAACATTTTTCTGTCGGAGGCCATCACTGTTGACAGCAATTCTTTTGCATTGTCGGCATAATCGCCAAGCATTGAGTCGAGATCTTCCAGGATATCTTCAAGGTACTTGTATGTCCAGAGAAGGTGCTCGGTCAGGCCAAGCGCATGTGGTTTGTGGGCTATCACCTGTGACACGGAAGCAAATTCTGGCAGTATTCTTCCTAAGATGCCTGTCCTTGTAAGCTCTTCTATGACCGGGTATGACCTTGGGGCCTCGATTGTCCAGCAAACCTCGTCCCTTATTCTTTCCTTGCTTGGCCTGTTTATCAGGTGGGCGTGTTTTGTGATGAAGCGTTTTGTGACAGGATCTATGGAGAAGGAGAGGTCTGCGGCTATCCTGAATGCCCTTATGAGCCTGAGTGGATCTTCAAGGAACCTGTCTTCCGAAAGCGCCCTTACAAGACCCTTGGAGAGGTCTTTCATTCCACCTTGCGGGTCCAGGACTTCCTCTGTGCTTATCACAAGCCCAATAGCGTTGATGGTGAAATCTCTCCCAATCAAGTCATGGATATGGTCATGGTGAAGTGGGGTGATGTCAATGTGCACGCCATTCCCAACCATCCTGTGGATGTCGCGCTGTTCATCCAGCAGGACATGAGTAAATCCCTTGTCGACAAAACCCTGGACAAGTTCGGCAGTTTTCGGGGTTGCAATGTCGATGTCTTTTGGCGTCCTTCCAAGGAGGATGTCCCTGATGGTTCCGCCAACCATCATTGCATCATCGTGGAGCTTTATGCCCCGAAAATGATTGGCCAGGGTTTCCCTGGCCTTTCTTATCATTGTTTCCTTTGACAGAATTACGTTCACAAGTATATACTACATAAAATGTATGAATTGTGAAGACACCAAAACAGCTTATTGGATTATTGCCGTACTGGGCTTTGTTTTTGTCATTCTGGGATTTGCAAGCTCAAAAGCAGTGGCGGTTTATATCGGCCAAGAACTCCATGTGGGAGTCACTTTTCAAAAAACTATAAGTGGCGCCTTACAAGAGATGGGGGTTAAGATTGACCCCTCGGACAGGGTCGTAATAAAACCAGCGGGGTTTGTTGTTTCAAACATGGATACCACATTCAGATCTGGCGAAAAAATAGAGTTTGAAAAAGCAAACCCGGTCATCATCCAGTTTGATGGCATGCGCAAGCAGATACTCTGCACGCGCAAAAACTTGCGGAATGCTGTTTCAAAGATTGGCGTAAAGCTTGGCCCGCTGGACAGGGTCCAGGTTTCTGAAGACCCTTACAGGCCGGGCACGATGCTTACGAGGGTTGTAAGGGTTGAACACAAGCTTGTAAGAAGGAAAGAAAGGATCCCTTACGAGGTTGATTATGTTCCAAGCAACCAGGTCCACCAGGGCAAGGTTGTGGTGTGGAAACCTGGATCAGGCGGAGAGAGGGAGGACCTTTACAGGGAGATTTACGAAGATGGGAAACTGGTTACTTCGACTTTTGTTTCAACAAGGACCTCCCACAGGCCAATCCATGAAGAAATGGCAATAGGAGAGGCCGAGATGCCTGGTGGGGCAATAGAGAAGATTCTTGTAGAAGCTACTGCCTATTCTCCAACTGTGGCAGAATGCGATGCCGATCCATGGACAACAGCAACCGGAATGAGATCAGGTTATGGAATTATTGCGGTTGATCCAACAGTCATACCCTATTATACGAAGGTGTATGTGGAAGGTTATGGGTATGCCATTGCCGGCGATTGCGGTGGTGCAATAAAAAACAATATAATTGACGTCTTCTTCTATAAGCCTGAAGAGGCTATGAGATGGGGCAGAAGAAAGGTGAACATGTATGTCCTTGAATGGCCTAAAAGATCTCAAAGATGACCTTCAAAGATTTGAGATAAGGCTTAAAAAAAGCTTTGGCCAGAATTTTCTCCATGATCCAGTTGCAATAGACAGGATAATAGATGCCTGCAACATAAAACACTCTGATTGGGTGGTGGAGATTGGTGCAGGATCTGGTTATCTTACGTCAGTCTTGGCCATGAATGCCCACCAGGTGGCTGCAATTGAAATAGACACCGATCTTCGCCCGCTCCTTCTCAAAACAACGGGGCTTGCTTCAAACATAAAACTGGTTTTTGGCGATGTGCTGGACATGGATTTGTCATCATTCAAGCCCACGATTGTTGTTGGGAACCTTCCCTATTATTGCTCTTCAGCGATACTCCGGAGATGGGCAAACCAGACACCGGATGTTCCGGCCTTCTTCATGTTGCCGGAGGATGTTGTAAGGCACCTGCTGGCATCGCCAGGAGATCCTTCGTATACGGCTTTCTCGGTGTACACCCAGTATGCCTTTTCGTTCAAAAAACTTTTTGAAGTACACCCATCATCATTTTTTCCAAGGCCCAATGTCGGTTCTGCGTTTGTTTCATTCAGCCAGCCCAAAACGCCAAGGTTGCCAAAACAAACCGAAGACCATTTTATAAGGGTGGTCGAAGGCGCTTTCATGCTTAGGAGAAAAATGATGGTGAATTCACTTTCTGAAGCGGGATTTGACGCAGGTGACGTGAAAAGCGCAATGTCGTTCATCGGGCTGGAACCCAATGTGAGAGGTGAGACGCTCAATGTTGATCAATTCAAGAGACTTGCCGGTTTCATTCCACACTAGGGCATACGCAAAAATAAACTGGGACCTCCATGTTCTGGCCAGAAGGCCTGACGGCTACCATGAAATCGACTCCCTTGTTGCCAGGGTAGATCTTTATGATGAAATAGATATTTCAATAGGTATTGGCAGAGGAATCAATGTGGATTGTGAAGTGTCACCAGGAAAAGACAACCTGGCATACAAAGCTGCATCCCTCTTGCTGGAGTCCTTTAATGGTAACCTTTCCGTTGAAATAAAAATAAAGAAGAACATACCCCATGGTGCAGGGCTTGGTGGTGGCTCGTCAGACGCAGCTGCAGTAATTTCCTGTCTTGGTTCTTTTATTGGCCTGAGTGACACTCTTTTGCTTGAAATTGCCGCCAAGGTTGGTTCCGATGTGCCATCGTTTCTGTTTGAGGGATGGAGAAGGATGACCGGCAGGGGTGAAATTGTTGAATCAATGAAAGGTTTTGAAGAAGAGATACTGCTTGTTTGTCCCGATTGTCATGTTCCCACACCACAGGTGTATGCAAATTGGGACCAGAAACCTGTTTCAACAAGACCGGGCAGTATGTCAGATCGGTTGAAATCACCACAAAATGACCTTTTTGAGGCGGCCAATCTGGTCTGCCCCAAAATTGGCGAGACAATAAATGCACTTCTGGATCATGGTGCAGATATTGCCAGCATGAGTGGTTCAGGCAGTTCGGTTTTTGCCCTTTTCAAACAAAAAGCCGCCCTTTTGGGAGCGGCTTTGGAACTTGATAAAAAATATACTTGCCACAGAATCAGGATTTTTTGAATTCTGCTATCTCAACCATCAACTTTTCAGTCATCCCCTGAAGTATTTTCCTCGAAATATCGACTGTTAAGTGTTTTTCCAGGTTGGTGACAAATTCTTCGATATCATTTATGTCGGTCGAATTCTCATCGAGTGCTCTGTCAAAATCGACACTCTTACCTTTTAATTCGTCACCTGCGATTTTGCTCAAGGCATCTTTGAGTATCAGCAGGCTTTTGGTTGTCTTGAATGTTACGCCATATTCAAAAGAAGTCAGGTCTGAATAGAGGTTCTCAGGCATTTCGTAGATGTCGATTCCGGCCCTTTCATCACTCATCAAGGCAACTGCTTTTGCCATGTCTTTTGTAACTGGAGATTCGTCGATCGGATAGCGGCTGATTATCCTGCCCTCTTCCCATTCAAGGATCATGCCGTCATGGACAAAAAGCAGAATTTGGTCGGTTAATGTAGAAATGTATATGCAGCCAGTAAATTTCTCCTGCACCATTCTTGAAAAAAGTTCATCAATAACAAGCATTTGGGGGTAGAAATTCCTGAATATTGGATATGGGGAAAGCAGCGAGCAAAAGCATTTCAGGATGTCCGGATCAATGTCACTTGTAGAGTAGCAGTTTCTGGATGGTCCCTGGTCCTTTGTGGCAAAATCTACGGCTTTCTGTCCAAATTCGAACCAGTCTTTTGACTGGTATATGGTAAATATGGGCCTTCCCTTGTAAAAGTAGATGCCCAGTTTTGAATTTCCGAAGTTGCCTTCAAGGTAGCCCGAGAACATGGACGTTCTCATAGTATAAATGGCGTCTTTTGGGGAAGATGTGAATTCTTGGGCCAGTGGTTTTGGTTTTGCTCCCTTTGGTAACCTTTCAAAAATGAAATTCATTCTTTCCTCCCCATACATTCCCTTGCCATTTCGAGGATTTTGACTGGTGATGTCGGCCTGTTGAAAAAATAAGTAACGCCCATGCACCTTGTGATGTATTTGAAAATCCCCAGTGTTGGCGGGGTAAGGACCATTATTGGAACACTCGATGTCGAAGGGTCAGAGGCAAGTCTGTTGATGAGTTCAAACCCGTTCAATTCGGGCATTGTCAGGTCAACTACAACCAGACATGCTTGTCCCAGGTACATTTTTTTGATGAGCTCTTCACCGCTCATACATGTAAGGATCGAATAACCTTCCGTATATAATGGAGAAAGGGCGTTTAACACGCCCTTTCTCGCATCAGATGTTTCCTGGGCAACAAGAATTAGCTTTTTCACTCAGGCCTCCCTGAATAATTTTCAAACCTTAGCGCCTCTTGTTGGATTTCTTCTTTGGCGGGCCTTTCTTGGCCGGTGGTTTACCACTGTAGTCCTTTATTGCTTGTTTGTTTTGTGCTTGGGGCTGTGAATCTTTTACCGCTACCTTGATTCCTTCTGGTGTTGACAGTTGATAGGTTTTACCAGGCTGATTGGTGCTTACTCTGTTCTCAAAGTTCTTCCAGACAACAAGCAGTGGGGCGGCAATATAGATTGAGCTGTATGTTCCAACGATTTGTCCAAACAGGAATATGAGGGTGAAGTCCATGATCGATTTTCCACCAAAGAAAAGCAGGACCAAGACACACATGAAGGTGACAAACTGCGTGTTGAAGGACCTCATGTAGGTCTGGGTTACAGACATATTGATGAGCTTGTCGTAAGGCATCTTGCCAAGGTAGAGCTTTGTGTTTTCTCTGACACGGTCCATTATGACGACGGTGTCTTGAACGTCATAGGTTATCATCGCGAGCAAGGCTGCCACCGCCGCTGAATTTACTTCTACCCACGACAGGGCTAGGACGCCAAGAACAAACAAAAGGTCGTGGATTAGACAAACAATTGCTGCAACACCCATTCTGGCCTGGAACCTGAATGCAATGTATATAAATACCACAGAAAGGGCAATAACCAGTGCTATAATGGCGGACCTCTTGAGTTCCTGTCCAACGACCGGCCCTATTGTGTCAATCTTTCTCTTTGCTATGTCTTCTTCGCCAAATGTTGAGGTGAGTTCTGCTATTACTGAGTTTAGTTTGTCAGTGGACGATTCTTGTGTGCGAACGAGAATTGCATTGGCAATGTCCTTGCCCTGTTCAGCTTCCGAGGCCAGACGTTCAACCTGGACAACCGTGAGCGAGACACCATTTTTTGCAAAAGCCGTTCTGACTTTGCCAATTACTTCTTCATCTGGAAGTGCCTTGCCGGTGTCGTCAATAAATGGGTTCTTGAAGCTCATTTCAACGATTGTTCCACCAGTGAAATCAAGGCCCCAGTTGAATGGTTGTCCGGGCATGGAAACGGTTTCAATGGCCGGGTCTTTTGCAAGCTTTCCATATTCTGAAGAAAGCTTTTCACCGATCTTTTTTACTTCATCATTGGTGAGTTTGTCTGCCCTGATATTCAACCTTATTTGCTCTTTGTAGTTGGCGTCTGGTGCCGGGACTTCAATTGAGAAGTTGGAGAGTTTCTGGACTTCTTCGAACTGGTAGACTTTTTTTGCTATCTCGGTTACTTGGCCAGGAATTGCTTTTTCAAACATAAAATAGGCAACATCTGCATTGGAGCCGGTTGTGAGCCATCTGAATCCGATTGTCAGTATCCCGAAAGCGATGACTGCTATAAAGGTTATAACAAGCCATTTGAGTTTTCCGATGATGTCCCAGTGTATTGGATTGAGAAATTTCATGCAGCACCTCCATTGCCATAGAAGAACCTAAACATTGGCGAGCCAGGCTCTGGTTTCCAGAACCTTATTATCATGTCCATGATGAACCTTGTCACGAACACTGCCGTGAAGAATGAGGTGAAAATTCCGAGTGCAAGTGTTACTGCAAAACCCTTGACCGGGCCAGTTCCGAGCCAGTAAAGAACGCCAGAGCCAATAAGGGTTGTAATGTTGGAATCGAGGACTGTCCTGAGGGCCTTGCCGAACCCTTGTGAAACTGAAGATGTTGGGACTTTACCTTCATTTATTTCATCCCTGATGCGCTCGAAAATAATAACGTTTGAATCAACGGCCATGCCAATTGAGATGATTGCCCCTCCAATTGCCGGGAGAGAGAAAACCTGGCCTACAAGCAAAAGAACAGCAAGGTATATTGCTGCATATATTGCAAGAGCAAGTATTGAAACCAGGCCCATTCCCTTGTAATAGAGAAGCATATAGAGTCCAACAAGAACCATTGCTATTATTGCTGCTATAAAGACATTGCTTACCGTGTCCTGGCCAAGTGAAGCACCGACAACACGAAGCTCGGCCGGATCAGTGCTAAGCTTTATTGGGAGTGCGCCACCAGCTATGAGAAGTGCGTATTGCTGTGACCAGGCCTGTTTTTCTGTTGGGTCTGCGGCCCCAGAGGTGATTGAAACTGTTTCTGAATCAATCTTGTCTTTTACGGAAGGCTTCATGAGTAGTTCATCATCAAGGTAGATCGCAATGATGCGTTTTGTTTCATCGGTTTGTGCGATGGCTGCCTTTGTGGCTTGCTTGAAAGCATCCCTTCCTTCTGCGGTCATGGTCATTACAATGTGCCATTCCTGGCCCAGTCCGTTGCCTGCCTGTCCGTAAACTGCCTGTGCGTCTTTGACCTTTTCACCAGTCATTATGAGTTTCCCGTCAGCGTCCTTGAACTGGAGGAGGGCGGTTTTGCCAAGGATGGCCATTGCCTCGTCTTTGTCCTGGTAACCAGGAAGGTCTATGGCGATTCGGTTAAGATTGCCTTGGCGCTGTATCGTGGTTTCTGAAACACCCAGCTTGTTGACACGGCTTTCGAGTACTGCAATTGCGCGCTCTATTTTTTCGTCGGTTACCGGCTGCTCCGGAGTGTCAACGGCATCAAGCACGACATGGATCCCACCCTTGAGGTCAAGACCAAGCCTGTAAGGGAAGGCCGGACCTGTTACTGTCTTTGGGTTTCCCTTGCTGTCAACGATCGTAGCTTCTTTTGTGAAGGCTGTCGGGAAAAATGCGATCAACGCCGAGAAAGCCACAATCAACAAAATCAAAACTAGCTTTACATAGTCGTTACTTCTCATTACTCACCTCATTAGCGTATTTGGCCTTTGGCCCTCGGGGGTTAACGACCCTTTTATCAATCCAGATATTTTCCCGCTTGCCAGCAAAGCTTCGACAAGTCGGGCAAATATGACTAGACAACCCAAATATATTAGTCCAAGGTATTTCTGATTGTCAAGGATAAATCAGCTACGGGTGGGACTTTATTGACTGGGTTGCACTATATTGTATCATTGAGAATTCGGAATATGCCAAACACTCCATTTTTAACTATAAACACTAAAAAGATTGAGCAGAATGCCAAAAAGATGGCAGCCCTTGTTCATGAGCACGGGGCCAGGCTTTGGGGTGTTACCAAAGTCGTTTTGGGTGATGTTGCTGTTGCCAAGTCAATGCTCCAGGGTGGGTGTGATGGTCTTGCAGATTCCAGGATCGAGAGCCTCAAAAAGTTGAGGCAGGCTTTCCCCAAAACTCCACTGCTCCTCATTCGTCCACCATCAAGAAGCAGGCTTAAAGAGCTTGTCCAGATTGATTGCGTCAGCCTCCAGAGTGATCTTGAAACGATAAAAATCCTTGGCGAAATTGCTTCATCGATGGGCAGGACCCAGAAGATCATATTGATGGTTGAGCTTGGCGATTTGCGTGAAGGTGTTACAGAAGATGAGCTTTACCCTTATGTTTTTGAGGTTTTAAGGACACCAGGCATCGAGTTTGAAGGGCTCGGGGCAGTATTGACGTGTTTTGCCGGGGTCGTTCCTGACCAGAATACGGTTTCAAGATTTATAGAACTTGTTTCAAAAATATCATCTGAATACAAGGTGGAAATAAAATATCTTGCCCCTGCAGCAACAAATTTTATCCCAATGCTGATGGCTGGCAAGCTCCCCAGGGCCATAAACGATTTCAGGGTTGGCGAAGGGATTGTTTTAGGCATGAATGTCCTTGACAGGACACCACTACCCGGTTTTTATGTTGATACTGTAGAACTTTCATGTGAGATAATCGAATTGAAAAAGAAAAAATCTGTTCCCACCGGGATTGTCTCGCAGAATGCATACGGCTCACACCCTATTTTTGAGGACAGGGGAACGAGGAGACGTGCCATCATCAATATTGGAAGGGGAGATTGCATCCCGGAGCTCCTCATGCCGCTTGATGAAGGAGTTGTTGTTCTTGGCGGTTCTTCGGACCATGTCGTATGTGATGTTGAAGATGCAACAGGTCTGAGTGTTGGAGACATGCTCAGGTTCAGGCCTGGTTACGGTGCTCTTTTGTCGCTTGTAACTTCGCCCTTTGTTGAAAAAGTTTTTGTATAGGAGGATATCATGGCACATAAAAAAGCAGGCGGATCCGGTCATAACGGAAGGGATTCCAACCCGAAGTACAGGGGCGTAAAAGTCGCCGACGGGCAGGAAGTCCTTCCTGGTGGAGTAATCATCAGGCAGTGCGGGACCCATTTTCACCCAGGTGAAGGCACCGACATTGGAAGGGACTACACAATCTTTGCAATCACACAAGGAGTAGTCAAGTTCCAGAGGGTCGGTAAAACCGGCAAGCGCGTGGTGGTTCTTCCAAAAGCCAACTGATGTTTGTAGATGAAGTGACGATCAGGGTCGCTGCTGGAAAAGGTGGCGATGGTGTCGTTACCTTCAGGAGAGAGAAATTCATCCCCAGGGGCGGCCCTTCCGGAGGGAAGGGTGGTCATGGGGGTGACGTATATCTTGTCGCAGACTCCAACCTCAGGGACCTCTCCTATCTTGTTGACCATGTCAACTGGAAAGCTGGAGATGGTGTAAACGGTTCTTCGCAAAATTGTACCGGTGCTGACGGTGATGATGTTTACATCAAAGTTCCGGTTGGTGTTTCGGTTTATCTGGAAGACAAGGACAACCTCATAGCTGAACTTTTGGAAGACAAACAGGAGCTTCTTGTTGTAAAAGGCGGAAGAGGTGGCCTTGGGAATGCCAATTTTGCCAACGCAAGAAGACAGGCCCCGCACATCGCAACGGCTGGTGAGAAGGGCGAAAAAGCCAGACTGATCATCGAACTCAAAATACTTGCCGATGTCGGGCTTGTCGGGATGCCCAATGCAGGCAAATCAACATTGCTTGGTGTAATTTCAAGAGCTTCGCCAAAAGTTGGCGATTACCCTTTCACCACCCTCGAACCATCACTTGGGGTCATAACAACCAAAGACTGGAACAGATTTACTGTCGCCGATATTCCGGGTCTCATTGAGGGTGCATCGCAGGGCAAGGGGCTTGGTTTTGAATTTTTGCGCCATGTTGAAAGGTGCAGAGTTTTGCTTTATCTTATCGACCTGGCTTCGGATGATCCATGTGCAACACTGGAAATGCTCTGGAGAGAAGTCAAGCTTTATTCAGAAGAGACTTTTTTAAAACCAGCTTTTGTTGTTGGAAACAAGATCGATCTTGTGGATGGTAAACCTGATCCCCTTAAAGATTTTGTTTCAAAGAGAAACATTCCTTACCTGAGGATTTCCGCAAAAGAAAAGATCGGCACAGAAAATCTGATTGATACACTCTGGCAGAAAGTCAAAGACGTTCCTCTGCCACAGGCAAAAAAATCGGAAGATGTGATCATTGTTTCGAAAGCCCAGACCGATACAAAAATAGAGCGCAGCGATGGTGGGGAATTCCTGGTCAAAAATTCATATCTGGAGAGAATTGTCGCAAAAACCGACCTTGAAAGCCTTGATGGTCTGGCATTTGTTTATAAACAAATGAACCGTTTTGGCATCGAGAAAAAATTGAAACAAATGGGCATAAAGGAAGGCGACAAGGTGACCATCGCCGGAAAGCGCTTCACTTTTGAGTAGGGTTGGAATATTGGGTGGAACCTTCAATCCACCCCACAACGCGCACCTCTTGCTTGGCGTTTTTGCCAGGGAGCAATACCAGCTTGACGAGATTGTTGTCATCCCGGGTTCCACTTTTTCTCCAAACAAAAACAGGCCACAGATAGATGGTTCCCATAGATTAAATATGGCCCGCATTGCCTGTGAAGACAATCCATTTTTTAAGGTCAGCGACAGGGAGATTGGCCCAGAGACTGTTTATACAGTGGAGACCCTGTCAGCTTTGAAGTCAGAAAACCCTGAAACTGAGTTCTTTTTTATTGCTGGTTCAGATTTAATAGTCACCTTCAAAAACTGGCGAGAACCAGAAAAGATTGCCAGACTTATCAATTTTATTGTTGCGCCAAGATTTGGTGCTAGTTTTGAAGATGCCAGGTCTGTTTTGATGAGGTGCGGTGCAACTGACAAAACAGTATTCATGCTTGAATTTCCAAGGATTGATATTTCCTCGACCCTCGTCAGAGAAAGGCTAGAAGCAGGTTTAGATTGCAGATATCTAGTTCCGAACGAGGTTTTGATGTATATTGAAAAAAATAAACTCTACAAGGAGGCCAAAGCTGGAACCCCTTGAATTGGCAAAAAAAGTCGTAGAAATTCTCGATGAGCTGAAGGCAGAAAACATCGTGATGCTTGATGTCAAAGGAATGACGCCGATGTGCGATTATTTTGTTATCGCAACAATCATTTCCCCGCTCCAGAGCCAGGCCATCGTTGACAGGTTGGAACAATTTGGCAAACAACAAAAGGTGCCCAGAAACCTGGAAGGTGGGCCTTCCTCAAAATGGATACTTGTCGATCTCGGAGACGTAATAGTCCACCTGTTC
Organism: Caldisericales bacterium; assembly: GCA_012517765.1. GTDB lineage: Bacteria > Caldisericota > Caldisericia > JAAYUI01 > JAAYUI01 > JAAYUI01. Next base: position 110,552 of record JAAYUI010000016.1, on the reverse strand, counting down.
GGCAAGGAAGAGAGGCTTTATTACAATTTGGAGGAACTATGGAAAAGAAAATCTTGATGGTGCTTGTTTGTCTGACAGTTGCCCTTACCGCAGTTTCATGTGGTGGCCAATCCAAACAGGGCCAAAATGATGGTGGCTCAGTATACGAAGTAATGGGAAAAGAGTTTCAGGTCAGGGGCTGCACCTTCAATGTCACAAAGCTGACAAAATCGGTTGACATCAGGGCAATCAAAAAAGATGGAACGACCGATTCTCCATTGTGGCCAGAGCAGGGATTTTTCTACCTCCTGGAAATGGAAATCAAGCCAAGTGAAACGCCAACTTTCCAGCCAAAGTTTACCAGATATGAGATCGTCGATGTTGATGGCAACAGGTATTATGAAACCAAAAATGAAATGGCCATCCAGGCCACTGAAAAGAACCTTGGCATAAAGTCTCTGACCAAAATCAAGGATGATGTCACAAAGCCTGTAAAATTCTTCCTTCTGATGGATTGCCAGCAGAACATGAAGGGCGTCACGCTCGAAATCATCTCGACAGCTTCTGATCCGGAGCAGCGCCTCGCAGTTGTTGACCTGAAAGAATGAAAAAATTTTTATTGTTGGTTCTTGGGGGACTTGTTGTTCTTGCGGGTTGTGGGGCAAAAGGTCTTCCTTCTATTGCTCCCGATGTCGAGAGGATAAACACTCCCAGGTCGGCAGATTTTGTTTATGTCGGCCCGCAGACAGATTTTCAGCTGCTGCCGGGCCTCCAGGCAAAGATCGTCTCTGCAAAGGATTACTATAGCCTTGTCAATCCGGACAAGCAAAGTCCTTTTCCGGAGATTTATTCCCCAAAGGGCAGATTTCTTATAGTGACCCTTGAAGCAAAAAAAGTTGGCGAGATAGCACAAAAAACCCTCCCACCAATGGAATCAATTGCTGTTGTCGGGTGGGACAATCCATTGTGCAATGATGAGAGTATAAACAGGCAGATTGAAATGATAACCGGTTTGAAACGCCTGGAGCCGACAATTGTCACATTCGGACCCAAAAAATATTTTCTTGCCTTTGTGGTTGAGGGTGCCTCTTACGGCTGGGTCATAAACGTCTACCGTGACAATCCGGCCGGCGACAAGGAGCTTTATCTGACTGTTGACACTGGGATATAATACCCTCTAGCTTTTAGAAGACGGGAGGTGCTCCATGTACACCACAGGTATATATATTGAAAGTTTTTTATGTTTGTTGGGTGCGTTGCTGATTATTGGGGGGATGGTTTTGTCTTTCTGGTGTTTTGATAAAATCAATGGAAACAATCCAGGTCGTTCATTTTTTTTCTATATTACTTACTTTGTCCTTTTCATTTTTTCCTTGTTCTTATTGTATGTGCCTTTATGCAATTTCTTACATTGAAGATATTTGAATCTGGAAAGAGGTAGAATCCAATGCAAGCAAATGATACAATTATGTCAATACTAACATTTTATGGAGTGGCAATAGCCCTCCTGACCTTTTTTGTAACAGTCATATCGCTGATTTTTATTCGAAAATCAATAGATAAATCAAATGAAAACAATGCGAATCAAGAAAAAAACATGAGGCTGGAGTCTTACACCAAAATAATTGATATGATGGAAAACGCCTGGAATGAAGACAATTCTATTGAATTGATCAATTCATTTAAAGAGCTTGATGAACCATCAACCATAAAGAACTATGAAAGCTTGCCTATTGTTGATGATAAAGATAAGAACAAGATCACACAAAAAAGAATAATACTGTTGATTAGAAGCATTGACAAACTTGGTTTGCTTGTGAAGCATGGCGTTGTGCCGGTAAATTTTGTTAGCGATTTTTATTCAAGCAGAATTGTAAGCACCTGGAGGATGTTGTGGCCTGTCATTGAAAAATTGAGAAAAGAAAAAAAACATCCTGGATTGTATACAAAAGTGGAAATTTTGACCTATATTGCAACAACTCATAGAGCAAAGTGGCACGATGAGGCCTGCATAGGGAAAAATATGAAGGATGATCAGATCATTGAATACTGGAAAGGCAACAGTGAAAAATATTTTGGGAAAAATCCCAGAAAATGGGGTGAACCTGGTTTTGAAGGTGAGAACTGGGGAAAAACAATGTGGGTTGAAAAGGGAATGGGGATTTACGACTAGACTGACGAAATTTTTACGTCAATCACCTATCAGCTTGCTACTCTTCAGATAAATATCCTGGTCTATTTTTATGGCATCCGGCCCCACTCAATCAATTATATGAACCCCCCCCCAATCCCCTCGATCGTTTAAATAAAATTTGCGGTTCCAGCTTTCTCTTAGACCTGTCCTGAAACTTGGATGGGATTGGGAAGAAGCCTTTTCTATGTATGAGAAAACACCCAATTAAAAAGCCGCCCTTTTGGGGCGGCTTTTTAATAATTGGCAATTCTAATTGTGTGTGCTCTATGGTTTTGGATAAACAACTGTTATCTTTTTTGTTTTTGCATCATACTGCACATCGCAATTCAGATTTTCAGCAACAAACCTGAGTGGAAGCATTGTTTTTCCGGAGACAACTGTTGGGTAAAGGGTCTTTTTTCCATCAATCCAGACATCCTTGCCATCGATCTTTGCCTGTTTCTTGCCAATCCAGAGCTGGATGACCTTCTTGGTGCCGTTGTCGAGGGTTTGGGTGAGTGTGACCATCTTGGTCTTTCCATCCCAACCAACTTCTACACCAAGGGCTTTTGCAACATCAGAAATGGGCATGAATGTTGTTCCTTTGAATTCCTTCAATGAAGCTGTTGGTGCTGTGGCAAGATTTGGCATCTTCTCTCCATTGACTATAAAGTCAGTTTTTCCAACCCAGAGTTCGATGACCGTAGATTTTGATCCGCCCTTGAACGTGAAGTAGGTTGTTGCAGTGTTACCGGCCACGTCTGTGGAGGTTATTTCAACCTTGTTTTCACCCTTGACGACGTCCCAGTTACCTTCAAAAATGGCTGTTTTTCCATCAGGAAGCTCTTCTATCTTCTGGGCAATCTGGCCGCCAATGAACACTGAAGCGTCGGTTTCCGACTTGACCTGAATGGCAATGTTGTCGCCTGGTTTCTGGAGTTCTTTTGGATCTGGTTTGTCGACTATGATCTCTGGCGCCTTGGTATCGAGGACAATGATTTTTTTGACTACCCTTTCGTTTCCTGCCTGGTCAATGCCCTTTATCTCGACAACGTTTTCCCCTTCTTTCAGATTAATCGTTGTCTTGAAGTTCATCGTGATGCTGTCCCTGTTTGCTGTTTCAAATATCTCTGGGGCAAGGAGTTGTTTGTCATTGACGTAGATGCCATCGATAACCTGATACTTCTCGTTGTCACCATCGGTTAGCATTTCGGTTGGCTGACGATCACCCTCAATGGTGTAGGTATTTTTGTTTGTGATGGTTTTTTCCATAGCTGGCTGTGTGACCGAGAATGATGGTTGAATTGTATCAAGGCAGAGCCTCATTGATTTTGGCTCTTCCTTCACGTCTCCAACCTGGGCGTAGTACCAGATTGTTGAACGAAGTGAACCCTGATTAAGTCTCTTTTCACCTGTGTACTGGACGATTGAGTCAGTCTTGTTGTCGTACCACATGAAGATCTTTGCGTACGGGTTGCAGCTTGTGATTGAAAGTACCGGTGGTGTCTTGTACCAGAGGCAGCCCTCAAATTCGAGGCCATCTGGCTGTGCCGGGTCCTTGAATGCAAGCTGTGAGGTCACCTTTGGCATCGTGACCGTGAATTGTGGTGAAGAGACTGGCTCATCCTTGTTTGTCCATACCTTGAGCGAATATCCGCCTGGATAATTGGTGTTTATGACGCCAGCATCTTTCGTAATGTCTACCAGTGTTCCGCCGTTTGCTGCCTTGATCTCTGTGTCTACTGTTATGATGAGCTTGAGGCCATCAATTGCCACTGACTGGGATGGTTTGCCGCCGATGGTTACCTTGTCCCCTGATATTGCCTGTGGGAGTCTGGTATTTTCAGGGAACTCGACTGTCAGTTTGTCGCCAGGGTTGAGGTCGCCTGCAAATGATGGTGTATAGGTGAATTTGTATCCGGATTGTTCACAACCCTGTTCCTCGGTTATGTCAATATTGGCGATTATCGGTTTGGATTTGACAATCTCGAACTTCTCGAATGTGAATGGTTTTCCGCCGGTTGTGAAGGTGAGTTCGTATGTTCCTGGTGCGGTGTTCTTGATGCCTGCACTTACAAGGAACCTTACCTTCAATGCGCCGACAATATCAAATGGAGCCACAAGGGAGATTGTTTCCTGGCCTGTATTGACAACACCCTTGTATGGCTGGCCGTTGATTATGACCGATGATGGCTGGACTGTTTTTGGAATGCTGGTCCCCTTCGGGAAGTTGACCGTGAATTCCTGGCCGGACTTGATTGGCGAGTCTGCTGGAAGGATGCCAACTGCGTAGTATTCAGCAGTGTTGTATTCCATGTTTGGGTTTACTTCGACCACCGGGACAGTGGCCACCTTGAATGGCTCTGATTCGATTGTCTCTGGCTCTGAGTCGGTTTTTACCCTGAGGGTGTAATCGGCAATCTTTGCCGGGTTCTTCATTCCGATCTTGTCAGAGAAGACTATTGCAACTTGGCTAAGATTGTTGATTGCCACTGGGGAAGTGATTGTTACCTGGTTTGAAGTCTTAACTATTTGCGGTGGTTTGTTGAGCGGAGTGCCGTTGACGGTGATCATCTTTGGCTTGATGGATCCAGGAAGGACATAGTCGGTCGGGAACTGGATCATGATGTTTGAGGTATCGGCATCGAGTGCACCACCATCACCCGTATTGAATGTTACCTTCATTTCGGTGACAGTGTCGGTGTCCGGCGGCTTGAGTGTGACTTTTGGTTTTGAAATCTCGGAGCACGGGAGGACAAAATATTCTGATTCGACGGGGGTTGGCTCTGGTGCGGTTGCGATTGTCAGTCTGTATCTTCCGGGTGTCATGGGTGCAATGATGCCAGTGCCTTTTGAAGTATTGAAATCGATTGGGTTGTAACCCTTGCGCCAGGCGTCAACCTCGAGAGGGGAGTTGACCTGGTATGATCTTTCTTTTGCGGTGTTGATGAGGTATGGGAGACCCTGACAGGCCGTGCAGGGAGTGTATCCGATTGATGTAGTGACGATTATCTGGGCCAGTCTTTTGTACCTTTCGGCCTCGTCTCTTGGAAGTGCTGGTAGGATTGTGCCGGTCATCCAGCAACCAAGGCCTGTTGGATCAGAAATGATCCTGCATTTTCCTTCCTGGGCGCAGTTTCCATATTCTTTGGTGCCAGCGGGACAATCGCATTTGTCAAACCTTGTTAGTCCCTTCCTGTCATCAAGGACTTCATAAAGTTTGCCAAAATCTGCCTCGTCCTTGTTCTGGTATTTTGCAAAATACGCCTCGTTTGGAACAAACCTTGGGCTTTCCTTGGATCCAGTTACCTGCGGAATACCGTCGCAAATATCCTTCAGATCGCATGAGTTTTCGTCAATCGGGAACCATATCTTGATCCAGTCGTGAACCTTGATGTTTACATTGAACCTGATATGGATTTTGAAAGCAGTTACCTGGCCCGCCCTTACTCCAGAAGGACGTTCACCCATTACATTCAGCTCGATGTGAACCGGGCCAAGAAGTGCATATGCTGTCCCGCTTGTCGTGAAAAACATCCCGAATACAAGCAACAGGGCCATAAGCCTTACCAATTTGTTCCTCATTATAGCTCCTTTCGACTCCAGAAGATTACCGAACCATTCTAGCCTTTTGGAATGCCTGTTCAACAAAGGTTAAAGTGATTATTAATAGAAGATAGCGGAATTACTTTGCATCTTTGATTGTATTTGGAGTAACGATTAGTTAACCGTGGATTAAGTTTGTTCGTTGAAACATGTTTGCCATCAAATAAACTTCAACCGCTAGGAGGTCGCATGAACAAGAGGATTATAGCTTTTTTTATCGCACTGGCAGTAGTTCTTTTTGGTTTTGCCGCTTGCGGCGAACCGAAGGAAAAAGCATTTATGAGTGGTGTTGTGTATGAAGAATCAACAAAAACACCGCTTTCAGGCGCGACTGTATACCTTAATGATGCAAGGTTTGATACTGGTGCTGATGCACAGTTTACTTTCTCTGAACTGGAGCCAGGCGCAACATACAAACTGAAGGTGACCAAGGAATATTTTGAGCCCTTTGAGGAGGATATCGTTGCCGTTTACCCAACCACCACTAAAGAGGTTAACCTCAAGCTCAAGAAAATCGCAGAAGGTTTTGTCCCGCCAATAAAGGAAGTTGGTGTTGCAAAGCTAAAATCATACGATTTTGACATAGCCTTTGGCGTTGACAGCAAAGAAGTGACCATCAGCATGACTGGTTCTTTTGTTGCACCAAACAACTACTCTTTTGAGATGAAATCCAAAGAACGTAGTAATACGCCTGAAATAAACAATGGAAAACCGGAAGAACCCAAAGAAAAAGTCATGAAGGCAGTCCAGATTGGAAACAGACAGTGGATAGATGATGGTTCAGGTTTTAGGCCAAACGAGAACTGGCACCCCGGTTTTGGTGATTTGTTCTCACTTGTAAATCTGAACGTGGGCCAGGTAACAAAATCTCTTCAAAACCCACAGGCTTTTGTGGACAATGGAATGGTCCAGGTTGGAAGCCAGCAGTGCAGGCAATTCAAGGGAATTTCAATAATAGAAGAGCAGATTAAGGGCGGAGATGGCAAAAACAAGATTCAGAAGCTCTTTGTCGAGTTCAATGTTGCCATCATTGGCCAGGGCGAACTTGCCGGTGTTCCGGTACAGATGGAGTTGACCGTATACAAGAGCGTGATGCAGATAAAGACGTGGTCCAAAATTACCCTTTCAAATTTCAACATCTCTTCTGAAATAAAACCGCCAGTCAAATAGTTGCAGCCAATTAAACTGAAAAACAAAAAAGGCCCCTTAAAAAGGGGCCTTTTTTGTTTGATTGAGGAAGAAATGCTCTGGTTGGTTATTTCGGGAATGTCAACGTGATCATCTTGGTCTTGCCGTCCCACTCTACCTTTGCACCAAGGGCTTCCCCAACAAACCTTAGCGGTAGCATTGTCTTGCCCTGCACTATTGTTGGATAAAGTTTTCCCTGGGAGTCTATATTTATTTCCTTGCCATCTATCCTGGCAACTTTTTTGCCGATCCAGAGTTCAATGACTTTTGTCTTTCCATCTGGTGTTTTTTGGGTCAAGGTCACCTTTTGATCTTTGGCGTCCCAGCCAACCGAGGCAAAGAGCGCTTCCGCGACTTCCCTGATTGGCATGTAGGTTGATCCTGAAAGCTGTTTCGGGAGTGGCGGAGATGATGTTGTTGGAGCAACCGCAAGCTTGATTGCCTTGCCGTTTATTGTCATGTCCTGCTTGTCCACCCAGAGTTTGATTACCACTGCCTGTACCTGGGTCGGGTCTTCAAATTTGGTAAATCCTTCAAGTTTTGAAGTGTTGCCAACCATATCGGTTGCTTTTATGATGACTGGGTTCAGGCCTGGTTTAAGTTCAATCATTGTGCTGAATGTGAACCCCGTTTTGCTTACTTCAACAGGGTTGTCATTTATTGTGAGCATGCAGTATTCGGAAAGTTTGCCTTTTATCTCGACCGTTTTCTCCTTTGAAACAGAAGGGATTGTAGATTCGATGGATGGTGGTGTCTTGTCGAAAAGAACGTCCATGTTGGCATTTGTGGACTGTCCACCTTCGGTCATGACCTGGAGTATAATTCTAAATTGGCCTTCTTCCTCCAGTGTGACTGTTATCGAGAATTTTCCGTCCTGGTCTGCTGTTGCAGGTTCTGTGGGCTCCCCACCAAGGATGATTGCGGCAATTGAAGCGCCTGGCTCTGTTTGTCCTGTAATTGTAATCTTTGGATTGTTTGTAAGGATTGGCGACTTCTGGTCGATGACAAGTTTCACTTCCAGTGTGGCGACCATTACTTTACGTTCGATTTTGGTCACGTTTCCTGCGAGATCTTCTGCAGTTATAGTTATCGTCTGTTCACCCTGTTCCAGCTCTTCAATGACTGCTTCAAATTCGCCATTGCTTCCTACTTCTACAGGAACACCATTAACCTTTATTTTTGCGTTCTTTTCAGTCTGCCCTGAGATTGCAAACGGAAATTTCTTTATTGTGTCGCCATCTTTGAGCGATATGTTGAGCTGGGGTTTCTTGTCATCGAATATGACAATTCTTGTTTTAGTTGCGATATTTCCCTTTGTATCTTTCGCTTCAAAAACTAGCTTGTTTTGACCCTGTTCAAGTGGAATTTCTTCTGCGAAGGAGCCATCGGATGCAACATTCACCGGTCTTCCGCTTATTGTCAGCTTTGCACCTGGTATTGTCTGACCAATTACTTTAAATGGATTTTTATTTGTATAGGTTGGGTCTTCAAGGTTTATCTCGAGTTTGATTGGTGGTTTTGGCACAACAGTCATTTCAACTGGGATCGAGAGCTTGCCAACCGAAGCATCAACGTCTATTGAGCCTTTATGTGTCCCAGGTTCCAGTCCTTCTGTCGAGAATGTGATTTCATAGGTTTGTGATGCTGTTGAATAGTCGTTTGAACTGAGTTTTATCCATGGTTGTGATGTCATGACGGTTCCCTTGATTTCAGCCTGTGCGTTATATACAAGTTTCAGCTTCAGGGTCTTGCTTTGTCCTGCTTCGATGTTGAATTTTATTCTGTCTGGATCAGAAGACAGGCCTATGATTTTCTCTCCGAATGCCACAAGTTTGTCTCCGGCAACAAAGACCATGTCGCCGCTGACTACAGGATATGAAAGCACCATGTCGCCACCCATCATGCCAAATCCAGATTTCATGCCGGTGTCTTCCTGGAAGACGATTTTGCCATCACTTAGATTTATTACCGAGATTTTGCTCTGTCTTGTGCTGATGACCTGTTCGCTGTTGCACACATACTGGATGCCAAATGACATACCACCAGGGGTCTTGTCCTGGTTCCACTTTACTGTCCCCTCCTTGAGATCAAGACACATAGTGGAACTCATTGTGCACTGTATGATGAGACCATATCTCGTTACCGCCATTATGCCGGTTGTCATGAAGTCCCCATCTATTTTGCGCACCCATTTGCGGCTTCCATCTGATGTATTGAATGCGGAAATATTTGATTCCGGGAGTGTAAACCTTCCGCCTCCACCACCGGTGAGATCAATTTTTGTCAGGCATGTATATATTGTTCCATCTGCGTAACTTAACATTCCCATGAGGTTTTCCTCAAAACCGCCCTGTTTCCACACCAGTTTGCCGTTTGATTCATCAATGCAGAGCAGTTCAGGATCTTTCATTTCAGGGATTGTCTTGTCGTCTTGTGGAATCTTTATGGTCATGGCACCAATGAATATTTTTCCTTCGCCTGCAGTTGCTATGCTTGATGCTGTTGACTTGTCGTAATCCATTGACCATATCTGCGAGCCATCATTTATAGAGAAAGCACTGATTCTTGATGTTACTGTACCGTCACTTTTCATGGCCGAGAAAGGTATTATTATCTTGTTGCCAGTGATGCATCCCTGGCCGATCATAAGTCCTGGTTCAGCTTTCTTTTTCCATATTTCATTGCCATTTTTGATATCAAGAATGCCGAAGAATGATTCTGGCATTTCATCTTCCATGACTGAACAAGGGAGTTGTACGAACTGGTTGATTGTTGAGAGGGGACGCCCTCCGCCACCTCCACGACCACCCCTTCTCCTTCCACCGCCACCACCTACCATCATTATCGAGGCAGTAGCGAAGACAAGCTTGTCTCCTGATCCGGCAAGCAGGGTTTGGGACTCAAAACCTATATCGTAGCTCCATTTGGGCTGGCCGGTCTTCCTGTCCAGGGAGACTATATAACCCATGGTGTCCGAAACGATTATTGAATCACCAACTGCTATTGGTAGCCCCAGGGAATTGCCTTCCGGATAGTACGTCCATGACTTTTGCAACGGGATTGGTACAGCAGGACCATTGGAGTTGTTAGTGTGGGAAGGGTTGTAAAAAGGTTCTGGCCAGTCCGTTGCTTCGGAGAACACGGGGAGTGCCACTGAAGGCACCATCATTGCCAAAGCCAAGATTGCAACAAGAATTTTTTTCATTGTCTCTCCTTTTTGGGCAGGCCATAGATGGCTGACTGTCCAAGTTCTTCTTCGATCCTCAAGAGCTCGTTGTATTTCTCGACCCTCTCGGACCTGCACGGGGCACCTGTCTTTATCTGGCCTGAAGATGATGCCACAGCCAGGTGGGCGATGAAAGAATCGGCTGTTTCACCTGATCTGTGCGATATCATGTAACCATAACCGTTCCTCCTGGCCAGCTCGATGGTGTCCCAGGTCTCTTTGACACTTCCGACCTGGTTCAGTTTTATCAGGATGGCATTGGCAATCCCATTTTTTATTCCTTCGGCAAAAATTGCTGGATTTGTCACGAATACGTCGTCACCAACCAGCTGGATTTTTCCTCCAAGTGATTCGGTGTGTATCTTCCAGCCATTCCTGTCTTCTTCCGCCATACCGTCTTCTATGGAAATGAGTGGATATTTCGAAACCATTTCTAAGTACCATGAATTCAGTTCAGCATTGCTCAATTGCTTGCCCTCAAATCCATACTTGCCATCTTTGTAAATTGAAGATGAAGCAGCATCCATTGCTATCGAACAATCTTTGCCGGGAACATACCCTGCCTCTGTGATTGCCTGTACAAGCACTTTGAGTGCTTCTTCGTGGTTTTTGAGGTTCGGCGCAAAACCGCCTTCGTCGCCAACAGCAGTTGAGAGATGATTTTTCTTTAGAATGGCCTTCAGTGTGTGATAGATTTCAGTGCCCATCCTGAGTGCGTGGGAGAAGCTTGTGGCACCGGAAGGAACTATCATGAATTCCTGCAAATCAAGATTGTTGTCTGCATGCACGCCACCATTTATGACGTTCATGAATGGAACGGGCAGCCTGTTGGCCATGGCGCCGCCAAGGTAGCGATATAGAGGGACGCCGCATGTTGCTGCCCCAGCTCGCGCTGCTGCCATCGATACTGCCAGAATTGCATTTGCACCCATTCCGCTCTTATTTTCTGTTCCGTCAAGCTCGTTCATGAGCGAATCTATGCCTCTCTGGTCAAGAACATCATGGTCGTAGAGTTCCATGGAGATTGTTTCGTTGACATTGAGGACTGCTTTTTCAACAGACTTTCCCTTGTAATTTTTTGGGTCTTGGTCCCGAAGCTCCAGTGCTTCCCTGGTCCCGGTTGAGGCGCCTGAAGGTACGGCGGCCCTGGCAAGAATGCCATCATCTGTCTTGCAGTCCACCTCGACTGTCGGATTACCCCTCGAATCGAGGATTTGTCTTGCGTAGATGTCTTCAATTCTGTTCATGTTTGCTCTCCTTTGTTTTTACAGAAACAATATTGCAGGAGTTCTCAAAAAACTCAACTTCGAGTATGCAAAAAGACATTTTGAAAAGTCAGTTTGCCAGATAGTGCGAACGGAACCACTGCATGATAAAAAACCAAGGTTCTCCTTGACTTGGCAGGAGTGGTTTTGTATAACCTCATAAAGGTTGCCGAAGTGGCGGAATTGGCAGACGCGCATGGTTCAGGTCCATGTCCTGGCAACGGGGTGGGGGTTCAAGTCCCTTCTTCGGCACCATCTTTTCTCCCATCACAGCTGTCCAATAAAAATGGTTTTTCCACCAGCAGATTTTACTTTCAATGCAATCTCGCAAGCTTTTTCTACTGCTTCGACAATATTTGTTGCTCCAAGAAGATTGTCAGCTATGGATACTATTCCGTGACAGGCCCACGCAATGCATGTTTTCCCCTGCCTGATTTTTTCCAGTGTTGCTTGCGCTATCTCGACGGAGCCAGGGGTGATAATGGGCACAAGGCCTATTCCGCTGGGAACAAGGAGTGGCATTTCGGTATGGCAAAAAATGGCTTCGTTGAGTTCTTGTTCTGACCTGAAAATGTGTGTTGCGGCAACCAGGTTTGTCAGGTGGGCGTGTATGATCGCCAGGCTGTTTTTGTCGGCAAAATGACTTTGCAGAAGAAGGTGTGTTGAAAGCTCGCTGGTCGGCCTACCTTGTTTGAAATCATGCGTTACCTTTTGCCCATCCTCATCCACCACAACTGATGACACGTCATCTTCAGCCATCAGCCTGAAATTTGAACCTGATTTTGTGATGTAGATTGCCAGACCAGGTTTTGCCGAATAATTGATTGGCATTGTGTTTGTGTTGTTAACTGTAGCGCGTTTTATCCTAACGCTTATATTCCCTGCACTCGCTTCTGCCCAGCCTCTTGAAGCCAGGTATCTGGCACATTCCAGAATGTCCCTTTTTCCTTCTTCCATGGTTTCAAATATATGGTTTTTTGCCAGTTTTTGAAGCTATTGGTGCAAAATTAGGTCTGATTGGAGTTTGTTTTTGAGAGAGGGGAGGTTGCATCTATTTTACACAAAAAATGTAACCTCCCTTGCCGATATCGTTTAGTTTCAGTTCAAATTCTCTGGAGTGTTGATTGTTTTTGGTACGCCAGTGCTTTCGAATAAACTACCTTCAACTATGATGTAGTAAATTGCTGCAAGTGCGACAAAGATCCCAAAGAGAGTTGTTATTGCAGAGAAGATGGTCATTCCGCCAAAACCCCCATTGATCATTCCGGCAATCATTCCAATTGAAGCAAGTCCTATAATACTGGAAAGAATCATTGCCCAACCAAGCCAACTGGCCGCCCTGTTGTTCTGTTTCAGGATGGCAAATGCAAAAAAGATATAGCTAATCCCAATAAATGAGCCAGTAACGCTTGAAAGCTCGCTCATAAGGGCCGTTTGGCTTATTAGCCCAATAATTCCCAGTATCAACCCGACTGCAGCAAGTCCTGGCTCTGACCTTGAAATCGAAAAAAACAAGAAAGTCATAACCATTCCAGTTCCAATAAGCAGCATCCTTGTTATTGGATACATTATCCCGATATTGATTTCCAGGACTGAAAACATCAACTCAAGGATCATCAGGACCACCCACACACATGCCACAATAAAAAATCCCCACGCGTTAAACTTGTTTTTTAGAATCTGGTTCATGAAATGTCCTCCTGTATTGTATTTTTTTCAAAAATGATTATCAGCAGAACGCTTGATGCCACCAAAAGCATCAGCAGGCTGAAGAAAAATGCAATTATGTCAAATGGCGGAAGGCCCGATCCAGCATTTGCCAGAAAAACATGGAAAGACCAAAGCAAGAAAGAGCACAGCAGAAGGGGCCATCCGAAATATGTTAGGGGTTTTTCTCTCTGGAGAATGTAGTGCATGGAAAAACAAAAATATGATAGCGAGTATGGAATTGCCTGCCCTACGATATCTCTTCCCGCCCAGATGAAATTAAGAACAGGACTCGATATTCCAATTATCAATCCAAGTAGTGGTAGTATTTGCAGTTTATTCTTGAAGGATGCCATGAAGCAGGCAATTAGCACAAATAAATTTCCAAATCCCAGAATTCTCCAAAGATTCTCGCTACTTCCTGGATAAAATACGATAAAAGCTGTTTGTGCGATGATTACTCCCGTTCCCAGGACAACAAAAGATAGAAGTTTTTTCTTCAATAATTCAACAATAATCTTTGGGACACTCTTGTCAATCTGTTGTTAAGCTGGTGAGAAAACTGACTTGAAACTATGTTCGGTTTTTTGACGTATTTGAAGTGTGAAGAAAATTTCATTTTTGGTTGCCCTGATACTTATTTTTCCTTCTCAGGCGATTTTGCCTGTTGCTGGCGATGCAAAACCAGCTGCCACACCACCTTTCCAGGTTGCTTCAAAATGTTCTGTTGGTGGAAGCTACCTTTCAGTTTATCCACCTGCCCCATTCGATTCCGGTCACCTGGTTGGAAATGCTAGTGGAAAACTTGCCTATATAAAAGCAGGCATGAAGAAGTTCGAGCTTGAAATTGATGGTGCCGATATTGCAAGCTCACCGCTCGTTTACAATGCCAGCTGTTTTGTCGGGACCAAAGCTGGAACACTCGCACTTGTTGATTTGTTTGGCGGTAAAATTGTGTGGAGTTTCAGGGCCGGCAATGCAATATACGGAATGCCGGTGCTTTTTGACGGCAAGATCATTTTTGGCTGTTCTGATGGCAATCTCTATTGCCTGAACGCCACAGACGGTTCTCTTGTTTTCAGGTTTGATTCAAAATCCCCCATCTGGGGAACGCCTGCGATTTATGCTGGATCAGTTGTTTTTGGTGGCGATGATAACAGAATCAGGCGCATTTCCGTTCCGGAAGGAAAAGTAGTCTGGTCTTTTGAAACCAGTGGCTGGGTCGAGACACAACCACTGGTTTTTGGACAAAAAATCATCGCTGGTTCCCTGGACCATGTCCTGTATTGTCTCGATGCTGATGATGGATTATTGCTCTGGCGCTATATTGCGGAGGCGCCGATCCGGTCAAATCCAGTGCTGATTGGAAGCAAATGCATCTTTGCAGATGAATCCGGCATTTTGTATGCAGTTGATGCCGAAACTGGCAGGCAGGAATGGAAAAAAGATGGTTTTGGGCCAGTCTCATGGCCGTTGGCAACTGATGGCCGAAGCATTTATTTCATTGATGGAAGCAAAACTTTTTGGGGAGTCGATACTGAAGGTTTTGTGATATGGAAAAGAAAGCTGATCCATGCAACAAGATCATCTGTCTTGTTGGAAGATGGCAGAATCTCTTATGTAACCTCTGACGGCCAGCTGTTTTGCTGGGAAGAGTGCCCATATGTGGAGGTTCTGGAAGACAGGGACCTTGGAACAATTGTTGCATCAGATGGCACAAAAAGGCTCCCTTTCACCCTTCTTTTTGGAAGAAAGGATGGCAGACTGCCACCGCCAAAATTTGAAGGGATGCCCTTTGAGGCCGGGAGCAAGTGCAAGTCGGTCAGTTTTATTGGTGGCAAGCCGTTTTCTGAAGGCATGAGAAGGGGATATAAGTATACAATGATCATTGACCCTTCTGACCCTTCTTTTTGTGATGGCGAGCAAAAATTTGGTGTTGCAATTGAGCCCGGTTGTCCTGTCATGGAGGGCAATGGACAATATAATGAACCGGGAATATCAGGGTGGGTCCTGGTTTTTTTCACGGTGGATGTTGTAAGCCCACAAAAGAAATGCCAGACTTGCGAGCCATGTTTTGATGTTGTGGTCAGTCCGCCTGATGTCCCATATTTTCCCCGCTCCTCGCAGGGACGATTTGAAGTGAGAGTCAACTCGGCTGATGGTGAAGACAGATATATCAGGCTGGATATTGATAAACCTGACTGGTTGAAGGTTGATGGCCAGGGTGGAAAGTATCAAGAGAATGGAACAACCTCCTTTTCTTTCAGCTTTAACTGCATGGACCTTCCTGGAGGTTCCAATTTTTCTGTGCCGATAAAAGTAACGTGCAACACATGCCCGGAAAGAAACGGTGGCATGTCATCATGGGAAGATGAGTTTTCACTTGATTTTGTGACCGATCCAAGGCTTCGGATACAGATGGAGCCTGGTTCAAATGAAGCGTTGACAAATAATGGAAAAGCCATGCTTGATGTACCTGCGGAGGTTTATAAAGGGAGAACTCTTGTTCCAATAAGATTTATTGCAGAGACTTTCGGGTGTAAAGTCGACTGGAATGCGACAGAAAAAAAGGTTGAGATAAGCCGCAAGGGGAAAATCCTGAAATACTGGATTGGAGAAGATAGGGCAGAATTTGACAACAAGGTGGTCAAAATAGATGTTGGCCCACTGATAAGAAACGGAAGAACACTTGTTCCGCTCCGCTCTGTGGCAGAATCACTCGGGGCGACGGTAAGATGGATATCTGTTGCGAAATCAATAATTATTGATATGGAATTTTAAGCTGTCCCAACAGTTTTCTGGCGCCTCCCCCACTTTATTTTGGCAAAAAACAGTGAACCTTCAAAGAGAAGAACAACCGGCAGGGCTATTGCAAGCATTGACAGTCCGTCATTTGGTGCAATAGCGGCTGCAGCGATCAGAATCCCAAGCCAAACACCCTTTCTTCCTTTTGCCAGCGTGTATGGTGAAACAAGGCCTATTGAAGTAATAAACATGACAACAACTGGAAGCAGAAAAACAATTCCCATGCCAAGTGTTAGTAGTGTTGCAAAATCAATATAAGAAGACACCGTAATTATTGGGATCATGTTCTGGTCTCCATAATCGATGAAGAATTTTCTTGCGATGGGGATTATTGGCCAGATGGCGAATGCCGCACCGGCAATAAATAGCAGAATCATTGAGGGAAGATATGCAAAAAAGGCTTTCCGCTCGTTTTTTCTCATTCCGGGAAGGACATACATGCACACATGGTAAATAAGGAATGGGAAAGCGATTATTATGCCGCCAATGACTGATATCATGAATTTGGCGCCAAAGGCCTCGGTGACATCTGTAAAATGCAGTTGTATCTTTGGTACATCGAGAAGGGGCACTGGCCCGGTCAGCCAGCTGATTATTCTGTCCGAGAATATCCAGCAAACAACCGAAAAGATAAGAACAAACAACAACGAGTAAATAAGCCTTTTCCTGAGCTCCTCGATGTGTTCGAGGACAGGTTTTGGCTTGTCATTCAGCAAGGGCGCACCTATTTTTTGTTTTGTTCTTGACCGTCTTTGGTTTCAATTCCCTTTGTCAGCTCCTCACCGGTTTTTTTGAACTCCTCGATCCCCTTTCTGAGAGACCGTGCAAATTCCGGTATCTTGCTGGACCCGAAAAGTATCAGACCTATTATGAGAATTACAATTATTTCTTTGGCGCCAAAGCTCATGTCTCACCTCTTGGAGGAAAGCATATTGCCTTAATAAACCATTTCAAGAATTATTCCCTTATATTTTGCAATTTTCTTGGGCAATCCAAGGGTGATTTTTTCTATTTGAATGCCTTTTCACAACGTTGTATCCTGTGATCACCCCGTTTGTTTCAGGTGTTCACAAATTCACAATTGTCAATACTGGATTTAACCTTCCTTCACATATATAATCAGACCGTCAACAAGCATCTGAAAGGAGCCACATGAGACAGCAGTTTGTAACCGAGCCGTATCTTAATTTGTCCAACCCCGACCAGAAAAAGATGATGCAGGATGCCATTGATTTTGTTGGTAGAAATCTTGGCAAGCACTACGACATCATAATCGGGGGAAAGAACGTCAAGACAGATGATGTGATCAAGTCAAACAACCCGTCGAAGCACAGTGAAATTGTGGGAACGGTAAGCAAGGGCACCAGCCAACTGGCTGAGGAAGCCATTCAGACGGCCCACAAGACATTCATGGAGTATTGGCGTTTTACCGATCCACACGAGCGTGCCAGGTATCTCTACAGGGCCGCTGGAATCATGAGGAGAAGAAAGCTGGAGCTTTCCGCATGGATGGTCTACGAGATCGGAAAGAGCTGGATTGAGGCGATTGCTGATACTGCAGAAGCCATAGACTTCCTGGAATACTATGGAAGACTCATGGAAAATATTTCTGTTCCGTACAATATTCCTTCGATACCTGGTGAAGATAACCAGTACTGGCACATCCCCCTTGGTGTTGGCATTGTAATCCCGCCGTGGAATTTCCCGCTTGCTATCCTTGCTGGAATGACCACCGCAGCTGTTGTTGCTGGAAATACGGTTGTCCTGAAACCGGCCTCGATCACCCCGATCATTGGCGCGAAATTTATGGAAGTCATGCAGGAAGCCGGTTTGCCAGATGGCGTAATCAATTTCCTTCCAGGTCCGGGCAGCGAGGTTGGAGATTATCTTGTTGACCACCCGCTCACCCGCTTCATCAGCTTTACAGGGTCCATGGATGTTGGCAAGAGGATTTATGAGAGGGCATCGAAGGTCAATAAAGGCCAGATCTGGCTCAAGAGGGTTGTTGCCGAAATGGGTGGCAAAGACTGCATGGTCATTGATGACAACTACAGCAAGCCCGATTTTGCGGCCGCTGAAACTGTTGCCGCGGCATTCGGCTTCCAGGGCCAAAAGTGTTCTGCTTGCTCAAGGCTTATCATAGTTGGCGACCAGTATGACGATATAGTCAGCCGGATTGTGGAAAAAACAAAGGCAATAAAAGTAGGAGATACAAGAGATGTTTCTTTTGGCATGGGGCCAGTTTCTTCTGCCCAGGCCTTCTCGTCAATCAATGGATACATCGAAATAGGCAAGGGTGAAGGCAAATTGCTCATTGGCGGCACCTCGGATGACAGCGCCGGATATTACATACAGCCGACGATTTTTGGTGATGTCAGCCCGACAGCCAGGATATCCCAGGAAGAAATTTTTGGGCCAGTGCTTTCGATCTCGAGGGCAAAATCATTTGACGAAGCACTCGATTACGCAAATGGGACCATCTACGGACTTACTGGAGCTGTTCTGTCTGATTCAGGCGAAAGCCTTGAGAAGGCCAGAAGAGAGTTCCATGTTGGAAATCTCTACCTGAACAGAAAGTGCACCGGTGCCCTTGTCGGTTCACAGCCATTTGGCGGCTTCAACATGTCAGGAACTGATTCAAAAGCTGGCGCGTTCGACTACCTCTACCTCTTTATGCAGGGCAAGTCCTGCTCGGAAAGGCTCGATTCAGACCAGTTTGCAAGGTTCCTCGGGCTGAAGTAGCTAAAATATAAAATGCCATATTTTCAAAGCCCCTGCTTTTCTTTTGGCAGGGGCTTTATATTTTGATAATATTTTTCTTTCCTTTCGTCTTTTCAATAACTTGATTTAACATGATTAAATTTTAGATTAGTTTTTACATAATAAAAGATTGGGAAGGTGGTTATATGAACCATGTCAAAGTTGTTGTTCTGATCGCCATCATGGCTTTATGTTCCTGCTCAACTGCACAAACGGCAGGCTTGATCGATAAAAAAGATAATCCATCTTCTTCTCTTCCTGCCCCAATAGGCAATGATGGATTATGGGGCGATGGAACTCAGATGATCGCTGTTTCTGGTGGTGACACTGAATATCTTTCGACTCAGACAAAGTGGCTTCTCAATGAAAGCTGGGATGCCGAACAGTGGATGTATGGTTCGTGGGAAAATGCAAAGCTTGTCGACGGAAAAGAAGCAAGCTATGCCATCAATAAAACTGTAATGCCGTGGTTAAAGCTTTATGAAAGGGGTGCTCAATGGATTTATGGGTGCAATCCGTATTATTCTTGGAACAATCCTCCACCAACAAAACTCAATGCACCAGATACAATAGAACCTGGCAAACCCCTTCCACCAGAAAACGCAATTCAAACTTTACCCAGCTATTATAGACACTTTTTTAAAGTCAGCAGTAAATCCTCCGGTTTTTTAACCATCTGGGTCTCCGGGGAAGTTGATGTTTACCTTGACCCCCCAGTGGGAACTCGCCTTGTTAAGAATTCAACCTCCAAGAGCTACCTTGGAAGCTACTCCGGGATCGATAAGGAATCTGGGCATGTAGTAAACTTGCCCCTTATAAATCCTGGTGCCCATTGCGTCTATTTTGTCCACAGGTCAGACCCTTATTCCAATTTCTTTGGGATGATCTTTGGGTTTGAAACATTCTCCCTGCCTGGCCAAAAATCTGCATGTGGATGGGACATCACAAATGGAGATTGCGCCTGTACTGTTAGCAATGAGACAGCAGAATATCTTGTCCATAATGATTCTGGCAACAATCCTGCAAACAATAATTGGGAAGTCTTTGGATTGCCACAAGGAATCGAATGGGTAAACGGCAACTGGGCGCCTGTCACTGTTATCCCATGGGAGAGGGCAGACAATGATGCCTGGGGTGTTGATGTTCAGGGGGCGCCATGGAGGAAACTTTATGATATGGGCGCTAACTGGATAACCCATATTCCTTCCGGTGGTGTAGCTGGGATGTTCCCTCCGGGCAATATAGGCTGGAACAGTTGTCCGAATAGTATAACCAATATCTACAGGCAGGCATTTACTGTTGACAAACACTGCACTGCTGAACTTACGGTCTACACAAATGACGATGTGGACATATACATTGACCCGTTCATCAGCATTCCCAATCCGGGGCAATCAACCAAGCTTGTGCTTCAGTCACCAACCTTTGGCTTGGGTAATCCTCCTCATTCAAACCAGCCAGAAACATCATATTACTATATTGGCAGGGCAGACAAGCAGAGGAGGGGAATGATTGTCAATTTGCAAATAGTCTTGACCCCTGGGACACATACGATCTATTTTGTTCACAGAAATAACTTTGAACCGAGGCCAGGTAAAACAAGGGACTATTATGGATTGCTGTATGCCTTGTCATGCAAGGGGAGTTTCTGCAAATAAGCGATAAAGTGGCGAAAAGTGGCAAATCCCTCTTGATTTTTCAAGAGGGATTTTTTGTAATTTATAGATTAATGATGATTATGGCGTATTTTTCGCCCTTTGTTCCAGTGACCCCAAAAGGTCAACCGGGCAGACCCTTGAGGCCTGTTTCCTGAAATCACCTGGTGTTGCTGACAGGAAGTATTCGGATATGGCAAGGCAGTCCGTATTTCCATTCTCATCAAGCCCGATATTTTCTGGTAAGTACTTCTTCTCGACCATCCTCAGTCTTATTGCCAGAATGGCCTTTTCTATTTTTTCAAGCGCCCCTTCAGTAGAATGGCTTTCGATTGCCGATGTTATCAGTTGATGTATCTCTTCCACTTTTTGGAGCTGGTTGTGCACTTCAAGCAGCAGGGACCTTCTGGGAGAGTACTTCCTTGCAACAAGAAAGCTCAGTCTTATCGTCCATTCGATATACCTTGGGACCATCATTTTTGCGGTCAGTTTGTCGCCATCTTCGATGGCGAGCTGCACAAGCCTCCTGTTTTCGAGGTTCCTGAACATCCAGTGATGCCTCCAGTACCAGACTTCTTGCGGCATGTGGTCCCACTGGAGCTGTGCCCTCTGGAGTTCGTAGCTGGGGTCCCAGAAAATTGTTCCGGAAAGCAGGGCGTAAAACTGCGCCTCTGAAACTTTGGCATAAGAGATTGGGTCGATCGGTCTTCTCCTGAGGCCCAGAATGTATTCTGTAAAATCAGGCCAGAACCATACCCATACGCCATTTTCATCTGAAAACGGAACATTCCTGCCCTTGTAAGTCCTTGGCAACCTTGCTTGCAAGGCTTCGCTTATTTTGTTTTGCAAATTCTCATCCTGTTCAAACATGAAAACCTGGAATTTGGCAATTTGGCTGGGATCATCAAAGATGTGCTCGCCATTTATCAATCCGACGCTTATGCTTTGCAATACGCCAGGGCCTATTTTCTCGATTATTTGCTTGCCCTCGGACTCAAAAAATTCTTTCGACAGGTTGGCATTGTTCATTGCATGACTCCTTGACGTTTTTGTTTTGTAGCTCGTATTATAACATAAAATCACAGGAGCAAAAATGTCGAAAATAACAAGACTGATTTTGGTCAGGCATGGTGAGAGCGCAGGAAACAGCGAGGGAATTCTGTGTGGCTGGCATGATTCCAGCCTTACGGAAAAGGGAATCGCCCAGGCAGATAGGGTTGCTTTGGCCCTGAAAGAGGTTGATATAAATGTCATAATCAGCTCTGACCTCCAGAGAGCGAAACAAACGGCCCTCATTATTTCAAAACAGCTTGGACTGGATGTTTGTTTTGATGTTAGGTTCAGGGAACGCTCCTGTGGCATATTTGATGGCAGGAAGATTGATGACTTGAAAAACCATGAATCCTGGGAAAGTTTTTTGAATGATTCAAATTTCACGTTGGAGGGTGGGGAAAGTGTCGTCAATTTCTCAAAGAGGATTTCTGAATCCTGCGAGATGATTATGAACGAGTATGAGGGGGAAAATATCCTGCTGGTCTCCCATGGAGGTGCACTCTGGACAATGGTACCGTATGTTCTTGGTGTCCCTGTTGCTTCCTATGGTGGTTTGATTGGGATGGACAATTGCTCGATAAGCGTTTTCTCAAAACATGATGAAAATTGGGTTTTGCAAACACTTAACTCGACACAGCACCTGGGTGGTCCTTTTCTGGATACGCATTCGTGGAGGTTTTGACTTTACACTACCGTTTGAACTTGGTGTATAATAAAATGGTAAGTGTTACAGGAGGTAACATGGCTGTTTGGAAAAAAATTGCTGTCTTGCTTGTTCTGCCCTTGTGTTTTGCTTCTTTGTCCGGGGCCGCTTACTCCGCCGAAGAAAGATATACTCCAGTAAAGGCAATTGGCTATGGGCCTCTTGCAGGCGAACTGATCAGGCCGGTCGCCATAGGCATAGACGAATTGTCTCGCTCATGGATATATGTTGTCGATTCTACCAGCAAAACTTGCTCAATATACATGCACAATGGAATTCTAAGCAAATCCTTTGCGATTCCCGAAGCCATCAATACAGACAGAATAAGATCTAGCATTTCTGCCTCGGGTGGCATTGTTTGCTATACAACAGGAAATGAAATAGTAAGGGCGGACAGGTCCGGAGAAGTTCTTGCAAGGATACCCATTGGCAGCGAAAGTATTGTCAATCCAGTTTTGGCTAGGCTCAATCCTGACCAGTCGATATGGATCATAGATTCAATATCAGGCTTGCTGAAGATTTCTGATAAAGGAAAACTTGTTTCAAGATTTATTGATCTTGGCAAGGATGTTCCGACTATTGATGGTGGCGACATAGGCAATGATGGTTCGGTGGCGATATTGACCATAACCCCCCCAGCAATTGGCGAGGAACCTGTAGAAAAAATGCCTTTTAATTCGATAAAGATGACTGTCTTTGACAAAAATGGGCAAAAAGTGCTTGAGTTTCCCATAGAAACAAATGAAAATTTCAACCCATCTGCAGGACAGGTGAAATTTGACCCCAAAGGCAATATCTGTTTTATGGGCAACAATTCTTCCCTGTTGCAAGTCTACGACAAAACAGGCAGCAAGATATCTGAATTTACGATAGCAAAATTTGGCTCGATGCCGCTGGCTTTTTGTGTTGCCTTTAATGGGAACATTTATGGTGTCGATGGCTCCAGATTTTTTGCAACAAACTCCCAGGGCAAGCCTCTTGGCGAATATGGTGCGTTTGGTGGCAAACCAATGCAGTTTGGAAATCCTGTTGACCTTGCAGTATGTGGGCAAAATGGTTTTGCGGTTTTTGATTCCCACAGGAACGACATGCAGTTTTTTGGCCAGAATGGTGTTACCGGAACAAGACAGTATGGGCAAAATACTGTCAAACTGACACTTTCAACTTCCCAGGAAGGGAATGTGCTTGCATACAATCCTTCAAACAGTACCATAAAAATCTATGATTGCGCCGGGAACCCTTCTTCCGATGCGATAAATGTTGACAAGGTTTCCCAGAATATTGCTTCTTTCTCGCCATCAAAAGACGGCGACATCCTGGCTGTTGACAGGGAGAAAGCCACAATAATAAGGTTCAACAAAATTGGAAAATTTGTTCACCAATTCGGATCACAGGGCATAAGGGAAGGCCAGCTTGCCGAACCGTCCGATGTTTTTGTTGGTCCGGATGGCAATGTGTATGTGCTTGAAGCAGTCAATTCGAGAATACAGGTTTTCAAGCCGGATGGAACGTTTGTCAGGATGTTTGGCGAGAAGTTGCTCTCAAAACCAGAAAGCTTCACCTTGACGAGTGATTATCAGATTGTTGTTGCAGACACTGGCAATGATAGGCTTGCTGTTTTTGGCCTTGATGGAGTTTTTGCTTATTCAATAGGTTCGACAAGTCCCTCAAAATCCAGAGATACCATCAAGGATTACTGGTCCGATCTCGGTACATTCAGAAAACCCACGAAAGTAAGATCAGCAAATGGTGTGTTGTATGTGCTCGACCATGGGAACCTCAGAATACAGGTTTTCCAAAAAGAAAAGATTGCACCAAAAATTTCCTCGGACCAGAAATCTTTTGATTTTGGAATGGTCAAACAGGGAGAGAATCCTTCAAAACAGTTAATCATAAAGAATTCTGGAAATGGTGTGCTCGATGGAACGGTTGAGATTCAGGGTAACTGGATTGAAATTTCCAGAAACAAACTGACAGGTAACGAAACCATACTTACGGTAAGGGTTCTTTCTGAGAAGATGGAGTATTGGGGATCAACTGCCAAAATCATCATAAAGAGCAACGGTGGCAATATTGAAATCGAGTGCAAGGGTACGAAAAAAGGAAAGCTCATAACTTTGCAAGTGAACTCGCCAACGGCCATTGTTGATGACAAACAGGTTTCAATGGCCAACCCACCATCAATTATTGGTGGTTCAACATTTGTTCCACTTCGCTTTATTGGAGAGGCGCTTGGTGCAAAGGTTGACTGGGACGCCAATGAAAAAAAAGTGACATATATTCTTGCAGACAGAACAGTTGTTCTCTGGATCGGCCGCAAGTCAGCACTTGTCAATAACAAGGAAGTCGAATTCACAGCGGCACCAGTGATTGTCAAGGGAAGCACTATGGTTCCGCTGAGGGCAGTTGGCGAGGCGCTTGGGGCAACCGTTGAATGGATAGCCCAGTCAAAAACGATCAACATATACTATCCGCCAAACCCAAAGATTGGATGATGGACTACACAAAATAAAAAAGGGCCACAAAAGTGGCCCTTTTTTATTTTAAGTCTTGCGCATGTGCTTTCGCCAGACAATCGAATAGAAACTTGATGCAATGATATAGGCGAGGCCAGTTATGTAGAAACTCCACGGGTGCTTGCCACTTTCTAGGAAACTTCCACCAATTCTTGTTCCTGTGGCATTCAATGTATTCCATCCAACAGTTATAAAGCTTGAAACAGTACTAAGCTCCTTTGGTTTGAGCATGCCCATGTAGAAACTTGCCCAGATCGGCTCTGTCATGTTCATTAGGGCGTGTCTGATGGCAAATCCGAAGCCGGCCACAGCTATGTTTGGGGCAAAAAGCGTCAGTAAAAGGAACGGTATTGAAAGGTACTGGCAAAATACAACCGTTCTCAGCTTGCCGAATCTTCTGGCTATCCTGGGTGATACCAGTACACCAAGGAACATTGGCAATTTGGCTATGGAACTTATTGTTCCCCACTGATCTGCAGTGGCATGATAAACTTTTTTGAAGAAAAGGGAGAAGAGTGGAACAGTGAATCCCGCCCCAAAACCAATGAGCATCTGCCCAAGGAGGAGTTTCCAGATGAAACCAAAACTTTCGAGATTGCCAAAAAGCCTTTTGAAAAAATGGCTGTTTGATCTTGTATCTGCGTGGTCCGCATTTATTGGAACATGTTTTAGCCTCAGGTAGCAACTCATTGCCACTCCGGAGAGTACCGATGTGCAGAAAAGTGCTGCCCTGTAAGCCCATGGCGACTCAGCTGGCAAGGAAAACATTTGTGTTGCAAGATAGGTTAATTTTCCACCAAAGAAATTCCCGGAAATTACGGCAACCAGAGATGTCATGGTCACGAGAGAAAAAACATTCACTCTCTTGTCCTCTTCTGTTGACTCAATGAGGAGCGGTCTTTCTGAAAGTCCCTGCATTGTTGACACCAGTGAACTTACAACCGATATACCAAGGATTATTGGGGAAATTGGCAACAGGACCTGCAGAAGGAACAATGGCCATGAAATCATCTGGTTTGTGACAATCGCGTTTCTCCTGCCTATCTTGTTGACAAGAAAGCTCATTGGTATGGAAGCGATTGCTGCCGTTAATGTTCCAAGGGAGGTGAGTGTAGCAATAAAAATTTCATTGTACCCAAGAGACAATAAGTAATAGTTGAAGTTAACTTCATTTATTCCGGCGCCAAGACCGGCAAAGAAAGTGGCCATTAAAATAAGCCTTGTGTTTGTTGGGTATGTCTTAAAAAAAGTAAAAATTTGGTTTTGGCGATATTGTCCATTGAACTTGAATTGTGTTGGATTTATCTGCATCTTGTGGTCTGGCAAATGTTAACAAAGTAAAGAAACAAAGTCAAGAATGGGTTTATGTTTTGAAAACCTTAACAGGCTTAAGGTTGTACTTGTGAAAAGCTAAAATAGTCTGTAATCAAGCTTTTCAAGGAGGCATTTATGATAAAGAGAACTTCTACGTTCCTGGCAGTCCTGGCAATAATCCTCTCATTGTTTGCCAATGTCCTGTCACCATCCTATGCAAGGACTGAAAAAATATCGAATTTCAACATCTGGTACTTCAAGCCGTCACAGGTATCAACATCGGCAACATATAAGGTTCTCATCGATATCAATGAAACAGTCGGAATTCATGGCTGGCTCAAAGTTACTTTCCCTCCAGAATGGACCATGCCGGATGTTCCGCCAAAGGGCGGATATTCCGAATATTGGGACCATGAGCTTGAGAGAATACTCACCTCAATTTACATCGGAACTTCTCCTTGCACGAAATGCCAGGGTCTTCCGGAAATAAAGACAAACAAGCGTAAAAATCCGGAGTTTATTGAAAAGTTCGGGCTTGACAACGAAAATTCGATTCTCTTCAGAACCCACATCCAGCTTGATCCAAATGGCCCCTATGATCCAGTTCCGATAACGATCGCTGACAGGGCTGGTTTTACAAATGCCCCTGAGCCGGGCTTCTATAAGGTTGGCATATCAACAGAGGCCGAACCTGATGTTATTTTCTCAAATGCCCTAAAAGTTGTGCGTTCCCAGGTTTCACCTGCCAACATTACACTTACAAATCCGGCGATTGGTGAAGTTTCTGGATATAACGTTTCATTCAATGTTGGTGAAGGTGGTTCCATCGATGCCAGGGAATCCCGAATTACAATTGTTTTCCCGAAGACAACAAAGCTCCCTGCCACAATAGACCCATCTTTTGTGAAAGTAAACGGAATGCCCCTGAGTGTTGATGTAAACATTCACCAGCTATCAAGCACCATGTCTTTCATTACCCCTGTCTCGATAGAAAATAGCGGCAAGGTTGATGTCCAGATATCTGAAAAGGCCGGAATAACCAATCCCCCAACAAGGGGCAGCTACCAGGCCAAAATTTATACAAATTTCGAGCCGACCATTGTTGACTCAAATCCTTATGAAATAAAAAGAGCGGGTCAGAGACCGGTTGTGGATCCTCCATATGCTTCCCAGATTGCAAATTACAAGTTCTCCGTGGAGATTGGAAACAAGTTGCAGGAGAATGATATCATAGAGGTTTCTTTCCCAAAGGGGACAACAGTCAACCAGTTCATCCAGGCTGATTCGGTATTGATTGATGGAACTCCGTGCAAACTCAAACCAAGAGTGGTACTTGATGAGATCAAAGTCCAGCTTTATGCGCCAAAAATCATACAGCCTGGCGGAGTAATGATAGAATTTACAAAAGGTTCAAAGATAAGGAATCCTGAGCAACCAGGCTCCTATGCGATCAAATTTACGTCCCAGGGTTCTGACGGTGTTCTGACAACAGACGAATATTCGATCATCATCAAGCGCATCACCATCGACAATGTCTCGGTGAAGCCAATTAATGCCAAGGCCATCGCAACCTGGGTAATTGAGGGAAGCCTCGCTTTCACGGGAGACCTTGATGCCGGATCGTCATTTACCCTTACCTTCCCTAACACAACCGTCATACCAGAAAACATCCCTTCTGAAAGCATAACCATTAATGGTGTCCAGGTGCAGTCTGCGACTGGCTCTGGGAATGTGCTTACAATCCAGATACCTTCAAAGATCCAGAGTGGCGGGGCATTCAAGATTGTTGTCAATCCATCTTCAGGCATTGTATCCCCAGAGGTCAGCTCGACAGATCACAAGATCATCATGATAACAAGCAAGGACCAGCAGGGTGGAGAATCAGTGGCTTTCTTTATCGCCCCTGCGATCCCGGAAACTACACTTTTAATAAAACCACCACAGCCAGATGGCAAAAATGGCTGGTTTGTACATCCACCATCAATCGATTTTGTCTGCACCTCCAAAACTGCAACGATAAAGGTCTGGTGGAACTGGAAAAAAGACCAGTACATCAAGTGGGAACCAGGGAAGTGGTCGCCACTTGCCGATGCACAGCGTATTGACACCCTTTACTGGTATGCCGAGGACACCTACGGGACAGAAGAGCTCAAATCTTATGATTTCAAGGTCGACACAATTGCCCCGACTTTCAGTATAACCTACCCGGTCGGTGACACTGTCCTTACAAGGGAAAGCACCTACAAAATAGCAGGCATCGGCGACGCAACCGAACTTGCAATGTATGAGGACACTGAAAAGCTCCGCTTTGTTGTCCCGAACATCCTCATCAACGGCAAACAGGTTCCGATTGTCCAGCCAGACCCGAAAGGCGACACAACAAAAGTTCCAAATGCAGGTTATTTTGAAAGCATAGTCACACTGAATGAGGGCAAGAATGTCTTCATGGTCGTCGCGGAAGATGACGCGGGTAACAGCCAGACAAAGCAGGTCACCATCATTAAGGATACAATTGCACCACAGGCTAGCATAATCAAGCCAGGCCCGGCAGAATCATCACACTGCAACACGGTAGAGATTCAGGGCAAAACAGAGCCAGAAGCGCTTGTTTCTGTTGGTTCCCAGATAATCCAGGTTGAGCCTGATGGTATGTTCTATTATGATTATCAGCCAAAGAAGTTTGGGGCCAACGAAGTTTCATTTGAAATAGTTGACCAGGCTGGCAACAAGACAACCCTCAAGCACACAATTTGGTGGGGCACTGAAGCCAGACTCTGGGTCACTGGCGATGGCAAACAGCCAAATATCAACGGAGCAGAACCAGATCCACCACTTCCCACAACCCCGTATGTTTCAAAAGGGAATACACTCGTTCCATTGAGATATCTTGCAGAAAAGATGATGGGCGGGACTGTAGATTACAAAGCAGGGCTGGTGACAATCACATTGCCAAATGGTACCGTAATAAAACACACTGCCTACAAGGACACTTTCACAAAAACTGAAAAAGGGAAAAAACCGGTAGTAGTTACGATGCCAATAAAATCAGAAAACAAAAATGGTTCGCTTTTCCTTCCAATGAGAAAGTTCATTGAAGACGGGCTTGGGCAGAAAGTTGAATGGAATGGTGCACTCAAGCAGATAACTGTAATTGTTCCACCCGATTCAACAAAATGCAAGAAGTAATTGCAGGTTAAAAAAGTATCACAACAGCGCCGGCAGTTTTGTCGGTGTGGCTGACTGAAACAAGGGCCGGGACCCTCTCACCGCAGACGGTGACAAAGGGGGTCCCGGTTTTTTCATGTCCCATCTCTATATTTTTTAGCACCTGGCCATTGATTCCAGTGCCCAATGCTTTCAGATAAGCCTCTTTGACTGCAAAGCATGCACAAAGGTGGACTGTCGGGTCCGAATATTTGTTCGCATAGGCAATTTCTTCCGCGGAAAACAGTCTTTCAATCAGGGTCGGCCTTTTTTGGGCCATGGCCCTGAATCTGTCACAGTCTACTAGGTCAAAACCTATTCCTTTAATGGTGGACATCTGGTTCCCCTATATTATAATTGGTTTTGAAAGGAAGTGTAAATGCTTTGTCAGATTTGCAAACAAAAGGAAGCGACTGGGCACTATGTTCAGGTGATAGGCTCAACGAAAGTCCTTGAATTATATATATGCGACGATTGCGCAAAAAAAATGCTGGAGTCAAGGAGGGCCCAGGCCACTTTTGGCCAAAGGGGCGTCTCTGACTGGCTCTCAAGCGTGGTTGCGCAGGCAAGGGAACAGAAAGATATTGATCTGGCCTGTCCAAATTGTGGCAAAAAATATCTTGCCTTTGTAAAAGACAATTATGTTGGTTGCCCGGCCTGCTATATCGCCTTCAAGGAGAGGCTTGGTGCAATCATAAACGAGTTTTCACTCTCCAAGGAAAGCACCGAATCACTCAGGAGCGACCTTGAAAGGGCCATTCAGGAAGAGCGTTTTGAGGATGCCGCAAAAATAAGGGATTATTTAAAGTCCCACCCCAGGGAAGCCAAAAACAACAAACAGGGTGACTGAACAACCTGACAGACAGGCCCTCTTTGATGGATGGTCGACCCGATATGACGACTCCGCAGGAGGCAATGAATTTCCCTTTATTGGTTTCAGGGATGTTCTTTTTTCTGTTCTAAGCCATTCAGATATTAACGAAAAATGTTCTGTACTGGAGCTCGGCATTGGCACTGGAATGCTTGCCGTGATGTATTCCGATATAGCAAAAGATATTGCCGGTGTTGATTTTTCACCAAAAATGATTGAAATATGCAGGGTCAATGTTCCAGGAGCCAGAATATTCCGGGCCGATGTCACAAAACCACTTGATTTTTTGAATGGGCAGAAGTTTGATAGAGTGATTTCGAACTATCTTTTTCATGAATTTTGTGATGAAACAAAACTCCAGATAATCGAAAAATGTTTTAATTATTGCATAAAAGAAGCTGGATTCATGGTCATTGGTGACATATCATTTGAAAACCGAACCAAACTTGACGAATGTAGAAACAGAAACCTTGATCTCTGGGATGATGGCGAGTTTTACTGGGATGCAGATACTCTTGTAAAAAGAATTTCTGGTTTGGGCTACCTGGTGTCCTATTCTCAAATTTCTGAATGTGCTGGGGTTTATGTCATAAAAAGAAAGCGCGCCCAAGGGGATTCGAACCCCTAACCTGCGGCTCCGGAGGCCACCACTCTGTCCAGTTGAGCTATGGGCGCGTGCCGGATTATGTTAAAATCCGGCACGCTTGTTGTCAACCGGTTTTACCAGATTGGGATACAGGAAAACTTCACATCAAATGTTGAATTTTCAGTGGGACATGTGCATCCCTGGCAAAGAAGTATGTATGGACCTTCGGTTGGATTGTTTATGAGGATCCTCTCCTGGCAGGTTGGCCCGTTTGATGCGCCGATTTGTTCGTCCTCTGTTGGTTTGCCATCGCCATTTTTGTCCAGATAAAGGAACACGTCAAGATCAAGCCCTGGTGACTGGCTGTCCGTTTTTATCATCAGGTACCTTTCACCCTTCGGAATCCTGAATGACTGGAGTTTCCACGAAGAGCCTTCGAGCTGGTTTGGCGGGTCCTGGAACACTGGCTGGTTTTTGAACTCGTTTGTTGGGAGAAGTTCAACTTCGAATGTTTTTGTTACCTCCTGGGTTGCATCCTTGAAAAGCGCTACGGCCTTGAGGTTTATTGTTTTCTTGCCAGGGCTTGGTGCACCACCTAGCCCCGTTTCGATTGTTGCGCCTTCTTTGTCCAGTCTGTTCCAGTTTTTGTTGTCCCATGACCAGTAGAAGCCAACAACTGGCGTTGTGTTTTCAATTTTTACTTCAAGCTTGAACGGGCTGCCACTGTTTACTTTTATCCCTTTCTCTGGTGTTTTGATGTCCAGCTTGAATTCTTTTGCCGAGAAGGTGAATCGGATTTTGATTTTTTTCCAGGTTTTGCCTGAATCGTTCACCAGCCTCAGGGGTTTTTGCGGGTCGGTAAATGCCGTGTTGCCCATGATGTAGTTTTTGCCACCTGTGGAAACCTTTATCGGAGTCGCTTCGACTTTGACCTTTGAGAAGAATGTGCCCATATAGCTGTACTTTTCAAAAGTGTAGCTTCCAGGGGTGTATCCTCCACCGCTTATGAAGTTTGGAGGCCTCAGTTCGTCCGAATTTTCCAGCACTTCCAGTTTTACGCTGGTTTCTTTTGATGAGAATACTTCTGGAGTTTGGTTTTGTTTTCCAATACGTCCTGGAACAGAGAGTTTTACATTATAGGAAGAGCCTTCATTGACCACGAAGCGTGAAAGGCCTGTGAAACCATATTTTGTTATGCAGTCAATAATGTAATAGGGCTCGTAGCCAAGATCAAATGTGCATTTTCCCTCGGCGTTTGTATATCTCCAGAACGATATCATGTTTCTTGCCTGCCAGCCCGACCTTGCAACAATCATTGCGCTTTCAACCGGTTGATTGTCAGCGTCGGTAACTGTGAAAATAACTTTTGCTGTATCGGTGTAACCGGAGCCCTTCTGGGTGTATTTCTTGTCTTTCTGGTTGTGCACCGTGGTTGTGACGTCAAAGTAGGAATCATCGCCATGCCAGCCCATTACTGTTGATGTGGTTTTTGCCTTGTGGTCGAACCCTTCTGAAGAACCCCATGGTTCGTCCATGAAATTGGTGTCGCCAGCGCTTGGCTCAAAATGTGTCCAGCCTTGCGGGAGCCAGACCTCGTTCCACTGGTGGTCTTCACCCCTGTCGGCAACGACATAGCATGGGATGAGTGCTGTCCTGGCAATTGCGCAGAACACGATCGATTGCTCACCGCATGAGCCATAGCGTTTCCTGAATATGTGCCATGGATAAAGGTCCTGCGTTAGATAGCCGAAAGTGTTTCTGGAGTCTTTTTTGCCTGGATTAACGAGGATGTGAAGATTTGTTATTGCTTCTTCAAGTGTTTTTCCTTTTGATGCGGTGTTTATCATGGAATCGCCGTATGACTTTGTATCTGTGGCCATGCCTTCTCTCCAGAAAACGCCGTTCCCTTCGAATATGTTTTCCTGGTGCTGCCACCATGCCTCTTTTGTGACCCCGTAGTCATCGGGCCCTTTTTCCCACCATGACGCATTGACGGCAATTGGCATTTCGTAGTACACGCGTGGATGGACAACAAACCAGTAATAGTCGTCTTTTGAAAGTTCGATCCTTCCTTCAGATGTCTGGTAGACACATGTTGTCCAGTCACCCTTTTCAACGATTTCGACGTATCCAAGCTTCTTGTCCGCCTCGTAGATTGAGACTGCATTTCTCAGGAACACACTCTGCTGTCCCATTCTGGCAACGAGCCTCAAAACTTCCGGGTTTGTGTTTGCAATGGAGAATGCAACTTCATCGAGATATTTTTCAGGGCAATCCTGAAGTAGTTTCTTGTATGCTTCAACAGCTGGTTTGTCATCGTCCCAGGGCAGTATTGAAGACTCCCTGTAGTATTTTGTGAAATAATCTGACCTTGTCATAAAAGGTGGTGTTGGGATGAATGACCAGGACCTGAATTCTTGGAGTTCCCCAGCGTTGTATTTGTAAACGATCACTCTTCCATCAACGTTTGCGATTGCCAGCTCGACCTTGCCGTCCTGGTCAACATCGGCGATACAGGGGTTTGAATAATCGCCAACATCGATGCCATCGGTGAGAGAAGTTTTCTTGAAATCAGGGCCCTTGAGGAAACAAAGCAGTCCTTTTTCGTTGCCAAGGACAATGTCTGCCTTGCCATCGGCATCAAGGTCGCCGATTGAAGGTGAGACATATTCTCCACATTCAGCATTTGGTTGGTTGCCAAGCGGATTGAAACTTGGACCGATCAATATTTTGATGGACGATTTCTCTGTAGTGACAATGTCCGGTTTTTTGTCGCCGTTCAGGTCACCCACGGCAATTGGCCCGGCTGATGTGACAGAGAGTTTCGTTTTCTTGGTGAAATCTGGCCCATCTGAGACGTATATACCTGTACTGTCTCTCCAGACCAGGTCCACCTTTTCGTCACCGTTCATGTCAGCAAGGCAGGGGCTGAGGTCCCTTCCAAAAACAAGTTTTGTGCCAAGTTCTTTTTTCTGGAAGGTGAAGTCTGTCCCGCTCCTTTCCATTGAAAGGAGGACACCATCATTGTTGCCTGCAACGAGGAGATTATCTGAAATGGCCAGCCTCACTTCGTCATCAAATGATGGCATTATTGTATCGGTTGAGGACGAATACCCTGAAGGTGTACCGTTTTTTGATTCAACAAGGCGGATGACCCCAAACTGGTCAACATAGATCATGCCCTTTGAGCACAGTGTTGCAAAGGTATTAGGGAGCATCGTTGTAAAGTTTCTCTGGTCCAGTTTTTTGGTTTCTGTCCCGTCGTAGTAGATCATGCCCTTCGAAGTGTCGCTGTTTTTTGCAAAAACCACCTTGTCTGGTGTAGATGGGATTGTCATTGGGGAAAGCCATTCCCTGTCGCCTGTTTGCTCGGATTGCGCAGGCACAGAAAAACTTGGACCCTTAAGATAGTACCAGCCACCGTTTTTGGGACACACTACAAGGTCGGAATTTCCGTCACCATCAATGTCTGCAATTGCAAGCCTGGCGCCATTATCGATTGAATCTGGCAGGATGGGCATTTTTTCAAAATCACCCACTCTTATGACCTCCGGTTTTCTGCCAGATGATGAGATAGTAAGCACCTCGATTTTGTCGGGCAGGAGTGTTACTGCCTGCACAAACGTGGACGGATAGAGCCTTGTTGATGTTTTTGAAAGCTTTTCGAAGGCAAGCGCCAGGTCGCCCTTGACCCATTCCGGGCACCTTAGTTCAGACCATTTACTGTTCACCCCGTCAACAATGGGAAGCCCATCTTTTATGTCGATTGAGACTTCAGATTGCGGTGGTATCTCGATCTCGATATCTTTCTGGTACCAACCCTCCTGCGCGCTGGTGCTCCTGGGTAGAGGTTGCAGAATAAATAAAACACCTACGATAATCACAATTGCTTTTTTCATTTTTGCTCCTTTGTAAAAGCCAGGCCTGTAAGCGATATTGCAAAACAAAAAACTGATACTGCGATCATTGTGGCTGGCCAACTCTGTGTTGCATCCCTCATTGTTCCAACAAGGGGTGTTGATGCTATAAGACCTATCGTTCCAAAAAGGTTTATTATTGAGAGTGCATAAGCCATGTTGTGCTGGGGCTCAAATTTCCCTGGTGAGGAAAAAACCACTGGTGGAATGAATGATGCTGACAGCCCAAGCAAGATTGAGCCAACAAACCAGAATGGTTTTCCTGCTGGCAAAATAAGGATTGATAGTGCCATAATCAATCCTGCAACAATCAGTGCATCTCTTCTTTTTATTTTCTTATCCAGCATTGAGCCTACCCATGGACTTATGAAAAAAGATGGAACCATTAAAAATAGCGGTCCAAGTGAGGCAATTGATCTTCCAAGCCCCTCGGAAACTCCGATTTCAGTAGACGTGTTAATAAAGGCACCTGCGGTGGCACCAGAAAAGAGTGCCCAGACTGTTGCCATTAACATGGTCTTTGCTGAAGGGAGCAAAGGGCTTTTTTGCGTGAGTTTGTCTGTCTCTGGGAGTTTTATATTCCATAACTTGATGGCGAAAACAATTGCAATGAAGCTAAAGAGTAATGGAACAATGTAGACGAGTGTATGTCCAAACCTGGAAGCGATCAGCCCGCCAGTTTGAGTGGTGAGTATTGTCCCAACCGGTGCAGCAAGAGTTTGGATCGCCGAAAACCTGTTTCTGTATTCTGGCTGGAAGGCACCCAGCGGAAGCTGTGACCCGATGATATATGCTGGCGCTGTTGCCAGCCCGCCCATGAACCTGAGGGACAGCATGAATGGATAGCTCGCCATGAACAGGAGCAATGCTGAGATGGATGCGAGAATGATGCCTGCCGGCAATGACCATCTTATAGGATTTCTAATGTTTAGAAATCTCCCAATGGGAAGCATTACCAGCAGGCTCATAAAAGCCGGTGCGTTTGCAAGCAGCATGGCCTGTGTGAAATTGAGGAAATTCAGCTCTCTTATAATTCCCATAACCGTGGAGGGTGCAACCTGAAAACCCATTGCGGCAATGGCAATCGAAAAAGAAAGCCCTAAAATCTGCAGGTTTGGTTTTTGCATTGACCTTCAAGGTGATTGTAACAAAGTGCCAATCTTTGTCTATAAATGTTTTTTGCCACTGACCAAGTTGACAAAATCAACTCCTATATTAAACTTGACTTGAATAATTCGACTTTGGAGGGCCTATGGCGCTTGTCGGAGATATAAAAAGTTTCAAATTGAATTCGCTACTCCAGTTGATCACTATGGAGGGCAAATCTGGTGCCCTGAAAATTGATGATGGAGAAAGGCAAGCCAGGTGCTATTTCCAGGCTGGCAGGCTCTACCATTGCGCCATTGCGAAGCTGACTGGCAGTGCGGCATTTTTTGAGCTTCTGATATGGGAAGAGGGCGAATTTATGTTCGATGAGCGTGGAAGGATAGATCTTAGGACAATCTACGAGCCCATTGATTCCCTTCTCATCCAGGGCTCGAGGCTACTTGAAGAATGGAAAGTAATAAAATCGCAAGGTTTTTTCGAGGATGAAGTTTTTGAGGTACAAAACAACATACAGGAGGCCTCATCAGACTTCACCATGAAACCTGATGACTGGAAGACGCTCAGGCTTGTTGATGGAAAACTCAATGCCAGGCAGATTGCGGAAAAATCGGGTCTTGGCTATCTCTCGACTTACAGGATACTGTTTGCATTAAAATCAGCAGGGATAATTACCTCCCTGAAATATAAACTTATTGATTTGACTCTGATCCCACAACCACACAGGGGGCAGTCGCTCTTTGTGCCAAAAAACAGGATAGCCTCTCCAAAAGTTGGCGTTGAGACTGCGATGCAGGACCTTGTTTACCAACAGATTGACGGTCGTATTACTCTGGAACGTATAACTGCCAAACTTAATCTTGATCAGAAGCGCATTTCTATAGTTGTTACCCAGCTTTACAGACAGGGGTTGATATCGCTGGTTGATGCCAAAGGAAACAATGTCCCACTGGAAAAAGCATCAATCGGGGATTCCAAATGAACCAGCTCTCATACACACTTCTGACAGTCATATGTTCTGTGGCTACATCATTTTTTGCTATTTTTCTTGCCCAAGATTCCCTCAGAAAATACTTGTACAGAAGGAACGATTTTACAATTTTTGCATGGTTCCTTTCTTTTTGCGATTTGTTGTTTGGCTCCATCATGTTTCTGCTTTGGGCCACCACAAAACAAAATCTTTACATTATAACAGGTTTTCTGGCACTTGCCAGCTTCAGCGCCGGCATCATCCATGCTATGGCATTTGATAATTCCAGTCCCTCTCCCTCGAAAAGGGCCGCATCGGCTGTTATCTTTGCGATACCATTTTTATCTGGACTGGTCTCCCTTGCTGCCTCATCAACTGGTGCTGTGTTTGACAGCAGTATAATTAACGATGTTTTTCTGACCCTGAATTCATTTGCTTCGATGGGAATATTCTTCTCATTTTTCCTTGGTTTTATAAATTCGAGGGTTAAACTATATGAGGCCTATGGCTCAGTCTCTTTTTCTTTTATTGTTTTAGGTTCCCTAATGCTTCTTTTTGGTGAAGGGAGCCCTGCGATTTCCGGATCATTGTTCCTTTATCTGATCGGCATCGCCACATTCTCATACACATGGGTGAACTATGACTAGAGAGCTGGAATTGTTGAAGTATGGTTGTGCTGAGATTATCCCGGAAGATGGCCTTGAGCAAAAACTTAAGCTTGGCAGGCCTCTCATAATCAAGCTTGGAGCTGATCCTACTGCCCCCCACTTGCACCTTGGGCATGCTGTGGTATTAAAAAAACTGCGCCAGTTCCAGGACATGGGGCACAAGGTCATTTTTGTTATTGGTGACTACACAGCGATGATTGGTGATCCATCAGGGCGCAAGGAAACAAGGAAGCCGCTTTCGGAAGAGCAGATAAAAGATAGCGCAAGAACATATATCGACCAGGTGATAAGGGTTCTGGAACCGCAAAGCGGGATGGTCAGGTTCAACTCTGAATGGCTTGGCAAGCTTGAGGGTAAGGACATAGTAAAACTTCTAGCAAAATTCACTGTTGCCAGGGTCCTGGAGCGTGATGATTTTACAAAGAGAATGAAGGCCGAGGCTCCAATATATCTCCATGAATTACTTTATGTTGTTTTCCAGGCATTTGATTCAGTGGCAATCAAGGCAGATGTGGAAATTGGCGGTACGGACCAAAAATTCAACTTCCTTGCCGCAAGGGAACTCCAGAAAGAAATGGGCATGGAGCCCCAGGTCATGATGACCATGCCAATACTGCCTGGTACCGATGGCGTAATAAAGATGAGTAAGTCTATCGGAAATACTGTCGATCTGCTTGACGAACCCACGAACATGTTCGGCAAGCTGATGAGCATTCCAGACGGCCTCATTGTTAATTATCTCCAGTATGCCGCATTTGCCGATCCATCCACAATAGAACAGGCGGCACGAGATTTTGAAGGTGGTATTGTCAATCCCAGAGATATAAAGTTGATGATGGCTGAAAAGGTTGTTGACATCTGGCATGGTGAAGGTGCCGGAAAATCTTGCAGGGAAGAATTTTTGAGGGTTTTCTCCGAACATTCCCTGCCTTCCGATATCCCGGATGTGGCGCTTGAGCGTGATGATTATCCAATACAGGTTGCAAAACTTTTGACAAAACTTGAACTCGTTCCTTCAACATCTGAAGCCAGAAGGCTGGTTCAGTCAAATGCAGTCAAGTTTGATGAAGAGCTGGTGGATGACCCCACAAAAGAGATACATGAACCCAAAAAACCCGTTCTGATAAAAGTTGGCAAGAGAAGATATGTGAGGCTGGTCAGGAGGGATTGATGAAAAAATTTTTGGCGGCTTGCCTATTTGTGGTGCTTCTTGCCACTATTCCCTCCGCCCTTGCTAAACCCAGCCTTGTTATTGACTCGGTTGATACATCCTCATGGCCCACTGTTGATTTCAAATGCACAATTTTCAATCTGAACCAGCAGCAACCAGCATTCAGCCTCCAATATGATAACCAGGTTTATTCGTCTTCAGAAACCAGAGCGTTTGAATCAGAAGGGCCAAGAATAAATGTCATGTTTTGTGTTGATATTTCGGGTTCTCTTGATTACAACTTCCCGGCCATGCAGACCCAGCTGTCAAAAATAGCTGGCCTGTTCACGAAAAATGATACTTTTTCACTTGTGGCTTTTGCAGAAAACATTGAGCCACTCATAAAATTCTCCAGCAATCCGGCCGAGGCCGCTTTACAAATGGGAAAGCTGAAAGCCCAGGGGCAAATAAGCAGGATCAATGACGCGATAATTGAGTGCAACGACCTGTTGCATTCGAGGCCTGATTCAGAGGAGGGGATAATATTCCTCATATCTGACGGGAATGATATCGAAAGCATCAACAAGCCGACAAGGCCGGATTTTCCGGTTGTGACCGTTGCACCTGCCGGTGGAATTGACATTGTTTACCTGAGAA
Organism: Caldisericales bacterium; assembly: GCA_012517765.1. GTDB lineage: Bacteria > Caldisericota > Caldisericia > JAAYUI01 > JAAYUI01 > JAAYUI01. Next base: position 71,475 of record JAAYUI010000016.1, on the reverse strand, counting down.
ACCTTGCCCAGCAGACAAATGGCCTCTTTCTTCCAGATTTTGACACTGTAAAAATTGTTCCTTTTATTGGACAGATCAGGGGTGACCTAGGGAACTCATACCTTGTGACTTTCAGGAGTTTACCAGAAGCAAAACCTGGCTCGATGGTTGAACTAACACTAAAATGCATTGTTGGCCCAGATGTTCTGGAACAGAAAAAGCAGGTTGAAATAAAGGGTTCTGCCAATCTTCTCTGGGTCTGGATCTTGCTTGGCGTTCTGCTTGTTTTTGCGTTGGTCTTTGTTTTGATGTGGGCACTGAGGCACAAAGTCAAACCCGGCCAAAAGATCGTCAAGAAGCGCAAGGAAGGTGAAGTCCATTACATAGCGTGGATAAACCTCTATGGGTCGGACACTGAGCATTATAGGATCAGAAACAGTTCGGTTGTGCTTGGAACAAAAAAAGATGCAGACTTCATGATTGATGATGAGACTGTCTCACCTGAACATGCCAGAATAAGTGAAACTGGAGATGGTTTTGTTATTGTCGACCTGAAATCGGGTTCCGGAACTTTTGTAAATGACAAAAAAATCAGTGGCCCGGTGCTGCTGAAAAATGGTGATATAATTGTCCTTGGTAACACAAAAATTGAATTCACTCAAAGCGATTTTGCTTATGTATGCAAGAAAAAGGTGATCTGATAATGCCGCAATACAATATTTCCTATGAAAAAGACGCACCCGCCGAACAGATTAAGGCAAGAAGGGGAAAAGAGCTTGTATGCAAGGGTTGGGTCCAGGAAGCCGCGTTGAGAATGCTCCAGAACAACCTGGAACAGACCACAAAGTGGAGAGAGCTCATAGTCTATGGCGGGACCGGAAGGGCAGCAAGGGGCTGGCAGGCCTACGACGCAATCGTAAAGGCCCTCATGCGCCTTGAAAATGATGAAACATTGCTTGTTCAGTCTGGAAAGCCGGTTGGCATATTCAAAACACACGAGGATGCACCAAGAGTCCTTATCTCGAATTCGATGATTGTTCCATTCTGGAGCACACAGGAAAAATTTGACGAGCTTGAAAGAAAAGGTTTGATGATGTATGGCCAGATGACCGCAGGCTCGTGGATTTACATAGGCACCCAGGGAATATTGCAGGGCACATACAACACCCTTGCCGCCGTTGCCGAGAAACACTTTGGTGGGACACTCAAGGGTACAATAACGGTAACTGGTGGATGCGGACAAATGGGTGGTGCCCAGCCGCTTGCCGTGACCATGAATGAGGGTGTCTGCCTCATTGTTGACGTTGACGAGGGGATGATAGACCAGCGCATCAGCGAAGGTTATCTTGACTGCAAAACCCACAGCCTTGATGAAGCTGTTGCAATGGCCAAAAAGGCAAAGGAAGAAGGGAAGGCTATTTCCATTGGTCTTGTTGCAAATTGTGCCGATGTCCTGTCAGAGTTTGTCAAGAGAAATTTTGTCCCAGAAGTGCTTACAGACCAGACCTCTGCGCATGACATGCTCGGAGGATATGTTCCGAGTGGCATTCCTTACAGCGAAGCATTGAAGCTGAGGGCCTCTGATCCGAAGAAGTATCTTGAACTTTCCTATCAGACTGCCAGAAAGCATGTTGAAGCAATGACTGATCTCATGGGAATGGGATCAATAACTTTTGATTATGGAAACAACATAAGACAACAGGCTGTAAAAGCCGGTCTTGCCTATGAGAAGGCTTTTTCTTTTAAGGGTTTTGTCCCAGCTTACATCAGGCCGTTATTTTGTGAAGGCAAGGGCCCGTTCAGATGGGCCGCGCTTTCAGGCGACCCTGAAGACATCTACAGGACGGACGAACTCGTTCTCGACATGTACAAGGATGACAAATCACTTGTCAGATGGATAAAGATGGTCAGGGAAAAACTCAATTTCAAAAACATTCCCGGCCTACCTTCAAGAATATGCTGGCTTGGATATGGCGAGAGAAACAGGTTTGGTGTTGCAGTCAATGAGATGGTAAAAAAAGGTATCATCTCGGCTCCGATAGTTTTTGGAAGGGATCATCTGGACTGTGGCTCAGTGGCCTCTCCTAACAGGGAGACTGAGGGAATGAAAGATGGCAGCGATGCAGTCGCCGACTGGGCGATCCTCAATGCGTTGACAAGCACATCCTGTGGTGCCTCATGGGTCTCCGTTCATGGTGGCGGAGGTGTTGGTATAGGCTTCTCTGTCCATGCCGGGCAGGTGACTGTTGCTGATGGAACTGATGCCGCGGCAAAGAGATTGAACAGAGTCTTGACTGCTGATCCTGGGATGGGTGTCATCAGGCATGTTGATGCCGGATATGAAGAAGCGATCGAGGTCGCAAAGAAAAAGGGTGTCAGGATCCCCATGTGGGAAATCTGATAAAAAAAGATACAGGCTATCAAAAAGGCCTCTTTGAGAGCCCTTTTTTATTTACTGTTGGTATGTTTTCTTACCTCAACAAGTTTTTTCTCAATCCATGAAAACCATTCCAAAAGGCCGTCGCCCTTTTTTATCGACATTGTAATGAATTCCAGGGATGGGTTGACAGACAGGGCGTCTTTCTTCAGGGATTCAAGGTCAAAGTCGCAGTATGGGGCAAGGTCCATCTTGTTTATAAGTACAAGGTCCGACTCCCTGAAAGCCACCGGGTATTTTGCCGGTTTGTCGCAGCCCTCTGGCACTGAAAACAGCAAAACTTTGTTGTGTTCTCCGAGATCATAGGCAGCAGGACAGACGAGGTTGCCAACGTTCTCGATGAAAATTATGTCTGGTGGTGGTGTTTCAAGAAGGAGATCATCTATTGCCTGTTCCACTTCAGCCGGAGAAAGATGACAAGATGCCCCGGTTCCGGATGTGTTGATGAGTATCACTGGCACATGGAGCTTCTCCAGCCTTCTTGCGTCCCTGTCCGTCTCAGGATCACCCTCGATGACTGCCAGATTGTATGTTTCCTTGAGCGCATCCAGTGTTCTTTCAAGTAGCGAGGTTTTTCCTGAACCTGGAGAACTTATGAAATTGAGGCAGAGAGTGCCTCTCTTATAGAGTTTTTCTTTTATCCTTGAAGCTATTTCTTCGTGCCTGAAGTCAACTTTTCTTGATAGTTCAAGGTCCATTGTCGCCCTCCATTGTAATTGTTTCTATTACAAGATCCTTGCCCTCAATGGTTTCACAATCGCCACCCCCGCACTTGGGGCAGTAAAATGAAAGCTCCTCTACGGTGAATTTCTCGCCGCATGATTTGCAAACCATCACTGGTTTGACGATTTCAATTTTTACTTCGAGGCCCTCAGCTGGAGTTCCTTCAGAAAGGCATTTTATGAGAAACTCGAGTGATTCGGGGACAATGCCGGATATCTGTCCAACCCTCAAAAGGACAGATTTTGCCCTGCCACCTCTCTGGTCGGCTTCGCCTATTATTATTTCGAGAACGTTTCTTGCTATACCAAGTTCATGCACAATTTCATTATATAGAAACATTCTTCTCTAATCCAGATATGAAAAAATCACAAACTGAAAACACTCTTTTAACATTACCTTTTTCGGGTTCCTTGCTAGCATCGCCCAAACTGCATAAAATTTCTCTCTATTATGGACCCAAGCCACGACCTAACCGAAGGCAGTATTTTCAAAAACCTGATAAAATTGTCATGGCCAGGTGCTCTCGGGAGGCTTTTCGAAAACCTTTATGATGTAGTGGACATGTTCTGGATAGGCACTCTTGGTGGAGTGCTGGCCACACAGGCCCAGGCAGGGATACTCTTTTTTAATGTCGCCAATTCGTTTATGCAGATGCTGAATTCGATTTTTGGGCCTGGATCTATAACGGTAATTTCGAGGTTCTGGGGGCCAAGGATTATGAAAAGGCCGCATGGGCCTCTGAACAAACAATCCTTTATAAATTTTTAGCTGGTCTGGCTGGTACGATCATAAGCTTGTTTACTCTTCCCTATCTTGTGAGATTTGCTGGTGCACGGATTGACCTTGTTGCTGGTTGTGCGTATAGCACTTTTGAACTGGCTTTACTTTATGGGTGGTTTATTGTGGCCGCATTGCCATTCATTTTTGTCTATTACACTATAAACACAATTTTCAGGTGTTGTTCTGATGCTGAATCGAGCATGTTTGTCATTGCTACGTCCTCGCTTATCAACATAATAATTGATCCAATCTTCATTCATGGTTTTGGGCCAATACCAAAAATGGGTATTGTTGGTGCAGCATTGGCAACAGTTCTTGCGTATATCTATGCTGTGGCAATTGGAATATACATGCTTTGCAATGGCCTGAAATTCAAGATATCCAGGTTTACTTTCCTCGCGTTGCCATACAGGAAAGGCGATTACTACAAATATTTTGTCAGAATACCATACTGGAAGTTCCATTTTGAAAGAGGTGGAATAAAAATTGTTTTCGGGAGATTATTCAAACCAGACTTTTATATATTAGTAAATTACCTAAGGATTGGCTTTACGCCTACTGTTACGCAGTTTGTTGGCTCAAGCTCGCAGATAATTTTCATGAACCTTATTTCAAATTTCGGCCAGAGTGTGGTTACCGCTTTTGGAATAGGTGGAAAAGTTGCGGGGCTGGTAAACCTTCCATTACTTGGCCTTCAGCAGGCTACTTCTGCCCTAGTTGGCCAGAACCTTGGTGCAAAAAAGCCGGAAAGGTCTGAAAAGACTGGCTGGTATTCTGTACTAATAGGGGTTTGCCTTGGTTTTGTAATGGTTGTTGTTGCATACTTTTTTGCCCCGCAGATTTTTTGGATATTCAATAAGGACCCAGCAGTAATTGCGGTTGGAAAGAGTGTTTTTGCACTTGCAATGATCGGCAACATGATAAATGCCGCACAATGGATGCTCTGGGCTGTATTTGAAGGGTCAGGATATACAATGTGGCCGTCAATATTTGGCCAGGTGAACAACTGGCTGTTTAATATCCTACTTGTCTATCTAGCAGTAAAAGTTTTCGATCAGGGTTATGTTTGGATATTCTATATTGGTATATTTTCTGCAATCATGTCCACAATCACTAACACCTTCCTGGTTCGAAAAGGCAGCTGGAAAAGGGCGAGGGTCTAAGAAACATTGGAGCTATTGCATTATTGAACTCCAGCATCTAAAATTGGTAATTAAATGCCATCCTGCGATCGCCATTCAAGTAACAGGCCGGCCCTGTGCTGGCTTATTTTCTTTTTGATGGCAATTTTAATTTCTCCTCATGATTTCTGGGTAGTGCCAAACTCTAACGCTGGCATCATGAAAAGGATGATTTATTCAAATTTTCAACCCAGAAGGCTGACAAATTACGAGCATACACAGAATGCTCCCCTGATTCATGGTGGCTACATGAGCTGGCTCGACACCAGATTGCATGATCGCGAGGGCAAGATAATGCCGCGCATCTACATGATGGATCTGGCCCGTGGTGAAGAAAAAGCAACACCAAATTACGCGAAAAAATCCGGGGCCAGAGCACAGTACAGAAACAGGCTCGTCTGGGCTGAGAATACTGACAGGTTGAGGATTGACAACTACGACATAAAGATTTTTGATTTCAAAAAGGGCACTACTGATTATGTGTGCAAGGAAAAAAACAAGCAGGACAATCCGCAGATTTCAGAAAACTTTGTTGTCTGGAAGGACTGGAGGGATGTTCCCAAAGGCAAAGAAGATCCGATGTTGTTCGCCATTTATGGTTTGCCATCTGATGGTGGCGAGGAATTTCTCGTGAAGCAATTTGATACTCCCGGAGCAGGTGAGTTGTTTGGAAATTTTGTTGCAATGACCGTCAAGAATCCGAGAGGCGATTGGGATGTTCAGCTTTTTAACTGCTCGAATAAGAAAATAATTCCTGTTTGTAATGATTTTGGAGACCAGATAACCCCAAAAATGGTCAGAGATGTTGTTGTGTGGCTGGATAACAGAAATTCACAAGACAACCCTGACTCAAGACAGACGGATATATATGGTTTCAACATAGCCACAAAAAAGACCCTTACTATTTCTACTGGTTTGAACAGGGAGTATGGACTTGTTGCTGGTGCTGACAGGTATGTTTTCTGGTATGAGGATACCGGGACAGGTTTTTCAGGTGTGATCGGGCCAATCATAAAAGGTTATGATGTGCTTACCGGAAAAATGATAACAGTCACATCTGAACCTGGCAATTACAGAAACGTCTGTGCAGACGGGCAATACGTCGTTTATGAGGTGGTCACTGGAACTGACAGGTTCGGTTCTGATATAATGGCCTTCAATCTCTCAACTGGCGAGACTTATTGTGTGGCAAGAGGTATTGGCGAACAGAGAAATCCAAGGATTTATGGCGATTTTGTTGTCTGGGAAGACCAGCTTGTTCAGGATGACGAGGAGGTTTCCATATGGGGAACCAGTCTTGGTTCTCCAGTCGAGTCTCCGGGGCAGGTTTTTTATGGATATCAAGAGAAGAAGGTCTGGACGATGTTCCGTGGAGACCAGAAGCACAATGGGACGTCAACCATGGAAATCAGGCCCATTGACAAGTTTCCTTTTACCTTGCAGTGGCAGGTTGAACTTAAAGAGGCCGTATATTCAACGCCATGTTTTTCAAAAAATGGCTATGCTTATATTGGTTGCGATGATGCCAATTTGTACAAAGTGGCCATAAGTGATGGTTCTCTTGTATGGAAATTCAGGGCATCAGGAAAAATAAGATCATCACCGGCAATCTACAGGGAAAGGCTTTTTTTTGGGGACCAGAACGGCAAGTTTTATTGCCTGGACTCAAATACTGGCCAGGCAATATGGGAATACCAGACGGCAGGCCCTATTGATGGCTCCCCAACTGTTTTTCAATCTGATACTGACCATTATGGCTGCGTTGTAATTGGTTCTGGGGACAGAAAACTGTACATGTTTAATGCGTTGTCTCTTACGCCAGCCATAAAATGGACCATTGATCTTGGCGGGTGGTGCTATGGTGCGCCAACTGTTGATTACAATCAATTTATGCGACTCAGCGACCAAGAACCTGTGCAGAGGGTTCTGTATGTTGGTGTTTCGAGCAACAGGATATTGTGCATACAGTGTTCCACTGGGCAGATACTGTCTGAATTCAGGACGGAATCTTCAGTTGAGGCAACCCCTGTTTGTGACGGAGCGACAGTTATGGCTGGTTCCAAAGACGGCAATTTTTATGGTTTGCATTTTTTTGCCTGGGGGCAGAGACCGTATGTTTTTTTCAAGCAGAACACGTCCCATCAGCTCTCTTCTTCAGCCATCCTTGATCAGACCGGTTATAGGGTGGTTTATGAAGGCAAGGCTGGATGGCTGTATTCTTTCAAGGACAATCTCCAGTGGAGCCTGAAAGTTGATGAATCGATGAGGTCCAGTCCCATACTTGTAAACTGTATCCAGTTGCCGGTAATCTTTGCTGGTTCAGATTCCGGGATTTTTTCAATGATTGATGCAAAAACAGGCAGTCTTCTCTGGTCTGAGAAACTCACAGGATCAGTTATTGCGTCGCCATCCGTTTACGACAATGGTTTTGTGTGCGTCCTTGTTGCGACAACCGATCATCGTCTGAGCTGTTTCGGGCAACGCCCGAAATATCCCGACGACTGGTAAACCGTCAAACCTTTTTTCTTGACAAGAATCACCCATCAGATAGCCTTATTAAGTTGGAACTATTGAAATGGAGGACCCATGTACGCAATCGTCAAAACAGGTGGAAAACAGTATAAGGTCGCTGCAGGCGACACAATAAAGGTCGAGCATCTTGATGCCAAAATTGGCGAGGACTTCTCCCTCGACCAGGTAACGCTCATCGAAAACAATGGCAATATCAATGTTGGAAAGCCATTCATCAAGAATGCCAGGGTTGTTGCCCAGGTGATGAGCCATGGTAAAGGCAAGAAGCTTGTAGTGTTCTTCTATAGGCACAAGACCAATCATCGCAGGAGAAAAGGTCACCGCCAGGATTACACACAGCTTAAAATCAAAGAGATATTGGAGGCATAAATAGCAATGGCAAGAAAAGTAATCATCATGGGTGCCGCTGGAAGAGATTTCCACAACTTCAACATGCTCTATAGAGACAACCAGGATTACGAAGTTGTTGCTTTTACAGCTACGCAGATCCCGGACATAGCCGGAAGAAAATATCCTGCCGAGCTTGCCGGGAAACTTTACCCGAATGGCATACCGATTTTTGATGAAGCCGAACTTCCGCGCCTTATCAAGGACCTAAAGGCTGATGATGTGATGTTTGCATACTCTGATCAACCACACGAGGTTGTGATGAACAAGGGTTCGATGGTTATAGCCAATGGAGCAGATTTTGTGCTCGCTGGATGGCAAAAGACCGCCCTCAAGTCTTCAAAGCCAGTCATCTCGGTCACTGCTGTCAGGACCGGTTGCGGCAAGAGCCAGACCACAAGAGCTGTTCTGGACGTTCTTCGCGGCATGGGCAAAAAGGTTGTCTCCATAAGACATCCAATGCCTTACGGTGACCTTGCGAAACAGGCTGTACAGAGATTTGCTACCTATGCTGACCTTGATACCCACAAATGCACTATAGAAGAAAGGGAAGAGTACGAGCCGCATATTGATCGTGGAGCGATAATTTACTCCGGCGTTGATTATGGCGCCATTCTCAAGGAAGCAGAGAAAGAAGCTGATTTTATTATCTGGGATGGTGGCAACAATGACCTCCCGTTCATAATGCCAAACCTTGCCATCGTGGTTGTTGATCCGCTCAGACCGGGCCATGAAATATCCTATCACCCAGGAGAAGCAAACCTTCTGATCGCAGATGCTGTAGTAATAAACAAGATCGATTCAGCTTATCCAGAAGATGTTGAGATCGTCAGGAACAACATCTTCCAGCGCAACCCAAAGGCCATGATTGTCGAAGCCGCATCACCAGTTTTTGTTGAAAAACCAGAACTGATCAAGGGCAAGAGAGTCCTTGTTGTCGAAGATGGTCCTACACTCACCCACGGTGAAATGACTTATGGTGCTGGATTTGTTGCTGCCAGGAAAGCTGGTGCCGGAGAAATAATTGCACCAAAACCATTTGCAGTTGGCTCTATCGCAGCAACATTCGAGAAATATTGCCACGTCGAAAATGTTCTTCCGGCAATGGGCTACTCGCCAGAGCAGATAAAAGACCTCAAGGAAACCATCGATGCAGTCCCATGTGATGTTGTTGTCTCGGCAACGCCTATCGATATAACCAGGGTCCTCAAAACTAGCAAGCCAGTTGTCAGGGTGGGATATGAGCTTGGTGTGTTTGGAAAGCCGACCCTCGAAGACATCATCAAGGAGAAATTCTGATGGCAATAAACATGAAAGGAAAGTCAGTTCTTTCCATTCACGATCTCACCATCGAAGAAGTTGAGCAAATATTTGATGTTGCCCGTACGCTCAAACTGGAAAGGATTGTCGGGAAACTTGTAAACCCAATCCTTGCAGGCAAAACCCTTGCGATGATTTTTGAAAAACCATCCACACGCACAAGATTGTCTTTTGACATTGCCATGCATGAACTTGGCGGCCATCCGATCTACCTCTCTTCAAATGACCTTCAGCTTGCCCGTGGCGAGTCTATCGCTGACACTGCAAAGGTTCTTTCAAGATATGTCCATGGAATCATGGCCAGAGTTTTCCAGCACCAGAAACTTGTGGATCTCGCAAGATACGGCTCGGTTCCAGTGGTCAATGGCCTTTCTGATCTTCTTCATCCATGCCAGGTGCTTGCCGATCTCTTTACAATAAGGGAAAAATTTGGATCATTCTGTGGCAGAAAGCTTGTCTATATGGGTGATGGCGCAAACAACATGGCAAATAGCCTTATCGAAGGTTGCGCCAAGGTTGGAATGGATTGCGTTATTTGCACACCGAAGGGTGATCTTCCAGACAAGGGTGTCTGGGAAAATGCACTTCAGGATGCAGAACTTACAGGAGCGACCATTGAAGTGAGTCATGACCCGATCGAGGCAGTGCAGAATTCTGATGTCATCTACTCTGATGTCTGGGCCTCAATGGGCCAGGAAGCCGAGCACGCCGAGAGAGTCAAGAGGATGATGCCATATCAGGTAACACCAAAACTCATGGAGGTGAGCGGTGGAGCCATCTTCATGCATTGCCTGCCAGCACACAGGGGCGAAGAAGTTGTCGATGAAGTTGTTGATGCCCCATACTCAATCGTTTTTGATGAGGCAGAAAACAGACTGCATGTTCAAAAAGCAGTTTTGGCGCTTGTCCTCTGACAACTGTTTTCAACAAAAAGGCCCCTTCTTAGGGGCCTTTTTTTATATGTGCCTTTCCCCTGTCAACCCTTGACAAAAATTTCAAGGAGGATAAAAAATTTAATATGAAAAAGTGGTTGCCATTTATTGTAATATTTTTCTTGATTATGGCGACTATACCCACTATGGGTATATCATCCCAACCACTAGATTCAAGCTGTGATGCCTATGGAAACACTTTCGTGCTTGACATATCTGGACAAAAAATCCTGAAGTATGACAAGAACCTTAATTACCAGCAAACTGTTATATCACAGTCACAAATACAGCAGATGAAGGCAGACTCTATAACTGTTTGCTGGTGTGCTGGCGAAATATCTTTTGCCTCATCTTCAACATCCCAAACCAAAATGTTCGAGATTGATCCACAAAATAGCTATATTTTTAAAAGAAATATATTACCTGTAGGTACAGGCAAGGGACAAACAAAAAAACCTTCAGAAATTGCTTATTTGCGCTCAAACGATGATTACTGGGTGTCCATTGTGGACCCCCAGCTTGGGAAAATTGCTGTTGTTGATGACTATGGAAAATTCAGGTATGAAATAACGGGTCTTTCTTCACCGAAAGCATGCTATTTTTCAACATCAAAGCAAATCTATGTGGTAGATTCGCAAAGTGTCAAAAAATATTCAACTTTGGGTTCGTATCTTTCAAGCTTTCAAAGCGGTGTATTAAGTTCGCCGGTCGCAATAGATGCTTCAAAAAATGAAGACCTGTTTTTTGTCCTTGATGGTCAGAACATAAAAGTGTTTGACAGAGATGGCAATTATCTAAGGAAGTTTGTCGTTGGCGCTTCTTCCAGTTCCCTTTGTGTCAACCAGGACAAAGACTGGGTGATTGTCTCCTCTCCATCTGACGGCGGGACACTGTCTGCATACGATTATTCAGGGAAGCTCCAGAAAAAAGTGACAAATGCTGCCAACCCAAAGAAAGAAAAAGTCATCGTTTTTACGATTGGCAGCTACGTCGGACATGTGGATGGAACTGGAATAAAATTGCGTTGTCCTGCAAAAATTGAGAGTGGAAGAACAATTGTTCCTGTGAAAGAAATTGTTGAGCCACTTGGAGGCAAAGCCTCCTGGGATGAGGCCAGAAGAAAGGTCACCATATCCTATACAGGGCCAAAGGTGATCGAAATGATCATAGGCGATCCTTATGCTACCGTTGATGGAAAGAGAAAACTCATGCCTTCTTCTGTGCCCCCAAAAATAATGTGCAACGGTGTAACAATGGTGCCTTTGAGATTTGTTTCAGAAGTGCTTGGTGCGCAAGTATCCTACGATGACAAGACAAAAACGATTGAGGTGAAGAAATGAAAAGGATTGCAGCCATTATGGCCACACTTGCTGTGGCATCCCTGTTCGTTGTTTCGTGTGGACCACAAAGAGAGATTATTGTTGACGAAATACCTGCAAAACAGGAACAGCAGGTTGCCGATAAGGCAAACGAGAACAATAAATTGCCAGAAGCAACCACAAATGAAAAAAGCATAGCCCCAAAAGACATTATTGACATGGTCAAGCCATCTGGCAATAAAAGCCAGAAACAGTGCTGGTTTTCCCCTGTTTCCCTGGCAAGGATAGATGGGCTTTCAAAACAGGTTTCATGGTTTGACGAAAAAGGTTTTGAGAAAGAACTTACATCATTTGGTGGCAAGCTTTATCTTATAGATGTATGGGCCCAGTGGTGTCCGCCGTGCCGTGCATCAACCCCTGTGCTTCTTGACTGGCACAAGAAATATGGCGACAAGGGACTTGTGATCATCGGAATCAATATTGATTCGGAGGAAAACCTTGAACAGGCGAGAACTTTTGCCACAGAAGAAGGCATACCTTATGACATTTTCTGGGATAATAGCGGTGGGAAAGTTGGCGGTGTATTCGTCCAGCAGGGCATACCCAATTTTACCCTGCTTGATGAAAAGGGAGGCCAGATAAAAGAAAAAGTTGGCATGCTAAGTTCGGATGATCCTGAAACAAATACGCTTGAAAAGGTAATAAAAGAACGCTTGGGCTTATAGACTTGAAATTAAACATTAGGCAGTTATAATTCTTTTCTTGTTGTGGAACTCCGCAATCGGGACGCCGGGGCGTGGCGTAGTTTGGTAGCGCGTTTGGTTTGGGACCAAAAGGTCAGAGGTTCGAATCCTCTCGCCCCGACCATTTTGCATGCGCCCGTAGCTCAGTTGGATAGAGCACCTGCCTTCTAAGCAGGTGGTCGGGCGTTCGAGTCGCCCCGGGCGCGGTTGAAAATTGTTTGCATGGGCCTATAGCTCAGTTGGATAGAGCGCCGGTTTCCTAAACCGTAGGTCGCAGGTTCAAGTCCTGCTAGGCCCACTTGTTGCGCCTATAGCTCAACTGGACAGAGCGGCGGACTTCGGATCCGAAGGTTGCGGGTTCGACTCCTGCTAGGCGCGAGAACCAGAAGACGGGACGCTAGCTCAATCGGTAGAGCATCTGACTCTTAATCAGGCGGTTACAGGTTCGAGTCCTGTGCGTCCCACCAAAAAATAGATGAAACAAACACAAATATCAGCTTGGGATGGGAACAAAAGAAGGATTCTCGATTTTGCCCACAGAGAACTTTCAACACTTTCATTTTCGGGTGAAATAAACGAGATAATTGAGCAGAGTGTCCGTGAGCCAGTCAAATCCTCTGATATAATAATTACCGCCATACAGGGCCCAAAACTTGTCGGCTACATGTGTGTCAACAAGAAAGAAACCGTTGGATCTGTTGTCTCAACACTCGTTGCAGAAGAACCTGAAAGAGGACAGATTGTAAGCGAAATGGTTCGCGAATGCTACCGTGAGCTTGTCAAAAAATCACCACTTGAAGTTATTGAGTTCAGATCAATTTGTTTTGGTAAGGAAGACTACATTTCACGACCTCTTGCTTCCCTTGGATTCATGGTCCAGCCACAGATTGAAATGATATTGGCAGGAACAGACATTCCCCAGATCCCAGGTTTGGATGGGATTATAATTTCACCGTGGAGGGAAGAATTTGAAAATGAAGCCTCCCAGGTGATTGCAACATCAGACCTTGGTGATCTGGAGATGGTCAGGGAACTTCCCGAGAGAGAGCCAAGATACAGATGGTTGCTTGAACAAAAAGAGACCTCTGGCGGGAAGATTGATGGTTCGGTTTCATTCATGGCACTCAGGGGCAACAGGCTTGCGGGTGCAGTCCTTGCGATTGATAGGGGGGGTTATGGGGAAATTCTTGCACTCGGTTGCATGCCAATTCCCAAATCTGCCGAAATAATGGCAAAACTGGTTCACTCATCATTGGTCGGTTTTATTAAAAAAGAAGTAAAAACGATAAGAACAACAGTGCCAATGTTTAAGGGCGAAGAAATAAGGATTTTTGAGAATCTTGGCTTGATCCAGGCTTTTTTCAGGCCAGATGCAATACTGCTGGCAAGCGATGATGCCTGGTCCTCCCTTTCAGAGGAAATTGCATCAGGTACCCCTTGATTCGTTAACTTTTGTTGCTATACTACCAAACTCGTAGTTTGAAAGTAAGGTTCGTGCGCGAGGGTGGCGGAATGGCAGACGCGCTGGACTTAGGATCCAGTAGGGTTAAACCTGTGCGGGTTCAAGTCCCGCCCTTCGCACCAATAAAATAGCGGCGCGGAAGTAGCTCAGCGGTAGAGCGCCACCTTGCCAAGGTGGATGTCGCGGGTTCAAGTCCCGTCTTCCGCTCCAAATTTTTAGGTGAACATGCAAATAACAACAAATCCAGAGGGCCGAACAATTCTAGTTGGAAAGGCCATTTTCACCCCTGATGAGGTGAATCAAGGGTTTGAACAGGTATACAAAGACAATGTTTCAAGGGTAAAAATCCCCGGATTCAGACCTGGCAAAGCCCCTTTCAAGATTTTTGCGTCCCATGTCGGCATTGAATCAATGAAGGAAGATTTCACAGAGATCGCCGCAAGACAGGCCCTCAAGGAAATGCTTTCTGGAAAAACCATAAGGGTAGTGGGAAACCCGACCTTTGAAGTTGATTCTTTTGATGGCCCACTTAACCTCACGATAAAAGTCTCTTTTATCCCCGATTATGAGCTATCAGATCCATCCAAGATAACCATTGCAGTTCCGAAGTTTGATGTCACAGATGCAGACTTAAACAAAGCCATCGACAACATCAGAGGCAGATATGCTTCAATGGCCCCTGTGGACAGAAAAGCCAAAAAGGGTGATTTTGTCTATTTTAAGTGGTCTGTTATCACAGATGGAAGAGCTTCTGACAGGAAAAAGGAAGAGCTTGTAGAAATTGGAATGGAAGATTTTGTCAAAGATTTTGACAAAAACCTTGTTGGTGTAAAATCAGGCGATATAAAAATAGTAATGGCCGAGATTTCTTCCGGGCAGGAGCCCGTTGAAATTGAGATTAATATAGGCGAAATAAAAGAAAGAATATTACCCAATCTTGATGATGATTTCGCCAAGACACTGCATGTTGAAAACGTTGAGGCCTTGAAGGATATTGTAAAAAATGAACTTCTTGAACAAGCAAAGGACGCCAAAGAGGAGTATATTGAGTCCATGATTGCCAAGGCCTTACTTGAAAAAACAAATATCGAGTTGCCAGAAAACCTCATTGAATCATCTGTTGATGACGAAATTGAAAAACTCGCCAGGGACCTTTCAAAAAAGAATATCACACTTGAAATGTACCTGGAAAAAAGAGGCATCAATGAGGAGCAGCTCAGAGCTGAACTAACCCCAAAAGCAACAAACCAAGCCAAGTTGGATGTTATACTCGACGACTATTCAAAAGAAAATTCTATTGAAGCTTCAGAAGAAGAGGTTGACCAGGAAATTGAAGCAATCTCTAATGCAATGAAAGATGCGAGAAGACCAGCTTTAAATGAGAATGATGAGCAGGTCAGAAAAAATCTCGCCAGAATCATCAAAAGAAGAAAAACCGTCGGGTATTTGATGGGGAAGGTTCAGCTCACAGAAAAATAGTGAGGTGAACCATGAATCTTGTTCCGTGGGTAATTGAGCAAACCGGCTACGGCGAGCGCCAGTATGATATTTACAGCAGGCTCCTTAAAGACCGCATAATTTTCCTTGGCGGCGATATGATCGAGGATGCAACAGCCAATTCTGTAGTGGCCCAGTTGCTTTACCTTGATGCCGAAGACCCCAAAAAAGAGATCAGTCTTTACATTAATTCACCGGGTGGTGTAATAACATCCGGCCTTGCCATTTATGATACCATGCAATACATTTCTGCTCCAGTTTCAACGATTTGCATTGGCCAGGCCGCTTCAATGGGGGCCATTCTCCTGGCTTCAGGTGCAAAAGGAAAACGTTTTGCCCTCCCACATGCCAGAATAATGATCCATCAGCCTGCAGGTGGTGCGCAGGGCCAGGCAACCGACATTGAAATTCAGGCAAAAGAAATGCTCAGGATGAAGAAAGCCGTCAATGAGATTCTTGCCAGACACACAGGCCAGCCATTGGACAAAATTCAGACAGACACCGAAAGGGACTTCTTCATGGAGTCACAGGAAGCCGTAGAGTACGGGCTTGTTGACAAGGTCATAGAGTCAGTTGGCAAGCAAAATGTCTGAAGAAGAAAAAGACAAGCAACAAATCTGTTCTTTTTGTGGCCAGCCGTTGTCTATTGGTGTTCGTGGGATGGAGGGCAACGGCGCCCTGATATGCGAAAATTGCATCAATCTTGGTTCAAAACTTTTGCAGGACGAATCGACCCGCAAGGTAAAAAGGCGCATTGGGCACGTTCCTCCTCCGGAGGAGATACACAAAAAGCTCGACAGCCACATCATCGGCCAGGACCAGGCCAAGAAAGTCATATCTGTTGGTGTTTACAAGCATTATCGTTCCGTGCTTGGCTTCAAATCGACTGGTGTTGAGGTTGAAAAATCCAACATCATGCTCATTGGCCCAACTGGTTCTGGCAAAACACTGATAGCAAAAACTCTTGCAAAGATCCTCAACGTTCCTTTTGCAATCGCAGACGCAACAACACTCACCGAAGCTGGTTACGTTGGTGAAGATGTCGAGAATGTGCTTCTTGGGCTCCTAAGGTCGGCAGACTGGGACGTTGATGCGGCACAGGTTGGTATAGTTTACATAGACGAGATAGACAAGATAGGAAGAAAATCGGAGAACCCTTCAATAACAAGAGACGTTTCTGGCGAAGGCGTCCAGCAGGCGCTTTTGAAAATGGTTGAAGGGACCGTTTGTAATGTTCCACCGCAGGGTGGAAGAAAACATCCCCAACAGCAGTTCATACAGGTTGATACAACAAAGATACTCTTCATTGTCGGTGGGATGTTTGAATCACTTCCGAAGATAATTGCCAACAGGCTTGGCAAAAGGCAAGTAGGATACAACAGGCAACCGGTTGAGCAAATTGAGGAATCGTCCCTGCTTTCCCAGGTCACCCCTGACGACTTGATCAAGTTTGGCATGATACCGGAATTTGTTGGCCGTTTTCCGATTGTGACGAGCGTTTCAGATCTCAGTACTGATGAACTTGCAAGAATACTTGTTGAGCCAAGAAATTCCCTAGTAAAGCAGTATGAAACAATTCTCGCTGCAGAGGGCGCCCAGCTTGTTGTTGCTCCGGATGCCTTGCTGGCGATTGCCGAGAGAGCAAAGAAGCTTGGAACAGGTGCCAGAGCGTTGAGGGGGATATTTGAAAATATCATGCTCGATGTGCTCTATTCCCTTCCATCAATGAAAACAGTCGCAAAGTGCATTGTTGATGCCAATGCGGCAAAAGGAATAAAACCGCCTGTTCTAATTGACTCTGATGGGGCAGAGATGTCTCTTGAGAGGACAGCCTGATGCCTGGGTCAAAATGGGAGCTTACTGAAGCTCCTTTTGTACCACTGAGGAACCTCGTCATGTTCCCCGGAATGACCGTCCCTTTGATTATTGGAAGGGAAAGATCGGTGGCCGCGGTTGAAGAGGCCTATGCCAATGACAGAATGATTGTGGTTTGTACGCAAAAATCTGAAATGGTTGACGAACCTGGTGCCAGTGATCTTTATGATGTTGGTGTCGGCTGCGAAATATTGCAACTCCAGCAAAAAATGCCGGATGGAAACCTCAGGGTCATTGCAGAAGGCATTAGAAGAGTAAAAATCAAGAAATTTGTTGATGGCGAAAAATTTACAAAAGCTGTAGTTGAACCTTTTATCGAAACTTTTGAAATGGACCCGGAAATCAAGGCGCTCATGAGGGTGCTTACTGGAAAGTTCGATGAGTATTTCAGGATAAACAAGAGGCTCCTCCCGGAAATGCTCCTTGGCCTCTCCGAAATTGAAGAACCAAACCAGATGGCTGACATAGTTGCCGCCAACATCGGGCTTTCAATATCGGAAAAACAGGAAATTCTCTCCATAATTCCAGTCAGAGAAAGGCTCTCCAGACTCATCGATCTTGTCAGCTCGGAGCTTGAAGTCCTCAATATCCAGAACAAGATAGAATCTGAGGTACGCAACAAAATAGACAAGACCCAAAAGGAATTTTACCTGCGGGAACAGCTCAAGGCCATCAATAAAGAACTTGGAGAATCCGGATCCGAATTCTCAAACGACATATCAGAATTCAGAAAGAAGCTTGAAGGAAGACCAAATCTTCCCACCTATGTTGTGGAGGCCATAAACGAGCAACTTGACAAGCTTGAAAAGATGCCCTCAATGGCGGCAGAAGCGGCTGTTGTAAGAAACTACCTGGACTGGATTTTCTCACTCCCCTGGGAAGTAAAAACCGAGGATTGCATAGACATCAAGCAGGCAAAACAGATACTCGACGAGGACCACTATGATCTTGATGAGGTCAAGGAAAGAATTCTCGAGTATCTTGCAGTCAGAAAGTTGTCCCCAAAAGCGAAAAGCCCCATCCTTTGCCTCGTTGGTCCTCCAGGTGTCGGGAAAACCTCGCTTGGAAAGTCAATTGCCAGGGCGATGGGCAGGAAATTTGTAAGGGTTTCACTTGGTGGAATAAAGGACGAGGCCGAGATAAGAGGACACAGGCGCACTTACGTCGGTGCCTTGCCCGGCAGAATAGTCCAGGGCATAAAGCTTGCAGGTTCCTCAAACCCCGTTTTCCTGCTGGACGAAATTGACAAGGTAGGGCTGGATTTCAGGGGAGATCCTACAGCGGCGTTGCTTGAGGCACTTGACCCTGAACAAAATACTGCATTTTCCGACCATTACCTGGAAATTCCCTATGATTTGTCAGGCGTGCTTTTTGTGACAACTGCCAATGTTTCCCACACCATTCCCAGGGCCCTTTTCGACAGGATGGAGCTTATTACAATCCCCGGCTATACCCAGTATGACAAAATCCACATAACAAAAAAGTTCCTCATACCAAAACAGTTGAAGGAAAATGGCCTTACTGCAGATGATGTGGAGTTGCCGGATGAAACAATAGATGGTGTGATAAGACTTTACACCAGGGAGGCAGGTCTCAGGACTCTTGAACGCAGGATTGCTTCAATCATGCGCAAGGTGGCCAAAAACAAGGTTGAAACTGGCAAACTGGAGAAAATAATAACTATACTCCCAGAGAATCTTTCAGATTATCTTGATGTTCCGATATTCAAGTCCGATGTCCAGCTCAAGAAGGATGAGATTGGAATTGCCACGGGACTAGCCGTTACAGAAAATGGCGGTGAAGTCCTCTTCATCGAATGCACACTGATGGAGGGCTCAGGAAAGCTCATACTCACTGGTCAGCTTGGCGATGTAATGAAAGAATCTGCGACAGCCGCCATGTCGTTTGTGAGGAGCCGCAGGAAAGAGCTTGGCCTTCCAGAATCTTACAGCGCTGATAAAACCGACATACACATACATTTCCCTGAAGGTGCAATCCCCAAGGATGGCCCATCTGCAGGAATTGGCATAATAACTTCGCTTGTTTCTGCAATTTCTGGTCTGCCTGCCAGATCAGATGTTGCAATGACCGGAGAGATAACCCTGAGAGGCTCTGTCCTTCCAATTGGTGGAGTGAAAGAAAAAGTCCTGGCCGCACACCGTTATGGTATTAAAACTGTCATCTTGCCAAAAGACAATGAAGCTGACAGTAAAAAAATACCGGCGGATGTGCTCTCCGAGATAAAAATAGTTTTTGTGGACAACGTTTTTGACGTCATCAAGATTGCCATAAAGCACCAAACCTCGCGGAGGAAGAAATGACGAGGGTCGGACTTATCAGTCTTGGTTGCCCAAAGGCCCTGGTGGATTCCGAACAGATGATGGCCTCTCTTGCAAAAGAAGGCTATGAGATAGTCCTTGGTGACCAGGATTGCGACATTCTTTTCATAAATACATGCTCTTTTATTGGAGATGCAAGGGAAGAATCTGAACAAACGATCAAAAATGCCATCAAGCTTAAAAAGGCTGGAAAAATAAAACGTATTGTTGTGACTGGCTGTCTTCCCCAGCTTGTTGGGGAACAGATAAAGGAAAGGTACAAGGGTATTGATGCATTCCTTGGCACTGGCAAGAACGACCTTGCTGCACTGGCGGCCAATGGATCACTTGCATTTGAAAGATCTGCCGTCCATGCGCCACAGGGCTCACCACTCCCAAGGCTCCAGCTGACACTCCCCCATGTGGCCTATCTGAGAGTGGCCGAGGGGTGCTCCCATAAATGCTCTTTTTGCACCATTCCTTCAATAAGGGGGCCCTACCACAGTTTTGAGCTCAAGGACCTCGTTCTTGAGGCAAGGGCACTTGCCTCAATTGGCGTGAAGGAAATCATAGTCATTGCACAGGACACTTCCATTGTCGGACTTGACGCCAAAGACCCTTATGATTTGAAGAAATTGATGGAGGAGCTCTCGCAAATTGGTGGCATTGAGTGGATAAGGGTGATGTACCTGAACCCGATGCACCTCACAGAGAATGTCCTTTCGGCCTTTAATGTTAAAAAAGTGCTTCCATACTTTGACATTCCGTTCCAGCACATAAGCGACAAGATTCTTTCGGCAATGGGAAGACCCAGCCCAGGAGGAGATGACATTCGCCTTCTCATTAAAACGATTAGGGGTTCATTCAAGAATGCCATTTTGAGGTCATCAATCATTGTCGGTTTCCCCGGCGAAGACAGGCAGGATTTTGATGAACTCGTCTCTTTTGTCAGGGAAACAATGTTTGATAGGCTCGGGGTTTTCAGGTATTCCCCGGAAGAAAACACTCTCTCTTACAAAATGAAACAGGTTTCTTCGAGGGTTGCAAACTATCGCTGGAACACCCTGATGGCCCTTCAAAGCGAGATATCGCTTGAAAACAACTCGAGGCTCAAGGGGCAGATATTGTCTGTAATCATCGATGGCATTGGCAAGGACACGGCAATCGGGAGATCTATGGCTGATGCCCCTGAGATTGACGGGACAGTTTCCGTGAAAGGCGCAAACATCAAAAGGGGTGATATTGTAAACGTCAAGGTAAACTCTTTCTCGCCTTATGATCTCGGAGGTGTGAAAGTTGGCCATTAGGACATTTATTGCCCTCGGGCTTGATGCCTCCACCCTGACATATCTTGATGAGATAATGCCTGCACTCAAGAGCTCTGGCGCAAGCGCAAGCTGGACAAGGAAGGGAAATTTCCATCTTACATTGAAATTTCTTGGGGACACTGAAGAGAGTGTTGCACAGAAAATATCCGGTGAACTTGAAGGAATGGTTTTTCAAAAAATCCCGTACAGGCTTTCCAGATTTGGTGGTTTTCCAAACCTCAGAAAACCCAGAGTCCTCTGGGTTGGTCTTGAAAGCCCAGTGTGCATTGAAGTTGCGCAAAAAATAGATGGTGTTTGCAACAAATTTGGTTTTCCGCTTGAAGACAGGCCATTTGTGCCGCATCTGACCTTGGGCAGGATCAAGGAGCTGTTTGATTTTGTGAAAACTGTTGCGGAATTGCCACCTCCGCCGCAAGGCGAGCTTTTTTTTAAAAATGTGGTATTTTTTAAGTCAATTCTTTCAAATTCGGGGCCAACATACGAGCCTCTCTGGTCAAAGGAGCTGGGATGAGCGAAAAGATACCTGAGAAAACCGAAAGGGACAAAGCTTTAGACTCGGCGATAGCCTCCATAGAAAAGCAGTTTGGAAAAGGCACCGTAATGAAGCTGGGTGATGGCCATGGAAGAATGGCTGTAGAGGCCATCCCAACCGGTATTTTGTCAATGGACATTGCCCTTGGTGTTGGTGGGCTCCCGAGAGGAAGAATAGTGGAAATATATGGCGCGGAAGGCTCAGGAAAAACAACCGTAGCGCTAACTACTATAGCTTCAGTACAAAAGATGGGTGGCAAGGCCGTGTTCATTGATGCAGAACATGCGCTTGATCCTTCCTATGCAGAGCGCCTTGGCGTAAACCTTCAGGACCTCATCATATCCCAGCCAGATTCAGGCGAGCAGGCCCTCGAGATAGCAGAGATACTTACAAGATCAGGAGCAATTGACCTGTTTGTGGTGGATTCTGTCGCAGCGCTTGTGCCAAGGGCAGAACTCGAAGGTGAAATGGGTGATTCTGTTGTAGGTCTTCAGGCGAGACTCATGTCACAGGCCATGAGAAAACTGGCTGGTGTAATGGGCAAGAGCAAGACCTGTGGCATATTTATCAACCAGCTCAGGGAAAAGATAGGCGTAATGTTTGGAAATCCTGAAACAACAACTGGTGGAAGAGCATTGAAGTTTTATTCCTCTGTCAGGATAGAAGTGAGGAAAGGCGAGAGCCAGAAAGATGGTGATCGCATTGTTGGTACGCAGGTAAAGTGCAAGATCGTCAAGAACAAGGTTGCCCCTCCATATCTTTCGGCAGAGTTTGAAATCGTGTTTGGCCAGGGTGTTTCAAGGGAATCCCAGTTGCTTGATATGGGAGTCAATCTGAACATTGTTGAAAAATCCGGAACATGGTTCTCGTTTGACGGCGAAAGGCTTGGCCAGGGGCGCGATAACGCAAAGGCCGCCATAGCCCAGAAACCGGAAATGATGGCCGAGATTGAGAAGAGGATCAGGAGCGCTTATGGAATGGCCCCGCAAGGACAGCCCCATAGCGAAGAAAAATAACAGCAAGGCTTTTACCTACTCACTCAGGTTGCTTGCGGCAAGAGATAGAGCAGAGCTTGAAATAAGGGAAAAGCTTGCAAAGAAAGGATTTTTAAAAGAAGAGACCGAAGAGGTTATTTTAAAACTCAAAAAACTCGGCCTTCTTGATGAGAAAAAATTTATTAAAGAATATGTCAGGGCCAAAAGAGCCAGGCATTGGGGACCTTTTAAGGTCAAGCTCGGGCTTGTAGCCCTGGGAATACAAAAAAGTGATGCCGACGCAGAAATCAGGCAAACAGACTGGAGAGAGCCTTTGAAAAAGCTTGTAAAGTCAAACAAGGGTCTCGAAAAAAGAAAGCTGTATTCGAAACTTTCCAGGCTTGGTTTCCCGTCAGACCTAATAAAATCGGAAATGAAGTGCGAGGAACAAGATGATTGAAACCATTGTTGGATTGCTAGGGTTGGCACTCGGTGCCACAGTGGCTTTTTTCTATGCCATGAACGCTTCCGCCAAATCGGCGGACGGCAAGATACGAAGGGCCGAAGAAGAATGCAAAAGGATTACTTCGCAGGCCAGGGACGAAGCAGAAACACAGAAAAAAGAGATCCTTGTCAATGCCAAGGACGAGGCGATGAGGCTTGTTGCAGAGAGGGAAAAGGAATTCAGGCAACAGCGTCAGGAACTGGTGGACATTGAAAGAAGAATAGCCCAGAGGGAAGAGAAGATTGAACAGAGATCTGAGGCTGTAGGCAAGCGTGAAAATACAATAACAGTCAGAGAAAAAGAGCTTGATGAAAAGCACGAACAGGCCGACCAGATTGTCGAAAAACAGAGGAAAGAACTCGAGAGAATTGCCGGATTGACACAGGAAACCGCCAAACAGATCATACTTGACGAGCTGAGGCAGAAAATGAGTTACGAGCTTGCCCAAAAGGCAAAAAACATGGAAGAGGAAGCAAAAGACAAAGCATTACAAAAGGCCAGAGAAGTTATTCTTGGCTCAGTGCAGAGAATTGCTTCCGAATATACGGCAGAGGTGACCGTTTCTGCTGTTCCACTCCCGTCCGAAGAGATAAAAGGGAAAATCATTGGAAGGGAAGGACGCAACATCAGGACTTTTGAAACTGCTACAGGTGTTGACCTTCTTGTTGATGATACCCCAGAGGTTGTCACCATATCATGTTTTGATCCTGTCAGGCGCGAGATTGGAAAACTGGCGCTGGAAAAACTGATAACAGACGGAAGGATACATCCAGGCAGGATTGAAGAGGTTGTGGAGCAGGCCACAAGGGAGTTCGAGGACAGGTTGAAGCTGGAAGGCGACCAGGCGCTGCTCGAGGTTGGCCTCCAACAGGCCAAGCCGGAGCTGGTGAAACTCCTTGGAAGGCTCCGTTTCAGGACATCTTATGGCCAGAATGTTCTTGCCCACTCAATTGAAGTCGCAATGTTGTCGGCGCACATGGCAAATGAACTGGGCCTTGATGCCAGGAAGGCCAAAAGGGCAGGCATTTTCCACGACATTGGCAAAGCCGTTGACAGGGAAAGGGAAGGCTCGCATGACGAGCTTGGCGCTGAGATCCTGAGGAAGAATGGCGAGCCGATAGAAGTGGTTGAAGCGGCCAGGCTACACCACAGCGATATTGCCCCAACATCCGTCTATGCTGTTCTTGTGCAGGCAGCTGATGCCATCTCCGCATCAAGGCCAGGCGCAAGGCGCGAGAGCTTTGAGGCCTACATCCAACGCCTTGAATCACTTGAGACGATTGCAAAGAGTTTCAGGGGTGTTGAAAAAACCTATGCCATACAGGCCGGCAGGGAAATAAGGGTAATAGTTAAGCCAAAAGACATTGATGATGTCCTTGCCTACCAGATGGCCCGTGATATTGCAGCAAGAATTGAGAACGAGCTTACATATCCTGGAACCATAAAGGTTACGGTCATAAGGGAAGTCAGATACACTGAGAACGCAAAATGATAGTCCTCTTCATTGGAGACATAGTTGGCAAGCCTGGAAGAAAGGCCATTGAAGCTGTTGTTCCAGGCTTGGTAAAGCAATATGGTGTCGATTTTGTTGTAGCGAATGGTGAAAATGCAGCCGGTGGGTTTGGCCTCACCCCTGATATATCAGACAAACTCAGAGCTGCTGGCATCCATGGAATAACTCTTGGTAACCACCTTTATGACCAGAAAGAAGCGGATGAATTGCTTGAAAACGAGCGCCTTCTGGCAAGGCCTGCCAATTTTCCTCCAGGAAACCCTGGCAGTGGACATTTTATACTGGAAGGGCTTGCCGGAACGCTTGCAGTGGTGAGTCTTCAGGGCAGGGTCTTCATGACACCCATCGATTGCCCGTTCAGGGTTGCTGACAGAATTGTTGAAGAGTTAAGGAGCACAACAAAAGCCATTCTTGTCGATTTCCATGCCGAAGCAACAAGCGAAAAACAGGCCCTTGGCATCTACCTTGACGGAAGGGTCTCTGCGGTTTTGGGTACCCACACACACGTCCAGACAGCTGATGAGAGAATACTCAAGGGTGGAACAGGTTTTATTACCGATGCAGGGATGACTGGCCCCCATGAATCAGTTATTGGCATGGAACCCAGCGCGCCGATCTCAAAAATGATTAGTGCAAGACGGGCGAGGTTTGAGGTTGCAGAAGGTGATGTAAGATTTTGCGCCATTTTGCTCGACATTAACAGAGAAACGGGGCAGTGCAGGAAGATTGAAAGAATAATGATAAGTGTCCCATGAGCGTTTTTTGAATAAATGACAAAGGCCCTCCAATAGGAGGGCCTTTTTTTGTTTTTAGCTTGAGTGACTATGGCTCTGGGTTTGGTTTTTTTGCCACAAACTGGATTGTTGGGGCCATGCCAAGAATTGATCTCTCCTGAGCAAGCCTGAATTCCAGCTCCAGAAAGTCTTCAAAGAAACCCTCGTCCCAGTTTGTTGCAGAAAGCTTTTCGCCAGGCAGTCTTGTCAGGGCGTGCTCCCATCCATAAAAGTCGACAACCTCAAAACCGATGGCCTCAAGCTCACAAGCGATATCGTTTGGGGTAAAAAGTTCTTTGGTGCCCCACCACTGGATTTCGTCTATTCCGTTTGCAAGGCTTGACGCATTGCTTGTTGAATGTGGAACACAGTCAACTGCGGCTGCAAACCTTCCAGGCACGCTACCAAAAAAGAGGCCACCCTGCACAAGAAGCCTCATTGCTTCTCTGGAGATTTTCTCAGGATCATCACTGTCAGAGAGCCAGCCCGGGCAAATTACGACCCCAAAACCATCACCTTTTACTTCTTCAGTCGTCGAGGCTATGCATGTCGGGTCGTCATCTTTTTGCGGGCATATTCTTGCCACCTTGTAGCCGGCATTTTCAAGGACGAGCGCCATCTGGGTCTGTTTTGGTCCGTCGAGGACAAGAACGTTGCAGATTTCCTCTGGAAGATAGCCGAGAATTCCGTAGAGGAGAGACCTGTTTATGATCTCTGATGCAAATGTACCCTCATTCATCGAGGGGGATGGGTTAAATTTTGACATGGTTTTTACAGAAAAAACCTATTGAACGGTCGTAGGTTTTTTCTTCCTCTGCAGTGAAATAACATGCCGGGAGCTCATTTTGTGATTTGTGGAATGACAGACACTCGCAGCATTTGTATTTGCGCTCGCATTGTTCATAGGTGCAATTACACCTGTTGCTATTTGTTTTTTTGCAACTCACACCGGCATTCTAAACTTTTTAAGGTGGTTTTTCAAGGCAGGAAATTCAGAGAGAAATTCCTATTGATGGTATTTTTTGGCCCTGTTCCAGATTTCATCCATTTCTCCCAAAGTCATATGGCCAATCGGTTTTCCGGTTTCTTTTGAATGGTTCTCTATCTTTTCAAATCTGCCCACGAATTTGTCCAGTGTCCTTGAAAGTGCTACTTCAGGGCCTACATCAAGAAATCTGGCCAGATTTAGTAGAACAAAGAAAACATCTCCAAGTTCGTTCTCAATCTCGCCCTTGTCTTTGGTCTGGATGGCTTCCTTGAGCTCACCGACTTCCTCATCTAGCTTTTCCAGGACCCCTTCGGTTTTGTCCCAGTCAAACCCGAGGCCTTTTGCATGGGCCATTATTCTTTCGGCCCTGCCAAGTGGCGGGAGATTTGATGGGATATCCCTTATTGATCCATTGTTTTTATTCTGCTTTTTGAGGCTGTTCCACTGGTCAAGAACAGAGTCAGCTGTTTTTGTCCTGCTCTCCCCAAAAACATGTGGATGTCTGTAAACGAGTTTTTCCTGCATTGTGGCAATTACATCTTCGACGCTGAATGGTTGTCCTTCCGAGAGCATTCTTGAGACCATCAGCACCTGGAGTAAGATATCTCCAAGCTCTTCCCTTATATGAGCCGCGTTTTTCTGTTTGACTGCTTCCCAGACCTCGTAGGTCTCCTCAAGGAGATTTTGCATCATGCTGTCAGGAATTTGCTCCCTGTCCCAGGGACAACGTCTTCTTAGCAAGTCAATGAGCAGTTTTGCCTCATAAAATGCAGTGTCGGATGTGTTTGTCAAAAGCGGTTTCACATACTCGCATTCGTTGATAAATCCCTGATTATGGAGGAATACAATTGAATTGTCGCCCCTAATGGCACGCACTTCCTCGATTGCCTGGTTTGCCATCATGTTTGCAAACACTACAAGATAGCATGCTGCCAGTGTTGCGGAACGTTCATAACCTTCCTGACAGTGAATCAGCAAAGGCAACCCGTGTTTTCTCATGAATCCGGACCAGAAAATGAATTCCCTTAACTGCTCAAGTGTTGGCGGTTTGTCTTCCGGAATCTGGAGTTTGAGGTTGAAAATCCCCAATTCTTCAAAATCTTTGTCGGTGAATGGCACCCTGGATAGTGAAACTACAGCTTTTATGCCAGTGTCCCTGAGCCTTGAAAGCATTTGTATGTTCTCTGGAGCAGATGAAATCATCAGCTCTTTTTCTATTATCCAGGAAAAGTTCATCCTTTAGTCCTCGCAGGCAAGCTCGATGAATTCCCTTGCCAACTTTACAGGGTTGTCTCTCTGCTTCCTGATCCTGATCATGTTTGGCCTGACAGTGGTTCTCTCGCCAAACCTTGCCACCAGCCTGTCCAGGAAGTCCTCCCTGAGTTTTACATTTGGCCCAAAGTGGAAATTTAGCGTCAGGTTGTCTTCAACGATGGAGTTTATTCCCATTGATTGAGCAAGAACTCTTATTTTTACAAGCTCATAAAGCGACTCCACCTCTGGGGGTGGTCTTCCGAACCTGTCCTGGAGCTCGTGTTCGATTGATTTTACCTGATCGGTTGTTTCAGCACTCACAAGCCTCTGATAGCAATCAATCCTCAATGCTTCGTCCGGGACGTAGTGTTCTGGTATGAAACCTGAAACTCTGAGGTCAACATTGCATTCCTGCGGTGGTGCCTCCGGTCTCATAGGTTTTCCATCATGTGATTTCTGGAGCTGTTTTTTTGCGTCCTCAAGCAACCTCAGGTATAGGTCGTAGCCAACTGCAGCGATGTGCCCGGACTGTTCTGCACCAAGCATGTTACCTGCGCCCCTTATTTCGAGGTCCCTCATTGCTATCTTGAGACCCGCTCCGAGATCAACAAAATCCCTTATTGCCTCAAGCCTCATTCTGGCTGTTTCTGTCAGGGCTTCTTCGGAGTTGTAGAAGAAGTATGCGTAGGCCCTTTTTTCCGACCTTCCGACCCTTCCCCTGAGCTGATACATCTGCGCCAGGCCGAGGTTTTGTGCGTTTTCTACGATTATTGTGTTTGCAGTTGGAATATCCAGGCCCGATTCGATGATTGTCGTGCACAAGAGGACATCGATTTCACCCTTGTAGAAGCTGAGCATTATGTCCTCGAGCTCATCGCTGTCCATCTGCCCGTGTGCTATGGCAATCCTCGCATTGGGTACAATCTTCTTGAGCTTCCACATGATGGAACCGAGGCCCTGTATCCTGTTGTTGACGTAGTAGACCTGGCCGCCCCTTGCAAGCTCGATCTCAATGGCCTCTTTAGCGGCAGTTTCCGAATATGCCTGAACATATGTCTTTACCGGTTTTCTTCCTTCTGGAGAAGAATTGATCTGCGAAATCTCCCTTACTCCGGTCAGCGTCATTTCGAGCGTCCTTGGGATTGGGGTTGCGGTGAGGGTCAGGACATCAATGTTTTCCTTGAGCTTTTTGATCTTTTCCTTGTCCTCAACGCCGAATCTCTGCTCTTCGTCAATTATCAGCAACCCCAGGTCCTTGAATTTGATATCGCTCTGTAGGAGACGATGGGTGCCAATGACCATTTCGATTGATCCATCAGTGATGCCTTCCACGACCTTTTTCTGGCTGGTTTTTCCCTTGAATCGTGAAAGCTGTTCCACTTTTATCGGGAACGGGGCAAAGCGTTCCTTGAAAGTATTGTAATGCTGGAGTGCCAGTATTGTTGTGGGAACAAGTATTGCTACCTGTTTCCCGGCAACTATTACCTTGAATGCGGCCCTTATTGCGACCTCGGTCTTGCCGTAGCCGACATCGCCGCAAACAAGCCTGTCCATTGGTTTTGACCGCTCCAAATCACGCTTGACTTCCATGATTGCCTTGAGCTGGTCGGTTGTTTCCTCATATGGGAAAGCTGACTCCATCTCTTGTTGCCAGATCGTGTCTTCCTCGAATGAGTAGCCTTTGGACATCTCTCTTCTGGCATAGAGCCTTATCAGTTCTGCGGCTATGTCCTTCGTGCCTCTCGCCACCCTTGCAAGGGCCTCCGGCCATTCCCTTCCGCCGAGTTTGTTGATTGTTACTGTTTCAGGGTTGCCAAGGTATTTGTGGATCAGCGGGAGCCTTTCAGGTGGTATGTAGAGCTTGTCCCCCTTTGCATATTCTACCTGGAGATATTCTTTTGTGATTCCTGCCGCGGTTACGGTTTTGAGTCCCCTGTAAATGCCAATCCCGAAAGTCAGGTGGACCAGAAGATCACCTGGATGGAGTTCGTCAACAGATTTGATTGGTGAACCACCTCTGTATCTTTTTGTGGCGCCAATCCTTCTTCTCCACCCAAAGAGTTCATTGTCTGTGAGGAGCAGGATTTTTCTTCTTCTGTCTTCAAAACCTTTTTCCAGTGACATGTTGACTATGTCAAAAAAAGGCGTTGAGTCTTCATCCAGCTTCTCAGGTTTGGAGGGAACAAGCCCATCCTGGAGTTCTATGAGCTCCTTTACCCTGCCGGGCTGTTTTGTTGCTATGACAATCTTGTATCCGCCCTGGATCTTGCCAGATATAAAAGATGCAACATCCTGAAGTTTTCCGACCATCGGGTCTGGCTGTGAATGCTGGATTGTGACAATTTTGTTTTTTTGGGGGGAGTCCGGGGCCTTCATGCTGTAAACCAGCATTGAAGGGTTTTGTCTCGTGATGTGCGGGAACTCCAGCCTCTCAATATCATCAAGTTCTTTTTGCGGGAGGAGTTCACCCTTTTTGATGCCATTTACATAAATGTCCATCGTATCACGCCTGAACCGTTCGTAACTGTCCGATATCCTGTCAGGCTCCACCCAGGCAATCATGTAGTCTTTTATGTAGTCAAGGAGTCTTGTTGCTTTTCCATAGAAAAATGGTGCGTAATGCTCCATGCCTGTAAAGCGTACGAGATTGCTTATATGGTCCTTGTCTTTTTTCAGGGTCTCGCGCATTTCGGTGCTTTGAAGGCTGACGGTAAGCATGAACATCTCGATCCTCGAGATTGCCTCCTGCGAGATCTGTTCGTCCAGAAATATGTGAGACACAGGCAGAAGAAGGCATGATTCAACCTGCCTTACAGACAGTTGGGTTTCTGGGTCTACCTGTCTTATAGTGTCTATTACGTCGACATCAAATTCAATCCTGTAGGGAAGATCAGAGGATGGGCTGTAGAAATCTATTATTCCACCCCTGAGTGCCGCGTCTCCAACTTTTTCGACCTGTGCCTCTATCTTGTATCCAAGCTCTATAAGCTTCTGCTTCAGTTTTGGAACAGACAACAGGTCACCCCTTGAAATTATGGCTGACTGGTTTTGTAATATTTCTGGTGGGACAATGCAGTCATAAAGGGCCTGCAGGCTTGTGACAAGAACAGTAGCCCCTGGATTTATAAGAACCTGGTATAGTGTAGAGATCTGCCAGCTTATGCTTGAAGTTGATGGCGATGTCTTGTCAAGCGGAGGCGCATCACTCGCAGGGAAAAAAAGCCTGTTTATCGGAGCGTCCTCGAGGACAGAGTCAAGCTCCTGGAAAAGTCTCAGTGCGGTCTGTTCGTCTGGGCAGACAATGGCATACTTGTCATGGGTTGACGAAATGTTGGCAAGGTTTATTGAGAGGTCTGACCCGGAGAGCCCCTCCGCCAAAATAGATCTCACCTTGCCCTCTTTGAGGGCCTGGGTGGCTATTTGAAATTTCTTCGAGGAAAGGAGGGGTATATACTCTCTCATTCAACCAGAAATATGATATTATAATGCAGTGCAAGACAAGTCAATATTTTATATGGAGCTGGCATGAAAAAAGTAAGAGCAGATGAACTCTTGTCCAGGGACGGCACAATCACCCGTTCACAAGCCAGGCTTTTGATAATGGAGGGAAAAGTTAGCATCAAAGGGAGGACCGTCATGAAACCAGGCGAACTTGTCCCAGAAGATTCATGCCTGCAGATTGCCACTCCTCCAAAGTTTGTAGGAAGAGGCGGCTACAAACTTGAGCATGCCCTTGATAAATTTGGCCTTAATGTTGAAGGGCTGGTTGCCATTGATGTTGGTGCATCAACCGGCGGTTTTACGGATTGCCTCCTGCAAAGGGGGGCCAGAAAGGTCTATGCGGTTGATGTAGGCAGATCGCAACTTGCGCAAAAAGTGGCCTGTGATCCAAGGGTTGTTGTCATGGATGAAACAAATGCAAGAAATCTTTTGTCTGGAATGTTCCCGGAAAAACCCCAGTTTGCATGTGTTGATTGCTCTTTTATTAGCGGAGACAAGGTTATTTTACCACTTGAAGATGTGCTGGAAGAGCCTGGTCTTATTGTGTGGCTATTGAAGCCGCAATTTGAGGCCGGACCTGGAAAAGTAGGCAAGGGTGGAGTGATAAGGAAAGAAGATATATTGGTAGCAGCAATAGGGGAAGCATTGGAAAGAATCAGCACAATTGGCGCATCGGTAGTTGATTGTTGCGAATCTCCCATAAAAGGTGCTGATGGAAACAGGGAATATCTTGTGCTCCTAAAATTTGGTGATGAGGGGGTTTCTATTGATGATTGTCTTGCTCGAATGTTGAGACAGGATCAGAGTGGGGAACAACAAAATTAGGCTGCATGAAGTGCGTTGGCGGATTTTTCATCATCCACGGGGTTTGTTTGGTGAGTCCGAGTGAAATCAATGAAACGACAGAATATACTGCGGCAAGTGGTGACCCTGTTACCCAGGCCGTGACACCATACCCCCATAGCTGGACAATTCCTCCCAGTGTTACATAACCCGTGCTCAGTGCCGTTATAATTGCAAATGGCGCCATCAGTAAGAACCTTGAAGGAGCAAGGAAGAATATCACTGCCATTGAGGTAGCAAGGCCTTCTCCACCCCTGAATGATAAGAATATTGAAAAATCATGGCCAAATACAGCCGCAATGCCACATACGGAAGTCACCCACATGGGTTGCCTGAGAACATAGTGAGTGACAAACATTGGCAGAAGACCCTTGAGCAGGTCCAGTGACAAGGCCAGCGCACCAACCTTTGCGCCGAGTTGCCTTGTCACATTTGCGGCCCCTATTTGCCTTGAGCCGACATTTCTTATGTCGATCTTCCCGAAGAGCCAGCCAACGATGTAGCCTGAAGGAAAAGATCCGATCAGATAAGATGCAATTATAAGAAATGCAACGCTCATTCTTTGTGTTTTGGGTCTTCCTTGGCCTCTACAAACTTGGGGATGTCACATGTCGCATCTTCGGTAAATGATACTCTGGATTTTCCCTCAAGAAACTCGTCGATTGACTGCTCAATCATGAACCTCTGGGACCCTGGTATAAGCTTTGCAGATTTTTCCTGCAGGCCTGTGACCCTGCGTATCAAATAAATGGTGGCGAGATATTTGTTGCCATCCATGTTTTTGATAAATTGCTCAATTTTTGCCCTGTCTATCATATTTCCTCCTGTAACTGCACCATCTTATGATGCTTGCGACATCCTGTGTCGCCTGGGCTATCGTGTGATTTACCACAGAGTAGTCATAATTCAATAAAGATTCTAGCTCGGATTTTGCATTTTCAAGCCTTAATTTTACCTGCTCGACAGTATCTGATTTTCTTCCCTGAAGCCTTGATTCCAGTTCATTTATGCTTGGTGGAAGAAGAAAAATAAGCACCGATGATGAAGGAATTCTGGCCCTTACCTGGCAGGCCCCTTGGACATCAATGACAAGAAGGGCATTTTCAGATTTTGCCAGTTTCTCCTCGATTGGACCAGTGGGGGTCCCGTAAAGGTTCCCGTGCACGTTTGCCCACTCAAAAAAACCGTTTCTCGAGAGTGTGGCATCAAATTCTTCTGGGCCCATGAAAATGTAGTCCCTGCCATTTATTTCTTCTGGTCGCTTCGGCCTTGTTGTTGCAGACACCGAGACAAAAAGATCTGGCATCATTTTCGTGAGTTCCTGCCTGATCGTTGTTTTGCCAACACCAGACGGACCTGATATCACAAAAAGGCTACCTTGCATAACGCCTAAGGAACAGCTTGGTTATGTCCACAAATAAAGGAGGTATGAGCGCCATGAGGATGATTATCTCGAGATCGGTAATTCCTATGCTTGTAGTTTTGAAAATTACCTGGAATGGGGGCAGAAGTGTCACAAAAAACATCGCAAGTGATATCACTATGGCTCCAAGGAGCTGCGGGTTTCCCCAAGGTTTCATTTCGAAAACAGTTTTTGTAAAGGATCTGCAGGTGTATCCAACCAGGAGCTCGGTGATGACTGTTGTTGCGAAAGCATATGTCATTCCAAGTGTATGGCCGACTTCTCCACCGCCACCCCTGGCCGAACCTATGAGGTAAGCTCCATAAACGGCCGCACCAAAAGCGATTGCCCTGAAGATAATTCCCCAAAGCACCTTTCCACTGAGAAATTTCTGCTTTGGGTCCCTGGGCATGCGATTCATTATGCCCGGTTCTGGTGGTTCAACACCAAGTGCAAGTGCTGGAAGGCCATCTGTGAGCAGATTGATCCATAATAGCTGGATGGGGGCCAGCGGGGCGCCAGTCATAAATATCAGCGAGAATGTTATTGCCAGTACTTCTCCAATATTTGCGCCAAGCATGTACCATATGAATTTTAGGATATTGTCGTAGATCACCCTTCCTTCATGCACGGCTTTGACGATGGTCCCGAAGCTGTCATCGACAAGAATAAGGGACGCTGCATCCTTGGCCACTTCTGATCCTGATTTCCCCATTGATACACCTATATCGGCTTTCTTAAGAGCTGGTGCATCATTGACTCCATCACCGGTCATCGCAACTACTTGCGAATTCTTTTGAAGGACCTCAACTATCCTTAGCTTGTCTTGCGGGGAAACCCTGGCAAAGACCCTTGTCTTTGGAATCATCTCGTCAAGACCGGGTTTGTTTTCTGCAAAATCCTTTCCGGTAATTGGCCTGTCATCTTCGGTTGCTATGCCGAGTTTTCTGGCATATATTATCGCTGTTTCTGGATGGTCGCCAGTTACCATGACCGGTACGATTCCTGCGTTCTTGCAGTCCTGGACGGCCTGCGGAACCTCGGCCCTTATTGGATCATACAGTCCTATATAACCAACAAGCACCAGGCTGTGTTCTTCAACCTTATCACCAGGTTCTGGTACAGGAGCAACCTTGAATGCAAAACCAAGGGTCCTGTAGCCTTCCCTTGTAAGCCTTGATCCTTCCTCGGAGAGTTTTTTCCTGGTCTCATTGTCAAGCTCTATCACTTTTCCATTTAGATACAGCCTGTTTGACATGTGGAGGACAACCTCAAATGCGCCCTTTGTGTACGCAACAGTCTGTTCCTTTTCCTTATGGACCGTAGTCATGGCTTTTCTGTCGGAATCAAATGGTATTTCGTCAACCCTTGGGCTTACGGAGTCTGCATCGAGTCCAACTTCTTCCGCAAACTCAATGAGCGCTGTTTCTGTGGGGTCTCCAGTCAAATTTCCGTCAGCATTGTAAGCGGCATCATTGCAATGGAGCGCGACTTTTGCCAGAGGGCCAAGCTCCTCTCTGGGTGCATTGGCCATGTCAAAATGCTTCATGTTGTAGAAGACTTTTTCAGCCTTCATCCTGTTTTCTGTCAGGGTGCCAGTTTTGTCTGTGCAGATGTATGTTGTGCAGCCAAGCGTTTCCACAGAAGAAAGTCTTCTGATGATTGCACCTTGCTTGCTCATCCTCGTGGTTCCAATTGAAAGGACTATCGTAACGACTGCCGGAAGTCCTTCAGGGATTGCAGCAACTGCGAGTGAAACTGCCATCAGGAGCTGTCCGCCTGGGTCACCCATTTCGAGCCAGCCAAGTACGAATACCGCGGCACATACGACCAGGAACACGATTGACAAGACCTTGCCAAGGTGATTGAGCTGTATTTCGAGAGGCGTTTTTTCCCTTCTCACTTGCGAAAGGCTTGTGGCTATCATACCCATCGAAGTTTCTTTGCCTGTTGCTACAGCAACCCCCTTTCCTCGACCAGTTGTTACGACCGTTCCCATGAAGGCCATGTTTACCCTGTCACCGGCCGTTGCCTGTTCATGGACCACCATGTTCCAGTCTTTGAGGACAGGATTTGACTCTCCTGTCAGGATGGCCTCGTTGCATGCCAGATTGATTGTCTCGACAAGTCTGAGGTCAGCGGGTACAAGATCTCCTGCCGAAAGCATTACGAGGTCG
Source organism: Caldisericales bacterium (assembly GCA_012517765.1). Classification (GTDB taxonomy): domain Bacteria; phylum Caldisericota; class Caldisericia; order JAAYUI01; family JAAYUI01; genus JAAYUI01. The sequence continues at coordinate 36,200 of JAAYUI010000016.1, read as the reverse complement.
CCAGGGACCACCTCTGAAGATGGTATTTCGTGAATGGAACCATCTCTTACCACATGTGCTTTTGGGGCAGACATTTTTTTGAGTGCTTCGAGTGCACCTTCGGATTTGTATTGCTGGATTATGCCCAGTGTGGCATTGGCCACTAGGACGGTTATTATCGCTATCGCATCAATCCACTCGCCCTGCATTATTGAAAAGATACATGCGGCCATGAGGATCAGGATGAGTGGCGACACAAACTGTTCGACGATCATCTGCATTATTGTCGAGCGCTCTTTTGTGGAGATCTCATTCGGACCGTATTTCTCAAATCTGTTTTTTGATTCTCTTGAGTTGAGGCCATGGATGGTTGCGCCAATTGTTTTTAAGGTTTCATCTAATGGGATGCTGTGCCAATTCATATTTTACTTCTCCTTGAGGATTTCAATTGCCTTTTGTATAAAAGGGTCTTCTTTTGGGTCAAGGGGATAAAAATTGTCAATTCCTTCGGTGATTTCTACATCCGGTTTTATGCCGACCAGATCAACCTCATTCCTGTTTGGGGTAAGGTAGCTTTGAATTGTCAACTTGATTACGCCAAAAGGCGGTATGGGTATGATATTTTGTATCAATCCTTTTCCAAAAGTTCTGGTGCCAATGACTGTTGCAACACCTCTGTCCTGAAGAGCACCAGTCAGAACCTCGGATGCTGATGCTGTAAAATGGTCAACAAGCACGACAAGCGGTTTCTCAAATCTTATGCCACTTGTTTTGATTTCTTCCATTCTTCCTGTCTGGTCTTTTGTGAACGCAAGCGTTCCTGGTTCAAGAAAAAGATTTGATATGTCGATGCAGGATTTTACAAATCCGCCAGGATTTCTACGCAGGTCAAGTATCAAGCCTTTTGAATTTGTTAGCTCAAAATTATTGATGGCATTTTTCATTTCCTCAAAGCTTTGAGGCATGAAATTACTGAGCCTTATGTACATGTACCTGTCTATTGTTTTGGATGATACTGTGTTTATGGTTATCTGGTCCCTGACTATTGTTTTGTCGACAAATATCCCTTCGTGCTGAAAGGTGATTGTCATGCTTGTGTTCTCTTTGCCTTTCAGCAGACTTGAAACGTAGTCAATATCAGTACTTTTTAATCTGGTGCCATTTATCTTTATAATTTCCCATCCCTCTTCGACGCCAGCCCTGAGTGCAGGAGATTTATCAAAGACCTGAAGGACTATAACGTGCCTTTTCGACTGGTCATTGCCTATTGTAACACCAATTCCGACGTAGTTCCCGACAGTGGAATCCTGGAAAAGTCTGTATTCATCCTTGTTAAAAAACGTGGAGTATGGGTCAAGGCCAAAAAGCATTGCCTTTGCAAGGTTTTCTTCTGTCACCAGATCTGCCTTGTAGTAGTTGTCCATGGCAACCTGGACGGTTTTGCTGAGCAAAGGCATGTTATTGATGTCGATCTTTGTTTGTGTTGATTTTGCTGCCTTTGAGCCCACCAGTATTCCGCAAAATATTCCCAGTCCAAAAACAACAATCAGGAAAGTTGAAATTGTTACCCAAAATGCGTATCTGTTTTCTTTCATCGTTTCACCTTGGCAAGTAATTCAGGGGATTCATGGGTTTGTCGTTTATCCTGTATTCAAAATGGAGGTGTGGACCCGTGCTCCACCCTGTTGAGCCGATATATCCTATTAGCTGGCCCTTTTTGACTTGTTGTCCCTTCGAACATCCAAACCTTGACATGTGTGCATAAAATGTTGTAACGCCATTGCCATGGCTTAAAATGACCAGATTGCCGTATCCACCAAGCCAGCCAACAAAACCTACAAAACCATCACCAGCGGCCACAATTGGTGCACCCATCTTCGCATCAATATCAATTCCGGTGTGCATTCTTACGTCACCAAAGATTGGATGTTTTCTCATGCCAAAAGGACCAATTGGGCCATTTACCGTTACTGGCCACATATAAGCGCCTTTGTAAGCTGCCCGCTTTCGTCTTTCTTCTTCTTCAGCAATTTTCTTGAGGATGATCTTTACCTGGGCCTGGTCATTGTCAAGCTGTCTCTGTATCCTTGCCAGTTCCTCTTTTGTCCACTGTTTCTGGTTTTTGATATCATTTAAGACTTGTTCATTCTTCTTTTTAAGACTCCCGTATCTTTCAACCTGGGTCTTGTATTCGGTCTTCAACTCTGCAAGCCTTTGCTTGTCTTTTTCAAGATTTTGTCTTGCAGTTTCTATCCTTGATGATTCCAGGTGAAGATCAGTTATTGCTTTTACTGTCCCGTTCAGGATCTTGTTGGTGAATCTTGCCCTTCCGGTCAGCTCGGAGAAGCTTTCAGCAGAGAAAACATAATCTATAAATCTGTTCTGGGAGAATTTGTGGACAAAAGTAAGCAATTTGCCTACTTCATCGCGTTTTTTATCGAGCTCCCTTCCTTTTGTTTCCATGCTTTTTCTTGATTCTTTAATTCTTTTTACAGTTTCAGTTATCTCTTGTTGGGTACTGGCGGTTTTTGTCTCGTACTCATCAAGAAGCCCCTTTACTTTTTCCTGCTCATCAAGTTTTGATTTTTCCTTGACGTTTAGTACGTCCTGATATCTTTTTGTTTCTGTAAGCCTTCTCTTGTTGGTTATGATACGATTGTTGATGTTTTTGAGTTCGTCCTGAAGGTTCCCCGCATTTGTCAGTTGTAAACCCGAAAGGACAACAAGAAATACTAAAAAAACAGGGACAAATTTTTTCAAGCCCTTATCCTCCTGAGCGTATTTCTGGAAGAAAGCCAGCTTGTAACGAGGCCGGTCAGGAAGCCAAATGTAACAGTCCCGATTACAACCGAATAAAACATAGTTTTACCAATCGCCAGATTGAACCATGGAAGGTTTGTCTGGAAGACTTCCTGGAGGTACTGCCAGCCAAAATAGATGCCGGTCGCAGAGAGTCCGCCACCAACGATCCCATAGAAGATGCCTTCCATGATAAAAGGTCCAAGGATTGTGCCAGGAGAGGCACCAACGAAACTCATCACTTCTATCTCCTCAATCCTGGACGCAATCGAGAGCGATATGGTTGACCCAATGACAATGCTTGAGACCAGTATGGAAAGCACAGCAAGGCCAAGGGCTATCCAGATGAAAAGGTCAAAAAGGTTGACGAACTTGTTGATTACATCCGATTCATAGTCAACATCTTCCACCATTGTGAACTGTTTTATTCTTTTTGCGAGCGCATCGATGTCCTGCGGGTTTTCCGGAACCACAACAAGGCTGTATGGAAGAGGATTGTAAGAAATGGACTGAATTATTTGTTCTGGTGAAAGGTGTAGTGATTCCGCCTCTTTTTTTAGCAGGTCGTCCGGGGTGAGTACTTTGACGTCTTTTACATTCGGCAAAAGTTTTATCTGCTCCGACATGTTTTGGGCAATACTCGAATCTGCATTTGAATTGAGGTAGACCGGGAGAGTGAACCTTTCACGGGCAGTCCTTCCAAAGTTCGCTCCTGCTATCCCAAGGAGTAGGGTCGTACTCATAAGAAATATGGTGACTGCAGTCACAGCTACAGCAGCTGTAGACCTGGCCTTTGATCTGAATATTGATTTGAATGCCCAGGCCAGCTCACGAAAGAACATTTGCATCACTCACTTTCTGTCCGTGGTCCAGTTTTATGATCCTCTTTTTTGTGCTTTCCACCATATTTTTATCGTGAGTTGCCACCAGCACTGATGTGCCCCTGGTGTTGATTTTAAGGAGAAGATCAAGTACCGAAAGCGAATTCTCGTAATCAAGGTTGCCTGTTGGTTCGTCTGCAAGAAGTAATGGTGGATCATTTACCAGTGATCTGGCAATGGCCACCCTTTGTTGTTCTCCACCGGACAGCATGTTGGGAAAATCCCTTGATCGAAGATTGAGGCCAACAAACCCGAGGACTTCGGCGACCTTGTGTTTTATGTTTCTACTGGGTGCACCTTGCACTTCCATTGCAAATGCAACATTTTCCCAGACTGTTTTTGTCGAAATAAGTTTGAAGTCCTGAAACACTATGCCAATTCTCCTGCGCAAGAGGGCGATTTTGTAAGTGGAGAGCCTTGATACGTCCTTGTTTTCAAGAAAGATCCTGCCTGAAGTTGGCTGTTCTGCAGCATAGATGAGTTTCAGGAGTGTGCTTTTGCCAGAGCCAGATGAACCCATTAGAAAGGCAAATTCACCTTTTTTCAGTTCGAAAGATACACTTGAGAGGGCCATCTTGCCTGGATATGATTTTGTGACTGACATCACATCGAGCATTTACCATTCCTCCATCTTGGGGTTCTTGAACCCCTCGCCAAGGACCTCGTTTAGAGGTCCAACCATCACAAAAGATTTTGGATCAGCCTCAAGGATAATTTTTTTGGCCTGGGCAAGCTGGGATCTGTGAACAGCCATCACCAACATTTTTTTGTCGTCGCCGGTATATCCACCTCTTACGTCAATTATCGTGAATCCCCTCCCAAGGTGCAATACCAGATTTTCTCTTATTTTTTCCACTTCAGTGGTGATAACGCTCATGCATTTTGTGAAAGAGATGCCTTCTTGCACTGCATCTATGACAAAACTGCTTATTATCAGGGCTATCATGGCGTATATGAAAAGCCATGCGTCCTGGAAGTAAAAAGCGAGACCTACAATGACCGCCGAGTCAACAATCAACACAGTCTGACCAAATGGAAATCCTGTATAATAATGGATTACTTGGGATATGAGATCAGTACCCCCAGCACTTGCCCTGTTCTTGAATGTAAGGCCTATCCCCAGCCCATTCAGGATGCCTCCAAATACTGCAGCAAGAAGCATCTCTTTTGTGAGTGGTCTTGTAAGATACTTCCCTACAAAAAATATGAAAATATCAGTAAAAACAAATGAGATAAAAGATATTATCAGTGTTCTTATGATGTATTTGTGGCCCATTTTTTTCCATGCCAAACCAAGCCATGGGAGATTTAATATGAAGTATGAGAATCCTACTGGCAGAAAACCGTTTGTTACGGAATTGACAATGATGGCAACTGCCGTCATTCCACCAGGCGCTATTCTGTTGGGTACAAGGAACAGGGCATAAGATAGTGATTCGATTATTACTCCTGCCCCAATGCCAGCGTATCTTTTTATTTCTCGCTTCAAAGTGTGAGTCATCGCAAAAAACAATTTTAATTCTGCTTTTGCTCAAGGTCAAGAAATGATGGGGTTTGCAAATATGAGCCATGATTGCCAAACTGGCCTTGCAATGGTTTTTCATGTGTAACCATTTTTAATTGCCAAGATTAAGCAAAAACGAAATCCTTGCCCCTTGACAAAACTTTATAACCCAGCTATAAGTTGTGCATGGTTAGCAGTTACATCGCAAGACTGCTAAAAAATATGCAAGGAGGACAGCATGAATCTAAGACCACTTGGAGACAGGGTCATTGTAAAACCTCTCGATGAAGAGGAAACCAAAAAAGGCGGGCTTTATATTCCGGACACCGCCAAAGAAAAACCGGTAAAAGGGGAAGTCGTTGCTGTTGGACCAGGCAAGATCCTTGACAATGGTGTAAGGGTCCCGATGGACATCAAGGTTGGTCAGAAGATCATCTATGCAAAGTATGGCGGAACAGACGTCAAAATTGAAGGCGAGAACTTGGTAATTCTTTCCGAGAGAGACCTTCTCGCAGTAGTTGAATAACAAGAAGGAGATTAAAAATGGCAGCAAAAAAAATTATTTTTGGCGAAGACGCTAGAAAAAAATTGTCCAACGGAATCAACACTCTCGCAAATGCAGTAAAGGTGACCCTTGGACCAAGAGGAAGACATGTTGTCCTCGAGAAGAAATATGGATCACCGGTAGCATCCGATGATGGCGTATCAATTGCAAAGGACATTGAACTTCCGGATCCATTCGAGAACCTTGGCGCAGTAATGGCCCGCGAAGTTGCCTCCAAAACTTCTGATGTTGCAGGTGATGGAACAACAACAGCCACAGTTCTTGCGCAGCACCTTGTAAACGAGGGCATGAGGAATGTTGCTGCTGGTGCAAACCCGATTGCAGTCAAAAGAGGCATGGACAAGGCTGTAAAAGAAGCCATCAGGGTCATCAAATCCATGGGTAAACCTGTTGAAACCAAGGAAGATATCGAAAAAGTGGCAACTGTTTCCTCAAAGGTCCCGGAAATAGGTAAAACTATAGCCGAGGCAATGGACAAGGTTGGAAGAGATGGAGTCATAACTGTTGAAGAGCACCAGGGTCTTGACCTCAAGCTCGAGATAGTTGAAGGTATGCAATTTGACAGGGGCTATGTTTCTCCGTACATGGTCACTGATGCTGAGCGCATGGAAACAACCCTCGAGAAGCCGAGGGTGTTTATAACTGACAAGAAGCTTTCCTCAATGCAGGAGATTTTCGATCTGGTCACCAAAGGCGTTCTCGCACAGCACGAACCGTTTGTCATCATTGCCGAGGACATTGAAGGAGAAGCGCTCACTTTCCTGGTGCTCAACAAGCTCAAAGGCGCCCTTAATTGTGTTGCAGTGAAGGCTCCTGGTTTTGGCGACCGCAGGAAGGAAATGCTCAAGGACATCGCCATCCTCACCGGTGGAGAAGTTGTTGCCTCTGACCTTGGCATAAAGATGGAATCGGTGACCCAGGAAATGCTCGGAAGGTGCGAGAGGGTCAAGGTAACAAAGGACGCAACAACAATTCTTGGTGGAAAAGGCAACACTTCTGACATCAAGGCTAGGATTGAACAGATCAAGGCCCAGATTTCAGAGACCAAGTCTGATTATGACAAGGAAAAACTCCAGGAACGCCTTGCAAAGCTGGCCGGTGGTGTTGCGGTCATCAAGGTTGGTGCCGCAACAGAAACCGAGATGAAGGAAAAGAAGCACCGTGTCGAAGATGCAGTTGCAGCCACAAAAGCCGCTGTTGAGGAAGGCGTTGTTGCTGGTGGAGGCGTGACCCTTCTTAATATTGCAAAGTACATTGACAAACTGGGACTTACTGGCGATGAGGCCACTGGTGCCAGCATTGTCAAAAAAGCCCTTGAGGAGCCAATAAAGCTCATAGCCGAGAACTCTGGGTTTGAAGGCTCTGTTGTTGTGGAGAAGATCCGCCAACTGCCAGAGGGCCACGGCCTTGATGCTGAAGCGATGAAGTACGGTGACATGTTCGAGTTTGGCATCATTGATCCGGTAAAAGTCACCCGCGCTGGTCTCGAGAACGCTTCATCAATCGCTTCAATGGTCCTCACAACAGAAAGCCTTGTTGTCGAGATTCCGGAAGAAAAGAAAACCCAGGCAGCTCCCCCAAACCCATACGGAGAGTATTAGTCTTTTGTCAAAACCTAAAATAAAAAATGGGGACCATAATGGTCCCCATTTTTTATTTTAGCACAGACCAGATATGTTTGCCCCATAATTAAATACGGTATTCACCAGAATTTTATTCTTTGAATGAAAAATAATTTGGCCACATTTTTCTGCTTTGTTTTGAAGGATGTGCTTGAATATGTTTTCTTGTGTCATTGACAAATTATTAGGAAAAACCTTTTTTAACCGAAATCTTTAACCTTATATTGCAAAGTCGCCAAAAAACCAGCATTATTCCTTGCGAACCATTAAATAAACTCTAATTTGACTTAAACAAGTTGTCGTATTAACTTTGAGACTATGCAAATTCTCAATTCGGAGGACAGCGTGAGTCAAAAAGAGATTACAAGACGAGAATTGCTCAAGGTCCTTCTGGGCTTGCCGCTCCTTGGCCTGCTTGCGGGAGCTATTTCGCCAGTTCTAAGATTGCTAAAACCTTTTGGCAAACTTGGTCTGGCGATTCCACCACCCCCTGTCGCAAAGCTCGTTCTCTCGACCATGAGGGAGCCGGTGCTTGCTGGTGGCGGGACAAGCTTTGTGGATGTTGAAGCCAACTACAACTCAATGAAAGAAATGCTTGGTTATTCATTTGAAATTGTCACAATTGACACTTCGATTCCAACAAAACCTGTAAAAATAAGCAATCCAGGCATCCTGATCAAGGACAAGGAAGGCAAGTTGCACGCCTGGGACGCAAAATGCACCCATCTTGCGTGCGTCATTTACTGGGACTCGGTTTCGAATAACTGGCACTGTCGCTGTCACGACGGCTTCTTTGATCCTGTGACTGCGAATGTCATTGCTGGACCGCCTCCATCCGGACTCAAGCCATGGAAAATTGAATGGGATCCGGATTCTGGCGCAATAACAGTGGAGAAGGTGTGACCATGAGCCCAAGCAAATCCTATAGCCCTTTCAAACCGTTGAATTTTCTTATAAATGGAACACTGGGAATTTTTGATGTTTTGAAAGCGGGCTTTGAATCAATCAATATCCTCAATAACCTTGGGTCGATAACCTTCCTTTTGCTGTTCATCCAGATACTGACAGGTTTCATCCTGAGCTTTTTTTACATGCCATCTCTGGACCAGGCCCAAAAGTCAATCATGTACATCATGTCGGACAAAATACCATATGGTCTTTTCATAAGGACGCTCCACAGATATGCGGCTGATGCAATGATTATCTTTGCAGCAGCGCACATGCTCAGAAAGTTCTTTGCCCAGAGGCACACGAGCACCAGGTCTGTAGGGTGGTTTGTTGGTATTGCGCTGCTTGTATTCACAGTGCTCATAACCATAACAGGCTACATACTTCCGATGGATGGAAGGGCATCCGAAATACTCAAGTTCTTTGGAAAAGGTCAGATAACTGAAGTTGCCTTGCTGATTATCTACAGGGCATTCCATATCGGGGCCCCAATCCTTGTGTTTGCGCTTCTCATCTGGCACTTTGCAAGAATATCCAGGCCGCCGGTTATCCCCACATTTGCCCTCACGCTGATATTCCTTGGCGTTCTTGCCGTGGTTGTTGGTTTGTTTCCGATTGCTGGTAAAACGGACCTAAAAGCTGGAAAATACGTTTTTGACTGGATAGGGTTGTTCACCATACGACTTGGCAGTCCTGCCGTTGCGGCAAGCGCCTGGGGGTTCCTCATCGCGGTCCTTATTGCACTGCCATTTTTTGGCAGAAAGATCAAGACCGCCGCAGTCGTTGACCCTGTCCGTTGTTCAGGGTGTTTTACCTGTATTACCCTATGTCCAAAAAATGCAATAACACAAAAGAAATTCAACGTATCCAGAAACAAGACAAAAGACGTCGCTTTCGTTGTAAGAAGGAAATGCCAGGCTTGTGGAATCTGTGTTGCTGGCTGCCTCCCACAGGTTATTGATCTGGAAGGTTTTGAGAACAAAGCGATACTCGAGGAGGTAAAAGGTCTATGCCTTCAATAGAAGATCTCCCGATCAAAAGAAAAATAATCGTTTTCCATTGCGAATCGGCCCTGAAAGGCAAGGACCTTGAAAGCCACAAAGACAAGTTTCCTGAAGTCGGCTTTGTAAAGCTTTCATGCACAGGCAGGCTCAATCCTGTTGTTGCCTTCAAGGCGCTTGTGGAGGGTGTTGGAGCAATCATTATATATGGTTGCCCGCTCAATGACTGCCACAACTTTGATGGAAACATGTTTGCAAAACGCAGGGTTTTTGCTGCACAATCAGTTTCAGAGGCCCTTGGTGTTGATCCTGAGAGGCTATCCTATGTCCAGAAAGACCCCCTTGATTATGGTATTTTGACAAGGGAAATCTCTGCGATGAAACGCAAACTCGACAGCATGGGGGTGGAAGCATGATGACAGAAAAGACCCTCGCCTATTTCAGGAACATTGTAAAAGAAGCCATAAAATCAGGGAAAATTGCCGGTTTTCTTGGCTGGAGGGAAGTCACTGACATGCCTGGAAAAACCAGAGCTTTTGTCGCCACTACTCCAGAAGAGGCAGACCTTCTGGTCTTCAACTCCTTCTCAAGAGAAAATCTTTCAAGGCTCCTTGGTGGAAAAACTTTTTATGTACCGGAATTAAAGAAAGGGCAGAAGTTTGGTGTCATGGTCAAAGGTTGTGACTCCAGAAACCTCCTTGCCAACGTTGCAGAAAATAAAATCGACAGAGATAATCTCTGGGTAGTTGGTGTGAAATGCCCTGGCACCATCGATATAGACCGTGTAAGGTCCGGCCTTGATCCTGACATTAAAAGCATCACCGATGATGGAACAATCCTCCATATTGAGATGCTAGACGGCAAAAAAACTGATCTGGCAAGGTCAGATTATTACGATTCAAGGTGTCTTCGCTGTCCGTATACCGAGGCTCTTGAGGTTGACGAACTTCTTCCTGATGATATGCCAAAGAAGCCAGTAAAAGACTGGGAAAAATGGATGGAAGCCTATCTCCAGAAACCCTTCGAGGACCGCAGGGCATATATCATCTCCCAGCTTTCAAGATGCACAATGTGCTTTGCATGCAGGGATGCCTGCCCTGGCTGTTACTGCAATGCCAATTGCATTATGGACTATCCAAAACTCCCTGAACCGTATCTACAGAAGGGAACCTCCCTTGCCTCAATCCTGACATACCATTTCATCCATTATTTCCACCTTTCTGACAGATGCACAAATTGTGGTGAATGTGCAAGGGCCTGCCCAGAGGGAATACCGCTAAACCTGATAACAGAGCAGGTTGGGTATATGACAAAAACGACCTGGGACTTTGAACCAGGCACCAGCGACAAGGCAAAAACACCATTGGCCCTGTATAAAGTCGAAGAAGTGTTGGGGAGGTGAACATGAAAATCAAAAAAGAAAAAATGCTCTCCCTGATTGATGAATCAAGAAAGACCCATGTTGTTTATGCTCCACAAAAAGATGGTGCGATCACAAACTTCAGGAAGGTTGAGGATGTAAAGCTGGTTGACCTCAAAACTATAAGGACTGCAACACCGGCCAAAGAAGTGGTCTTTCCGCAAACCGAACTGATATACAAAGTAGAAAACGATAAGATTCATCAAGCAGATGCCTCAAAACCGGCCATCCTTTTCGGGGTCAGACCGTGTGATGCCAGGGGTATCCAGATACTGGACAACTTCTTCCTTGCAAGAAACCGCAAGGATGGCGGCAAACAGCCGTTTGAGGACCCATACTGGAAAGACAGAAGAGACAAAACCCTCATCATTGCAATTGCCTGCGAAAAACCGCTCTCGACATGCGCCTGCTCGTCTCTTGGGATCCATCCCGCCTCTGAAGCTGGCTCCGACATTCTTCTGGTTCCGGAAGGTGATTCCTATCAGATCATTGTTTCGACTGAAAAGGGAAAATCTTTTATAGATGCCAATAAATCCATTTTCGAAGATGGTGGGGATGCCATGGCAGTCCAGGAAAAAGTCAAAAAGGCCTGTGAGTCGATGATGATTTTCAAACTGGACACTTCAAAAGCTGGCCAGTACATGAAACTCTATGAATCCCCGATCTGGCAAAAGGTGAGTCAGGGTTGCATTTCCTGTGGTGTGTGCACATTCTTCTGCCCAACCTGCCATTGTTTTGAAATGAGAGATCGCAAAACTGGTGCTGTCTCCTGCAACAGGGACAAATGCTGGGATTCTTGTCATTTCACGGTCTATTCGCTTGAAGCTTCTGGCCACAATCCAAGGCCCGATGTTGCTGCGCGTTACAGAAACAAAATTCTGGACAAGTATCAGTACCACATGACGCTCTATGGCGAAATTGCCTGCACTGGATGCGGAAGGTGTTCTGACCTTTGTCCGGCAGGGATCTCGCTTTCAGAAACACTAAAGACCCTGGGGGGTGCGCTGTGACGAATCCGTATCTGCCAGAGATGGCCACAATTGAAAAAATCGAACAGGAAACGCCAACCATCAAGACTTTCTACATCAAAAGGGATGGTGGAAATTTTGACTATAACCCTGGCCAGTTCTGTATAATTGGTTTGCCGGGTGTTGGTGACTGCTCGATATCCATTGGCAACACTCCAACAAAGAGGGAACACCTTGAGCTGACCATCATGAAAGTTGGCGCAGTGACCGAGAAACTCCACGGAATGAAGGTTGGTGACAGGGTCACTTTGAGGGGGCCTTATGGAAATGGCTTCCCGAAGGACGCACTCAAGGGAATGAACATCAGCTATATGGCCGGGGGCGTTGGTTTCTCGGCCATCAGCAATATGCTCACCTACTCCCTCGACAAGAGGTCTGAATATGGCAAGATAGAGATACTCTATGGCGCGAAAACACCTGCCGATCAGGTCTTCAAAAACAAGATTTTTGAGTGGGCAAAAGTAAAAGATGTTGAGGTGAAGAGGTCATGCGACAAGGGTGACAGCACATGGAAAGAAGATGTTGGTGTTGTCGGGCAGTATTATGATCCAAACTTCAAGAACAGGTCAAAATTGTTGTTTGAAATTGACCCAGCCTTCAAAAATACTGCAATTGTCATATCGGGGCCGCCAGTGATGATCAAGTTCACCCTCATTGGTCTGGACAAGATAGGGTTCCCGAAAGACAAAGTATTTGCCTCTCTTGAGGCCAGAATGAACTGCGGTTGCGGAAAATGTGGAAGATGCAATGTTGGACACAATTACGTCTGCCAGGACGGCCCAGTGTTCACATCAGCCCAGATCGCCGCAATGCCGGCGGCTTTTTAGGAGGCCAGAATGGACAAATTTGCAAACTGGCTTGACGGCTTGACAAAATCGTGGATGAGATGGTGGAAGACAAGGGGCCTCAAGGTAAACATCTTTGATGAAGAGACGCCAAAAAGAAAGAAATCGAATCCATTCTATTGGATCGGTGGTATGCTCTACATCCTCCTCATCCTTCAGGTTGTAGTCGGCATTGTGCTGACGTTCTATTATGTTCCGGATACCTCGCCTGTTGAGAAAGTTGATCCCTCAAAAGTCATGTATGGACATGGCCTTACCATTGAAGGAGTAATGAAGGAAGCAGAGGAATTCAGGGCAAAAATCGATGCCGGTGAGATGACCGAGGACGAGCTCCTCACGCAGGAAGAAATAGCACAGCGTGACGAAGAAAAGGCCGCCCTTGCAACAGATGAAGAAAAGGCCCTTGTTGATACCAAGTGGTCAACAATAACCAGCCAGCGCAAGGACATACTTGCCATGGAAGGCAAAACCCCGGAAGAAATTGTTGCCGATCTTGGAGTCATTGTATCAAAAGCTTATATATCTGTTGCAGATATCTCGGGCAACCCAGTAACCAGGACGATAAGGGGAATACACAGATACGGTGCATATTGCTTCATTGCGTTACTCATGCTTCGCTGGCTCAGGATGTATTTCAATGGCGAGTTCAAAAAACCAGGAGAGCTAACCTGGATTATTGCGACGCTTGTTGTTGTCATTTCAACTTTTTCTGGTGTAACGGGCTATCTGCTTCCGTTTGACCAGAGGTCTTACTGGGCAACGACAGTTGGAACACAGATGCTTGACACAGTGGACCTTCTTCCGGTAATTGGTCCATTGGGGATGGGTGCCGCGCTCAAATTTATTGGCCTTGGTGCACATCAGGTTGGCCAGACAACAATCCTGAGATTCAACATATTGCACTACCTGTTGCCAATCGCCATGTTCCTTGCGGCCGAGCTGTATTTCATAAGGTCAAGAAAAAAACGTCCAAAACTCAACTGGATAATGTTTGCCATACTGGCGATAGTGATAATTGGCGCAATACTTTATCTGCCAGCAATCAACGAGCCGCCGCCAAACACAGTCAAAACACCCGACCACATCCTGCCAGACTGGTACTTCCTGTTTGTCTATTTCTATCTAAAGTTCCTGCCTGGTGCCATAGGACCAATGCTGACATTGCTATTCATAGTGTTCCTTATCGCCCTGCCATGGATTGACAGAAAGGAACAGAGAAACGCCTCCGGGAGACCGGCCTATACAACGCTTGCAATTGGTGGACTAATCTTCTTCCTCATCGGTTCTCTGGCGTCTTACTGGATACCATTCAAGGACGCTGACAGAAACATATACATATATTCAATACTTCTCTTCAACGGGTTCATTTTTGCCCTTGCCTTCTTCCTTGAGTATATGTGGAGAAGAAGAGTCTTAAGAAAGAGGGCAAAAAAGGCCCTTTTGCTTGGAGTCAACAGTCTGTGAAAAATGAATGGACCCTGATTTTTATCCTGGCTTTGCTGGTTGGCATACTCTCACTCGCGCAACTCGTCCAGACGGCAAAGGTGTTGGGAGAACTGGGTCCATTCGGTTTTGTCCAGCTTGTCATTTTTGGACTCATCTTTCTGGCGATGATGTTTCTTCTGGTTTTTGGAATGTATGCCTCGGAAGACCACAGGGGAAAAGTTGTCAAAAGGGTGAAGCTGTTTGACAGATGGCTTTCAAAGGAGAAAAAATGAAGCAAGAGAAAATAACCGCAATAATGGTACTACTTGTTCTTGTTGCACTCGGCTGTTTTCTTGCAATAGTGTCGCTCGAGCTGGTTGATGGGATGCAGAGTGCCGCAAGGATAGACAAAATCGGACTTGCATCGAGCCTCAAGCCGCTCCTGAAATACAATGGCCTTCAGCAGTGGGTCGTGGTGCTTTTTGGCGCCATGGTGCTGTTCACTGGTTTTGCCATTCTCACATACAACTACCAGAAAAAACTTTAAGTGGACCGGAATTACTGGCTGGCCATATCATATCTGCTGGCCTCAAAACCACAGGCACTGGGGAAGCTAAAGGAAAAAGGGCCTGAGGAAATACTGAAAGATTTTGGCAAGCAGGAAATTGAGACAGCCATAAATAACGGTCTTTCTGAGATTGAGTCATCGGGTATAGAGTTTGTTTGCCAGGATGACGAGAGATACCCAAAGAAACTTTTTGACCTGGAGTGTCCACCAGCGGCACTCTTTGTTTTTGGTGCGCTCCCTGAATCCCGGGACCTAGTGGCAATGGTTGGGACAAGGAAGGCCTCACCACATGGGACCGGAATTGCCAGAAATATGGCTTTTGAGTTCTCAAAGGCAGGCGTTGTTGTGGTCTCTGGAATGGCAGACGGGATTGATTCAGCTTCACACTGGGGGGCTCTTGATGCCGACAAACCAACAATTGCCGTTCTTGGTTGTGGGATAAATCAAGCTAAGAGCGCGACACAAAGAGAGCTCAAAAAGAGGATTTCAGCAAAGGGTGCTATTGTTTCGGAATTTCCACCCAACTTTCCAGGTGACAGATGGACTTTCCCCTGGAGAAACAGAATAATTGCCGCCCTCTCGAAAACTTGCCTTGTTGTTGAAGCACCAAAAACCTCTGGTGCACTGATAACAGCTAAAGATGCGCTGGATTTGGGCAGGTATGTACTGGCTTGTCCTGGACTTCCTGGGATGCAGAATTTTGAGGGTTGCAACAGGCTCATCAAAGATGGTGCCTTGCTTGTAGATTCACCCTCAGACGTCCTGTCTTTGTATGGGAAAACGTCCCTTTATGCTGATGAATCTTTAAGCGAAACAGAAAGGGTTGTCCTGTTGGCTTGTGCGGTACCATGTAGGATTGATGAAATATGTGACAAAACTGACCTTAATGCGGAAGCGTTGTTGGGGATAATCACGGTTCTTGATATAAAAGGACTTGTAATAAAGCTCCCTAATGGTTTTTATGCGAGCCGGTCATTTTCCGATACAAAAACTGGAAAAAATTGATTCAAGGACTTCCTGTGATGCGCCGATGCCATCAAGCTCGGACATTGTCTGGAAAGCAGATGAAAGCTCAAAAGCCATCGCATCATCGGTCTGGCACTCAAGCGCTGATGTAACTGAATTCTCAATGATAGCAAGAAGTGACATCTGCCTCTCTGTTGCAGCAAAAGGTCTTTGACCCAGGACTTGCAGTATCTTTTTATAAAGCTCTTCTATTCCTAAACCATATTTACCTGACACACGAAGCCAGCCTCGCTGAGCTGGGAACCCTTCCCTGTCAGATTGTGATTGCACCATTAAAAATCTCCCATCGGCAAATTCTGGCCTTACTGCGGAAGGGTCAAGCCAGACGATACAGTCAGCCGAATCAAATAGCTTCCTAAAAGATGATTGTCCTGCATCCGAAGAGCCGTTCAAACCGGGCCCGTCCACAAGCTCGACTGTTCTACTGGCAATCTTTGTTGTCTGTGGCACCCAATCCCTTGTTGTGCCTGCAGTATCTGATGTGACTGTTCTTTCAAAACCAAGAATGAAATTAAAAAGCGTTGATTTGCCTGCATTTTGAGGCCCTGCGAGGACAACTCTTGGTAATCCAGGTTTTGAGCATGAGCCCAATAGGGATTTTATCTTGAAAAGAAGGTTTGTGGTTTGCTTTTTTGCGGAGCCCTCGTTGCTGACATCATTTGGAAAACTGATGGAGGCCTCCAGAGACGAAATAATAAAGAGAAGATCATTCCTTATTTCCTCGAGTTGAGGCTGGAGTCCTCTTGAGGCATCTGTGGAGTTAGCGAGGGCATTGGCAAGCTCAAGATCAGCAAGGCCAGCTTTTCCATTCATAAAGGCCCTCATTGAGAATTCGCCTGGTTTGGCCTGTCTTGCGCCCAATTTGCCAAGTATGGCAAGGATTTTGCCTATGACTGCCTGGCTGCCGTGAACTTGTATTTCCACGACATCCTCGCCAGTAAAGGAATTGGGTGACTTGAATACTAGTACAACCCCAGAATCAAGTTTTTCACCGTTTTCGCCAGCGACATCCCTGAAGCCGAATTTGCCAGTGTCAGGGAGCCCAGCTGGAATTATCTTTTTTGCTATATCAAAAGCACTGTCCCCGGAGATCCTTATTATTCCGACCGCTTGTGGTACCGGAGCAGTTGCCTGGGCAAATATTGTTTCCAATTATTTCTTTAGGTCTACTACAACCCTTCTCCTTGGTTCCTCGTCGATTGAGTGCGTAAATACAGATGGGTTGTCTTTAAGGGTTGTGTGGATTATGCGCCTTGCAAATGCTGACATTGGCTGGAGTTCCACAGGCCTTCCAAAGCGCCTTACCTTGAGCGCGGCATTTTGAGCGATGTTTTTAAGGATGTCAATCTGGCGTCTTTTGTATCCGCCGATATCAAGTGTGATTCTGACCGCGTTCCATTCCTTGCGCTGGAGGATCATGTTTATGATGAACTGGATGGAAGCGAGACACTCCCCGGATTTTCCAATATACACCGCAGGGTCGTCCAGCTCGACAGAAACAAACATGGTATCTATTTCTTTTGAAACCCTGACATGCACATCCTCACCCATTTTCTTGAACAGCTCCGGGATGAATTCCATCAGGAAGTCCTTTACCTGGACTTCCTGCATCTTTGTATTTTTCTGGTTGTTGCCGTTGCTCATTTCTTTGTTCCCTTTGAAACCATTGAAAGAGTTGTCGGTATGAATTTTCCGAAAGCACCTTTATTGTAGATCATCTGGTGGATTATCGAGGCAAGGTTGAACATAAACCAGTAAAGGGAAATTCCAGATGGGAAGTTGATGCCGAAAAGGAATATGAGTGCAGGGAACATTATCTGGAAGGACATGTTTTGCTGGTCCTGCCCCGGCATTGTAGATACCTTTTGTTGGAACCATGTGGAGGCTGCCAGCAGGATTGGCATGATATAGAACGGATCTGTAAGGCCAAGTGACGGAAGCCAGAGGAAATTGGCATAATTGAGTGGGGCAAACCCGCTTATTCCGGAATAAAGGGCCATTATTATTGGCAGCTGGATAAGGAGCGGGAGGCACCCTGAGAGGAAGTTGACATTGTTCTCCTTGTAAACACGCATTGTCTCTTCCTGGAGTTTCTGTGCGTCTTCTTTTCTCGGGTATTTTTGTTTTAGTGCGTTAAGGAGCGGCTGTATCTTGGCCATTTTCTCCATGTTTTTGAACTGGGCATTGGAAAGTGGCCAGAAAAGGAATTTTATGAGAAGGGCAAAAATGATGATTGTGATAGCGTAATTACCAAACCCAACTGTTTTTGCAAGACCGTCGATGACCCACCTGACTGCAAAAGTGTACCAGGTGACCTGTTTGACTTCTATGTTTCCTTCAATCTCGTTTGTCTGTATCGGCAGTTTTGTGTCTGCCGGTTGCCATGTTATCTTTATTTTTGCCTTGTAAGAGCCAAGCTCGATGTCCGGACCTGTTGCAAGCATGAATTTTGCTTCAAAAGAATCGCCAGGAGAAAGCTTTTTTTCGGTATTGTCCGGAGAAACCACAAGCGGACTTTTGAAGATTGGCCTGAAGAAACTGTCTTTTTGGGCTTCCTCGACAGTGAATTCCTTGAGCTGTTTTCCATTGATCGATAGCAGCTCGACCTTCAGGTCAACCATGTCCATCACGCCATTGGTATCGCTTTTGGGGTTCTCAATTTTCACAACATAAGTAAAATTGCTGTTCGGATAACCTTCGGCGTCTGGGCTTACAATTATTTTGCCTGTGCTCGGGGGAACAAGGTTCTCGTTGACATTGATTTCCGAATCACCGGTAATTGTCTGGCCTCCGGATTCAAGAGTAAATGTTATCTTTTTGGGACCGGGCTTAAGTGACGACAAAAAATCAAGCTGGAATTTGATTTTTTCAGAACGACCTTCATCAATCCTCTGGATACCTATTTTTTCTTGGGAACCTTGTACAAATCTGACTCCAGATTCAAGGCCAAGAGGCTTCCCATCAAATGAAGACACAGTTATAAAAGCGTTTTCAATAGGTTCGCTGCCCGTATTGGTTACATCAACCGGAACAATTGCGCTATTACCTGGCAATACTTCAACGATAGAGCTGAATTTTACAGAAAGCTGGGCTCCTGATACCAACCCGGCAACAGGCCAGGCAACCAGAAGCATTATTGTCAATATTGCAGTTAGTTTCTTCATCGAGACTCCTTTTTTAGGGGACCGGATCGTATCCGCCCGGCATTCCTGGCCTGCATCTCACGATTCTTTTGATGGCAAGGAACCCACCCTTTAATGGTCCATATTTCAATATTGCATCGTAGGCATATTTTGAGCATGTGGGTGTGTAGATACATCGTGACGGAACGACTGGTGATATGAGTGTCCGGTAGACTGATATGAAGAAGAGAAGTGGGACTGATGATGCTTCTTTGATTGTATCTGTAATACCAGTCTTGCTATTTCGGAAGAAAGCTGGACTGGACACATCCCCAGTGCTGGTGCCCTTGCAATTATTGCTATGCCGATATTTTTGTCGACGCATGTTTCAGACAGTACAAAAGCCTCGCGCAAAAGTCTTCTCGCCCTGTTTCTAGTGTGCGCTTTTCCAAGGCTCTTTGGTGAAATGTACGATACTGCACCACCAGATTCAAGGCCCTCCAGATAAACCATCCTGAGGGCCTTTGAGTGGACTGATGAACCTGATTTGAAGAGATTGTGGATCTGCCCCGCCGTCAAGCGGTCGGGGAGTTTCATGAAATGGCAACTCTCCAACGGCCTCTTGCCCTTCTGCGGGCTAGAACGGCCCTACCGCCCCTTGTCCTCATCCTGGCCCTGAAGCCGGAGACGCGAAGGCGCTTGCGGTTGTGTGGTCTCATATGTGTGCGCATTACAATACCTCCAATACAATGTCGTTAAATTCTAACCATCCAGTGAGTGGAATGTCAATAAAGAAAGGATTTGGCTTTGTTGACAGAAAACACTTTCTGTTGGAAAATTAGGGGGTTAAAAACTATAACTGGAGAGTGAAATGGAGAGGTTAATCTACCACTTTGAAGAAGCAATCGCAGTGCCTGAAAAAGACCAGAAGGCCATCCTTGGAGGAAAAGGCGCCGGACTGGCCAAAATGACCTCAATCGGGATGCCTGTTCCCCCAGGCTTCACAATCGTCACATTTGGCTGCGAATATTACTATGGGCCGTGGCAGGAAAAACTTCCTGAAGACTTCAAGAAAGACATCCTTGAGCACATAAAGGGTGTTGAGTCGAAGACCGGCAAAAAGTTTGGCGATCCAGGAAACCCTCTCCTGGTTTCAGTTCGTTCTGGTGCCGCAGTCTCGATGCCTGGAATGATGGACACCATCCTCAACCTTGGGCTAAATGATGAGACCACTGCGGGTTTCGCAAAACTTACCAGCAATGAAAGATTTGCTTTTGACTGCTACCGCAGGCTCATGCAGATGTTTGGAAACGTTGTTCTCGGGATCAATCACGACGATTTTGAAGAAGTCCTTGATCATGTAAAAGAATCTGTTGGCGCAAAGACTGATCAGGATCTAAAAGCCGAAGACCTCAAGAAAGTCATCGAAGGCTACAAGCAGGTTGTCCTCAAGGCAACAGGAAAGCCGTTCCCGCAGGACCCGAACGAGCAGCTCTTTGCTGCAATTATTGCAGTTTTCAAATCATGGAACAACCCAAGGGCCCATGCCTACAGACAGCTTTACGACATCAGGGGCCTCAGGGGAACCGCCGTCAATGTCCAGACTATGGTTTTTGGAAACATGGGCGATGATTCGGGCACTGGCGTGTGTTTTACAAGGAACCCTTCAACAGGAGACAGCCACTATTTTGGCGAATACCTTACAAACGCCCAGGGAGAAGACGTTGTTGCAGGCATACGCACCCCATCACCAATAGCAAAACTCGAGCAGGAAATGCCAATATGCTACAAGCAGCTTACCGAGGCATTCGAGAGGCTCGAAAAGAACTACAGGGACATGCAGGACGTAGAGTTCACCATTGAAAGAGGAAAACTGTATCTTCTTCAAACCCGTAACGGGAAAAGGGCCGCCCAGGCCGCCGTCAAGATAGCAGTTGACCTGGTTTCGGAAGGAATCATCGACAAGGAAGAAGCCCTCATGAGGGTCAATCCGCAAGAACTTGACCAGCTTCTCCACAAGAGGCTTGATCCAAAATCCAAGGCGTCGGCAAAAGCCATCGCAAAAGGCCT
This sequence comes from Caldisericales bacterium, assembly GCA_012517765.1. Taxonomy (GTDB): domain Bacteria; phylum Caldisericota; class Caldisericia; order JAAYUI01; family JAAYUI01; genus JAAYUI01. The sequence continues at coordinate 15,397 of JAAYUI010000016.1, read as the reverse complement.
TCCGGCGTCACCAGGTGCTGCGGTTGGGCAGGCCGTCTTTACTGCAGAGGACGCAATAGAGTGGTCCGAGCAGAAAAAGAAGGTCATCCTGGTCAGGGCTGAAACATCCCCGGAAGATGTGATGGGCATGGCAAAGAGCCAGGGAATTCTTACAGCAACAGGTGGAATGACATCTCATGCCGCAGTTGTCGGCAGGGGGATGGGCAAGTGCTGTGTTGTTGGCTGTGGTGCAATAACTGTCAGTGCAGAAGGCAAATTCTTTGAAGTCGGTGGCAAAAAATATAAAGAGGGCGACTGGATAACATTGGACGGAAGCACCGGCGAAGTGTATGGCGAAAAGCTTGAAACCAAGGATCCTGAATTTACCAGCGATTTTACCCAGTTTATGGAATGGGCAGACAAGATACGCAGACTGGAAGTCCGCACCAATGCAGACACCCCGTTTGATGCAAAAGTAGCAAGAAACTTTGGTGCCCATGGCATAGGGCTCTGCAGGACAGAGCACATGTTCTTCGCCCCGGACCGCATCAAGGCAATGAGAGAGATGATCCTTGCTGATGACCTTAATGGTCGCAAAAAAGCACTCGAAAAACTCCTTCCGTTCCAGAGAGAAGATTTTGTTGGCATCCTTGAGGCAATGAGGGGCCACCATGTGACCATCAGAACACTTGATCCGCCACTCCATGAGTTCCTTCCTCACCAGGATGAAGAAATAAAAGAGCTTGCGGCCGATATGGGTATTTCGGAAGAAAAGCTCCGCAACAAGATAGAGTCCCTTCACGAAGTAAACCCGATGCTTGGCCACAGGGGTTGCAGGCTTGGCATTGTTTATCCGGAAATAACAGTAATGCAGGCAAGGGCAATTCTTGAGGCCGCATGCCAGCTCAAGCAGCAGAATGTTGAAGTCTATCCAGAAATAATGATCCCGCTCGTTGGCGATGTGAATGAGCTTGCAAACCAGAAAAAACTTGTTCTTGAAGCAGCCGAAGAGGTCTTCAAGGCAATGGGTTGCAGGGTCGATTTCCAGGTTGGCACAATGATAGAAGTGCCGAGGGGCGCCCTCACTGCTGACGATGTTGCCAAGGAAGCAGAATTCTTCAGCTTTGGAACAAACGATCTCACCCAGATGACCTTCGGTTTCTCAAGGGACGATGTTGGCAAATTTATCAGGGACTACATCGACAAGGGCATTCTCGAGAAAGATCCGTTCCAGGTCCTTGACCAGCGCGGCGTTGGCCAGCTTGTCAAGATGGCAGTCGAAAAAGGCCGCAAGACCAGACCGGGTCTCCATTGCGGGATATGTGGAGAGCATGGCGGTGAGCCATCTTCGGTGGAATTTTGCCACACAGTTGGGCTGGATTATGTTTCCTGTTCGCCATACAGGGTGCCGATAGCGCGCCTTGCAGCAGCCCAGGCCGTGATCAGGGAGAAGAGGAGCAAGTAAGAATATGGACCTCGATCGGCTGGTCGAGGAGATATCAAACAAACTCGACATCGTCAGCGTTGTCGGGCGCTATGTTAAGCTTAAAAAGGCCGGGAGAAATTTTCTCGGCCTTTGTCCTTTTCATGCTGAGCGCACGCCGAGTTTTACGGTCTCTCCAGACAAGCAGATGTTCTATTGCTTTGGGTGCCGGACTGGTGGCAATATTGTCACCTTTGTCTCCAAAATTGAAGGTCTGGAGTTCAGAGAGGCACTAGACAAGCTGGCCACTGAAGCTGGTATAGACGTTCCCGAGTTCAAGAAGGGCCCTGACCGCTCACCAGATTATGAGCTGATGTCTGCCACCCAGGAATTTTTCAGGGAAAATCTCAAACATAGTCCTCTCCCCCAGGATTACCTGCAGAGAAGAGGTCTGGACCATGATATCATATCAAGGTTCCAGATAGGTTTTGCACCAACTGACGGAAAGCTCCTCCCCAAATATCTGCAATCAAAAGGTTTTGATGTTGAGAGAGCAAAAGTGCTTGGCGTTCTTTCGAGAGAAGAACTGCATTCATACATGAGGGCAAGAGTGACCTTCCCAATAGTCGACAACAGGGGTAGGTTCATTGCTTTTGGTGGCAGAGTGCTTGACAACTCCGAACCAAAATATCTGAATTCACCTGCAACGCCGATATTTGAAAAAGGGAAAAACCTTTTTGCTTTGAATGTAGCAAGGTCCCATATTGCAAAACTAGGCAGGGCAATTGTTGTTGAAGGCTACATGGATGCGATCTCGATGCACAAGGCTGGTTTTCCAGAGACCGTTGCATCATTGGGAACAGCATTCACTATTGACCAGGCTTTTATGCTGAGAAAGCTGGGTGCTGATGTGTTTCTCTTCTTCGATGGTGACTCTGCGGGAGAAAAAGCAGCGTTCTCGGCAATCAGGATTTGCTTTCAGGCAGGGCTTGTATTCAAGATTGTGAGGCAATCGGTTGGCAAGGATCCGGATGATCTCGCAAGAATAGGAACTGATGCTGTCAATTCCGCACTGGCCGAAGCGAAAGACCCTGTTGATTTTGCAATTGAGCATCTACAGTCACAGGAAGACGATCCTGATTCGCCACAAGTAGTGGTGAGGATAGCGAAGCACACGCTTGAATTGCTGGAAAGTTCCCAGGACCCCCTTTTGCGTGAGCAATACACCAATCATGTAGCTAAAAAATTTGGAATTACACCTTCACAAAAAGCGATTAGTGTTACCGAAAAAAATAAGAATAAAAAGTTAAACATTATAGATTCAAGATTGCTGTATGAAAACAGGATAATAAGGGCACTCCTTTCTGACGAGCAGGCAAGGAGCTTTTTGCTGCCTTGTCTTTTCCCTGATTATTTTATTGATGATTCCTGTAAAAAGGCGTTTTGTCTGATATTGGAAAATAAGGTAACTTTTGGTAAAATTGCCTGGTCATACATACTGGAAAATAATGAAGAATCATCCTCCATTTTTTCCAGATTTGCCATTATGGATGAAGAACAGGACATCCAAGGACTGATTATTGATGTAAAGAGGGACGTGGCTGCAAAGAAGCAAAGAATTATAAGAAAGGAAAAAGCAGACAGTGTTTCTCTGGATGACCTTGCCGAGTTGGCAAGGTTGCAGAAAGTGCGACACAAGGTTCAAGAGGAACAAAATGACAAAAAAGAACAACAAGGTTGAGGCCACTGGCAAGACCGAAAAAAAGGCCACCACGCAGCCGAAGACCCAGAAGGCAAAGGCTGGGGCAAAAACTGTAGAAAAAGAAAAAGCCGTTGCCAAACAGATCCCACCTGACAAAACCAAAAAAGTCAAGGAACAGCCAAAAATTGAGCCTAAAAATGCCCAACTGAAAAAAACTAAGCCTGTGAAAGTTGCACAAGAGCAATCTGCTGCACAAAAGTCATCTGATACTGCATTTCTTGAATACCTCAAGAAAAAGCTTTACATAAGGCCAAACGACACTTCGATAAGAGCTGAGCTTGTCGAGATGCCGGAACTTGTTGATTTGATAAGGTCGCACAAAGATTCCAGTGTTGTCAGCTACCAGGAAATAATGGACCTGATGGGCCAGATGAATCTCACGGCCGACCAGATCGACGAGGTGTACAACATATTCACCGAGCTTGGAATAAGGTTTGGTGATGAAGACAAACTTGGAGAAATACATCCAGAAGTCCTTGAGGATGGTGGTTCTGACATAAAGATTTCGGAAGAGGGCGAAGTTTCCGACCCGATCAGGATGTACCTCAGGGAGATTGGGAAAATACCGCTTCTTACACTGCAAGGCGAAATTGCTCTTGCAAAAAGGGTGGAAATAGGCAACCAGGACGCAAAGAAAAAACTCATAGAGGCAAACCTAAGGCTCGTTGTTTCGATTGCCAAGAAATACACCGGCCATTGTCTTTCATTTCTTGATCTTGTCCAGGAAGGAAATATCGGCCTCATAAGAGCTGTCGAGAAGTTTGATTACAGAAAGGGTTTCAGGTTCTCGACCTATGCCTCCTGGTGGATAAGACAGGCAATAACAAGAGCACTTGCTGACCAATCAAGGGTCATCAGGGTGCCGGTCCATATGGTGGAATCCATCAACAAACTGACCAAGGTCTCAAGAGAACTTTATCAGGACCTCGGCAGGGAACCGACCTATCGCGAACTTGCAGAAAAAATGGGCACCACCCCAAGAAAAATAAGGGAATATTTTAAAATAAGCCAGGAACCGCTTTCTCTTGAAACACCGATTGGCGAGGAAAAGGACAACAGGCTTGGCGATTTTGTCGAAGACAAAAAGGTTTCCTCTCCTGAAGAGCAGATAGTAAACAAGTATTTCAAGGAGCAGATGCACAGCATTCTGTCGATACTTTCGCCGAGGGAGAGGGAAATAATAAAGCTCCGCTTTGGTCTGGACAGCGAATATCCGCACACACTGGAAGAGGTGGGCCAGATATTCAAGGTCACCAGAGAGAGGATCCGACAGATTGAGGCCAAGGCAATAAGGAAGCTCAGGCAGTCGGTAAGATTCAAGGACCAGCGGATCTTCTAGGCCGGGTCAAATCTAATGAAGCTCAATGAGAGGCAGCTTGAGGCTGTCAATACTACTGAGGGCGCGATTGCTGTTTTCGCGTGTGCCGGCTCTGGCAAGACAAGAGTAATCACCAACAGGATAGCGCACTTGATAAAAGACCTTGGTGTTGCTCCATCTTCAATACTTGCCTGCACTTTTACAAACAAAGCGGCCGGTGAGATGAAATCCAGGGTCGAGGAAATGCTTGGTCAGCAGCTTAAAGGCCTCTGGATAGGCACCTTCCACTCGGTATGCCTGAGAATACTGCGCAAGGAAGCTCATCACATTGGCATTGATCCAAGATTCACTGTTCTCGATGAGGAAGATTCTCTTGACTTGATCAAAGGCATCATGAGGGACCTGTCTGTTGATGTGAAACAGATAAGCCCCTATGTTGTCAAGTCTGCCATTTCTGCCGCAAAAAATAGCCTTGTTGATCCTTCCTCCTATCAGGCGTCTGCGATGCTGCCTAAAACCAGGACAATAGGCCAGATTTACAAGATGTATCAGGACAGGCTGTCCGAGATGAATTCTTTTGATTTTGACGACCTCATCCTTAATACAATTAATCTTCTGACTGATTACACCGAGATTGCAAAGCGCTATTACGATACTTTTGTTTATGTGCTTGTTGATGAATACCAGGACATAAATACTGCCCAGCACAAGCTTGTAAAACTTTTTGCCAGGCGTGGCAACATCATGATTGTTGGTGACGATGACCAGTCGATCTACGCTTTCAGGGGAGCAACTCCTTACATCATGCTCCAGTTTGCCGATGACTTCCCTGGTGCAAAAATAATCAATCTGGAGCTGAATTACAGGTCAACACAGAACATCCTTGGCACCGCTTCCCAACTTGTATCAGCCAACCAGAAAAGACACCCGAAAGAAATAAAGGCTTCAATTGGCAATGGTGATCCAGTCATTATTTTCACAGGGATAGAGCCTTCTGATGAGTCCATCTATGTTGTCGAAAAAATCAGGGAGCTAAATTCAAAAGGGCGGCCATATTCCGATTTTGCAGTTCTTTACAGAACAAACGCCCAAAGCAGGTCTTTTGAAGAAGCCTTCATGGCAAATGGAATTCCGTACCATCTGGTGGGTGGAATCAGGTTTTACCAGCGAAAAGAAATAAAGGACCTCCTTTCATATCTCAAAATTGTCCTTAATCCGTCAGATTCGCAGTCTTTCAAGAGGGCCATACAAAACCCAAGGAGAGGTATTGGCCCGGCACTCATAACAAGGATCGAACTTTCTGCGAAATCATTCAAGGCAACAATGGAAGATGCCCTTACAGCAATGATGGAGCAAGGTGAGGTGACAGGTCATGTCGGCGGTTCTGCATCAAATTTCCTGAGGCTTGTCAGGGAGCTTCGCGAAATGGCCAACCTAAACCCGGCACACGAGGTCATAAAATATCTTATCGACGGCATAAATATCATTGAGGCCCTTAAAAACGAAGGCACCGAGGATTCGCAGGCCAGGGCAGAGAACGTAGAAGAATTCCTCAACCTTTCGTATGAATTTGGCAAGGCATCGGAAGATTCCAGCCTTGAAGCTTTTTTGGGTACCGTTGCCTTAATGAGTGACATGGACAATGTGGAGGAAGGTGAACAGAGAGTCATCATGACGACAGTCCACCAGGCAAAAGGCCTTGAATTTCCAGTCGTTTTTCTTTGCGGGCTCGAGGATGGCACTTTCCCTCACCTCAAGAGTCTAGATGACCAGGAATCGATAGAGGAAGAGCGAAGACTGGCCTATGTCGGTATGACAAGGGCCAAGGAGATGCTTTTCCTGACGAGAGTTGTGAACAGGCAGCTTTGGGGTGGAACAAGGCTCTGCGAGGAATCCAGGTTCCTGAAGGAAATAGCTTGCCCTGAGATTGTCTATGAGGGCATAAAAAAGCAGACCCAGACGGCAAGGGAGCAACAGCAGAGGAGCTTTGTAAAGAAGTCTGCACAAACAGTTATTGCACCCAAAAAAGAACCTGTCAAAGTTTCTACTGGTGAGGTTGTTGTTCATCAGGCGTGGGGTGATGGGACTGTGTTGAATGTGTCAGGAGACAATGCTGAAGTTGATTTCCTCTCTGTTGGCAGGAAACTCCTGAACCTTCGCTATGCCCCAATAAGACCCAAGGGAGCTTGACAAAGACAGCATTTTGCTTAGCCTTGCATGTATGGGGCTAAATTCTTGAACCTGCTGCTCGCCTGTCCCGTAATAAGTAACTGTAAGGAGGAAACGTGAAAAAAGCCTTGCTGCTTCTTTTGTGCGTCGTGACCCTCTTCTCTGGAGTTGTTTTTGCTGATGGCGAGTGGAAGCCATACCTGGACATCCTTGTATGGAGCAATCCGCCCGATCTTGGAATAAGGCTCCAGACCGAGATTGAAAGGCATTTTCCGAACATAGCCTCCTACCTCAGCGTTGTTACTCCGGCGTCGCTCAGGGAACCCCTTCAGTACAATGGCTACAACATCATTTGCCTGCTTGGGTGCGCAAAGGCCGGGCAAGTCCTTGATGTACCGGAGGACGTGGAAACGCTCATTGAAGACAGGTGCAAGTTTGGCATATCAGGCCTTATCATCTCAGGAGATGTCATCCATCCGGACTCAAACAACCCAATCCTGCAGAAACTTGCCGGTGCCCAGCTAATGGATGTTGAAAAAGCTGGAAGAACAACGGTCAGGATCATAGACATAACCGACCCGATGGTTTCCGATGTTGCCCAATCTTTTGACGTGACGCTTGGAGATGTAAGAAAATCTGCCCTCTATCCGGGCACAAAATCAATCGCCGTGACAAATTCAGGCGTTCCTGTGGTTTTCAAAAGGAATATAACCCAGTCAAAAGCCTGCTACATAGCTCTTGGCCAGAATGGCCAGGCTGTTGAAAATATTGAAGTTTCAAGATTGTTTGCCAATGCTCTCTACGATTGCATGGGAACCGGATGGCTCCAGCCTTATGAAGCGCCAACAAACGTGAAGGCAATAATAGGTGACGAGAAGGTTAAAATCACCTGGGACAAACCCAAAAAGATGGAAGGCATTGCGGGATACAGAGTTTTCAGGGAATCTGAAAATGAGAAATCCAAAACGATCCATGATTTTGCTTTGGACACTGATACGTTGTTTTTTGAAGATTCCTCGGTGACCAATAGTAAACTTTACACTTACAAAGTCTGCTCGGTTGGAAACGCTGACAAGATTGTTGCCTGTTCCCATCAGGTCCAGGCAAGACCAGGCAAGATACAGGTCACGCTGCCAGGTTGGCCTGCGCAGGGCCAGCCTGTCCAGGTCATCGGCTCAAAGCACATCGTCAAGGGGAAGACCCGCCCGGGTTCGAAGGTTATTGTCAAATGGAAGCTCATTCCATCTGGACTTGAGGGTGAAAGTAAGGGTGAAGCAGACCAGAACGGAAATTTTGAGATACCGATCGACCTTTCCCCAGGCCAGAAAGTTGAATATTACATTGTTGTTGAAAATGAGCTTGGCCAGCAGGAAAAATTTGGCCCCTACATTGTGGATTGCAAGGCAAGCAAAATTGTCATTTCAATGACTATTGGATCAAAGAAGGCATTCGTGAATGGCCTTGAGTGGCCGGTCGATATAGCACCACCATTTATTGTCTCGAAAACTGGCAGGACGATGGTGCCTTTCAGGTTCATTGGCGAACAGCTTGGCGCAACAGTCGACTGGTTCCCGAAGAACAAGGAAGTCGAAACGGTCACATATAAACTGAATGATGTTTATATCGAGCTTTTCATTGGCAAAAAGACCGCCAGGAGAAATGGCCAGCAAATAGAGCTTGACCAGGAGCCAATGATAGTCAAGGGGAGCACGATGGTCCCCGTAAGATTTGTTACTGAACAGTTTGGCTCAAAGGTGGAGTGGATTCAGGAAGCAAGGATGGTTGTGATAACTTATCCAAACCCAACGCCATGAGCCTGTTTCTGGTTTATTGTCCCTACCCAACAAAGTCACAGGCAGAGCAGGCGGCAAAAAATGCTGTTTCCAAAAAACTGGCCGTGTGCGCAAACATCTTCCAGTCGGATTCAATCTACGAATGGAAGGGGGAGCTGGTATATGATTCCGAGCGCGTGGTCATCTTCAAGACAATAGAACAGAAAGTGGAAGAGCTGAAAAAGTTTGTTGAAGAAAACCACCCATATGAGTTGCCGGCCATAATATCATTTGGGCCTTCCGATGTAAATTTGCCCTATCTTGAATGGGCGAAAGGCCAGCTTTTGTAAGTGAACCTTGAATACAATCTGGAGGAACGCCAGCGCCTTGATGTGTTTCTTACGTCAAAGCTCCCGTTTCTTTCCAGGACCCAAATTGCAAAAATGATCAAGGACGGTCTTGTCACTGTTGATGGTGACGAGGCCAAGCCTTCCTACAATCTGAAGCCGGGAGAGCAGATAGATATTGAGCTCCCGACGCCGGAGCCCTATGAGCTCGAACCAGAGAACATACCTATTGAGATTGTCCACGAGGAGGACGATTTTCTGGTTGCAGTCAAGCCACAGGGAATGCTTACCCACCCGGCTGGTGCAACAATCACGGGGACACTCGTCAATGCCATGCTATATTACTGCAAGGGCAAACTTTCGGGCATGGTTGGGGAGCAGCGCCCCGGGATTGTCCACAGGCTGGACAGAGACACTTCGGGGTTGATCATTGTTGTGAAGACCGACTATGCAATGAAGACGTTTGCGAAGCTTTTTGCTGAGCACAGGATGGACAAGAGGTACTACTGCATATGCAAGGGCCATCTGAAATCGGAGCGGACCGTGATAAATGCACCAATAGCAAGGGACTTTGCCCACAGATGGAAGATGTGCGTCTCTCCGGATGGAAGGGAAGCGATATCGAAAATTACCGAACTGGAAAGGCTTGATGGGTATACCTATGCTGAAGTCAAACCTGTTTCAGGAAGGACGCACCAGATAAGGGTGCATCTTTCATATATCGGCCACCCCATTTTGGGGGACCAGGTTTATGGCGGGGAGAACTCCAGATTTGACCTAAAGGGCCAGCTCCTCCATTGCGGCAAGCTGGGGTTTGATTTCAAAGGGGTGCACTACGAGCTGGAGGCAAAGCCACCGCCGATATTTCTTGAAACCCTTGAAAAACTGCGCTTGACTGGTGGCATGCAGGATTTAAACTCAAAGTGATCTTTTTCTCCACAGGAATGGAGGTTTGATTCAAATGGAAATTGGAATAATAGGTGCCCCGCAATCTGGAAAAAGCACCCTTTTTACCGCAATCACAGGTGTTGAGCCTGGTAGTGAGGTCGGCAAGAGGGCGGTTGTCAAAGTCCCCGACCCGAGGCTTGACCATCTGACCGATGTTTTCAAACCAAAGAAAAAAATTAATGCCACAGTGAATTTTATTGATGCACCGCCACCACAGAGTATGTCGGCAAAGAGGGGCTCTGCGCCATCTTTCCTTGGTTTCATAAAAACTGTTGATGCCATTCTGGTTGTTGCGGCCTGTTACAGGGACGGCGGGGCCAAAGAACTCCAGGACATAATGGAGATGCTTCTTTTGTCTGACCTTGAGGTGATAGAAGGCATTCTTGCCAGGGAAAACAAGATAAAAATTGACCCCAAGTATTCAGGCCCATCCATGGAGTTGCTCAGAAAATTGGCTGGCGAACTGGAGCAGATGAAAATGCTCAGAAACATCGAGCTCAGTGAAAAAGAACTGGCTTCGCTTTCCGGGGTCCAGCTTTTTACTAAATACCCAACATTTGTTGCACTCAATATTTCAGAGAATGACATAAAAGGTGAGTTGAAGGGCGAAGCAAAGAAGGCCGCTGATTATCTGGACTCAATCAAAACACCATACATTGCCGTGTGTGCTCCGATTGAGGCAGAAATAGCCACATTGCCTGAAGAGGACAGGGAGAGTTTCATGCAGGAATATGGGCTCGAATCTACGGCCTCGGACAGGGTCATACAGGAAGTCTACGATCTGCTTGGCTATCAGACCTTCTTTACAGTGGGTGATGATGAGTGCAGGGCCTGGACGATCAGGAAGGGCGACAATGCTGTCACTGCCGCAGGTAAAGTTCACAGCGATATAGCAAAGGGATTCATCAGGGCTGAATGTTGCACCTATGAGGACTTGCTGGCTTCGGACAATTCCCTCCAGAAGGCAAAAGCGAATGCCAAACTCAGGCTTGAAGGCAAAGAATACATAGTCAAAGATGGTGAGATCTGTCATTTCAGGCACAGTGGCTAATCTTGTCCTGAATCTGTGATAATTAAAAAGCCTGACCTAATGGTCAGGCTTTTTTGTTTTTAGAAAGATAGAAAATTTTTATTTGGTCGAGCTGTTTTTGAGGTATGCAGTTTTCAGACTATTTTTGAAGAGTTTATGGTATGGCATCTTCCATCCATTAACTTTTTCCATATTGCAGGCCATGAGCAGGTTTTCACGCGGGATGAACCAATAAGAATAGTCCGTTTTGGAGACATGTTTGGATACAAATTTGGGTGTATTGAGCGATGATGCCGTATAGTCGTATGTTTTTCCCGGTTCAAATGATTCGATCTTTGACAGGCCAAAATCTGCAATACGCAAGTTCTGGTCATCTTTTGTGAAAAATGTGGGTATTATGAAAAGCAGTGATTTTTCTGAAGATTTGTTTGTTATTTTGCCTTTTGCTGCAACGAAGCCTTCACCCTTTTCTATTCCAGTTTCCTTGATCTCAACTTTTGGGTTTGACTCGCCGGTCTCTTCAAATTCTATTTCGTATGATACTTTTGCATCATCCGGGATTGAAATTCCATCTGCCATAAAAGATTCCGTGAAATATTGGCCCTGTTCGAGTATTCCATAAAAACTCATCATTTTTGTTGCAAGAGCATCTTCATTCGAGTCGAGTATATTAAACATGATTGTTATGTTGGTGAGGTTTGTTTTTCCTGTGTTTTTGAAGCAAACCACTATTTTGCTTGAATTTCCATTTTCACTGGTTTCCCAGTATGTTGCATCAAAAAACTTCAACTCGCCTTTGTCGGCTGGTTTTGTTTGTTCCCTTGGTGTAAAAAACAGCTCTGTAACGAACATTTCGTTTCCGCATTTGTACAGACCAATCCCTATGTGGGTGAAGTCCTTGTCCAGCCTGTTCTTTTTGTGGTTTGATGAATTCTGGAAATTCTCGTCTATTTTGCTTGCAATATCATCAACTATGGTCAGCTTTTGTATGTTTTCACCATACTTTGACCATTTTACCCCGTAATTGCTTAGTCTATCGCCAGGCTTTAGCCCATCTGGGTTAGTGTGATCAAAAAATCCCCTTATACACATGTCTGTTGTGTGGTCCTGTGCTGCAAATGTTGCTGGCATACTAATTTCGAGTGGAGGAGCTCCAATCTCTGCTCTGTGCTTGTTTATTTTTTCATGAAGGCTGCTCATTATATCGAGCAGCTCTTCTCCGTCTTCACCGCCTGCGCCGGGGTCCTCGGTTACTTCGCCAACAGAGAAAGAAACATTTCTCCCATCAAACTGGATTGATGCACCCTTGAGGTGTTTGGCCAAGAATTCCATTGAAACAAAATGTTCGTCGCCGATTTTGAAGAGAGGCACATTCATTTCGGCAGACTCTTCACCAACCGATACTGATTTCTCGCCGAGTGCGAATTTGAGAGTATTTGATGGCAAAGCAAAAGCATTGACGGCAAAAAATGATATGAATATTGCTATTCCGGCAATTACACTTCGTTTCATCAAGAGACACCTCCAGATGCATTTTAGCTAAAAGAACCCATATAGTGCAATACTATTAAAAAGCCCTGCGACATGCAGGGCTTTTGTTTTTGTGGTTATTTTATCACTATGCTGACCAATTTTCCTTTTGGTACCATCACTTTCAATATCTCATGGCCATCGGTGAATTTTTTGACCTGTTCTTCGGAGAGTGCAATTTTTTGGATTTCCTCTTCGCTTGTTCCAATTTGAATTTGGATGACGTGGCGGAGCTTGCCGTTGACCTGTATTGGAATATTTACGGTGTCTTCTTTTGTGAAGGTTTCATCACCCACAGGCCATCTTTGCTGGTGGACAGATGCCTTGTTTCCAAGCAGCTCCCATACCTCTTCTGTGATATATGGGCAAAATGGCGCGAGCAGGATGACATAGTTTTCGATGAAGTCCCTGAATTCTTTTGTTTCCGTTGTTCCTGGTGTTTTGGCAAGATCGTAAATTGAATTGAAGGCTTCCATGAATGAAGATATCGCAGTGTTGAAGTGGAACCTTTCAATGTCTGATGTAACCTTCAAAATGAGCTTGTGTTTTATTCTTGCCAGTTCTTTTGTCAATTGTTCGCCAGCGTTAGCGTTTCCATACTTCCATGATGTGAAATTATCAAAGACCCTCCCAAGGAACCTGTAGACGCCTGCACAACCAGGCTCGTCCCAGACAACTTCTCCTTCAAACGGGCCCATGAAAAGAATGTATCCCCTCAGCGCGTCCGCACCGTATTTCTCGACCATTGAGTCTGGTGTTACGACATTGTCTTTTGATTTGCTCATCTTCTGGTGGTCGCCACCAAGCACCATGCCCTGGTTCATCAGTTTCTGGAATGGCTCGATGAATGAGATAAGACCTGCATCGTGCATCACTTTTGTCCAGAACCTTGCATAGATAAGGTGCATTACAGCGTGTTCGGCGCCGCCAACATAAACATCAACAGGAAGCCAGTACCTGATCATTTCGGGATCAAACGGCCTGTTGTTTTCATGGGGATTAGGGAATCTCAGAAAATACCAGGAGGAACATGCAAAGCCATCCATCGTGTCGGTTTCTCTCTGCGCCGGTCCACCGCATTTGGGGCAGGTTGTGTTTACGAATTCTGGAATTTTTGCTAGCGGTGACTTTCCGTCTGTGGACGGTTCGAATTTGTCTATATGCGGGAGTTTTACCGGCAGCTGGTCTTTTGGGACAGCTACAGTGCCACATTTTTCGCAGTGAATGACGGGTATCGGAGCTCCCCAGTATCTTTGTCTGCTGATCAGCCAGTCTCTCAGCTTGTAGTTTACAGTTGAGGTTGCAATGCCCTTTTTCCCGAGCTCTTCGACGATTGCCTTTTTGAATTTCTCCGAATCCATGCCGTCATATTGCCCTGAATTGACCATTATTCCTGGTTCAGTGTAGGCATTTTCAAGATTCATCAATCCGCCATCCTTGGAGATCACCTGGATCACTGGAAGGCCAAATCTCTTTGCAAAGGCAAAGTCCCTTTCATCATGGGCCGGGACACACATGATTGCACCTGTTCCGTAGCTTGCCAGGACATAATCGCCGATCCATATCGGCACTTTTTTCCCATTTGCCGGATTTATTGCGTATGAGCCGGTGAAAACTCCGGTTTTCTCCTTGTCAGTGGAGAGCCTGTCTATGTCAGAGGCCCTTCTTGCCTCTTTTATGTAGGTTTCAATGGCGTTTTTTTGCTCAGGAGTTGTCAGTTCTGGTACAAGCTCGTGCTCCGGGGCAAGAACCATGTATGTGCAACCAAAAAGGGTGTCCGGGCGTGTTGTAAAAACAACGATGTCGCGCCCTTTTTCTGATTTGAATATGATTTTTGCGCCTTCAGACCTGCCAATCCAGTTTCTCTGCATGATTTTGATTGGCTCTGGCCAGTCAATGGTCTCCAGGTCCTTTTCAAGTCTGTCTGCATAGTCAGTTATTTTGAAGAACCATTGTTTGAGGTCCTTTCGTTCCACCTGCGAACCACACCTCCAGCAAGCTCCACCCTCGGCTTGCTCGTTTGCAAGAACGGTCTTGCATTCCGGACACCACCACTGGGCACCGTAATTCTGGTATGCAAGTCCCCTTTCAAAAAGGAGCAGGAAGAACCACTGTGTCCACTTGTAGTAGTCTGGATCGGATGAATTGATTTCTCTCTCCCAGTCATAGCTGGTGCCAATGAGGGTCATCTGTCTTTTGTAATTGGCAGTGTTTTTTGCAGTTGTCACTTCGGGATGGATGCCCATCTGTATGGCATAGTTTTCCGCAGGGAGGCCAAATGCATCCCAGCCCATCGGGTGGAGAACATTATGGCCAACCATCCTGAAGTATCTGGAATAGACATCTGTTGGAACGTAATTCCTGCAATGTCCTACTGAAAGGCCGCTTCCTGATGGGTATGGAAAGAAATCAAGGCAATATAATTTCTTTTTTCCAGGATCATTTGTGGTCCTGTAAATTTTGTTATCGTCCCAATATTTCTGCCATTTGGATTCAATCGCCTTGAAATCAAAGTTTCCCATTGCTGGCGCCTCCTTATGCAATTAAAGCCTCCTTGCGGAGGCTTTTTGGCGTCTTTTACTGGTGGACCTGAGGAGATTCGAACTCCTGACCTTCTGCATGCCATGCAGACGCGCTTCCAGCTGCGCCACAGGCCCACGTTGGGATATTTATAACGATGCCTAAATGAAAGTCAAGGAACAATAGTTCTACCGATTTTTCACCCTTGACATGGTATTTGGTGACATTATACTACACGAAATGTTGGGCCTCTAGCTCAGTTGGTTAGAGCGCGTCCCTGATAAGGACGAGGTCAGTGGTTCGAGTCCACTGAGGCCCACCATGCAGCTCTTTGCAAGTGGGGATGTAGCTCAGCTGGCAGAGCATCGCGTTTGCAACGCGAGGGTCGGGTGTTCGAATCACCTCATCTCCACCATAAAATCCCCCACTAAGTTGAACTGACCATCTATCATTTTTTAGAAAGGCTTAAGCCTAGCTAACCAATCCAACCTGTCCTATAAGAGTAGCTGTGAAATACAAAAACAAGTATGTCTTTCATGGAAGAATCTCAGAGGACAAATTCAGAGAACTGACCAAGCTGTTTGCATTGGATATTGACG
>JAAYUI010000097.1 GCA_012517765.1 Caldisericales bacterium | reverse complement strand
TTTGTGGGTATTGACAATGCTTCTCGCATTGACGCTTCATACGGGATCCCGAAAAAAAGTTTTCATCATTGGTATCCTTTTTTTGACTGTTACCGCAGGTATCTACGCCCTGTTCATTGCCGGGTTATTCAGCATTTTTAAGATCACCAGTGCCATGGGATGGATTCGCATCATTGTCGCGTTGATTGCTCTCTTCTTTGCATTGGTAAATATCAAGGATTACTTCTGGTACAAAGAAGGGATTTCATTCACCATCGCCGATGAAAAAAAGCCAGGTATTTTTAAGAGAATGCGCGCGGTGATGGACGCCAGCCAATCTTTTACCGGATTGGTCGGGGCGACCATTGCATTGGCAGTAGGCGTTTCGATGGTGGAATTTTCTTGTACAGCTGGATTCCCGGTCATCTGGACAAACATTCTCACGGCACAAAAAATCAGCGGGGTTGCTTTTGTCCTGCTTCTTATCATCTATATGGTGATTTATCAACTGGATGAGATGATCATTTTCTTTTCCTCTGTCGCTACCCTAAAAGCCAGCCGGCTTGAGGAAAAACACGGGCGTGTGCTGAAATTGATCAGCGGAACGTTGATGCTTACATTATCCATCATCATGCTGGTCAACCCGGCCTTATTAAACGAACTTTCCAGTTCCCTATTGATATTCGGATTTGCGTTTCTAACCACTTTGGCCATTTGGCTAATACACCGTTATCTCTTTCCCAAATTGGGAATTTACATTGGCTCTGATTTCATCGATAAAAACACCAAAAAACTCGGTTGATCTTCAAATGGCAATCACAGAAAGACACCTCATAAAAAGGAACTCCTATGAAACTGTTAATTTCCGCCCAGAATCCTTCGCTTGAAAGCCACATCGACAGTCGATTTGGCCGTTCTCCATGGTTAATTCTTTTCAACACTGAAACGAACCAGTGGGAAACCTTTCAAAACCCGGGTGCCAGCCAATCTGGAGGTGCTGGAGTAGCCGCGGCACAGTTTGTGGTGGACCAAAAGGCAGAAGTTGTAATCAGTGGTGATTTTGGCCCGCACGCCGCCAGAGCCTTCCAGGCTGCCAGGATAGAGATGCGGCTTTTTACTGAAACTACAACAACAGTTCAAGAGGCTGTAGATCATTTTAAGAATAATCAACTGCCGAAGTTTCAGTAAACGACTGAACAGGAGGTGTTTGTGCAAATTGCAGTCGCCAGCGGAAAAGGTGGTACAGGGAAAACGACCATTGCCACCAGCCTTGCGCTTAGTTTGGCAAGCCTGGCAAAGGTGCGCTATTTCGATTGTGATGTTGAAGCGCCAAACGGGCATTTGTTTCTAAAACCCGCTTTTTCCGAAAGCACTCCGGCAGTCATTCGGATTCCACAAATTCAAAATGAGAAATGCACTGCTTGCGGCAGGTGCGTGGACATCTGCCAATTCCATGCGCTCGCAAAAGTCGGAAAAAACATTCTCGTCTTTCCGCAATTGTGCCATGGTTGTGGAAGCTGTACGTGGAATTGTCCTGAAAACGCCATTACTGAAGTCCCCAACCCAATTGGAACGCTGGAGCGAGGGTTAGCTCTGGAAAATATTGAATTTTTCCGGGGACAACTGACGATCAGCGAACCCATGCCAACTCCGGTGATTCGACAGTTGAAAAAGTTGGCGCATCCATCATCAGGTAGCATTGATATTCTTGATGCTCCCCCTGGAGCATCCTGTTCAGTAGTCGAGACATTGCGTGGGGTTGATTATGTTTTATTGGTCACTGAGCCCACTCCTTTTGGGTTGCATGACCTGAAACAAATCATTGGCATCTTAAGAGAAATGGATATTTCAGCTGGCGTAATCATTAATCGTGATGGAATTGGTGATGATGCAGTGGAGATGTACTGCATAGCCGAAAAACTGTCCATCCTTTTACGTATCCCCTTTAACCGCCAAATTGCTGAGGGTATTTCCAAAGGGAAAACCCTGGTTGAAATTTTCCCGGAATATTCAGT
This sequence comes from Caldisericales bacterium, assembly GCA_012517765.1. GTDB lineage: Bacteria > Caldisericota > Caldisericia > JAAYUI01 > JAAYUI01 > JAAYUI01. Next base: position 2,253 of record JAAYUI010000097.1, on the reverse strand, counting down.
AGTATTTCAACAGTTGCTCAGCCGAATTCAGGAGGATTGCTAAATGCCACAATTATCCAAAGGTGGTAAGTGGGTATTCGGTTGGGCAATCGTTGGTCCGGATATGGATGTCCTAATCCCAACGCAAGCCTTTCAGGAATATGGGTTTCACGAAGATGCCCCTGTTGTATTTACCCTTGGGAGCAAGCGATCTGGCGGTTTTGGAATAGGGCACAAAGAAAAAGTGGCTTCTTCATTAATCTGCTCGCGTATTATTGGAGAAGGTCTTATCGGCAAAGAAATGCACATTTATCTTCGACCAACCGTTGATATAAATCCGGGGGAACAACTTCTCGTCGTTCGTGGCAGCAATCTGGCATTAGGCTTCCTATTGAGAGGTCCGATTGTTGATGAGGCGCGGCTCCACCCTGAACTTGAGGTCTACCAATCATGAAGCAGATCGTGATTCTTAGTGGAAAAGGCGGCACGGGGAAGACCAGTATTACCGCTGCATTTGCTCACCTGGGCACCACTTACGGGATTTTCCCTCCCGCTGTATTTGTAGACGCAGACGTGGATGCAGCTAATTTGAGTCTTGTTCTCCAGCCGGGAATCCTGGACCCCAAAGAGTTCTGGGGTGGCTCGTTGGCGGTGATTAACCCGGATCAATGCGTGAACTGCGGAGCCTGTTCCCCCGTCTGCCGGTACGATGCAATCTTTCCGGATCCCCAAAAAGCGCAGGTGCAATGGATTGATCCCATTGCCTGTGATGGTTGCGCTGCGTGCGTGTATGCTTGCCCGGAAGGCGCCATCAGTATGGTCCCGCAACAAGAGGGAAACTGGTTTCAGTCAAATACTTCCTTTGGATCTCTATTTCATGCGGAATTATTCCCTGGGAAAGAAAATTCCGGCAAACTGGTAACTTTGATCAAACAACAGGCGCGTTTATTCGCCGAAGATACTCAGTCGCAGTATGTGGTCATCGATGGCCCGCCTGGCATCGGCTGCCCGGTCATTTCTGCCTGTGCCGGCACCGATCTGGGATTGATCGTGACCGAGCCCAGCCTGGCAGGGCTGCATGATCTCAAACGGGTACTGGAAACATTGCGCCATTTCCGTGTCCCGGTAGTCATTTGTATCAATAAAGCGGATATTTATCCGGAAGGTACCAGGGCCATTCGGGAATTCGCCATCTCTGAAAGCATTGACCTGATCGGCGAAATTCCGTATGACGAAAACCTTCCCAGGGCAATGATCGAAGGAAAGCCGATTACTTTATTGTTTCCCGATTCACCCGCTGCACGAGCTGTTCGAGATGTGTGGCAAAAAACCATTCAGCTACTTCAACCCCAGGAGGACCATTATGGATCAAGTAGCTCTTGAGAAAACCATTATTGAAAAACTGAGTAAAGTGATTGATCCAGAAAGCGGAGCCGATGTCATTCGCATGAAGCTGGTATTGGATCTTGTAATCGAAGAGAAAGGAAAAGCTACCTACACCTTTCGGCCTTCTTCACCTTTATGTCCAATCGCTGTCCCTCTTGCGGTGATGATTATTCAGGCCATCGGTGAAGTGGAAGGAATAACCGGGCAGAGCATAACCGTCGTCGATTACGTTGAAGCGGATAAATTGAACGAAATCCTTCGATCTGTTTTGGAGAATTAATGGAGATTCTATGATTCAAAAAACTGCTGTTTTGCAAGCCTTACGAGATGTAAAAGACCCTGAGCTCGAGCGGGACATCGTCAGCCTGAATTTCGTCGCTGATGTGGAAATTGAAGAAAATAACGTTATTGTTCATTTTCGACCTGACACGATGAAATGCCCATTACTGGATCGCTTCACTTCAAAGATCAAGCAAGCGGTTCACCAGATTGAAGGTATTCAAAAAGTAGATGTGGTTATTGATCAAAGCCATGGAAAGGAACCTATGCAATCAGAAAAAGAATTTGGAGGTGTTCAAGACCTCAACCACGTCAAAAAAGTCATCGCTGTGATGAGTGGAAAGGGCGGTGTAGGGAAATCGCTGGTCACAGGGCTTTTAGCTGTGTCTCTTCGCAGAGCAGGGTACCGCGTTGGAATTCTGGATGCGGATATTACCGGTCCAAGCATTCCCAAGATGTTTTTTGAAAACCGCCCAGAAGTTTCGTATACACCACGAGCAATATTACCGCCTATTACAACTTCGGGAATTAAAGTGATGTCCATCAATCTTCTGCTTGAAAATGAAGAACAGGCGGTCGTATGGCGAGGTCCCCTTGTGGGTCGTGCTA
>JAAYUI010000236.1 GCA_012517765.1 Caldisericales bacterium | reverse complement strand
TTGATATTAAATTGTTAACGTATTACCAATCTAGCATAAGCATTGCTACTTGTCAATGCGAGACAGATCCCAAGCGGTCACTATACCCAGTAGAGACTCACTTATCTTACCGTTATGCGTTACGAATATCGCCGCCACTCGTTTACCGTCCCGTATGGCACGGTCAAACAAATCACGCACAGTATACACGTCCGTATCCTTTGCCACAAAATAGTACAGATCAGTTTCGGAATCATCCATAGTATCGAGGTATTCCTCTATGTCTGCGAGCGTCCGTAGCTCCGCCGGTTTTACGTCATCATCAGCTGATGCCACAGCCCACCTAAGTATTGATCGCTCGGACAACACTCCGACAAGATCCTCGCCGCGATACACCGGCACGGATGTATACCAATTCTTATCCATGACACCCAATGCCTCATAGGCGTCATATCCTACATTAAACACCACCGGCTTTTCTGTCATAATCTGAGACACTGACTGAGGTTTAGTAATTGATTCGTACAGCTGTTTTATTCCGCGGACAGTATCTTCATGCGGATCGGCGATAGGGTCATCATCATTGTTATGGGAAAGCGCATTCCGTAACTTGCCATACAGACGCAAGGTGTCGATATATTCGCTTACGACGCGATCTTTTCCATAATCTTGCAACAGGTCCAGACTACCGGCAAAAGATTGTACCTTTTTGCTTTGTTCGTGCGGAGCGAAGCCTCGTAGCTGTGGTGCCTTGCGTGCGCGTCGCAAAATCTCATCCTCTAGCTTACTAAAAACTGTCAAAAATTCACTCGCTCTGCTCATACGGTTATTATAGCAATAGATCTGCTCCTGCTCCACTGTAGTGAATAATGAGAATCTACGAACATAATTTCTAAAAACCTTGCGAATATTTGTGGAAAACTTACTAAATATTGACTTTCAGGCATAAATTTGCTACAATTCTCTTATGATTGGCGCTAAAGATGTGACCAAATATTATGCAGGGCTTACCGGTGAGCCGTTTCTTTTTAGTGAGTCTAGAATACTTGCAGGCTTTTTGGCTGAAGGAGAGGATATCGAGCTTTTGCGTACGCGTAACGTCGAAGAGAATCTTATTATGCATAAAAAGATCGGTAGCCTAAAGAGAGTATCGACGCCCATCTTTCGCCGAATAGCCACTATGTCTCCGAATATGCTGAAAGTCTTCACCGGGAGCGATATAGATGCGTCACGGATCGCACTCTTAGTCTCTATTGCAAAAACCGACCGAATAGTTCGGGACTTCTTGGTAGATGTGTACGCAGACAAGCTAGCTACAAAAGCCAGCAAAATAGACCGCGCAGATATTGAGCGGTATTTTGAATCGGTTTATGCGGAGGAACCGCTAATTCGTGATCGGTCTGAGCAAACAAAATCCAAGCTGAAACAGCAGCTGATGAAAATTATGGCCGAGGCCGGTCTTGTGAAAAAACAAGCCGACGGCTTTGCTATCACACGGCCAAATATCACCACCCGTCTTGCAAACCAGTTGACCGCAGATGGCGACAGCGAGTATCTAAAGGCCTTAGGGGGAGAAGGAGGCACATTATGAAAAAATCTATCCAAGATCGACTAAGGGACTTGCGCAGCAAAGTCCGCAGTAGCGATTTGTCGCAGGGTGGTGGCCTCGGCAATGAGGTCAATTACCACATTTTTGATTACGATCCAGAAGACGAACAGGCTGTCATGCGCGAAGTCGCCAATATAGCCAAGAGCTTGAGCAATGTAAAAGTCTTCAATATTCACGACATTATCATCGAAATCCTCAAAGAAAAAAACTATCTCGAAAAATCGTTTGAACTTGAGCAGAAAAAAGGCAGCGACTTCGTCAACAAGGCGATCATGCGCACCCTCAAAACCGATAGCAAAAACGGTCTCATCATCGAAAAGATCGCTGGAGGTGTCAAAAAAGGCGACATCATTTTTCTCACTGGCATAGGTCAGTCGCACCAAATTATCCGTGCACATACACTGCTAGCCAACCTCCAGAGCGTTATTAACGACACCGAAAATCCCGTTATTTTGTTTTACCCCGGCAGCTACGATAGGCAGGCACTCAGCTTGTTTAACGTATTTCCGGCAGAAAATTATTACCGTGCATTCAAATTAGTTGAGAGATAAGAAAGGCGTATTAGATGCAACTAAAAGACTTATACAAGAAAGACATTACCCGTGAGATCCAGGGTGTTATTAAAGTCGATGATGAGCACTCTATTGCTCAGGAGCTAGACGAGTATATCGTTACCGATGAAATTGCTAAGCATCTCGATACGTTTTTCGAAGCATACAGCAAAGGACTCGGCACCTCGCGTACCGAACAAATGGGCGTCTGGTTATCTGGCTTCTTTGGATCAGGTAAGTCGCATTTTCTTAAGATCGTTAGCCACCTACTCGATAATCGTGAAGTGAACGGTAAAAAAGCCGTCGACTACTTCGACGAGAAGATCAATGACGCCATGCTCCTCGGCAACATCAAGCGAGCCGGAGATACATCCTCTGACATCATCCTTTTTAATATCGATACTAAGTCCTCACTTGAAAACACCACTAGCAAGGACAAAATACTGGCAGTTATCGAGAAAGTATTTAATGAAAAGCTCGGCTTTAGCCATATAAATTTCGTTGCCGATATCGAACAGCACCTTCAAGAGAAGGGTAAGTATGAGGAATTTAAGGCCAAATTTGAAGACTGGTCATCAATTCGCTCCGACTTTGACTTCAATCAATACGAAATTGCCGAAAAGTATGCCGAAGTCATGGGAGTTAGTGCTGACGAAGCTAACAAGATTTTTGACAACCGCCGTGACACCTACCAAGTTTCTCCCGAATCATTTGCTCAGCGCGTGCAAGAATACATTGAAAAACGCGGTAATGACCATCACGTCGTCTTCCTTATCGACGAAGTTGGCCAGTACATCGGCAACAACGGCTCGCTACTTTTGAACCTCCAGTCTATCGTCGAAGAGTTGGGCGTTCGTACCAATGGTCGTGCTTGGGTTATTTGCTCAAGCCAGGAAGCGATCGACGATGTTGTCAAGGGAGTCAAAAAGGACGACTTCTCGAAGATTCTTGGTCGCTTCGACACCAAGATTAAGCTCTCCAGCACTGACATCGATGAGGTGATCCGTCAGCGTTTGCTTGCCAAAACTGCTGATGCCACAACTTCACTTATCTCAACCTACAATACTCGTCAGGCTGAGATTACAAATCTCTTAACATTCGGCGAAGGCGGCACCTATAAAGCCACCTACCGCAGCGCTGAAGATTTTGCTGCGACCTATCCATACATTCCATATCAATTCAATTTGATTCAAGAAGTTTTCATGAATTTAAGACGCCAAGGCTATGCTGGCACTCACCTAAGTTCTGGTGCCCGTTCATTACTCGGTGCTATACAGGAAACTGCTAAGAAGCGTACGGATGATGAAATAGGAGCCCTTGTGCCTTTCTATGATTTTTATGAAACAGTAGTCACATCAATCAATAGTGCTTTTATTCGTACATTTGATCAAGTACGGGACATGATCCAGCATGGGGAGTTGGAGTCTCAAGATGAGCAGATTCTAAAAACACTCTTCATGTTAAGAGGTTCACAAGAGACCATGCCTACTAATCTTGACAACCTTGCCGTACTGTCGGTTACCAATTTGTCAGACAATATTCTCGATATAAAAAAGAGTCTGGCGGATAGCCTTAAGCGACTCGAAGATCGTGTGCTTATTCAAAAATTAGGCGACAACTATCGCTTCTTAACTGACGAAGAGCAAGATATTAACCGCGAAATAAAAAACCAAATCATTGACCCAAACGATAGGTATGCCATGCTTGGCGAGGTTATACGCGGGAAAATTGAAACCAAGTACCGGTATACTAATGGTCGACCTATGTCTGTGAGTCTGTTCATGAATGATAATAAGATCAACGGCGGCTCGAACGAACTTGCTCTCAAATTCACGTCAAATGAAATTCAGTCCGTTCAGTCCGAATCTATGCGTCTCAGTGACACTGCTTTCGTCATCACGCCGTTGTCTATCGATATGAAGAACGAAATCGATACTACTCTTCAGATTGAAAAATACATTCGTAGCCAAGCTGGTATAAAAAACGACCCCGAACGCGATAAGATCATTGCCGCTCGCCGCACCGAGATGGAAGGGCTGAAAGAAAAAATCTCTGAAGATTTTGCCGATATTATTCGTTCGGCAACAATCGTGATTAACGGCACGGAGGTTGATATACCTGTACGAGAAAGCGTAGCAACTCGTCGTGATCTTATTCTCGAAGAGCTGGTTAAATCCGTATATACAAAGATCGAGTACATCAAGTCACCATGCAGCCGCAGTAACATTAAGCGCCTACTGACGCTTCCAAAAATGGAACTCGAAGTCGCGACTGCCAATGCCAAAGCTGAAGATGCGATCAATGAGTACATCGTTGAGCAAGCACGCAATCATGTACCTGTCACTCTCGAGAGTATCGTACGTGATTTCAAATCAGCACCATTTGGCTTCACCGATGAAGACGTTGCGTATATCGTGGCTTACCTAATGAAAACCGAGCTAGTAAGCTTGGTATATAACGGTACGACTCTGCAGCCGACCGCCGAAGCTGCTGATATACTTCTTAAATCTGCAAATGACGGCAAGATTACCATCAAAGTTCGTGAACGTATCGATAATCTGCTACTCGACCAAGTACGGAGTCTTGCCCGAGACTTGTTCGATACGACTGTCCTTGGCGACACCGAAGACGCCATGGCAGACAGTTTGCGCAGCGAGATAGACACCAAGCTTGAAGCTATTACCGCCTACCTACAAAAGTACAACTATACAGCTTATCCGGGTAAAGCTGTCGTTGAGAGCGTCAACTCTAGCCTGCGAGAACTAAAACAAATTCGTGATACCAAAGAGCTGTTTGATACATTCAGCGCAAAACAGAACGAACTGCGCGCAGCATTTGACGCCTATAAGCCTGTTGTTAGTTTCTTCGAGCACCAAGCGACAATCTTTGATCGCGCCGCAAGTGCCGTCAAAGATTACGACTTTGTCAGCTCATCTATCACCGTCAACTCGTCAGAAGTTTCGCAGATTCGCGATATTCTGAACATGAGCGAACCTTACGCTGACATACCAAAGCTTGCACCACTGACTTCTGCTCTTGAGCAATCTGTCACTGCTGGCAGCGAAGAATTACAAAAACGTGCCGCCGAAGCTCGTAAGTTAGAAGAAGAGCGTGCACGTGCAGAGGCTGAGCGTAAACAAGCAGAAGCTGAAGGTAAAGCACCTACAGAAGCGCCGAAGGTCGCCAAACCAGTCCGATCGGGTGATCTTATCAATCGCACCTACTCGCTAAAAAGTGAAGCGGACGTTGACGCCATGCTCGGAGAACTCCGCCAGCGCTTGCTTCAAGAACTAGCCGATAACGGCGAGGTGAAGGTTATCTAGCATGGACAAAAAGCTCCTCAAAGAATTCGCCATGAAATCACGAGTGTCCTTGACTGCGCTCGTTACCGCCAAACTGCACGCCATGCACGTAACCGAAGACATCGCTTGGGTACAAAAAGGCGAGGTCTATCAAGCTACTATCGACGGACGCAACATCACGTTATACCCTAGCGACAAAGCCCGTTACGACAATCTTCGTGCGGCTATCAAAACCGAGGGTGTCAAACAGATCGTTGAAAAGGCTGCTTACACTTGGTTCAACCGTATTGTCGCTATCCGCTACATGGAACTCAACGAAATGCTTCCAGAGGGCAAGCATAACGAATGGCTTGGCATCCGAGTACTTTCGGACGCAAACGATTCTCCTGATCCCGAAATCTTAAAGATCAGCAACCTCCGTCGAGATGATCTCGATCTACCGCTCGATGTGGATGCACTGCTGAAGTTGTCGCGCGACGACGAAAAGTTCCGCGAAGTCCTTTTTGCTGTCGTCAAGAAGCTTGGCACCGTCATGCCAGATGTTTTCAACGGAGACACGACGAGCATCAACTTCTTGCTGCCAGATAACCTGCTTGGCGCTGGTGGTTTTGTGAATGAGGTCCTTAAGCTTCCAACTTCGTGTTTTGACCGTGTCGAAGTTATTGGCTGGCTTTATCAGTACTACAACCAAGCCGAAAAAGACATCGCTATGAAGAAAAAATCGGCGATCGAAAAAGACGAGATTCCTTATGTCACGCAAATTTTCACTCCCGACTGGATAGTCAAATATATGGTCGAAAATTCACTTGGTAATTATTGGCTCGAGCACGGCGGGGACAGTAGCTTAGCGCAGAATTGGAAATATTTAGTAAGAGGTGGCGAAGCACCTGATGGCATAAAAGCTATGCCAAATATTGAAAATGTTACGTTCATAGATCCCTGCGCAGGCAGTGGACATATACTTGTCTATGCCTTCGAAGTGTTTTATCAGATCTACCTTTCACTTGGCTACGCTCCAGAGCTAATACCGGAAAATATACTGACACACAACCTTTACGGACTAGACATAGATGACCGCGCCAAGCAGCTGTCGATTTTATCGGCTATGTTAGTCGCCCGCGAGTATGATAAAGACATCTTCAATAAGGATGTTGGTCTCAATATCTCATCTGTAGCCGAAAGTAATGGCTTGAGCGGGCTACCTGATCTCCTTAAAGGTGCCGCTAAAGACGCAGCGACGTATTTGATAGACACCTTTCGTGATGCTAAAGAATACGGTAGCATTCTCAAGGTTAAATCCTACGATTACGACACTCTGCGGGATGAGCTAAAGGGCTTACCGCCTATGGATGAGCAGCTATACACTTCCCGTACAAAACAACTTATACATCAAGCTGAGATTTTGAGTCGGAAGTACACTATTGCTGTTACGAATCCGCCGTACATGAACAAGTACGATCGTAAGTTGAAAGAATATATTTATAGCTATTATTCGGACAGTAAAGCAGATCTGTTCTCTGTGTTCATAGAAGTACTGTTAGAATTGCTGACCGACAACGGTGTAATGGGCATGGTTACACCAGACAGCTGGATGTTTTTGTCTGGCCAGGTTCAGCTACGCGAACGACTCGTAAATAGCGCCCATATTGCGACTATGATTCATCTAGGCAACGGCGCTTTCCCTCACGTTGTTGTGTCAACCACTTCGTTCACTATCTCCAAAGGAAAGTCATTAGCATCAGGTAATTATATACGCAATATATTGGGTACCGAAAAATCAAAAGAAATGTTAGCGCTCCAAGCCGCAGCGGATAATTTGCATGAATCAAGATATCAAGCAAGCAACGCTGATTTTGATGTTTTTCCAGGTAAGATTATTGCTTACTGGGCAAGTAGCGCAATGAAAAGGATCTACGACTTTGGCAATATCGAGGATGTTGCAACAGTTATAACCGGTATGACCATTGGCGATAATAACAAGTACATGCGCCGCTGGTACGAGATATCGAATTGCAAACTCGGTTTAGGGCTGGCCGAGTTTGATCCGGATAAGTACTGGGTACCCTACAGTAAAGGTGGGGAGCGACGAAACTGGTATGGAAATAATGAATTCGTAGTTAATTGGAGTCAAAAGAATAACTTTAATCGTCCAAAAACAACTTGCTCACACTTATATTTGAAAAAAGCGCTTACTTGGCCCTTCTTGACGAGTGGTACATTTTCTGCACGTAGTCTTGATCCGGGTTTCTTGTGGGATGTGGCCGGATCTCCAATTTTCTTTGAAGATGATGACACTATGTTTTATACGCTTGGTTTTTTGTGTAGCAAAGTAGCAAATCATATATTAAAAATCACCAATCCAACCCTTAATACTCAAGCTATTGATATTGCCAAGCTACCTCTTAAGATTGACAACGGGTATATGAAAGAAGTGATTGAGATCGTAATGAGTAGTTTAGAATTAAGCAGGTTAGACTGGGACAGTTTTGAGCAGTCATGGGATTTTAAAAATCATCCACTTCTTCCGAGCAATGGTGAGATAAAACTTAGCGACACTTACGCCATGTGGGAGCGAGCATCCGCAGATCGATGGCGCCAGCTCAAGGCTTACGAGGAAAGACTGAATGAAATCTTCATCGAAGTTTACGGTATGCAAGGCGAACTTAAACCAGAGGTTGAAGAAAAATATATCAGCGTACGCAAAGCGGATATGACTCGCGAAGCCCGCTCTCTCCTGTCTTATTTCGTTGGTGTGATTTTCGGCCGCTATAGTCTCGACGAGCCAGGGCTCAACTTTGCAGGCGGCGAATGGAACGCTTCGAGGCAATCTGCTCTGGTCGATTCCGACAACATCGTACCCATCATGGACGGCGAATACTACACTGACGACATCGTGAAGAAGCTGCGTGACTTCCTGGTTGTTGTCTACGATGAATCAACGCTTCACGCCAACATGGACTGGCTGGCGAACGCCATTGGACGAAAATCTCACGAAAATGCTGAAGATACACTTCGTCGATATTTCGTTGATGAATTCTTTGCTGACCACTTCCGCATTTACGGCAAGCGCCCTATATATTGGCTGCTTAGTAGTGGCAAAGCAAATGGCTTCAAGGCTCTATTTTACTTGCATCGTTACCAGCCGAATCTCATCGCTACGGTTCGTACGCAGTACCTGCTCCGCACCCAGGATGTTTACGCGAAGCGTCTGGCCGAGCTAGAGGCCAAAAGTACATTAAACAACAACGAGCTCCGTCTTAAAAACGATCTCATTGCTAAACTGGCCGAGATCAAAAGCTACGACGCACTGATCGGTGTGGCCGCCAGCGAAGCCATAGAGCTCGACCTCGACGACGGTGTCAAAACCAACTACCCCAAGCTCAGCCACGCCGCTGCAGGCGTAAAGCCTGGCAGTGAAATCCTCGAGATGAAAGGAATCAAGCTATGAATCAAGAGCTCGTAAATGGCCTAGCTAAACTCCTACATAACCCTAGCATTGCCGGGCGACGAATCGTCACCTGGTACGACGCTGATGGGGCGAATGCTGAATATTTAGACGATATCAAGCATGCACTACTGAATGACGGCATCGATGTCGAGGTCGTTATCTTCGACGACAATCCGCTATTTGTGCGCTACCATGTACTAAATGAAGTAGCCGACAGTAATGTTATCATCTACCGCCCAACCGAACAGCCAGAGAGCGTCGATAACCAGCTGATCGATATCGAACTAGCGAATGCAAGCGACGTGTTTATTCCGGATGAATCAACGCTGACGTTGACGGCACTTGGACTACCCGATCAGTTCCGCAACGTGGTAAAGCGCAATGGTCGTTTCTTCAAGAACCAGAAAAGACAGCGTGATATTAAAAAGTTTTTGCCAGTGCAAGAGCCGAACGATCTGCAAATGGCAATATTGGCCGCATTGTTTGACGCCAACGATGCTCGGCTCGAGCAAGTACTAGCTGCGATATTCGTCAGCTACCGTGAGTCACCTGATAATTTCATAAATACACTGAAGTTTATTGACCCAGAAGCGATCACCGACTTGCTCGCCGGTTATTTTGGTGTGTCTACTATTGAGATTGAAAAGCTCGATACTTTGTGGGAATCGGTGCTCATCAGCTACTTTAAATCAACTGTTGACGAGTCAATTGATTTCGGTCGTTTCAAAAGCTTCATTCTGCCAAACCATGGAAATATCCGCATCTTCGTGCGTGACGTCATGCGCCTATTTCCTGATGAATTCACTAGTTTCTCGGCTGAAGTAAACAAAAAATATGGGCTCACTCGTTTGCTCGAAGGTCGCGAGCTTTCGGAATACATAGAAAGCGACGCATTCGCCGAAATTGACGATGTCGTCATCACTGAGCTCATCAAGCTTATTTCAAATAAGGATAATATCTACGAGCTGCTGCGAAGTCGCGAAGTTGGATTTTTCTATCCAATGCGAAAAGCTGATTATCAGATGCTGGCTGCTGCCAATAACTTCCGTACCATAGCGAGAAAGATTATGACAGAAGTAAAGAGCGTAGATCGAGACACTGCTATTTCACGGTATGCCGAGGAATTGTACAAGGTGGACACCGCCTACCGGCACTTTAACTACTACTATGATCGCACTGATAAAACTGACGAGTACATGGGCCTCGCTCAACAGATCGAGTATTTATACGGCGAAGAATGGATGCTAAAGCTTGCCGAAAAATGGGAAGAGGCTGCAGATGACGAAAACTGGACAGCAACCAAGCACCCCATGCTCAGTGAATTTTATAGCAAATATTTAGCGCCCCGCGACGATAAAAAAGACCGGGTATTTGTAATCATATCTGATGGCTTGCGCTACGAAGTCGCCAAAGAGATCGCTGAGCAGCAAAAGTTGATCGCTACTGGCGGAGATATTTCGACAAATTTTGCTTTGGCGTTACTACCGTCGATCACACCGGTTGGTATGGCTGCGTTACTCCCGCACAGCAAGCTGACATTCGATGGCGAGACGGTCCTTGCAGACGGTATAAAAACTGATGCGTCGAACCGCGACAAAGTACTGAAGGCTGCAAACAAAGACAACCTAGCGATCAAGTACGAAGAAGTTAGGGCGATGAAGAAGTCGGATTGGAAGTCATTTTTCTCTGGCAAAAAATACGTTTATATTTACCATGACAAGATCGATATCACAGGTGAGCATGACGATATGGCAACATTCGCTGCGAGCAACGATGCAATCCGCGAAATCACCGATCTGATAGCTGATCTTCATACGACTTTCAGTGGCGTTAATGTACTTGTCACGGCGGACCATGGGTTCTTCTATGAAACGGGTACAGTAGAAGCCCGCCGCAAAATGCCAAAGGTTGTGGGTGCTGACAAGCAAAAAGCTCGCTACGCTATCACTTCCACACCTGATAAGTCAGCTCTGAGCTATCGCCTCAGCGATATGTTTGATGACAATAAGAAGTACGTCAACACGCCTCATTCAAAAGTTGTGTTCGCAAAGCAGGGTGGCGTCGGTCGTTACTATCATGGAGGTGCTTTGCCTCAAGAAGTTGTAGTGCCGATCGTTAATTTCAAATCATCCCGCACCAGCACAGCGAGAGATCGAGTAGGTATCACCTACGTAGGTATCTCGCTTAAGATCACTAACACCATTACTCGTTTACGATTCCTACAAAGTGAGCCAGTCAGCACCGATAGGATTGCCGGTCGGTATAAGGCATGGTTTGAAGACGCACAGGGTGCAAAAATATCTGACGAAGTAACGATCATAGCTGATTCGACCGACAAGAACGCTAGCGCGCGCGAGTATCAAGAGAAGTTTGTCTTTGCGGCACGTTCATATAGCCCGGAAGAAACTTATTTCCTGGTGCTTGAAGACGAAGATGGCGTAGAAGTCGAACGAATTGAATTCAAGGTAGATATAGCAATAACCAACGATTTAGGACTATAGGAGGTGCATGATGGACGAAATTGATACAAAACTAAACCAAGTCTTCACAGGGCGAGTAGTCCGCAAGGACCTCACGAAAAAAATCAAAGAGGGTGCTAATGTTCCTGTGTATGTGCTGGAGTACTTACTCGGCATGTACTGCGCAACTGATGATCCGGTCGCTATCGAAGACGGCATCGCTACTGTAAAAAAGATCCTTGCTGAGAACTTCGTCCGACCAGACGAAGCACAGAAAGTTAAGAGTAAAATCCGAGAGCTTAAAAACTATACCGTTATTGATAAGATCACCGTTAAGTTGAACGAAAAGAAGGATCGGTACGAAGCTGAGTTTAGCAACCTCGGTATTAAGGATGCCTACATAGATGCAGAGATCGTCAAAAAGTTCGAAAAGCTCTTAGTCGGTGGCATCTGGTGTATAACGAAGATTTCCTATTTCCATGACGAAGAAGAGCGCAATAATCTACCGTTTGTTGTCAATGACATCAAGCCGATTCAGATGCCAAACATGGATTTAGAGGAAATCTTTAACGGCCGTCGTCAGTTTAGTAAAGACGAATGGATCGATGCGCTGATTCGTTCGATGGGTATGGAGCCAAACCACCTCGAAGAGCGTCAGAAGTGGCACTTCCTAGAGCGTGCCGTGCCACTGGTCGAGAATAACTATAATCTTTGCGAGCTCGGCCCTCGCGGAACCGGCAAATCTCATATCTACAAAGAAATCTCGCCAAACTCTATCCTGGTATCTGGTGGCCAAACCACCGTCGCGAACCTGTTTTATAATATGTCTAGTAAAACTGTAGGCCTCGTGGGGCTATGGGATGCCGTGGCATTTGACGAGGTGGCTGGCATCACCTTCAAAGACAAAGATGGCATCCAAATCATGAAAGATTACATGGCATCTGGCTCGTTTGCACGCGGCAAAGAAGAGAAGAACGCTACCGCCTCTATGGTATTTGTCGGCAATATCAATCAATCAGTTGAGGTGATCCTGAAGACCTCCAATCTGTTCGAACCGTTCCCCGAAGCTATGAACCGTGACACAGCTTTCTTCGATCGTATGCATTACTACTTACCCGGCTGGGAGATCCCAAAGATGCGGCCTGAGCTTATCACGAACAGTTACGGGTTCATTGTTGACTACTTAGCAGAATTCTTCCGTGAGATGCGCAAGCGTACGTACAGTGATGCGATCGACAAGCACTTCCGACTTGGTAAGGAATTGAACCAACGTGATGTCATTGCCGTAAAGAAAACAGTATCAGGTCTTGTGAAGCTGCTATATCCTCACGGTGAGTTTACTAAAGAAGAGATCGAGGAAGTGATTCGCTATGCGATCGAGGGTCGCCGCCGCGTTAAAGAGCAGCTGAAGCGAATCGGCGGCATGGAATTCTTTGATATTCACCTATCGTATATCGACAATGATAGTGATGAAGAGCGTGTCGTATCTGTGCCAGAGATTAGTGGCGATAAATTGATTTCTGATGAGCCTCTCAAGGCTGGCCATGCTTACTTTGTTGGACGTGGTACTTCAGGCCAGATTGGTACATTTCGCATTGAAACCGAGAGCCCTAGCGGAAGCGGCAAGATGTCGGTCTCCGGAATAGGTACGAATCGTCTCACTAAAGAATCGATCAGTACGGCATTTAATTATTTCAAAGCCAATCGAAAAAATATCAGTGCAAATATAAATGTCGAAAATTCAGACTTTTTAATGCACATAGAAGATTTACAGGGTGTTGGACCAAGCAAAGAAATTGCACTAGCCTCGTTTGTGTCTCTTGTGTCCGCATCGCTGAGAACGCAGCTTAAAGGTGGTCTAGTCATTTTAGGTAATCTAACTATCGGCGGCACAATCAGCAAGGTCGATGATTTGGCAGATACACTTGAAGTTTGTTTTGACGCCGGTGCACGCACGATACTACTGCCAATGTCATCTGCCGCAGACATTTCGACCGTACCCGCCGAAACTTTCTCAAAGTTCAACATCAGCTTCTACAATGACCCCGAGGATGCTGTGCGAAAGGCACTGGAGATCGGATAGGAGAAATGTCTTGGACACAGATAACTATATAGAAATAACTGTGACGTTACTCATGGGCCTGCTAAGCTCAGCTGTCCTTGCCGCTGTTGTTAAGAACAGTCAAGCTCAAGCAGCAAAGCACAAAGAACTCGTTGCCGCCGCTAGTAAGTCGGTATTTAAGCGTGTAGAAATGTATTATCGCATTCGCAGACGTACGAAAGACGCCGCTGATATAATCAATATCCGTGATATGTTTCACCACATTCAAGAAGAAAATGAGTACTACCGAGTGTTGTTGGCGGCTGAATCAAAGTGGCACGGTGAGAGGTATGCCTTCTATATCAAAGCTATAAAGGAACTAACAGAACAGCAGACACAGGAGGCTTGGAAGCAACGACCATTCGGACCAGACGCAGAGATAAAACCTGAGCATAGACCAAATCACGCTAGAATCAACGAACTGTCGATGCAATTCGCTAAAGATTCGCGTCGTCTTATGAACCCCCTGATGCGAGGATGGATGCGTTTTCGTGACTCTTGGCTGACTACTCGTATATGGAAAATTACAGTTTATGAACCATAGCCGCTATGACTCACTTTTTGAAGAATACCTTACGAATATAGTTCTTACACGGTCACAAGCAAACAGTATCGACCAGATGCTTGGTGAAACACTCTCGCTCTTCGCAAGTGAGTATGAGGGCGATGTTGAAATCTATTCACAAGGTTCTTACGCAATGGGTACGACCGTTCGACCCTTGACCGCACAGCAAAGCCCGTATGGTGCTGCTGGAGAGTACGATGTTGATATCGTCCTTGAGCGTACCACTTGGACTGATGCGGTTAATTCGCTTGGAAACGTCCGCAACGTATTGAGTGATGAATATAGCGACAAGCTCGACGGCAAATTACGCGAGTCGTGTGAGCGTGTTCTTCATTCAACCGACGATAATACCGATGTAGCATTCCATGTCGATTACGTGCCGATTAAATCAGCTCAAGCAAATCGATACGCGACCCGTCGCAGTACAAATCAATGGTTTTCAAGCGATACGAAACAACTAGTTGATTGGTTTTCTGGTGTCGCAAGTGACAATACGTTTCTACCAGCAATAATCCTTACCCTCAAACGTATGCGCGATACAGTGGGACTCACTGATACTTTATCGTCAATCTGCATCACGGCTCTCGTATGTAGTCTCTACGAAAATAAATTCTCTTATGCCGATGATCTCATGAACATTCTTGATGGAGCTATTCGTATTTTTAATGCCCCTCACGATAAATTAACTATCACTCTTGAGCCACTTGAAGATGACCTAGCAGACCGAATCGACGCTGCTCAACAGCAGAATATTCTAGATTTCCTCGTCAATGCCCAGAAAATGCTGAGTGAAGGATTCTCTGAAGTCAACCTACCTAAGTTACGCTCGGTACTTAGCACTTCATTCCCCGCAAATATCAATGATTACCCGATTGAGCTTGAACCGCTACGTCAAAGAGGCTGGGGCATTGAGACGGACGGTACTCTTCATAAAGTCGGTATTAATGAGATTCAATCAAAAGGAACAGTTGTTACGAGGCGGTGGCGTAAATTTGCTGGTGTTGGAGAGCACCTTGAATTTCGAGCGAATACCTACGATAGACAACAATATGGTATTCGCTGGCAGGTGTTGAATGCAAAGGGTTCACCTGATATCCGCGGCAACCTGTTTGAAGCACATAAGACTGGTGGTGGTAAAAATTCTAACGAGTTTATTAACCACGAGACAGAACGATACGACGGCAAGCACTGGATTAAGTACTATGTCTACGATAAACAGACAAAGCGTGTGGTGGAAATTGGTGAGAAATTCTTTGTTGAGGTTGGAGAATAGTGCAAGAGATATAGTATTGTATCATGATGTTTTATATGCTACATTTATTTTTGAAGGGTCTTGTATGATATTTACGACGCTCCGAGGGTATATCTCTTGGAGCGCCTTTTTATTAGGCAGCAAGTCGGTCTTCAACGAAGTTTAGGCCTACCTAGCGTTTGAACGAGTCTGCTGTATGAGGAGGATTTCCTGTGCCAACACGTACAAGACGACGTCTACGCGAACACACTGTGGGTCTTTTGGCTCGCAAATGGACATTACGCATTGCAGTGACACTTAGTGGCGATACGAAGCGCCACTCCGAGCTTGCGAAGTGCCTCCCCGGTATTACACAAAAGGTTCTTACCGAAACACTGAGAGAGATGGAGCGAACCGGTATAGTTGAACGATTTGTCTATCCTGTTGTTCCACCAAAGGTTGAATATAAGTTAACAGAGGTTGGGTTGGAGCTACTGAAGCTATCTAAAGAGTTTACTAGCTGGTTTGATACTTACCACGAAAACATACACAAAGCCAAAAGAACCTACGACCGACAACGGTAGTGTGTGAACTTATTATCACTTCGATTTTTCCACGAAAAGTCGAAGTCACGTCAAAACTTGCTTTGACGGTTCAGTAGTTAGAGTTGCTTACGCTGCTCAATGGCGTCAAGCACTTCTCGATGGCGTAACTTGTCACGCTTGTTTTTACGCCTGCTACGAGTAAATAGTCTGAAGATAAAGAAGAATACGCCAAACAGCACGTACATCACGAAATACCAGCATAGAACAAACATCCATGCGCCCATAATGAGAGCTATCGCAATCATAGCTAAAGCAAACTTAGCTATAGGATTCTCGACGTCGGTAATCTTCCAGATGCGCTGAGCCGATCCACTAAAGGATAGCGGTGCCGATACGATGACCTTTTCAGATGCTAATTTGCGTGTCATACTCCTATTCTACAGCATGGTAATTCTATATATATATGTCACGTGTATTTCAAAAAGATTTTTGCATACAATTTCATTTTGCTAGTGTTTTCGACTTCGCTCGACTCGCTATCTTAAAACCATAGGTACTCCAAAGTACCTATGGCACTTCTAGGGTATTTAGTACCCCTAAAGTACCTTATTGTAGTAAGTTTCCACCTCTGATACTTTTATGCTAAGTGGGATAGTAACTAAAACCTGAGG
>JAAYUI010000111.1 GCA_012517765.1 Caldisericales bacterium | reverse complement strand
CCCGGACGATATGTGGGTACAGAAGAAGCCGAAGATGACGGAATCCCGTTTGAAGAAAAAATGAATGCTCTGACGACTCAACTGGCCGATCAGTTCGCCCGTGGAAACGAACTGCAGCAACGGATTCGCGAGAATTTGAAGGGGATTGGATATGATTTCTGATTTATACGCGTTCCCTCCCGAAAGAATCGCTCAATCTGACACCCTTACTGCTCAGCTGATTATGGCGCATCGCCGCCTGGCTGAACTCAAAGGCGTCGCGCCTTTACTGCCCAATCAGGACATCTTACTGAATACCCTGGCGCTGCAAGAGGCAAAAGACAGTTCGGCAATAGAAAACATCATCACCTCGCATGATGAATTGTTCAAGCAAGAATTGGACATTCCCCAATTCAACAACGCTGCTGCAAAAGAGGTTGGTCGCTATTCTGAGGCGCTTAAGCTGGGATTTACCCGGGTCAAGACTAAAGGAAAACTTACGCTGGATGATCTGGTTGCGATTCAAGCCGTTTTGGTAACTGGAGAACCGGGATCTGGTTTACGCACCCGACCGGGAACAATTGTGGGAAATAGCGTCACTCGAGAAGTGATTTACACACCACCACAAGACTATGACCAGATCGTGGAGCTGCTTGAACGGCTTCTGATCTTTTTCAATGAGGTTGTCGATGGAGGACTCGATCCGTTGGTGAGGATGGCCTTGATCCATTACCAGTTCGAGAAAATACACCCATTTTATGACGGCAATGGACGAACCGGTCGTATCATAAATTTACTTTACCTGGTGCAGCACGGTTTGCTGGATCTTCCTATCCTTTACCTGAGCCGTTACATCGTGCGGGAAAAGCGTGCCTACCTGGCTCATTTACGGATGGATCCCCTGGATGACAACTGGGAAGCCTGGCTGAAATTCATGCTGCACGGCATAGAATTAACGTCTACCGAAACCATTGAGACGATTCATCAGCTAAGAGACCTGATGGCTGACACTCAAGAAAGGATCAAAACACAGCTCCCCAAAATTTATTCGCTTGAGCTGCTCAACACACTCTTTAAACACCCCTATACCAAAATTGATTTTGTCATCCGAGATTTAGGCGTACAACGGGCAGCAGCTGCACGCTATCTGGATGCATTAGCCAGTGAAGGCTTTTTAAACAAGCAAAAACTTTGGCGCAGCAGCTATTATATTAATAGTCCTTTATTTGAATTGTTGCAGGGAAAATGAAGGTTTTGAAGACAAAAAAGTTGGAAGCGTGGGCTTATCATGCATTAAAAACGGCATAAATAATACATGATGCGCAACTCATGTATTAATAACAGCAAAATTAATACATGACAAAGAGATAATGCAATGAATTGGCATAAATTAATACATGAGGATCTCAAAATGATGGGAGAATCGCTGGTATGAAAATCAAATCACTGGCATTCCAACTGGCTGAGCAGTCTGCCTGTAGGAATGAACTGCAAGAGCGGATTCGTGAGAATTTAAAGGGGATTGGGTATGAGTTTTAGCGAGTGGGTAAATTGCAATCTAGGAGAAATTGCCAGTTTTAAAACAGGCAAATTGAATTCTAATGCAGCAGAGACTAATGGTATTTATCCTTTTTTTACATGCTCTCCAGAAACATTTTCAATTAACTCATTTGCATTTGATTGTGAAGCGGTAATTCTAGCAGGAAATAATGCAAATGGGGTTTTTAGTTTGAAATATCATAATGGAAAATTTAATGCTTATCAAAGAACTTATGTAATAACAACGAAACCATTGATAGCTGATGTAAAATTTATATATTATCAACTAGATTTACAACTAAATCGATTGAAAAATGTTTCTCATGGTACAGCAACAAAATATTTAACATTGCCATTGCTAAATGAGATAAAAATAATTCTTCCTCCCCTGCCCACCCAACGCCGCATCGCCGAGATTCTTTCCGCGCTGGATGACAAAATTGAACTCAACCGCCAGACCAATGCCACCCTGGAAGCCATCGCCCAGGATATTTTCAAGGAATGGTTTGTCGATTTCAACTTTCCCGGTGCAACCGGCGAGATGGTCGAGAGCGAGCTGGGCATGATTCCAAAGGGGTGGAAAATCCTCCCAATGGATAAAATTGCGGACTTCCTAAATGGATTAGCGCTTCAGAAATACCCTGCCGAAAACGACTATGATTATTTACCTGTAATAAAAATTCGCGAAATGAAAAATGGCATTACTGATTCTTCAGATAAGGCAAGCAAAAATTTACCAGCCAAGTATATTGTCCATGATGGTGATTTATTATTCTCATGGTCAGGATCCTTGGAAATCATATTTTGGGTTGGTGGTGATGGGGCTCTGAATCAACATTTATTTAAAGTCACATCTAATAATTACCCCATTTGGTTCTGCTATTTCTGGATTCTGCAATATATTGATAAATTTAAAGGTATTGCGGAGGACAAAACAACCACAATGGGGCATATCCAGCGTCATCATATTTCAGAAGCCCTATGCTTGATTCCTGATAAGCTAGAAAATATTGATAAAGTGATGAATCCAATTATTGAGAAGATTATAAATAACAAAAAAGAAGTAATTTTACTTGCCAAAATTCGTGATGCGCTTTTACCCAAATTGATGAGCGGAGAAATTGAGATGTAAAAGGGGATTAAATGAATAAAAGAATTCGGAAGGTGGGATCAGTTAGAAATGAACTCATTGCCAAAGCAAGAGAGTCAATGTTGTGTGCTGTGCAGATTTTTAACAACCCCAATATATTATTTAAATCCGAGAGCTTTATTGTTTTGTCCATCATCTCCTGGACATATTTAATGCATGCTTATTATCGCGGAACGGATATTGATTATAGATATTATGCAATGAATGGGAAAAAGAAAAATTTCGATAAAACCAAAAGGGGTGCTTATAAATATTGGGAACTAGAAAGATGTCTTGATGAGGCTGCCTGCCCAGTTGATAATGTAACGAAGGATAATTTAAAATTTCTAATTGGACTAAGACATGAAATTGAGCATCAGATGACTTCTCGAATTGATGATTATCTGAGCGCCAGATTTCAAGCTTGTTGTTTGAATTTTAATCATTACATAAAAGATTTTTTTGGTCCAGAAATGGGAATAGATAAGCACTTATCATTTTCGTTACAGTTTTCATCCATTTCAGAACCACAAGCAAAGCAATTACAACTTTATTCAGATTTACCCAATAATATCTCATCTTACATCACAAATTTCGATGAAGCCGTTACAGAAGAAGAATTTAATGACCCAAGATATTCA
This sequence comes from Caldisericales bacterium, assembly GCA_012517765.1. GTDB lineage: Bacteria > Caldisericota > Caldisericia > JAAYUI01 > JAAYUI01 > JAAYUI01. The sequence goes on along the minus strand of JAAYUI010000111.1, from coordinate 1,883 downwards.
TATAGGGTTTTATACGTTCCTAAAACGGTTAACAAAAAAGGTCAAGCTGACAAAGTTATCGAATTTCTACCAGCGAATTCACCAATCGCCGAAGGATTGAATCGAGAGTATGTCTTAATAAAGGATCGAGAAAAACCGAAATATTTAGCTGGAGATGTAGTAAAAATATTACGAGAAAAAGGATATCGGAAATTTACGATGCACCAACACACCTTGCTTTGGAAAAACGAAGATGCGAGAAATCCTGCAAAGGGTTTTGGGGCGTGGGTAGCAAATAAATCATGGTATTGGTATGAATCTTGGATTACTTTTGCTGAAAACTATTGCCAACAGCATAAGGAAGAGTATTCTTTATGATCCTCTACGAATCCGAAATTGAACAAATATCCCTCGAATTACTCCGTGACGAGAACGGCTATGTCATCCTTTACGGCCCCGACCTGTTGGAAGGCGCCTCACCTGAGCGTGGTTATAGCGAGGTGGTTCTTAAAAACCGCCTGCGCACTGCCATTGACCGGATTAACCCGCGCATCCCAGAAGAAGCGCGTGAAGAAGCCTACAAAAAAGCGTTGCGCACCCAGGCCTTAACGGTGATTGATAATAACGAAGCTTTCCACAGCCTGTTGACTGAAGGCGTGGATGTGAAATTCAGCGTGGGGGAAGGCAAAAGCCGTACCGATAAAGTCTGGCTGGTGGATTTTGAAAATCCAGAAAGTGATAAGAACGAATTTCTGGCTGTTAACCAGTTCACAATGGTGGAAAATAATGTCAATAAACGTCCGGATATTGTTCTTTTCATCAACGGCTTGCCGTTGGTGGTCATCGAACTGAAGAATGCTGCTGATGAAAAAGCGGATGTACAGGCTGCTTTTCACCAACTGCAAACCTATCAACAGGTGATTCCTTCCCTTTTTACCTGTAATGCTTTTGAAATCATCAGTGATGGCTGGTTCGCCAAAGCCGGCACCCTCTCCAGCGATTACGCCCGCTTCATGGAATGGAAAAGCGTGGATGGCATCCATGTGGTGGATTCCAAACATCAGCCGGAACTGGAGCCCTTGATCAAAGGGCTGTTGAACAAAACCACCCTGCTGGATATCATCCGTCACTTTATCGTTTTTGAGAAAAATAAAGAAAAAAAGACCAAAAAAATAGCCGCCTACCACCAGTATTTTGCCGTTAACAAAGCCATTGTTTCCACCTTGCGGGCTTCAGCCAATGAAAAAGGACATTTTGCAGCCGAACACCCGGCGGTGTACGGGCTGCCAACCGTCGATCATCAACCCAAAGGCGACAAACGCGCCGGGGTGGTTTGGCACACCCAGGGCAGCGGCAAGAGTCTCTCAATGGTGTTTTATGCCGGGAAGCTGGTCTTAGCGGATGAAATGAACAACCCCACTATTGTGGTACTGACCGATCGCAACGATCTGGACCAGCAACTCTATGAAACCTTTACCAATTGTCAGCAGTTACTACGACAAGCCCCCGTCCAGGCCGCCAACCGTGAAGAATTGAAAAAATTACTGTCGGTCGCTTCGGGTGGAATAGTTTTCACCACCATTCAAAAATTTCTGCCCGAAGAAAATGGCGGGGTGTATCCAACCCTGACCGAACGACGCAACGTGGTTGTCATCGCGGATGAAGCTCACCGCAGCCAGTACGATTTCATTGACGGCTTTGCCCGGCATATGCGCGATGCGCTGCCGAATGCTTCATTCATCGGGTTCACCGGTACCCCGATTGAGAAAGAAGATAAAAATACCCAGGCGGTTTTTGGCAATTATGTGGATATCTATGATATTCAGCAGGCTGTGGAAGATGGTGCGACTGTGCGCATCTTTTACGAAAGCCGTTTGGCAAAAATTGAACTATCTGCTGCGGAT
>JAAYUI010000216.1 GCA_012517765.1 Caldisericales bacterium | reverse complement strand
GGTGTTCAATGCCTTGATCGTCAGCTTTCCCTGACAATCTTCGAAAATGATCGCTGCATTCTGCAGGGCCATCTCGCTCAGCAGATCCCTAACTGTGCTTTTTACGGCCAGCTGGCCAGCCAGCTTCCAGTCATATCGATCTGCAGATGAGCTGCCGGCGATGGCATCAAATGCTTCATAATCAATTTCATCCTGGTCCAGCCCGATCTCATGCAGAACAGATTCAATTACATAGCTGCCCCTGACGATGACCCCCCATTGACCAAGATCATTGTTGCGAGCCGTATAGTCGATCCATGCATCAAACATCCGTGCGTTGGGTGGAACAAGGATCCAGTCCGGAACTGTGTCAATTCCTGCATCTTCAACCCGGACCAGCAACTCCATCAAATCACAGTAATTGTTCGATCCTCCATCTTCAAAGCTCACCCTGATGCCAATGTTGGATTTTGAGCTCGCCTTCCAGGTGGCGGTCACATCCCAATCAGTCTCATAAATATCGTGATCAGCTCCGAAATAACTGTCGACAAACGCAGTCGCCTCGAAATTATCGGCATAAATAAATATTCTGATTCTGTCAAATAAGTTCGGAGTATTGGACCATGCGCTTTCGTGGCAGAGATAGATTGCCGATGCACCGTCGACTTTCATATCCGCCAAACGGGCCAGCAGTTTATCAGCATTACTGGCCTTGGATAATCGAATCGATGTGCTGATTGAAAAATCGAAAACCTTATCGCCATCTGTCTCAAAATCATTGCCGCTGACAGCATCCATCAACGACAATATCCTTGAAATTATTGTAATTCTTGGGTCATATACCCAGTAATACGATGCAACGGCTGCCCCGGTGAAAGTATAGGCGCCATCCACGACGCCAGAAAACTTACAAGCTTCCTTGAGATTATCGTTCCAGTAGTAGGCATGCCTGTACGCCTGGAGGGCATGGCTTGATGCCATATATATATTGAATTTGTCGTCTATCTTGTACGCCTTGACAAGATCGCCCCCAGCCTGGTACAGGCCATCAGGCTCCGCATATTCCCCCCAAATGAGGGGTATGGGTTTCCCCAGGTTGCCGCTGGGGCAATGAGGAAATTGATCGGCATTAAAAACAGTCAATGGCAGCTGGCGTTCAAGCCATACCTTGTCGTTGCTGGTGCACTTGATGACGATACGCTGTTTGCTGTAAGACCAGTCCCGGATGATCCCCTTGAATAGCGGCACTGCATTGGCCCAGGATGGGCTTTCCTTATCGGCAAAAATCAGGCGGATCTCTACGGCACGGTTGTAAAAGTCATATTGCAGCAAAGATTCGTGGAAATCATCCTGGTTAAGCAGGGAATACTCAAAATCGTACGTTTTATGAACCCCCGGTCCCTTGGCCAGGTCGATGAGCATATCGATCGTACCCAGGGTCTCCAGGTAACCACCAAGATACCGGCTGCCACTCCACCCGGTTATGTCATTGGTGTCCTTGGTGGCCAATAGCAAGGATGTGGAATTATCCAGGCTCATGCTTACAAGATAAACCGGCTCTGATGCGCCGGTTTTTCCGGTACTGATATTTGTGCTCAGCGTTTTGGCCATCTATCCCTCGACCCGGAGGATGAGCTGGTAAGAATAGCTGTGATATTGATTCATGATTTCCGAAAAATTGGAAGAGAAATATCTGGCGGTAATTTCCAGCCCCTCGCCATTGCCAAGATCGACGCCGGCGTCCGGAATCACATAAAAGGTATTCAGCTGAAAGCAAACCGTGGAAATGATAAAATCGCGGATCGCGGCATGCTCACTGTGGGTACCCGTGAGATTGATAACGATGAATTCCTGTCGCTGATCACGATCATAGATAATGGCCGCCCCGGCCTGGTCCTTCAGGCGGTTCTGCTTTCTCGTCACCTTCCAGGTCAGGGGATAAATGCTGCCGTGGACGGTTACTTTGATTTCGTCATATTCAAATGTCATACCGAATATACCCTGCGGAGCCTGAGATTATATTCATACTGATGCCAGGCGAACATTGATTCCATGAAATCCGAGGACCAATAATGCACTGTCAAAGCGACGCCATCGCCTGCTCCCAGATCAACCCCTGAATCGGGAGTGACGGTAAAAGGCAGCTTTGACAGTTTTACTGTATCTTTCAGAAAACTTCTAATCTGATAAATAACATTATGATCTTCACGTATTACAATGTCAATATAACTCTCCACTGCCCCTTCATCACGCACCTTCACGATGCCGTCTGCTGCCAGACCGATACTATTCAACCGCTGGATCTGCAAAGGATACGGCATAATAATGCCGTGCAGCTGGACAGAGGTTGCTCCATACGCAAAGATCATGCTGGTAACCTGTTGAGTTTTTTCAGGTCAGTCAGCAGCTGCAACAATTCCTCCCGCTGCAGAGACCGGCGCTCCTTGAGCGCCGAAATAATCTCATTCGGAAGAAATCCATCCACGTTTATGGTATCATTGAAACTCAAGCTCTGATTCGCACTGCGCATCTGGGGAATAAATGCCTCTCTCCCACGCTCGCCAACGATATAGGGCTGGCCGGCTGCAACCGGACCGCCGGATGCCCGGCCGAACGCAGTCGACGGCACTGAATTAAACGCAAGGAGATAATTCTGCACAGAGGGCTCCTGGTTGGGCAAGATACGCCCATCATGCTTTGGGACGAAAACTTCAGGGCCGCGTTCGCCGACAATATAGGGCTGGCCTGCAGCAACCGGGCCTCCGGAGGCCCGGCCAAACAACCCCCCAAGCAGTAATCCGGACCCCGGGATGATCATATCCATTATTTTCATTGCCGCCCACTTGGCGGCCAGCTGAACCATGGCCGCAGTCAGCGTAGATAAAAATGAGGCTGCCAGCCTGTCGAAAACCGTTTTGCCACCGTTGAAGACGGCGTTCCAAACAGTATCCAGTTCACTGCCAATTTCAGCGCCAAGTGCTTCGAAGGCCTGACCGACAGCCTGGGTCATGCCTAAGGCAAACTCTTCGCCCTTGTCAAACGTCACTTTAAACTTGGACTCGACATCATCCATCTGGCCGATCAGCGGCAGCTCTTTGCTGCTGGCATTGCGTATACCACCTGAGGTTCCACCGGGCATAACTTCAAAAGTGCGGGATACGTTGTTCTGCCCGCTCTTGCCTGCATCTTGCCACCCGAGGCCTTTGTCTTCATAGGAAACCCAGCCATCCGGGCCCTGGACCCAGCTTTTGTCTGTTTCCTTCGCCGCCGGTGTTGCCTTGATCGTGCGTCCAGAATTGGGTGTGAATGGATTTGGCGTTGGATTTGTCTTCGTAGGCTTCGTTTTCCTCGGCGCCGACGCTGGACCTTCATCGGCGTCACCTCCGCCGCCACCAATGCCACCGCCCCCACCGGGAGTTTGCAGCGATTTAGCCTTGCGGCTGGCCTCAACCAGATCCTCCAGCTCGCCCACGGTACGCATCGCGCTTATCGCCTCAGCCGCACCGCTCAACCATTGAGATATCTTGCTGAGCCCGGAGGCTATGGTGGGCGAAGCAATCTCCGATATCTGGTCTTTGACATTTTCCCACGCAGCCGCCGCTTCCGATATTTTCTCCGCATCAGTGACCGGCGAGTCGCCAACTTGCGCCAGCCGCTCTTTCATTATATCGGTTGCTGCAGCTACAGCCAGTTGCCGGCGCTCAACATCCGAGAGCTTGCCGGCAGCCTTCCCTCCTGCATCGGCGAGGATCCCGATTCTCTCATTCAGCTGAGTCAGAGAGATGCCGAAATTATCGAGCAGCTCAGTGGAGCCGCGGAGCACTCCACCCATGATGTTCTGCAGGGTTTCGAGCTCGCCGACGCCCTTGCGGACTGATTCGAGACGGGCGAAGCGGCTGAATGTTTCGAGCTGATCATTGGTGGCGCCAAGATCGATTCCGATAATAGCCTGGCGCATCAGCTCCAATTCGGAGACGCCGCCTTTTGTGGCATCCTTCATCCGGATCAGCAGATTGCTCGATCCATCAATCTGATGAAAGGCTGCTGAGACATTACTGACCTCAGCGCCGAGCTTGCCCATATTCAGTGCACCCTGGACGGCGTCGGCAAAAACGATCGCCCCGCCCAGGGTCATGATTTTAGTCTGCAGACTGCCATAGCTATCCATCAGGCCAGAAATATCCTTCTGACCTTTACGGGAAAATTGTTCGATCTTTTTCCCGGCCTGATTTAGGACGACTGTTCCATCATCCTTGACGACCAGGCGGATATCTATATCACGATTACCCATTGGCTAGTTCCAGTTGATCGGTTTCCATGACGATCTGCACAGTAGGATATAGATAGAGTTTGGCAATGCCGGCGGATTTGGCCTCAGAAATAACATCACTATCGGTGGACCGTAATGTCACCTCCAGATCGATTGGTGAATCGAGGCTGATAAAACGGCCATCCCGGAACTTGATGCCCATTAATTTCATCCTTGTTGTCATTTTTTCCGGCTCTCCGAGATGATGCCGCCGATCAATACGGCCGCCCCGGCCCAGACCTCTTTCTTTTCATACCATTTCTGGTTGCAGGGCCCGTTGATCGTTTTGGTAATGATCCTCTGGGGAATTGGAGCAGGGATAAAATCCAAATCAAAGTAATTGAGGGGGGAATTCCAATATGTCACATAAAACCGGCCATAGTCAATCCCCCCCACGCTGATGAAGGTGTCGAGATCGGCCTTCAGGAATACTGCGACTGTGTCATGCACAGTGCGAAACAGGGTATCGATGCGTGCCGGCAATTGCCGATACTTGACCACAGGGATTTTAACCGGGATTTTTATGTAAACTGTATCTGATTTCTGAACCGACTGGGACGGCTGATAATTGTTGGCCGAGTCAAAGGCGGTATGCAGCTTGTATGAGAGGTAACCCGCTCCCGCCACTAGGCCCAGGACCATAATCACTAAAACGATTACGAGCTTATTTTTCATGACTTTCTATTACCTCCAGCCATACTTCCTCTTCCCTGCCCCATGCTGCTGCAATGGCCTTATGCAGGGGGACGTAGGCAACATAACTATTGCGCAGATAATAATTTGCATCATAATTTCGGCTTGAAGTCGTTCCGACCAGGATGCATCCCTTACTATCGGATAGCCCGTTGCCGATGTGGATGTAAACATACTCGAATCCCGGAACATCTTGCAGCCAGATCATGGGGTGATTGCAATGAAACCGATTTGAATACAACCTGTGCATTTCTCCGGCCCGCCGCGGCAACAGTTGATATTTGCCGGCGGGTATCCCGGTTTTGCCCGGCAGCTTTTGTTCACGGGTTATCCATTCCAGGGTAACGCATTGGCGAATGCCATCCAGCAGCAATTCGCCCAAGCAACTCTCTTTGGATCTGAATATTCTATTGATTGTTAGCTGCATCCCGGATGGCCTCAGCTCTTAATTGTTCGATGACGTTCCGGAGGTGGTAGAGGGATTCAAAGAAGGCGCCTTTTTCATAGTCGCTGTGAAACCGGAGAGGCGAGAAATGGTGGAAAGCCAGATCGGCACCCAGCGCATCATAACTCCAGAAAAAGTCCCACACCGGCCGGTTCTCGGGCCGGAGCCGGAATTGCAGGAAGCAAAGCCCTGCCTCCTGGCATGGAGGCAGGGATCTGTCACGGTGATGATCCGCGACACACGCCGGGCAATCATAGCCGCGATGGGCAAAATATTGCCCGGCGTAGTCGATCAGTTTTTTAGGAGTTCCTCGAAACGGTCCCCGTCCGTGATGCGTTCGATCAGTTCCATCCGGATCCGCCCGGGAAGAAGATCAATCTTGTCCGGTGTAAACTGCACCTTTTCGCCCTTGCTGTCCTGAATATTATCCCAGCCGGTGATGCAGTATTCCAGCACATCTTTCGAAAGCGCTTCCTGGTTGATCTGGCCGTTTTGGGTGTGCATCTCGCGGTAGGTGCGGGCGCGTGCAGGCGACACGCGGCGGTAATAGATCACAGAGCTCCCCAGCTTGTAGGCCAGGCGCTCTTCTTCCTGAATGATGACGATAGGTGATTCCATGGCGAAGCCTCCTGATTTTTAGTTTACTGATGGATACACACAACATCCACAAATTCATCGGCCTGCTCATATCCTTCAAGCAGCAGGTAGAATTCGCGATATTCATTGCCATAAACACAGCGGGCCCCCTGGCAGAGGACCAACGGCCGGCCGGCCGGCTGATCATTCAGGGTAACATGCAGCCTGCCGCCTTCGATATCGACAGCAGCGATGCCAGAATTATTGACATCGGAATCGATTGCAGCCGCACCATCAATGATCCGAATTCGCGCAAAACAGAGGTGCAGGTCAGACTGCGGCGCCATTGCCGGAATATGGATTGATTCTCGCTTTTTTCCCATGATCCACCCTCCTAACTGGGATCAGTGCGCAGCCAGTTGGTAGGATCGTCGTTTTTGACGACGATCCAGAACTCGCCGAGCTTTTTCTGCAAGATATGGCCATACTCGCTGGAAGCCGCCCAGGGGTCGCTGGCCGGCTTGGCGAGCTCAAACTGGATTTTCGGACGAATCACCCCAGGACCTTTGATGCCGTAATCCGGCTGGATCAGGGTCATGTTTGGCATATAGATGATGAACCGGTACGTTCCCAGGGCAGAGGTAAACATCAGATAAGCCTTGCAGCTTGCATCCCAGTCGTGCATGTTCAGGATCGTATCGAGCGCATACCGGGACAGGCTGAACGAACCATAGCATTTTCTGCCCTGGTTGATTTGCGGCTCACGCATATAGCTGGCGCCCTGCGTGTCATAATCCGCTACCAGGCCACGTTCCATCACCAGCTCGAAGTCGGTCAAAGCCTGCGCTGTTGGCAGTAGCATGGCACCCGCCACATCTCCGAGAATAAAGGCAGCGTCCGAAAGCAGCAAACGGTTTTCTGCCGTGGCGAGCGTCCAATCTTCGTTGGAATAATCGTTCTCACGATCTACATCCATGGCCATGCCTTCGAGCCGGAGTTTGACGCTCTCGAAATTCGCCTGAAAGCTCATCTTGTCCCACATCAGCGGGGCATAGGCATGGTCAATACCCTTATGCAGCACCAGGCTCCCGCAGCGGATCTTGTCGTCATCAGCCGAGTAGGTCCCTCCTCCTGATCCGGAGGGCAGCCTTTCGCTGCTGGACCAGTCTTCCTCAGCCAGGGCATCATCCAGCTCATAGAGATGAATATACTTGCCGCTGGAGGTCTCCGGCGATCCGAAGTAGGTGGCGCCGGGATCATTGGGATTTTCGAAACCCATCGCGCAGGTGAGGAGCTGCCCCAGATTGTTGTACATGCCCTGCACCTCGATAGCGCCGCGCTGAATCCGCTGCACGATCTGACCGGCGGTGCGCGCCGCCCGGTTATAGATGGTGTTGACAGAATCCCGCGTATGCTCTGCGGTGAATGACTCGCTGAGCAAGGGGATGGCATGCCCAGCCCCTGGGCTCGAAACCGGCCATGAAGGCAGTTCCCACGAATCCTGCTTTCCCCATTTACGGAACGCCGCTTTTGCTCGAACACCGACAACCGACATGTTGATAGCTCCTATGAAAACATCATCCAAAATTCGCCGGGATCGCTGTCCATCCCGGTCAAGATGTTCTGGTTACGATAAAGCTCAAGCTGCACCTTTGGCTTGATCACCCCGGGACCTTCGATGTTCGCCGGCGCCGAGATGATTTTCATGTAGGGCATATTGATGTAGAAATTCTTGGTGCCATCGGAAAATACTGCTGAGGCCTGAAGATCGGTGTCTGCATCCATCCAGGTGAGGAATGTGTCGGCAGCATAACGGCTCAGCGTCAGATCAAGGGTAACCTTGCGGAAACCGTTCTCAGTGGGCCGGATCGAATAAATGGGGTTGTTGGCATCCCATTCCGGATCGGTCAGGTTACGCTCGAAACGCAGCTTGAACTCCTGCACCGGCTGGGCATCAGCGGTCTGCAGGGCGTCGACCAGATCGCCGATGAGGAAGCCGGCAATCTCGTCAAACATCACCCGTTTGCAGTTGGCGATCGAGAGCGACGGGAAGGCCGTTGCGGATCTGGCGATATCGTAGCAGATCATCTCCATGGTCAGCTTCAGCGCTTCGCCGGCTTTGCCGGACAGCTCGAAGGCATTCATCGCTGCCGATCCGACGCGCCAGCGCGAAACGCCCTTGTCGAATTCGAAGCGGAAATACTGATCCGGAAGCTGATCGGCAATGCCGAAATAGCTGCCGACATCATGCAACCCCAGCCCATAATAGAGCAGGTTGGGATGATTGTAATAATCTAGATCCATTTCGATCGGCCCCTTGACCGATGCCGGGCCCTGGTCGGATTTCTTGCGCGCCGGCGAACCACACAGGTTCTCATTCTGGATGCGGAGGAATTCCTGGGTGATCCCCTCCGATCGGATCGGGAACTGGGTATTCACCGTTGACCATGCTGCCGCCCAGGCGCTGGGGGTTGCGTGGTACGCTGCTTTAGAAACGACGCCGATGCCGGTAGGCATATTTCACCTCAAGGATTTGAAAAAGTGGTATGATACAAAACATGGCCGGTAATGACCATGACTCCGATATTCTTTTCCCAGTCGTAGTAGGGCTCAACCGTCTCCAGCACTGTTTCGTCGACGGCTCCGGTCAAATCGCCCCGGTGAAAGTCTGTATAAATGGCTTTTATGGTATCGCCGATCAGGCTTTCGATCGCTTTGCCAAGGGTATCACCATCGGCAATATCCCGCGCTGTTGGCCGTACATATCCGATCAGAGTAAAACCGAGATCTGATTCAAATTCCTGATTCGTGTTGAGATGACGAAGCCGGGAGCCTGCAGCGACAACGCACACGTGGGCGAAGTTGGTAACCTGGTCGTGCTCCTTGTATTTGCGACTTACCTGGCGCACGTTTGTTTCATAACCGTTCGCCTTGGTAATGCCACGCATCGTGGTCACCAGGTTGGTTAAAATGGATTCGCGCAAATAGGGCATCACCGCCTCCAGGCGCGGGCGAAAGTATCGCCAATCATAGCGGCGATCCTGCCAGATTCATCGGCTGCGGCCGGACGCAAAAATGGCCTGGCTGGCATGATCACTTTTTTCACCGAATGCCATGATCCATCGAAGGTGCGAAAGCGCAGGTATTTTTTCGAAACCGGTTTGATCTCGCCGCCGAATTCATGAATGGCGGCGTAGGGCACCCTGCTGCCGAACCGGCCGACGAAACGGTTGCCAAACTCCTGAATTTCACGGATTTGCTCTGATGCACCTACTCCACCCGGTCTGGCACCGCCCTGGGGGGAAACAGAGCGAATCAGCCGCGTTGATCTGGCGGTGAGCTTTTCCCGAATCGGCGCACCACCGCGCAACCGCCAGTAGCTGGCCTGGCTACGCTGGCCGATAATATCGAACGCCAGGCTAATAGCCTGGGGAAGGGCCTTGTGGATTTCGCGCGAAAACTGCCGGATATGCTCTTGCACAGAGCTGTCATCGATATACATCTGGCCGTCCATTATAGCCTGATCTCCCGGTAGGCCTGCAGCGCTTCAATCATCTCCGGATCCAGCAGGTTTGGCAAAAAGGCAGTAGTGCCACCCTCACCACCGCGCGAGGCTAGACCTTCACGAGCCTGGCCCGAAAGGCCGCTTTTGAGCCAGAGACGGTGCGCCACCTGGTACATCGCCTCCTCGATCACTTTCGGCAGCTCGGGGTGGTACAACCCTGCAATTGCCGGCGGAACAACATCGCCAACATACCCGGCCCAATACGTGATGACGATGTTTCGTTTGCCCGTGCTAATGTTGAAATCAACATCCACTTTCCCCGATTCCGGGTATAGTTTGAGGGTAGTAATATCGATGCTGATCTCGTTGATCGTCAGTTCGGTAACCACGATCAGCGGCTTGTGCGCCAGATAAAACCAGCTCTGGCCGCAGCCATCGTGCACTTCATCGATATATTGCTGCGCTTCCAGGGTCCGGTGCAGGTACGCTTCGACTAAGCTCTGAGCGCGCGTGCAGATGCGCGCCAGTGCCTCATCCTGAACAGTATCCTGTGTGCCGATATAGTCAGAGGCGAGGATGTCTTCATCCAGGAGCATTAGTGCGTTACCTCGTAGGTCACATCAACGGCGATTTGGGTTACGCTGTAATCGGGCTTTTCCTGCAGCCAAAAGTATACTGCTTTTCCCGCCGGAACACTCGAAACATCGATCGTGCTGTCGCAGAGGGCTCCGCTGGTAGTGGATATGGAATTGATCGTCACCGGGTTGGAGCGCGTAACAAAGCTGTCGGCATAACGCAGCTGGCCGACAACTTCGAAGACTCCGATATTGGCTGTGAAGGCCGACACATCGATCCGGGTGATGGTAATCGGGTCAGCCAGCTTTGGCACGAGGCACCAGCCGAAATCCACATCATAAAACGACCCTGGCATCGGCAGTGTCAACCGCAGGTGCTGTGGCTGAAGGGGAGCTTCAACCTCGACGACGCAGGTGTTGGTTTTGATCTTGATCTGGCTGCAGGCCACCGATGCCAGCCCGAGCCCCATTACCAGCAACATCACGATCAGTTTACGCATATGCTATTCCTCCGGGTATTGCGGCCGGCGTTTGTAGCCGGCGAAATAGACGGTGCCGTTTCCGGATGCCGCCTTCAGCGCCAGTCGCACCAGCGGGGTGCGGAATCCGAATTCAACCGATTCACCATCGTTGAGGTACAGCCATTTACGGTTGTCCCAGCTGCTTGTGTCCGGGCTGCCCACTTTCAGGTAGATCGCGCACCCAACAGGGCGCACCGTACATTCTTCCCAGCGGTACAGGAATGCGCTATCGACCTGGGCAGTGGTCAGCGCCAGGGTATCTACCCAGGTATAGTATTGTGCGCTGGCCAGCTGGGGCAGCGCAAGACAGCCGCAGAGGAGCAACAGGGCTATGAAGAGCAGCCTCCTCATCGTGGGAACTCGACGTATTCGAGAGCGGCCACCACGTCGCCGGCATTGGTAAGAATCGTTCCGCGGCGCAGGAAATAGAGGTACACGATGCTATCGGCGGCGCAGTAACGCAACGAGGTCACGGATCCCGATTTGACGCCGGTGGAGCTCACCGCCAACGGTGTCATGTAGGCATCGACGTCAGCATAGCTGCCGATCGAAATGCTGTCAGCTTTTGAACCGTGCGATTGCGCAAAGGCTGCCTTCACATAGACCCACACAGCAGTGATCATCGAGCGCGCCGGGATCTTGCCCATCTTGATTGCGATCGTAGTGTCGCTGCCGACGATCCTCTGGCGGGTGGTGCTGTCAGCAGCAACCGCGCGCGCTTTGACCGTCTGCACGGTAAATTTGGAGATGGCGCCGGGCGCGGTATTGAGAGTTTTCCAACTTTGGGCGCCGGCAACCATTGCGATCGCCAGCATCATAAAAACGAGAATCACTTTTTTCATGATACACCTCATAGATTAGGGTTCCCATCCATTGCCGCTATTGTAGATTTCACTGATCATTTTCCAGCCATCGCCAGATTGCGGGCAGCGGCCGCGCCAGACGCCGGCGCAATCGATCAGACCGTCAAATTTCTGCACCCAGCTGGTGGCACCCTCGATATAGCCCACAAAAAAACTATTGGTCTTTGCGCCTGGCGCCACCGGGCACGCCGTTTTTACCGGAGCTACGCCATCGACTGATAAATAGGTGCTGTCGGTATTTGGATTATACCATGCCACCAAACAATGCCACTGACTGAGCGTCGCATCGGATTGCGCTGGATAGGACGTTTGGGTGCCGCTATCTGTGACGCGAAAATCGAATTTGTGTAAATTGCAATCAAGGCCAAGGCAATATTCCCGGTTGCCACCATATGGGTTGTATCGCCCCATAATGCCGACGTAGTAGGTACCAGTCCAGCTCTCCACGTTGACCCAACAGGCCAACGTAAAGGGCATGCCAGCGGAAAAAATAAATGCAGTGGATCCGCTCCAAAGTTGGCTTATGGTTGTGCTGGCCTCAAAATCGGCAGCATAGCCGATTTTTCCGGAACCTCTGGTCGGCGAATAGCTTCCTCCGATGTGTGTCAGATTATAGCTATGCACAGCATCATATCGGGTGCTGGTTCCGTCTTCCTCCATTTTCCAAAAAGCAAGCAGACTATCGGTTAGCACTAGTCCGTCATTCGCGATACGCGGCGCCCAGCCCACATAACTTCCCGCCAGGGCAGATCCGAGCGCAGCCTCTTCCCCATCGGACCAGCCGACGAACTGCGCCAGCGCCAAGACCGGCAGAAACAGCAATGCAAAGATGATTTTGCGTTTCATGGTAACTCTCTAGTATCGTGCTGTTGATTTGATCCCGCTGAAGTATAGCACCCCGGCACCACTGGGAGATTTCCATGCCAGCCGGCGCAAAACAAAATTGCCGCCGGAAAAAACAAATATCTCGCCATCGGGAACAAGGATGTATTTGCGCAAGCGCCAGCTGGAGGTGTCAGGCGCGCCGATTTTTAGGAGCACATCGCAGCCGTCAGGCATGAGGCGCAACTGCTTCCATGGATATCTGAACATGCTATCCACCTTGGCGGTGCTGATGGCCAAACTGTCGGTCCATACATGCTGGGCGCCGGCATCGGCAGCCAGGCTCAAGCAAATGATCAGGGCCAGAATGGCGGCGGCAAAAAGGGCTCGCGGCTTCATCGATTTCACTCCTATTCTGTAAACTTGTTTACTAAATCGGCCAAATGCACTTTTGCCGGGTTTTGCAAGTCCGAGACTTTTCGAAAAAGTGGCGTTTTTCGCAATTTGCCAAAAAGTGACCATTTAAGACCGTTTAAATTCAATAAATACACGTTATAATGAAGCATTAGTTAATATAATGATAATATTTATCTTGCTGACTATGCCGTTTAAAAACGTTTATAAACTGAAAAATGGCCTTACTGGTATCTTTGTATGCCTTTGCCGTTTTTACTCAGGAGAATGGCTTTAAATGCGATCCGGTTTTTGCAAAATCGCGCGGTTTTTCGGGGGACCAGCTTCCGGATCCTGCCGGCGTTTCTCCTCCTGATAGTCGCGTGTAATATGCGGGAGCTGTCTCCTCTTAGGGCTGGAATCAGTCCCTTCTTTGCGACGGCGGAGCGCTGTCACGATAGTGACCGCGTTCTGCAGGTTCAATAGATAGGGGATGATGCTCACTTCTTACCTACTTTCTTGCTGCTCTTTCCTTTGCTTTTGCTCTGCGGGGGTGCGGCCGTTTCCTGCCCCTCATCCAAACACGTCTCATCGTCCACCTGCTCCGGGTGATCCGCCTTAGCGCCCAGCAGAATCGAAACCGAATCGCCTAGTGCCTCCGCCCTCTCCAGCGTTGTGCTGAATTCGGCTCCAACCGGGTAGAGCACCGCATCCTCGCTCAGCGGGCAGCGGGCGCGTACCATGACCATGGTCTCACTCATAAGCCTCTCTCTTTCTTTCCAAATCCCAACCACCACAGATACCGCGCCAACGGCATCACGAACTGATTATCGTACTCATGGAAGCGGTGCCGCCTGGCCGTGGCGTAGGTCCATTCCCACAGCAGCTTACCCGCCAACGCCAGTAACAGGTAACTCCACCACGGCCAGATCAGCTCAAGATATCTGAAAGTGACTGCAATGCCGATCCATGTTAGATCGCGGATCAGATGCCACAAATCGAAGAGCGTCTGGGCGCCTTTCTGGTGATCAATCTCATCGGTCAGCGCTGCCAGCACGACAGTGATCAGATACAGGAGTGGCCACCAGCTGCTCACTCAGCCACCTCACCATCAATCACCCGCTGCCACTGGGCCCGGGTATTATCGGTATAGCGCGCATCATTCTGGATCTCGGGATCGCTGTTGAGTTTGCAATGATTCACCATCCGCTGGAAAGCGGCCAGAACCAATTTTCTCGGCAGCATCCTTGCAATCGCTTCGAACATCGTTTGCCTCTTCAGTGCCCCAATTCCGGGGCCCGGCACTTTTGGCTTTGCATGCCGCGCCGGGCCCCGGTTTTTTGGAGGAGGAGATTCATTCCCGGCGCGGCGGGGAGCGCCTGAGGAGTGGAGCGTCCCCGCCGGCCGGGCGTGGTTTAGGCAGCCGCGGTCTTGAGGACGACGCACGCCGTGGGCTGGCTCTCCTGGATATCGACGCGCTCGATGAAGCGGAACGCGCTCATATCCTTCTCGCCGAGGTTGTCAGAGCCGACGGTGCCCTCTTTCAGCAGGGCCAGCGTCATGCGCTTGCGATCGCCGAACACGTGCGACTGGCTGAGGTTGGCCAGGCAGAGCACCTTGGTGGCCGCGGTGGTCACGGTGCTGGGTGCTGCCTCGGCCTTCTCATAGCCGTATTCGTTGATCAGCTTTTCCTTGGCGACGTAGACATAGCCGCCGGCGTCATCCTTGATCTTGCGGATGTACTTGAACATGTTGCGATGCATGAAGTAACGTGCGCCAGCGAGGTAATTGCCCGGGACCGCTTCTTCCAGATCGACCAGATCGCCATAGTCGATGTCGGCGCCGGAGATCTTGCCGGTGCCCATGGTGACCACGGTGGCGCCGCTGCCTGCGTTGAAAATGCCGGTGATCGCCGGGCTGGAGGCGTTGCCGTTGAAGAGCTGGTTATCCTCGGCATAGGCGAACTGCTGCGCGGCCAGATCGGTGAGCAGGGCCACCAGCAAATCGGTGTCCTCCAGGAGCTCGTTGGTCATGGGGATGATCTGTCCGGCCTTTTTCGCCGTCAGGGGGATTTCGCCGAAGACCGGCTGGCTTGCGGTGATCGCGGCGCCCTCGCCCGGCCAGTAGGTGGTGATGCCGACGGTCGAGAGCTTCGGGATCCGCTTGGTGTCGCTGGTCATGGGGATGACCCGGCAATAGCGGCGGGCGACGCCGTACTGCGGGATGAGCACCACGACGGTATTCATGAACTCGTCCGGCACCAGATAGCCGCCCTGGGCGGGGGTGCCTTCGGTCAGCGAGGTGCGGACCTCGCCGTCGTTGATCACGCCGGTCTGGAGTTCACGAAGCAGGTTGATATCGCCGGTAACGATGCCGCGCATGAATTTACGGGTGCGCTCGCCGGCGGTTCGGGCCAGATCTTCCTTGTTGTCCATCCCGGGGAACACGGAATGGCGAAGGTCGACCTTGTCCAGGTTCAGGGAGGTAATCAGCGTGCGGATGGTGTCCGCAATCGCATCCTTGAACTGGTCCATCGAGAGTTGAATGAGCTCGGGCACGGTAGTATCCTTTCAAAGAATGGTTGTGAAGCTTTGCGGACTCTATCCGCTACGCTCCGTTGATGGTTATGCGATCTTGCCTCTCATCCTCTCGATTTCCCCACGGACCACATCGGCTGCGATTGCCGAGAGCTGATCCGCTGAAAGCGCAGAAAGATTATTGGGCTGATGTTCACGATTTTCGATTGCTGCCTGCCTGGTTTCGATGGCACGCAACTGCGTATCGATGTTCTCAATTCGGGCGCTCATGGTGTCCAGGAAATTGTCCAACCTATCCAGGAGTGACTCAACCTGGCGGGACGGCAGATCTCCGTCGGCCACACCAGGGGGCAGCGGCGGATTGGGGTCTTCGTTTTCACCGGTCCGCTCCTGATCCGTGGATTGCTCAGTTCCGGCTTCAGCAGGATCCTCTTCCGAGCTGTCAGAATCAGCAGGAGGGGCGCCGGCGGGATCGGCTTCATGCTCTTCGCCAGCTTCGCCGCCGGATTCACCATCGTGAGCCTCGCGGCTTTCGGCTGCCCCTCCTTCTCCATCCATCTCTGCTCCGGGGAAGATCCGGCGATCGGCGGTGATGCCGACGCTCTCCAGGCCGCGGCGGAAAGGCAGGGTGCGAATCTGACCATCCCGCAGCGCTTTGGTCAGGGCGTCCGGATTGGCTGGGATGGGGCAGGCGCTGTACTCCCAGAGGTCCACCTTGGTGAAGATGACATCCGGGAATCCGTCGATCTCCCATTTCTCGCGCAGGGCTTCATATTTTTCCCGCTGTTTCTCATCCCAATAGGCGATATACTCCAGCCAGTCAAACCCGATCGACCAGCCCTTCAGGAATCCGAGCTCGTAGTAGCGGAAGACCTCCAGCGGAAAATCGCCAGGGTAAAACTCGGTTCCAGCCAGGACGCCCATCTTGTCCCGCTTCCGCCACATGCTTTTGGCTACCGGCAGACTGTAATAATCATGTACCCAGGGCACAACCGGGTTCTTGGCGAATCTGGTTTCATCGAATGCATTCGGCAAGATCACCGTGTTGTAGCTGTCGACCGTCTTGGTGCTGATATAGTGGGTGATCCGATGATTGTCGCTATCGATCTCCCGCGCTTCAAGGGATCCGCCGAAAATCCCGCGCATAAAACCGTGCTTCGACAAGGTAGCCGGATCAATCATTTTTCCCATGTCACATCCTCTCTATTGATACAATTCCGTGACCGACGTGGTGCAGCGGCAATTCATGATCTCTGAGGCGCCGCCGTTCGGATCGCCAGGGTACATCATAGAGCGGCCGCCAACGATGAAGGGCTGATCCAGCGGCACCGGGTTCGCCAGGCTCTCATCCTCCGCATGCACATGGCTGAGGCGAACCCGCTCATCCCGAGCGGTGATCCAGCTCCGGGCCTTGACGATGCCGGTCTGGCGATAGCTGGAAATGATGCCGAAATTCGATGCACCGGTCACCTCTGTTCTGGCAATACGCAGGGCGCGGACCGGGTCCTGATTATCGAAAAACTGATCAATCATCTCGGCGATCTCGTTTACCGGCTTGTTCTCCCTGAAGCCGGTGGCGAGAACTTCCCGAAGCTTGTCATGCGTCAACTGATTGATCTGCGGCGGTAGAATAAATTTTTTATTGGTGATGAACTCCTGCACCAGGGGATCGGTGATGTTGAATTCAAGATCCATCGCCAGATCCAGCAGGGCCTTTTCGGCCGCAGCGAGGATCGCTTCGCGCAATGGCCGATCGATCTCAGCCGCAAGCTTTTTGTTCCACTCATCCAGGCTGAACAGGATGGCATCGATCAGTGCCGGATCATAATCGCGCCGCGACGCTCCCAGCATTTTGACAAGCCGCTTCAGGTTGGCCTGCACTTCGGTACGCTGCCCCTTGAAGCAGCCCCACATTGTCCGCTCCCACGATTTCTCTTGGGGCGCATGCACGGTGAGAAAGGATCTCCAGATCAGGTCCTTGCTCTCTTCTGAGATCTCGCGCACCATGCGCGATTTCGTGCTGCTTGAGGCGCCCCCTGCTGAGGATACCGTCTGGCCGGCCTGAACGTTGGAAAAAGGCATCCAGGGTGTATCGCCCCAGGCAGCAGGTTCCATGTCCCGTGCGGAGCGCTCCTCGTTGATGCTGGTTACATAGTTCTTTAGGCGATATTCCATCAACTGATGTTCCTGCAACGCATCGACCGCCCGCGGCAGCTCGAACTCTGTCTGGATCCTGATATCGACCTCATCGGCCAGGTCTGCATCAATCTGCTCGCGGATCATCGCCGCCTTGGGCGCCATCGTAAATCTCAGGAATGAATCCATGAGCTGTACGTTGTTGGTTTTGTTAACATCCTCGACCATCCCGAGTAGCCCCTCGCTGACGCCGAAGATGGCAAAAATTTCCTGGCGGGTAAAGCGGCGGCCTTCGGCGAAATCCAACTCGGCGGGCGTCAATTCCACCGGAGTATACTTCAGGCCGGAGTGGAGAACTGCGATACCCTTGGCATTCTCCACGCCGCCATAGATCCGCTTCCACTCCTTGCGCAGCATCTCAGCATCATCCTTGCTGACATATTGATCAGTCTGGAGGATGCCCTTCACCGAAGCGCCGTTGTCAAAGAGCTTTTTATCATACCTGTGCATCGCCAGATCACTGTCATAGCTATACGAGGCTGCCTGCAGGGGACCAGCGCCATTGCGCATATCCGCCGGATCCGGATAGCGGAGATATACCAGGTCTTTTTTCTCGAAGGCGATCCTTTTGCCGCCGCGGCTGTAAATGTAGCCTGCAATGATCTCGGTTTCGCTTGGCACGATCTGGATCCAGTCCGGCTGCAGCGGCATCAGCATACGCACAACTCCCAGACCGTCGCGCACCTTTAGCCAGTAGGCCTTTCCAGTCAGCTCCAGCCAGCTGAGAGTCAGATACCAGAGCTGCCAGCGCGTCATCGCTTCATTCGGCCGGCGCATCAGTTGCTCAAGCGGATGATCCGGCGGGAGATACTCGCGCCCTCCGGTCTTGCTGTCTGTGTAGAATCGCACCCGGCCGGCCGCAGCCGTCGAGGCAATAATGCGCACGCAGCCGAATATCCAGCCGCGATAGGCCTTCAGGTATTTCTCAGCGTCCGTTGTGTAGGCCAGGCCGTCACTGAAACTGTAATCAAAGCCGCCGCCAAAGATCGCGGGAACGTATCCCATGAATCCGGCCGCGGCGGAGCGCAGTCTATCTCGTAAGTTCATCCGGCCTCAGTCATCGTCATCAATAACATGCAGCATACCGTGCGTGCCCCGGTTGAAAATATTCCAGATAGCGGCCAGCGCATCAGGGGCATCGTCCGGCACGCCGGCGTTGCCGTGGTACAGCAGATGATCAACTACGGTCGCTACATCACCATTTCCGGTGCAGAAAACGATCTTGCCTCTTTCGATCGGGCTGGTCAGGGTGTCGATCCTGACCTCCTTGTTGATTTGCGGGGTCTTGTACGGCCGCACATTCAGCCGTGACCGCTTCAGAGCCGCCCGATCAAAATCGCGCTGCAACCACGCTGAGAAGCCCACCGCCTCAAACCAGTGCTCCCCGGCATGATAAAGCTCGTCGAAGCGGTAATGCCAATCGATCATATGCCCCGGTGTCAGCCGGCGCACCACCGCATCGATCACCACCAGAGTAGGGCCGCCCTCATCCTGCAGGGTATCCAGATCAAGGCCGGCGCAGATGATAGCTGCTGTGTCGCTGGTGGAGGTTGGCTCAACGATCGGATCGTTGTAGACCTTCACCTGCAGGTTTTTCCGTTTGCGCAACTGTTTGATACTGATGGTCTGGATCCACTCGGGCCTGAATTTTGCATCCGGATCAGTCGGGTCATTCTGATACACTTTATTGAAGCTGGTCGGCCCCATGATCCGTTTCATGCGCTCGATACGCGGCAGCGGCCAGATGCCTGGGCACAACGAAGTTCCGTCCTTTTGCAGCAGCTGGAAGATCTGCCCCGCGTAGCGTTTGCGCCCGGAATCATCCACATCACTGATCAATTTATAGAGCGCGCAGCGCTTGCTGATGATGTTGCCACCCCAGATAAAAGAAAAGTTCGGGCCGAGCCCACCCAGGGCGACATCGATCACCCACTCCAGGATCTGCTTCACCCGCTTGGGGTTGCGGCTGGATTGCTCGCTCTCCATATCCTCGATGCGAAATCCATCCGGCCGGAAATTCCGGTGGATCAAGCCGGCCACCTGCTGGCCAAGGCCGCGTGCCTTGCAGCGGGCGCCATTGGAGAGCACGAAATCCTTGCCCTCCCATAGCCAGGCGCCGCGGAGATCCCCGAAATCCTGCCTGATGCGGGGGTTGAACTCAAATTCGAATTGAATATAGCTGGCGCGATCGGCGGCCTGGTCCTCGGTCTCCGAGGCGATGATCGTGAACATGCGCTGCTTGTAGAGCATTGCTTTGACGGTATCGATGATCGTGACGATCACCGATTTGCCGGTGCCCTTGGGCCCGGAGAAAAAGACGGGTTCGTTCTTCAAAGAACAGTACCGGTCCAGTTCCTCGTGATAGGGGCTGAACTCTTCCGGCACATAATGCGGCATGTAGGTGCGGGAAAATTCGAGCAGGTCGTTGCGGCAGCGCTCTTTTCTCGCTGTCTTGGCAGTTGGGCTGTCGTCCTCGAATGGCAGCGCTTCGGTGCGCAGCAGCGCGAGGATGCGCTCCTTTTCCTGGTCGAAACTTTTAAGGGTGATTTGCCGCATCTATGAGATTACTCGACTCCAAGAAATTCTTTTACTTCGGCCTCACCGATCGCATCGATAACCTCCGGGATCGGCATTTGCGCTATGATCGCTTTAAGATCATCATCATTCGGATCCGTGATTGTTGTTTCCACGTTCCTATAACGGTCCGGCGAAACCGTGATATGGCGGCCGGCGCAAGGAGCAGGGGCGCCGGCGCCGCCATTCGCCAGCGCCCCTTGGGTGGACCAGTGCGGGAGGCTACAGGCGCACGGTCCGGGTGCGATCCAGCAGGCGCGCCTGGCCGATGTACACTGCTTTGCTCACCTGCCAGCCTCCAATCACCAGGCCGATCAGCCAGAGGACCAGCTCAAAGAACGCCTCGCCAGTAATCGGGATGCTCGGCTGCCACTTGATGATCGTGGTATAAAGCAATGGCACCAGCACGCTCAGCAGGGCATAGAGAATGTTTTTGACGGCATAGGGCAGCGCGAACGATTCGGCCGCGCGTACGGATAATCCCGCCGTTCTCGGTGCAAGCAGCCTGCCAGCTCTCCGGTAGCCGGAGACAGTAACCTGCCATCCGCCGATGAGCAGACCGATGATCCAGAGCACCACCCCGATGAAATTGGTAGCATCCAGCGGGAACGATGGAACTGCGTCGACCACGAACTCATAAACCAGCGGCAGCAGCACCGCCAGAACCGCGTACAGCACGTTTTTCCAGGCCATTATAGCCTCCTTGTTAAGATATATGTTAACTGCTAGGCGGATTTCTTCCGCATTTCCTTAAAAAAGCCGTCCATGGCGATTTCAATGATTTCGACTTTCTCTTCCGGCAGCTCAAGCTTTCGCACATAGATGGCGAATTCGCCCATGATGTC
>JAAYUI010000066.1 GCA_012517765.1 Caldisericales bacterium | reverse complement strand
CCCAAATGACTGGAATACCTGGCAGAAGACCAGTATCTTGGGTAAAAGGACTAGCTTGCAATGGATGGTGATAATCAGGTTCACAAAGAGGAAGGAATTGGTTTAAAGAAACTTGTGAACATGAGAGAATCTCCTCATCCCAACATTTCATAGCAAGATTGAGAAGACCAGTTCCCGAAGCAGTGGAATAATCACAAAACCACTCCCCAGTAATTTTCCCTAAAAACCAATCTTTTATAGCGGCTATTTTCCAGGTTGACTCCAATAAAGATGGATAGTGTTTTTGAAACCAGATAAGACGGGGAAGATTGTAAATAGTATGAAGAGGAACTCCATTGCGAAAGTAGAACTGCTTTTCTTGGTATTCTTGATTGAGAGATTTCAATTCTTCTTGGCAGCGAGTATCCATCCAATTTAATAGAGGATAGAGAGAATTCCCATCTTCATCGAGAAGTAGAGTACTATGAAGCATGGTATCACAAGCCAAAGCAATAACTTGAGAGGGAGAATGTTTGGACAATACTGCTTTCACCGACTGAACAATGCCTGAATAAATAGATAATACATCTTGCTCAGCAAAGGAAGGCTGTGGAGAGAATGTCGGATACTCACTTTTTGCGGTAGCTCGAATAGTACCAGATAAATCAAAAAGACTAGCCTTGCAGGAAGAAGTCCCAATATCAATGGTAAGGATTAATTCCTGAGAACTCATCGAATCAGACTCCTGAATAAGCATGAAAACCCCCATCAACTGGAACTCTTATTTAAGTTAAAAAATAAGAGTAAAAAAATCCCATAATTAAATACATGCAAAATACCTTACCTGACATTATTAAGGTTAAATTTGCGTATAGTCAAGTTAATTTAGAAGAAATCAATAAAATAATCTACAGGATAAAATGACTGATTCTCCTGCCTTAGGGCGAATAAGCTTGATGTCTTTTCTGGTTCCAAAGTGTTTTTCGAAAAATTCAAAACATTCGGTATGAACCGGAAGAAGAAAGCGAGGATGAATGGTTTCAATTATGTTGAGAAGTTCATCCGGTCGAGCATGACCTCCGACGTGCAGCGGATCATGACTATCAGCATTTTCAGAAGCAAAGGGATTCCCAAAGAGCTGGAAATTGAAGTGGTCAATCCAGTTTTTAAGTTTGACGGCATCCAACTGCATCTCCTCATTAAAAGCTTCAGTTGCTGAATAGATGTAAGTTCCTCCTGAAGGATTGATGTCGATGAGTTCATTGAAATCATAGTAGGAGAAACAGAATACAAACTCATCAGGATGAATAGAGACTTCCTCAGCAGTTAAACATTGAGCTCTACAACGTTCTAAAAGGGTACTTTCCCATTCGGAGGTACGAATCCTCTTTTCAGTATAAATCCGGATATGGGAATGACCCAAGAGATTTGGAAGATCAACTTCACCACACTGACTTAAGGCTTCAAGAAGATAGGCATCCCGAGTGGTAATGACCAACTGTCGATTCACCTCTTCGGTGGCCTTAAGAACCGATATTAAACGTTCCAGGTTTCGTGGACCAAAATCAGCAATGACCAGTCCCTTGGCTTTTTTAATGATTTGGCTGATCCGATCAGCGACATCCTGCTCGGTAAAGTGCTTTGTTCCGTGACTTCCCTTTAGGCTGGCTCGAGTCCCCTCAATGATCAAAAGGAGTGGTTGGAGAGAAGCAGCATCTTTGGTAAAACTTTGGGTTTCTTTAGCTTTTTTCCCGCTCATTCGGAGGTCTCCGGAATAAAGAACCCATCCCTCGGGAGTGTAAATACCAAAAGCTCCAGCACCAGGAATAGAATGATCTACCGGCCAAAATCGAATGGGAAGGTCTCCAAGGTTCACAATTCCATCCAAAACTGGACTAAGTGCAACCGTTGAAAGAGGTCGTTTTCCAGGAACTTGATTCCAAAAATGTTCAACTTGTTCAGAGGGTAGTTGATTAGTAAAAACATAATATGGTCTTTGCTGAGAGGGATTCGAGTAATTCTTATCGGAACAGATCAAACCATTTTCCAGAAACTCTTTTGGTTTGGCATAGACTATTTCTGAAAGAAAATCGGATATTCCGCAATCCTGAATGGCTTTGGCAATCAATGCACTAAAAAGGCTGGTGTAAATCGGAATGTCGGGAGATAAAAGAGAAATATAACCGGAGTGATCCAGGTGAGCATGGCTTAACAGAACTCCCTGAATGGTCAATTTTCTAAAAGCCGGGTGACTGGATGCTTTTCCCCACCATTTTTGATTTGGAATCTGCAAGTCTTCTCGGTAGATCCCTGGTAGCGGTGGAATGAGATCAAAAGCCAAGAGATCTCCTAAGCCGTTGAGACTTCGAGGTTTAAGAAACTCATCAAAGTATTTGTTCTCTTCACCAAAACTTTTTCCAAAATCAAGGAATAAAGCGGTTCGATCACTCTCGAGAAGGATCTTATTCCCTCCAATGCCATCAACTCCTCCTCCAGTAAAAAAGCTTAATTTCACGCTCATCTTTTCCTACCCTCGTTCATGATAAAAATATTCTTTTCTTATCAATATTATAATAGTCTATCTTGAAAATACCAT
>JAAYUI010000156.1 GCA_012517765.1 Caldisericales bacterium | reverse complement strand
GATCTGCAAGTCAGCCACAATCCGATGGGCAGCCTGACGACCCCGAGCGCAGTGATCATTCCTGGACCGAAAGTAATGACCTGGGATGATTGGGTGAGCCAGAAGACAGTGGTGGTCAGACGGACAAGGAGAAAGGAGGTAATACCGGAGGGACAAATGGGATTTGGAATATAGAAGTAAACGTAGTCCAGATGTCAAATGTCTGGACTACGTTCTTAATGATTAAGTGTCAATCATAATATTGAACGAGCTAATACCCCCCTAAAAGCTTCTGCGACTTGGCTTTCACCCAAAATGTCAAATCTCTTTGAATAAACTTTTGAGCTATTAAGCCTCATCATAAAAGCCTCAAGTTCCAAGTAATCGGATGCTTCTAGGTCAGGATAAAGCATTTGGTTATATTCTAAAAAGGGGAGCAATTTCCCGTTTAATTGTTGTAGATCAAATCCCTGTTCTCGAATGTAATTCTCATGTTGTTCATAAATTAAGGAACCAGGAACAGGTGTAAATAGCATTGGAACAACAGAGCCGACATGGTGCGAGGCATAAATAGCTGTATTAACTACGGCTTGTAAATTTTCGCCAGGAAGGCCAAAAATTACAAATGCGTTCAGTTCCTCTGCTCCAGATTTAAAGCCGCATTCTCGGGCGATTTCAACGGCTTTATCGAATTTTTCGATCGTTGCTTGTCGACGATTCCAATTTCGAGCAATTTCATTATCAATTGTTTCAAGGGCTAGGTGGATTTTTTGGAACCCAGCTTGCCTCATTTTCGTTAAAAGTTCCTTTTCAATAAGGCGTGGTTCAATGCCTTCAGGCGCATAGAATTCAAGCTTAAGACCTCTGCGTTGAATCTCTTCCAATCTCTCTAGAAATTCTTCCCGATTGAAAAGGAGATTGTCTTCATAAAAAGCGATTTCGCGAATTCCATGGTTCCTATATTTCGCCTCTATTTCATCTGCAACATCGACAGCGGATCTATGTCGGACTTGTCGGTTGCCATTATTCAACTTAAGTTGAGCACAATACCCACAGTTAAATGGGCATCCCCGACTTCCTGTAATAATGGCATATTTTGGATACGTCTCATATACAGGATCCCGATATAAGGATAAATCGGTCCAGCTGTTTGCGGCTTCAACACAAATTTCTCCAGGGACGATTACTATTCGATCATTCCCTCTGGTTAAATTTTCCTCTGCATGTTCTGGGTGAAGAGTGGGGTAAATACCACCAACTAAAATTCGGGGTGTATTTTCTGGGAAAACCTCATGGATTAAATCGATTACATCACGTGTACTTTCCCACCAATATGTCATAATGGAGGTTATCCAGATTTCGTCTGGGCGGAATAAATCTCCATTCGTATGTTTAATCAGTTCAAGTTTTAATTTTGCTAATGGCCATCCATATTCGTTTACTTGCCGCCGAACATTACCGCGATCTACAATTTGACGACGGCGATAATTCACTTTCCTTTTCTCATTTGTTGCAAGACAATCTAGAAGCCGAAGGTTTTTATATCCATTATTCCGCAGCCAAGTGGCTACTTTTAACAACCCATGTGGTTGACTCCATCTCGCCCAATATTGGGTGTCATAAATTGGAGGATTGATTAGCAAAGCACTTCTTGCTCCAATCAACAAGCTTTTACCTTCTCCCCTCCAAATCATTATCTCACCTCTTCTATTTGCGTCTCTTTATAAAAAGGATCCCAGAGTCTAGAATTAATGCTATTACGTACCATATTTGATACCAATGAGTCGCTCGAAAAGTCAAAAGTATGGTTATGATACTTACTGTTTAGGAGGGCAACCAGGCGATTTAGCTCCCAATACTCCTCAAGTTTAGCTCCAGCCAATCTGGCTAATGGATACAGCTTGCCGTTTAAGTGAGAAAGATCTAAGTGCCCATTATGTCGGGAGAGCCAATCTGAGTATTTATTCCCCACAAAACTGTTTGGCGTAAATTGGTATGGAACCAAATGGACGGAACCAACAATGGAGGATAATTCACTTACTCTTTTTGCCAAATCCTTAATATTTTCATTTGGGAATCCTACTAAAACAGCGGCATCGATTTGCTCAGTTCTTGGTTTATATCCTGCTTCATGTAATGCAACTACACTATTTCTATAATTCTCAAAGGTGCTTGGGTACTGGATTTCATAAGGCCCATGTGATACATCATCATGAAAAGAAATAGTTCTAAAGTTTGCTTCCCGAAACAGTACAGCTAGATCTTTATCAATTAGCTTAGGCGAAATATTACCCGGTGCTATAAAGATGGGCTTTAATCGACTTCCTAAAACTCGAGGGTTTGACGAAATAATGGAAGTAAGGATTTCTTTCAATGATTGATATCTATCAATAGAAATCCATTCATCAAATAAAATGAACTTGCTAACCCCAAGTTTGGCTTTTTCATATATCTCACTTACGATAACCTCATTAGAACGAGCAACGAGATCGCCAATTTCATTAGAAGCGAATAATCGCACTGCCGAAATCAGTGGATGGGGCAAAGGTTTATAAATACTAAAATCGGTCGCTTGACATGATATTCCAGTCAGATTTCCCGATATAACATAGTCTGCTTTTGTATTGGCTATTGCATGTTCTGGGTAAGCAGTGGGATAACCTCCGCCTAAATAAATTGGGATGTCGTATTGTTTTTTGATCCGATAAATTAAGTCACTAGTCGCTGGCCACCAGTAACTAATTGCGCAGGAAATAAAGATGGCATTGGGTTTCCATCCTTCTTTGATCCACCCCTGAATGATATTAATAATTTTCCCCGGCGGTGTTCCAAATTGCCAGTTATCGACCTTATACCCGTCAATCTCAAATGTGTTAATTTTAGTCCTTGGAATTTTACCTTCCGAGGAAGAGTGCAAAGCATCTATAAAACGAACATCATTCCCCCTTGCCGATAACTCGGTTCCAATCAAAAGAGGACCATACGGATGATGCCAATTAGCCCACGGTAAGCGAGTATCGACTGCCGGGGCATTTATGATCAGGTATTTTTGCCCATCTAAAAGATCATTTATATCTGGATTGATTAGCAATGAGGCCATGAGGTAATTTCCAATACACGATTCGTTGTGATAATCATACTATCGATATCCTAATATTACTTCAAAAGTACTCCTTTCTCTAGAAATTCCGGCGATGAATCTTGACTATCCAGGATAAAACCGGGGTGCTGCTCATCAGCAAGTTGGATTATTCCATTTTTGGCATGCATGATTGGTAATTCAATCACCTGGAGAATATTTTGCGAGCTAAAACTTGGTAATACGGTTCGTTTTGGCGACAGGATAAAAGCATAGTGAACAAGATGTTCTTTCCATCCCTCATAATAAATTGGTGGATAACAATAACAATCGAAGGAATGAACCTCTGAAACCTTACGGATGAACAAGGGAACAACTGCTTTTAGACGTAGATGCTCGGTCCCATGCTTCGTCCCTTGCTGTGCGTACCAATGAAGAATTTCTTTATGTTCTATGGACTGAAGCTCATCTGCCTGCTTTTCTAGATAGACCATCAGCTCATCACCCAATGTGTGGCGAACGTTGAGCGTTAAAAAGAAAATAAAGGCATGATTCTTTTGTAAAGCAATGCAAGTTTTTATGGCTTCAATCCGTTTTGCTTCCTCACCTTTTTTTGTTCGATAACCAAGCCCTCCCTGGAAATCCCAATTGTGGAGTTCATATTCCATCCGTGGCTTTCGGCCAGGTTCTAAAATTAATTTGGCCGGCTTTTTACCATCAATATCGGTATATTCCATCACGATATCTTCTAGTGAACCCCTTCTTAGCTCCCACTCATTATTGAAACCCTGAAGCATTATGTTTGTTTGCAATTTGTTTATTTTCTTCTTCTGCTCATTTTGATCTTGAGATCTGGCAGAGATAAATTCAACACCTGTTTTCCAACCCAGAAATTCACCCCAGTCGATAAAATCTCTTATGTCTGGTCCAGGTAAGCCAAAATATGATAGTTTTCGACCGATCTGTTGATAAAAACCGTTTATTATTGGCTTATCCCAAGTTCTTCGAATAGCAACCTTGTTGTCAGTGGTGGCAAGCCCTAACATATTATTTCCCCTCCATCAGATCATCTAACCTCGTTCTGATATCCTCCATTAAACGCCGGTATAACGGACTGGAGATTACAAGATGATCGATGATTGCTTCTCCAATTAGGGTAATAACCGGTAGATCGGATTCTTCAATTTCCCATCCGCTCTGCTTAATAACATCTTCAAGGTGGAGCGTGAATGGCTCTTCAGGATGTGAGGTGGGGCGTGAATCTGGGGGTTGAGTAAATAACCCTGGTTGTTCAGATCCATTTGACGCATCTGTCTCGCCATTTGATGTTGTATCAAATGGACCAAATGTTGTCTGGACCGCTTTTTTTTGCCTTTCGGCAACTGAAGTCGGTTGATCGATTTCCTTTTTTGCTTTCTTTTGAAGGCTTTCTGCTCGTTTTAGCAAGCCATTCGCTTTTACTCTATCCCCAGCCTTGTTCTTATGCTGCTTAAGCATTTCGATAATTTCGTGCAGTTCAGTGTAAGTGCGATAATTATCAAATGTCTCAGCTGTAATTGCCTGGTCAATTTCATCAATTCGCTTTTCACACTGATCAATAACCTCATCAGCTCGCCTACTGGCTTGAAATTCAAGGGCTATCTTTTGCAGACTATCGTTTGAGCCGCTTAATAGTTCTTTGACTGCCACTTCCATGGAATCTTTAGCTGGACCTGCCTCAAAATCATCTCTTGCGCTTGTAGGAATTATATGAGGGGAGATCACATATATTTCACCAGTCCACCAGGGGTATAGTTGCTTGCGCGTAAAATGGATAGCTAGATGTTCCCGGTTGCCAATGGTAAACCCTTTTTGCTTATAAACCAGTCCTGCGAATTTCTGATATTGTGCACCTCGACTAGAAATCGCTTCGTTTTTGCTTGTCAGGCATGCCCAGTAATATGCAAGCTTTCTCCCTCTTGAATCAGACACAAAACCAAACCTTGGTTGAACAAGCTCAGGAATAGTCGGCTTTTCAACTATTACAGGAGGCGCATTTTCAATTATCAGTTTTATCCGGGCTGACTTGTACCCTGGCACATTGTTTCGCAAATTGCGTTCAATATCGTCGCCATAAATAAAATCAGAGCTAAACCGTACAGGCAGGTTGTTCAGGATGTAATTGCGCATCACATCCACGTTTGAAAGTTTATGGATGTGGCTGTCACTTAAGTCTTCGAGTTGTACCAATGTGAATGAGGTATCTGGCGCAGTACTTTGCTCAAAACGGTAATATGTATTTTCAGAAAGAAGTTCAGGTAACGAGATAATCGGCCGATCGGGATCAAGGCGAGATTCCTCAAGTTTCCGCCGCATATCCCCAAACTGGAATTCTAATACATGCTCGAAATCTTCTTGTAACCGTTTGGATCGAACGATCAGTCTTTCGCATAAGTCAAAACCAGAATAAATTCCAATTCCTCTAAATCCAACATTGTTTTCAATAGATTTTCTTGATACCCCAAACTCGCGAGATTGCAAGATCTGTTCGCGATTCATTCCATCGCCATAGTCCATCACCCATACTGAATTTCCTGTAATCTGGATTTGAACCTCCTCAGCATTTGCATCAATGGAGTTTTGAACATACTCCCTGATTGCATCAAGGGGATTTGTATACAACCCTTTCGATAAAATATTCAGTAACTCGCCTCCAATTCCTTTGTTTTCCATTGGTACCGGAATCGTTTCTCCCATCGGAAGATCATCGAAGGAAAGTTGACGATCTGAGTTATCGTATTTATGTTTTGAGGTTTTTTTCATCTGTCTCCTCGCATTCGTATGATGCGGTTAAATTAAGCAATTGCAATCAGCATTACAAAGCTTCAGGCTTTTTCTTAAGACGTGGGTCTCTTTACAAAGGCTAACCTTTGCATTTGAAAACCGATCTTGTATGGCTTTCGTAACATACTCGTATATCCTCAGCCTGGTCTCAACGGGTAAGTGAAAATGAGTGCCATCATAAACCATTGGAGCACCAATATCCCATTCCATCTCTGGGAGTCCCCATTCCTTCCTCCAATGATCTAACTGCTGATTCTTCATCCTGAATGTTCCTAAAGTCCATCGTGAAAATCTCAGTCTCTTATTTGCCACTATGTCAATGAATGAGCGGTACTGGTCTTCCCAGCCGTCTGGTTTCAATATTGGATCCAGTCGGCAGCGAATTTCAAAGCCCAAGTCTTGGGCTAATTTAGCAGCATCAAGTCGCTTTTCTATGGGAGGCGTTATCCGTTCGCCGTCCGGCCATTTTCCTTCCCAGAGATCGGCAATCTCTTCGGGATTAAGCGAAAATGTGACAACTATATTTCTGCGTTCAGTGGGTTCGATATCAGCCAGATAGTGAGTATTGATGGACTTTGTCAATAAGATCATTTTACATTGCTGGGGGTTCGAGGTCTCGTTAGCAAAGAATGCAGCAAGCCGTCGAACATGCTCGGTAACTCCTTCGTAAAGAAGAGAATCAGAACGATCAATACCAATCCCTAACGTATGAGCCCTTTTCCGGCTCGAAGCTAACAACCATTTTTGAACCGCTGTATCGAAGTCAGAATAATTGTTGTAAAGGAGATGACGCCAAGGATCTCGACGGATACGATGTGTGAGCATTAAAAAGCAGGCACGGCACCCAAAACCGCAAGCCCCAGAACCAATGGCCAAGTCCCACCATATTGGGGGACAGAATGTTTGTGAGTTGCCATGCCAATCGTAGGAAATAAGATTAGTAGCTCTTTTTCCCCGAAAGATAGTGATAGGTCTTGAGAGTCCTGATATATCGGGTTTGATGGTTTCTATGGACCATACCCCTCGATTCGTTTGTTCTTCGACATACCAGGTAACGATTTTTTTCATTATGGTCTTTGATTGGGAAAGCCTTGTGCAATGGAATCAATTCTCAATATTTTCAGATGCTATTCATATCCTTGGGAAATTCTGAGTCTCCTTAAACTAGCAATATGGATTAAGTAAATTCTGCCAGGCTTTCTTGGATTTCATGCAACTCTTCCTTTGTCAGATCCCATAATTGCCTCGCTTTTTCATCAATTAGTGTCTCAATTTCCTTCACGGTCTCAGCGTTTTTCTCAGCCGCTGCTGCATGTGCCTGTTGAGAAAGATCACTTAATTGTTTATGAATTTTATTGGACGGTTCAAATTTAGGAATGTTGACATAACGTAAAACATGCGTTGAGATCTGAATCTCTATAGAGTACAACCTGACGATAAGTTTGGCTGGCGCGCTATTTAAACAAGCACAAAGGTAATATGCCTCCTCAGGATTGTTAATTGGCACTGTCATTAATTTGTGATCAGGAATTATCGGAAGATCATCAGCGGTTCCTATAACCGCACAACATAATTCTGTGGACTGCTCACGCCATACTACTTTATACGAAGAGAACGAATAAGATCCCACATTATACAAGCAGTAAAACTCATTTCTCGACGGATCAAAGTTTCTGAACTTACCACGACTGCTGAGTTCGGTTATGAAGTGATGTAGGAATTGATAGGTCCTTGGATAAGTGGTCATCATCCGCTTTATGGGAACGGCAGATGATGGCGAGGATGGATCATGGGGAACTATCATCCAATTGTCAGGACGAGCAAACCAGCGCGAAGTGTCTTGTCCTCTTAGCAGGGGAAAAAGAAGACCTCTTTCAATTGCTGCTTGTACCGTTGAGATATTTAACCTGCCGGTTTCAGGTAAATTTGCAATCAACACATTCCCATCAGGTACATTGGATAGTTTCTCTACCCAAAAAATTCCGTTTGCACCTCTCGTGTTTGCTCCCTCTCGACACATACTGTGATAATGGCTTTGGCCAATTACAGTTGAGATTGCAACAAGCGCTCTTTTTCGACCTGTAATCCAAGGCGAAGAGTGGTCCATTGGATCAATGGGTCTTGCGACCCATTGGGATAACTTGACCAAATCGAGAGCCTCGGTTAAAGAGAGATTCGTGGAAAGGGAAACACCTTTTTCCTTTTTCTGCCAAAAACTATAACTCACTGGATATTGGGTTACTGATCCCTTCCGCAAAACAAGTACTGAAGTTCGATTGGTCGCACCTTCGAATACTTGCATCTCGGAGAGATCGTCGACGTACTCAACTTTCATCGGAAATGCATTTCGAATAAGGTTTTGGCGGAATCCTCTTCCTCCCCGTTCTGTTTTGAAAATGGACTGTGTAATAACAAAACCGAGTTTACCTTTTTCTACCAAGTATTTATCGACAGCAACAGCTAACATCAATAATGAAATGTCTGTTTTACTTCGAGTGCTTCTTTGCCTCGCATTTGCTTTATCTTCAGGTATTAATCTATATCTTTCCCAGAGATAAGCAGTTTCTTCACGGTATTCTTGCGGCAGACTTTCCCAATTTACCCAAGGTGGATTTCCTGCCACAAGGTCGAATTTCTCTTGGAATAAAGGCGCGAACGCATTTTTAATTATTCTTGCCCATATTCCATTTATTCCTTGCCGCTCTAAATCCGTTAGTTGATTGTATAAAGCAATGACAATACCAATCTCTTGCTCATCTTCTATTTCGATAAGAGGTAACTCATGTAAAAGTCGTTTACGAAAAATATCATCCGGCACTTGTTGGTGAACACATTCCTCAAGTAGGTCAGTTAACTTATTTATGAAATGAGAATGAACTAGTTTTTGTGGAATGCTGAACCGTCCGACAGACGTGAGGAAACTATAAGTTTGTTGACTAAACAGATCTTTGCCTTGACTGGGTGTTTGAATAGAATCGCATAGATAAATTGGGATGGTTATTTCCCCTTTACGGTTTTCTAGTAATTCACCTAAGGCCAACAAATAATTGGTCCTTGCACTTATAACAGCTAATGGATTTAGATCGTATCCTACGATATTTTCGAGGATCATATTAAGTGCTTGTGTTGGAGGCATCATCTTATCTTCAACAAATGCCCTAGCTCGTTTTATTTCTAGTACAGGAAAGGTTCCACTGCCGCATGAAGGATCGAGAATGCGCCTGGCAGGATTACCGTCATATCCAAGCTGGTTCAACAGGCGCTCTGCCAACCAATCGGGCGTATAGTATTCACCTAGAGCATGGCGTAGCTTTTTAGGCATCAGGTTCTGATAAAGCTGCTTTAACAGATCACGAGTGTCTTCAGGATCTACATCGAGCGTCACAAGCGAATAATCGGCTAATTCGGCGACTAATCGTGACATAGGTGAGGCGACAGATTCATCCCAGGCTTCCAAATACCAACCGAAAAAGTCGCCTTCAAGAAAGTTGCGAATCCCCAATTCTTTAAACAAACCGCCGGCTTCCAGCTTCCGCAAATAATCACACAACTTAGAACTCTCATAACTAGCCGCTGCCTTCAACCCTGTTCCTGTTTTCGGCATGAGGTAGTAATGACCAACCTGCAATGCCAGAAGTTTGATAAATGCAGCATAGTAGCTGTGAATTGAGAAAAATAGTCGCTCCAAGTCGGGTTTCTTAACCTTAACCGCATAGGATTTAGCCAGTTCCACAGCATCCAATTGGCCACTCGAAGGATCATACCCGCTGATCTCACGGAACTGACGCTCCCATTGCTGAAAAATCGTCTCTACTTTTTTATTATTTGAACAGCACGCCAGGTTATACAAAACTGGAACAACCTGCCGGGCCACGTTGGAATTTTCTCCAAAATCACGGACTAAATTTTCCGGGGTGAGCGCTTTTTCAGTCGAAAGGGAAAGCAGATATCTTAAAAAGGTTTCGGTGCTGTGAGTGGTAACGGGCAGAGGATCGTCGATATACCAGCGGTCATCGCGATAGCGAACGAAAATGTAGAAACCGCCGTCTAATACAACACCGGCCAAACGTTCTTTTTTATGGCGATCTAAACGCTCTAGGCCGCCCATGTAGTCTTTCACCTGCTGAATTGCATGTTGATTATTACGGTGACTATTTGATTTGTTTAACGAACGCGGCGGTTCGTATTCGATCACCAACCGGTTATACACTGCGTCTGCCCGGCCATTTACCAAAGTTCGTTCTCTTTGGAGATGGAGCTGCAAATCAAAACTGTCCGCAAAACGGTCCACCAACTTCTCCACCTGGGCTACCAAATCTGCTTCGTTCTGAGAAGTTTTCGCAGCCGAGACAATATCCTGAGCAATCTGAGGCGCACGACTCTGAACGAAACTTTCTAGTTGAACTGGTGAATAGTCTGGCATTAGCTTCTTCCCTCTCCTGTAATTCTGTTTACTCGACTAACTTTTCGTAGCAGCAGCTATTAATGCTGTTCCTGCATATAGGCTGGTTTGGGGAATATGATTTTTACTGGCTGCCTGTAGATTGCATGGCTGATTAGCAGTTCACCTTTCGCTAACCTGGTAACCGCGGAGCGAATGTCTTGATCGAGAAAACGGTAATCTGGGGCATTCACCTCGCTGGATCCAGTTCGACCAATGATCTTTGTAGCACTGTTTCCTGTAACTCTAGGATGAACTGCGCTCATGAACTGTTGCGCTGAAAGGAGAATGACACCCAAACTGCGCCCACGCTCGGCTACATCTAAAACCTGCGATGTTATGGGGCTTTCCGCACCGCTTGGTGCATATTTGTTTAATTCATCAACGAAAATAAGGATTTTTTCAGGTACATCAGTTGTCTCTGTACGTTCTTCAGCATCCTCTGATTTGATCCGGTACACTGTTCTAAGAATGTCACCAAAGACAAGAGTCTGTTCATCATCTCCTAATTTCGCAATATCAACGACATAAGTCCATCC
Source organism: Caldisericales bacterium (assembly GCA_012517765.1). Taxonomy (GTDB): domain Bacteria; phylum Caldisericota; class Caldisericia; order JAAYUI01; family JAAYUI01; genus JAAYUI01. The sequence continues at coordinate 3,102 of JAAYUI010000156.1, read as the reverse complement.
CCCTTTGATATTGCACATCTCCGTACTGAGCAACTTTTCATTTCGTGCGCGGGAGCCAACAAATATTCCTGTTTGGCGGGTTTGTGTAATTCTACGGAGATGACGGCGGAACATTCCTAACGAAGAGCTGGCGAACATGCCACGCCACTTCTTATCTTGATTCTGACGAAGATATTCGAGGAGTGCTTCCCAGCTTTGCATCTTTGCGGCATCTGGCTCATTGTTAGTGATAATTTCCTTTATTTCCGCATGTATACCTTCAATAGTTCCACTGGGGTCTGCGACGTTGGAAAATAACAAATCCAGCTTATCTGCCGTGGACGGTAAATCGTAAGCATAAATGGTGTGAATATTGGGGATTGGCTGAAAGGAATTGGGGATACCTGGGGTTGAACTTCTGGGAAGTAAATACTTCACTTTTTCAAATGGTTTAGGCTCTAACCCCATCGTTTCCCAGATTTCCTTCTGATCAGGTTCCAACTCCGGGCCACGTCGATCAATCTGGAGCAGATCTGCTTGCTTTACATTTAGGATGATGACAGCTATTTTGTCTTTATCAGGTGCCGTTTGTAATATGGATTGAAGCAGGAACATCGCATAGGAAGTTTTCGTTGCCAAACCACTAATGCCACTAATATTTACGTGGCCCGATTCTGGCCCTAGCAGGTAGCGTCGGTCTAAATATGCGACAGCCGAAGCTCCATTAGACATTTTTATTAAGCCGGCTGGAACCGCGTCTTGTTTACGTTCTCGGATGAGCACATCCGTGCCTAACGCCTGCTGAATGTCATCTGGCTGAGCGAAATAAACGAGTTTTTCGCTTGGAACTGGCATATAGATATCGGCTGTATTGCTCAACACATTTGCCGAGGCCACAGTTGTTCCTTGGCGGTTAGTGTTTGGCTCTTCGTTTAACTGCCCAAAATTGCTTGATATGTAGTTGGCGAGATGATTGGGGGCATCTGTCCGATGTTCCAACGTGGTAACTAACCCATATGACCTAGAAGATGTTTCGCCAGGTTGATTGACTTGTTCAACTGAAACTATATCGAATGGATTCACAATGGTGTCATTGGATAACCAAAAAGAAAATTTGTCGGAGGTAATAGGATCGCGCTCGGTTGCTGAAGTACGGCCTAAGGGTTGAACGCCGTTTTGTAGGTTGGTATCTTGGTTGTCGCTCATTCTTTATTCTCCTCATCAAATGCGAATCACGGGTTTAGGCCAGCGAATCATTCCCATTAGAACATCACGGGAATAGAATTTATTTTTTATCGATTCCTCTGCTTGGAAGATTGGATATAGGTGACAATGCCAGCGCTTGTCTAAACCATGTGGCGTAACATTCCGTTCAGCCACAAGTGTCTGCGAAATTAGGTCTGCCAACTCTGCTTCTACAGGTGTTCTATCTGGGCGAGGAAGCTCTACTTTTACTACCCCCATTAATGGATAATCTACTTCTCCCTGTTGGCGTAGGCGTACGTACCAGAATGCTACTTGACCGCCGTGAGCAGAGAACGCTGCAGTTCTGTGTGCATATGGCAAACCAGCAAGTATGGAGGTTATATCGCGTCGAGCGGAAGGAGATCGTGAAAAACGAAATTCGGGATCCTTCCTAAAGTTTTTGGCGACTCCAATCATGTAAGGTGCTCTGATAAATTCATCCAGTTTTACAGCGCCATCGATTATTAGCCAATGATTAGAATCCCGATATGCATCTGTCTCTTGGATAACTTCTATTTCTAATTTGTGCATCCGGTTGCGAGCAATCCCCCCTGCCCGTGTTCTTAGGTTTTCATGGGTGGCATCTTGAGGATTAAATGGGTTCTTTTCAGTAGTATCAATCACTTCGAAGAACTTATCTTGACTATCCGTCTTCTTTAAGCTCTGCCACAAAGAATCTGAGACCCCTAATGGACCCTTAGGCATAAGCAATAAAATGCGATGGCGAACGCATTTCGGATGAACGTTGCCACAATCATCGCGTTCGATTACACTAGCGCCAATTTGCGCAAGTTCAATTGGAAAAGAGCGATTACCCTCGACCCCAGTGGCAAGGTAATAAGTTTTTAGACTCCCGTCAATGAAATATCGATAAAAATGGTTCTGAGGTCGAAAAATTGGTGGCGTAGCACGGTACAAGTTGGTTATTGACGGAGTAGGGGTTTCAAGAAATTCAGTTACTTCTCTAGTATCCCGATTGATTAACATATCCTCAAGTTCATCAACATCAGGCAATTCCATATCCTCGGTTGCTCCACCAACCGCTGGTAAAACGCCATCGAGGTTGTCATTTAATAACTGAAGAATTGGGGATATCCAGTTTGACCGATCGTACATAAATTCTCCTAACAACAGGTTCCAAAAAATTGGTAAAAAATTTATTATCCTTTTTTCGAAACTGCTCTATTTACTCCTTCATATGTTTAAGTATACTTGTGACTATTAAAACTGGTAATGAAATTACAGGGAAAATACATTTTTTTACTACAGCTGGTTTTTTTAAGATTATTCTACTCTTCTAATTATTGGGATTAATAAAAAATTTTCTTGAGCAAGAAATTAAACCATTAAATAAATCAACAAATAGCAATAAACTTTCAAACAACATCAAAAAATTGATCTTGGTCAGCTCTTGTCACTGTGTGAAAGGGAATATTCCCCATTTGGTAAAAGTAGCACTAAGTATTCCCCCTGCATCCGGCGAACTAGCTGAGATACCCTTCTCTTTCATTTCTTTTTCTGCTTCCCAAAGTGCCTGAGCCAGACGACTTCGAAACTCACCATGCAAATGAGAGAAGGCATGATAAATCTTCAGTAATTCAGCATCCACTGCAGGAAGACCAAGGGTTGAATAAACCTCTGTTCCGAGTGTCCCCGCAATACTCAGAATTTCTGAACCTTCAGGTAAAAACTCGCCATGTAACCAGCCTAATACCTTGGAAGGTGGATAGCCTAATAAATCGCAAAAGGCTATGAAATCTTCCTCTCCCGCCTGGGATCGGCTCCATCGTTTGTACGCTCTGTTAAACCAGGCCGGAAAGTTGGACATGTGGCTTTACTTTTCAAGGATTGCGATGTGGAATATGAAAAATATGTTCG
>JAAYUI010000180.1 GCA_012517765.1 Caldisericales bacterium | reverse complement strand
GTGACAGAGCCGGGTGTCGTAAGCGCCGTCTGCCGATGCTGCCCTGATTTTTCTGTGAGTCTGCCGGATAAGACCCGGGAAGGCTTCTGAGTCCGTCACATTGTTCAGCGACAGGTCTGCACAGATGATTTCATGTGTTTTACTGTCAACGGCGAGATGCAGCTTACGCCAGATACGGCGGCGTTCCTGGCCATGCTTTTTGACTTTCCACTCGCCTTCACCGAAGACCTTCAGCCCGGTGGAATCAATTACCAGGTGTGCGATTTCACCCCGGGTGGGCGTTTTGAAACTGACATTAACCGACTTTGCCCGCCTGCTGACACAGCTGTAATCCGGGCAGCGTAGCGGAACGTTCATCAGAGAAAAAATGGAATCAATAAAGCCCTGCGCAGCCCGCAGGGTCAGCCTGAATACGCGTTTAATGACCAGCACAGTAGTGATGGCAAGGTCAGAATAGCGCTGAGGTCTGCCTCGTGAAGAAGGTGTTGCTGACTCATACCAGGCCTGAATAGCTTCATCATCCAGCCAGAAAGTTATGGAGCCACGGTTGATGAGGGCTTTATTGTAGGTGGGCCAGTTGGTGATTCTGAACTTTTGCTTTGCCACGGAATGGTCTGTGTTGTCGGGAGGATGCGTGATCTGATCCTTCAACTCAGCAAAAGTTCGATTTATTCAACAAAGCCCCTGACGGGTTAACAGCGGTAAAAAACCTTGCGGAAGCCTTTGAACATTATAACGAATGGCATCCGCATAGTGCACTGGGATATCTGCGGCGACGAACCAGTCATGGGTTAAGTGATAAAAAGTGTATGGAAATATAGGGGCCAATCTACTAAAGTCTTTTTCGTTAACAGTGGCATAAATCAGCATCGCCTGATGTTTCTGGTTCTATGCGAATTCACAGTGTGCTCATTGATTCGTAATTCACTCTGACAAGGAAATGGCAATGAAAAAGGTTCTTCTTTCTGCAGCAATGGCAACCGCGTTTTTTGGCATGACTGCTGCCCATGCAGCTGATACCAATGTTGGCGGCGGCCAGGTTAATTTCTTCGGTAAAGTTACCGATGTATCCTGTACTGTTTCCGTTAACGGCCAGGGCAGCGATGCGAACGTTTACCTGTCTCCGGTAACCCTGACTGAAGTTAAAGCGGCAGCAGCGGATACTTACCTGAAACCGAAATCTTTCACCATTGACGTCTCTAACTGCCAGGCTGCTGATGGCACTAAACAGGATGACGTAAGCAAACTGGGCGTGAACTGGACCGGCGGTAACCTGCTGGCTGGCGCAACCAGCAAACAACAGGGCTACCTGGCGAACACCGAAGCTTCCGGTGCTCAGAACATCCAGCTGGTGCTGTCTACTGACAACGCTACCGCGCTGACCAACAAAATCATCCCGGGTGACAGCACTCAGCCGAAAGCGAAAGGCGACGCTTCCGCTGTAGCCGATGGCGCGCGTTTCACCTACTACGTAGGCTACGCCACCAGCGCGCCGACCACGGTAACCACCGGTGTGGTTAACAGCTACGCGACTTACGAAATTACTTACCAGTAATTCCGTCAGAAAATAAAACTGCCCCGCGATGGGGCAGTTAATAACAATAATAAAGCGGCAATGTCCGCCGCTTGTATTTTTATTCTGAGGTCAGCATGAAGCGTATTGCCCTTTTTTTCTGTTTCATTTTTAGTTTTGCGGCCCATGCCAACAATATTATTGTTAACGGTACCCGCTTTATTTATCCAGGAAATGAAAAAGAAATAACGGTACAGCTTTCAAATAACGCCGACCGTCCGGCGCTGGCGCAGGCCTGGCTGGATAACGGCGATGCCGATGCCACACCGGATACCATTACCACCCCGTTTATTATCACCCCGCCGATTTCGCGCGTTGACGCCAAGAGCGGCCAGACGCTGCGTATTAAGCTCGGCAGCAGCGCCGGTCTGGCGAAAGATAAAGAGACGCTGTGGTGGCTGAATCTGCTGGAAATTCCGCCGGTGGTGGCCAATCAGAAAAATGAAGGCCAGAACGTGCTGCAGCTGGCGATCCGTTCGCGCTTTAAATTTATTTATCGTCCTGCCGGACTGGGCAACCGCGATGCGGCGGCCGAGAAGCTGACCCTGACCGCCAGCGGCAGTAGTCTCGCCATCAACAACCCGACGCCGTTCTACATTACCGTCAGCCGTATTTCCCGCGACGGCGGTAAAGCCCTGAACAGCAAAACCGTGATGCTGGCGCCGCAGTCCAGCCAGACGGTGGCGCTCTCCTCCGCCGTCAACCGCGGCGAAACCCTGACCGTTAACAACATTAATGACTATGGCGCCGATGTCGCAGTGAAAGTGGCCGTTAAATAAGGGAAAAGCTAATGAAGCAGAGGTCATTCTGCCCGGGAAGATTAAGCACCGCGATCGCCATCGCGCTGTGCTGCTTTCCGCCATTTTCCAGCGGACAGGAAAACCCGGGAACGGTATATCAGTTTAACGACGGCTTTATTGTCGGCAGTCGCGAAAAGGTCGATCTGTCGCGCTTTTCGACCAGCGCGATTACCGAAGGCACTTACTCCCTTGACGTCTACACCAACGACGAGTGGAAAGGGCGCTACGATTTACGCATCGCGCGCGATAAAGATGGTCGGCTGGGCGTCTGCTACACCAAAGCGATGCTGGCCCAATATGGCATCGCGGCGGAAAAGCTCAATCCGCAGCTGAGCGAGCAGGAGGGCTACTGCGGTAGCCTCAAATCCTGGCGCAACGAAGAAAACGTCAAAGACAACCTGGTCCAGTCCTCCCTGCGGTTGAACATTTCGGTACCGCAGATCTATGAAGATCAACGCCTGAAAAACTATGTCAGCCCGGAGTTCTGGGACAAAGGTATTACCGCGCTCAATCTTGGCTGGATGGCGAACGCCTGGAACAGCCATACCTCTTCGGTAGGCGGGTCGGATAACAGCAGCGCCTATCTGGGCGTCAACGCCGGTCTGTCGTGGGACGGCTGGCTGCTGAAGCACATCGGCAACCTGAACTGGCAGCAGCAGCAGGGTAAAGCGCACTGGAACAGCAACCAGACCTATCTCCAGCGCCCTATCCCACAGCTCAACTCCATCGTCAGCGGCGGGCAGATTTTCACCAATGGTGAATTTTTCGACACTATCGGTCTGCGCGGGGTTAATCTTTCCACCGATGACAATATGTTCCCGGACGGCATGCGCTCGTATGCTCCGGAAATTCGCGGCGTGGCGCAGAGCAACGCCCTCGTCACCGTGCGCCAGGGCAGCAATATTATCTATCAGACCACCGTTCCGCCCGGACCGTTTACCCTGCAGGATGTCTATCCTTCCGGCTATGGCAGCGATCTTGAGGTCTCGGTGAAAGAAGCGGATGGCTCGGTAGAAGTGTTTAGCGTGCCTTACGCTTCCGTCGCCCAGCTGCTGCGTCCGGGAATGACCCGCTACGCGCTCTCCGCCGGTAAAGTGGACGACAGCGCGCTGCGCAACAAGCCGATGCTCTATCAGGCGACCTGGCAGCACGGGATCAACAATCTGTTGACCGGCTACACCGGGGTCACCGGTTTTGACGACTATCAGGCCTTCCTGGTGGGGACAGGGATGAACACCGGCATCGGCGCGCTCTCTTTTGACGTCACCCATTCGCGGTTGAAGAGCGATGCCCATGATGACTCGGGTCAGAGCTATCGCGCGACCTTTAACCGCATGTTTACCGATACCCAGACCAGCATCGTGTTGGCGGCGTATCGCTACTCGACGAAAGGTTATTACAACCTCAACGACGCGCTGTACGCCGTCGATCAGGAAAAAAATAGTCGCAGCAACTACACCCTGTGGCGGCAAAAAAACGGCATGACCTTCACGGTGAACCAGAACCTGCCGGACGGCTGGGGCGGGTTTTATCTCAGCGGCCGTATCTCCGATTACTGGAACCGCTCCGGGACCGAGAAGCAGTATCAGGTCAGCTACAACAATTCATTTGGTCGTCTCTCCTGGTCGGCGAGCGCGCAGCGCGTCTATACGCCAGACAGCTCCGGTCATCGTCGCGACGATCGTATTTCACTCAACTTCAGCTACCCGCTGTGGTTTGGCGATAACCGCACCGCCAACCTGACGTCGAACACCTCGTTCAATAACTCGCGCTTTGCCAGCTCGCAGATTGGTATCAACGGTTCGCTGGACAGTGAAAACAACCTTAACTACGGCGTGTCGACCACCACCGCCACCGGCGGTCAGCATGATGTGGCGCTCAACGGCAGCTACCGTACGCCATGGACCACCCTCAACGGCAGCTACAGCCAGGGCGAAGGCTATCGTCAGAGCGGCATTGGCGCCAGCGGGACGATGATCGCCCACAGCGGCGGCGTGGTGCTCTCACCGGAAAGCGGCTCGACGATGGCCCTGATTGAAGCCAAAGACGCGGCCGGGGCGATGCTTCCGGGATCGCCGGGCACCCGTGTGGACAGCAATGGTTACGCCATCCTGCCGTATCTGCGCCCGTACCGGATTAACGCCGTGGAAATCGACCCGAAAGGCAGCCATGACGACGTGGCCTTCGATCGCACCGTGGCGCAGGTTGTGCCGTGGGAAGGCAGCGTGGTTAAGGTCGCGTTCGGCACTAAGGTGCAGAACAACCTCACCCTGCAGGCGCGCCAGGCGAACCACGAGCCGTTGCCGTTTGCGGCAAGTATTTTCTCCCCCGACGGCAAGGAGATCGGCGTTGTCGGCCAGGGCAGCATGATGTTTATCAGCGATGCGAACGCCAAACGCGCGATTGTGAAGTGGAGCGGCGGGCAGTGTTCGGTGGATCTGGGACAGCAAACAACAAAGGATAGCGTATGTCGCTGAGGAAATTACTAACGCTTTTTATCGTCTTAATGGCGCTGGGAACCACCTCGTCCTGGGCCTCCTGTACGCGTCTCTCATCGCCAACGGTGATGCTGGACATGGTGGTGGGCAGGGTGGTGGTGCCCCCGGATCTGCCGGTGGGCTCGGTGATCCTTACCCGCGACTGGACGATGAGCGCTCCCGGCGGGGCAAGCTATCGCTGTACTTCCGGCACCAACCGCTTCGCGGCGAAGATCGTGTCGCCAGGGGCCACGGACCTTGGAAATAAAATCTACTCCACCAACGTGCCGGGAATCGGCATGCGTTTCAGCCGCGGCGGCGCAACGGTAAATATCGTCTATCCCGACGTCTTTTCGTCCCGGGTATATAACACCACCGACTATTCCCTCGAAGGGTCGCGCTTTACGCTGGAGATTATCAAAACCGCGGCAACCACCGGCAGCGGCACCCTGGTGGCGGGTAAGTACACCTCCTACGACTGGGAGAGCGGCGGTAACCCGATCCTCGAAACCTATCTGAGCGCCAACGCCATCACCGTGGTCTCGCCCTCCTGTTCAGTGCTGAGCGGGAAAAATATGAATGTCGATGTGGGTTCCATCCGGCGCACCGACCTGAAAGGGGTTGGCACCACCGCGGGCGGGAAGGATTTTAATATTGAGCTGCAGTGCAGCGGCGGCCTGAGTGAAACGGGATATGCCAACATTAGCACCTCGTTCTCCGGTACCCTGGCCACCAGCACTACCGCTACCATGGGCGCCTTGCTGAATGAAAAAGCCGGCAGCGGGATGGCGAAAGGCATTGGCATCCAGGTGCTGAAGGATGGCTCCCCGCTGCAGTTTAATAATAAATACACCGTCGGCCGCTTGAATAATCAGGAGACCCGCTACATCACCATACCGCTGCACGCGCGTTTTTATCAGTATGGCCCGACGACCAGCACCGGCGAGGTGGAGTCGCATATGATCTTTAACCTGACGTACGATTAATACGGGAGGGGGAATGAAGGGATTGCCGAAAAACACTATCGCGTGGCTGCTATTTTGCGGCAGCCTCGCCGCCCCCTCGGCGTGGGGTTTTGAGACCAATTACGATCGCGGACGGGTCGATTTTGCCGGGCGGGTGACGGATATTTCCTGTAGCATCGCGCTAAACGGCGGCCAGCATGCCGGCAGCGGTAATGTCTGGCTGGCGCCGGTCAGCCTGGCGGAAGTCCACGATCGCGGTGCCGGGGCGTTTATGAAACCGCAGCCGTTTACCCTGGCACTGTCAAACTGCCAGCTGCGCCATGATGGTGGGGCAGCCTCGCAGGATGAGGTGCGTCGGGTCAGCGTGCGCTGGGTCGATGGTTTTTTACTGACGGCGGTCGGTAACGAAAACGCCGGGTATCTGGCCAATACCTTGCCGGATGGAGCGCAGAATATTTATCTGGCGCTATCGACTAACGATAATAATACGCTGGATAAGAGTAATAAAATTGTCCCGGCGGACCCGCAGCAAAATCAGGTGCGTTTGCAGGAAAGCGCGGTCAGCGGCGGCCTGTTCACCTATTACGTTGGCTATGTTTCGCCAACGCCGAAAAGCGCCACCAGCGGGCCGATTACCAGCTGGGCAACGTGGGAATTAGTTTATAATTAAGTGACGTTAAAAAGCCGGGAATTCCCGGCTTTTTTTACATGGCAATATCATCGGCGACCAGTTGTTCAATACTGACTTCCCGCCAGTAATGTCCCTGGATAGCAAACCGGTGATGCTGCCAACTTACTGATTTAGTGTATGATGGTGTTTTTGAGGTGCTCCAGTGGCTTCTGTTTCTATCAGCTGTCCCTCCCGTTCAGCTACTGACGGGGTGGTGCGTAACGGCAAAAGCACCGCCGGACATCAGCGCTATCTCTGCTCTCACTGCCGTAAAACATGGCAACTGCAGTTCACTTACACCTCTTCTCAACCCGGTACGCACCAGAAAATCATTGATATGGCCATGAATGGCGTTGGATGCCGGGCAACCGCCCGCATTATGGGCGTTGGCCTCAACACGATTTTCCGCCATTTAAAAAACTCAGGCCGCAGTCGGTAACCTCGCGCATACAGCCGGGCAGTGACGTCATCGTCTGCGCGGAAATGGACGAACAGTGGGGATACGTCGGGGCTAAATCGCGCCAGCGCTGGCTGTTTTACGCGTATGACAGGCTCCGGAAGACGGTTGTTGCGCACGTATTGGGGTCTGACGCTCAGTGGAACGAAAACTCACGTTAAGCAACGTTTTCTACCTCTGACGCCTCTTTTAATGGTCTCAGATGTCCTTTGGTCACCAGTTCTGCCAGCGTGAAGGAATAATGGCCGAGCATATTGATATGTCCGTGGCAAAGCGGGGAGAGGCGTGCGATATCTTCATCATTCAGTGTTTCACCTTGCGCCCGGAGATGATCCAGGGCTGCCTGCATATACATAGTGTTCCATAACACGACGGCGTTAGTGACCAGCCCCAGTGCGCCCAGTTGATCTTCCTGACCGTCGGTATATCGTTTTCTTATCTCACCTTTTTGACCGTGACAGATGGCTCTGGCAACGGCATGGCGGCTTTCTCCCCGATTAAGCTGGGTCAGAATGCGCCGGCGGTAATCTTCATCATCAATATAATTAAGCAGATACAGCGTTTTGTTGATGCGCCCCACTTCAATGATTGCCTGAGTCAGTCCGGAAGGACGTTCACTTTTCAGCAATGAACGGACCAGCACTGAAGCCTGTACTTTGCCCAGTTTCAGGGAGCCAGCGGTCCGGATCATTTCGTCCCACTGAAGGACTATTTTTCGGGGATCTGATTGCCCTCTGGCAATATCATTCAGCACGCCATAGTTGGCATCATGGCCCATTCGCCAGAAAACCGAAGCACCGGCATCAGCCAGGCGTGGAGAAAACTGGTATCCCAGCAGCCAGAAAAGGCCAAAGACAAGTTCGCTGGTACCTGCTGTATCGGTCATAATTTCGGTTAGATTCAGCCCGGTCTCCTGTTCCAGAAGGCCTTCCAGCACAAAGATAGAGTCCCTCAGCGTCCCCGGTATAACGATGCCATGAAAGCCGGAATACTGATCGGACACAAAGTTGTACCAGGTGATCCCTCTGTTATTACCAAAGTATTTGCGGTTCGGTCCGGCATTGATTGTTCTGACTGGCGTAACAAAGCGCATTCCATCTGCAGATGCCACTTCTCCGCCACCCCATATCTGTGCCAGTGGCAGCGTTGCCTGAAAATCAACCAGTCTGGCATTAGCGCTGGTGATAGTTTCAGCCCGCAGATAGTTCGCTTTTGTCCAGTTCAGCCGGTGTCGGGTCAGTGCAGGAACATTTGATCTGATCAGTGGTTCCAGACCGATATTGCAGGCTTCAGCCATCAGCACGGCGCTGATGCTGACGGGCAGATCATCAACTCTGGCACTGGCTTCACTAGCATGGAAAAACTCATCAGCAAATCCGGTATGGGCGTTAATTTCGAGCAGCAACTCTGTTAAATCCACCGGAGGGAGCAGATCACTGATCATTTTGCTCAGTCGTTTCAGACTGTCCGGCTCATCAAGACTGGCGAGGGGAGAAATTGTCAACCGGGGCTTCGGGCCAGAAACATCGAGTTCGACAGCCTCATTTTCGCCAAGACGTGCAGCAACCTGTCTGTAACGACTATCAAGCTGATGACCCAGAGATTTTATTGCTTCCTGCGGGTCTGTCGGGTGTCCCAGAGAACGATAAACCTTAATCCGGTTTGCCTGCCAGTCAGCACCCTGTAGTAATCTTGCTCGGGGATCTCCCCACCGGTTACTGCCGGTAACGTAGACATCCCTCCGCCTCAGACTATCCTGCAGTTTACTGAGAAAGCAGAGCGTGTATCCCCTGCGGGTGATATGTTTTTCCTTGTTAATCACCAGCCGTTTCCATGACCGACTGATAATTTCCGTTGGTGCGTCGTCAAAAAACTGCCGCCGTGAGCTGAACTCCCGGCTGAGGTAGTCACAGGCATTCAGAGTGGTAACCCCGGCAGGTGCGGATGAAAATTTAACGGTATTCAGCAGATGGGGCAGGAAACGACGAACGCGCCCGTACTGCTCCACCATTTCTTCATGAAAATTATCGTCTGAGGGCCGGGAAATTTCACGGACAAGCGTGATGATTTCAGCCAGCTTTTGCCTGGGGATGTAGCTGAACACCTCAGCACGAATCGATTCGTCCGGTGTTTCTTCTTTCAGCAGGTACGAACATGCGCTGGCGAGCGCCAATGCAGATTTATCCAGATCCTTCAGCGAGCGGAGCCGTTTTTTCTGCCCAATCTTTCTGGCGTCACGGATGATAACGGCCAGCATGGCGTCCAGAACGTCCAGTGCATCATCCAACGCCAGCGTTTCCCATGCAAGGACAAAGGCAACCAGAACCGCCATCCTTTTCTGCGGTGACATCCTGGCAATATTGAACACCGAAGTCATACCAGCATAACGTGCGAGATTTTTCAGGCGCACAGCCGGGAGTGTACTCAGGTTGTCAGCATGCAAGCCAAAATCGTTCAGAGTTTTCCAGCGTTCAATTGCTTCATTAAACGCCGGACCACTGATGGTCACAGGGCCTTTTTTCAGTGATTCCAGTAAAGACAGGCGGCTGCAATCAGTTGGCCCCAGCAGCATCTCCAGCTGTGAACGTTGTTCGGCTGACGGTATCAGTGCCAGTTTGTTCCACAGGCGCAACGTCGCCTTTTCCCTTACCTCTGAAATCAACCGGGTCAGCGTAGTGGCTCCGGGGAGAATAATACGATGTTGCATAAGCCACCCTGTCGCCAGATCGAAAAGCAGGCCAGGACGTTCGTTGCTTATCCAGCTCCGGGTATATAAAAGACGGGTAAGGCGAAATGTCCAGGGCCAGGCAAATTCACGATACTGATAGTGCTGACGTATCAGCGCTGCATGCTCACGGCGGGTATTTTCCCTCTGACCGTATTCTGCAAGAACGGTGATATCACGAATCCCGAGCTGTCTGGCGGTAAAATGCCGGACGCCGGAAGGAATATGATTCATATCGGTGAGGAAGGTGCCCAGAAAACGGACACATCCAATTTGCAGGGCAATGCCCAGACGGTTGTGATCACCTCTGCTTTTTCCGATAAATTCCTTGTCTGCTTCATCAAGATGAAAATATCGTGCCAGCTGAAGCTCATCCGGTTCACCGGTGAATCTGCCATAGCTTTCAGTCTGCTCAGTGGTCAGAAAGTCAACGGGCATATCGGCCTCCCTGCCTGACGGGCATTTAGTAACATTTTTGCAACCGTCCGAAATGTTATAAGTTTTGAGACCGCTCAAAACGACGTCAAACATGAGTATCAAAAATCGCGATTTATACTTTATGATACTACGCAGTATCAATATCGATTTGTGAGACCAATATGGCATTACTGGGATATGCAAGAGTATCAACCAGCCATCAGAAACTGACGGTACAGATCACGGAACTGAAATCTGTCGGTGTCAGAGATGACCGGATTTTTACTGATATGATGTCAGGAGCCACGGATGAGCGCGAAGGGTTACAGCGACTGCTCGCCCGTGCAGAAAAGGATGACATCATTATTTGTACCAAAATGGATCGGCTTGGCCGCAATACCGCAGACATGATCCACATTGTTGATGCTTGCTATAAAAAGGGAATAGCCATTCGTTTTCTGGAGAACGGACTAAGTACAGAAGGAACTATGGGGAAAATGGTGATTCAAATTTTGGCAGCTGTTGCAGAAGCAGAACGAGAACGTATTCTGGAACGTACTAATGACGGCAGAATTGTTGCGATGGCATCCGGTGTCAAATTTGGACGGAAGCCGCACTCGAAAGCAGCACTTGTCAGACAACTTATCAATCAAAAGCAATCAGAAAAAATAATTCTAGAAAAAACAGGGGTTTCTCGGGCTACTTATTTTCGGCTAAAAAAATCTGAAAATAATCAAAAATCATCAGAAAGATAATATTAATCATGATTTAAAAAGAACTATTATAAGCAGAGAACAAGTCATACAACAAATTATGATAAGGAATTAAAAGCTATGGAAGAAATAAATCTAATTAAAGAAATTCGTGAGCTAAAAAGTCAACTATCCTACGCTAAAAACATTGGTTTCTTTATGGGGGCCGGTACCTCCTGCGCTTTAGGCTTGCCAAATATATCTCAATTGACTGTTCAGGTCGAAAGTGCATTAACAGAACCATTGTTGGATTATTTTAATGTTATTAAAACTGACTTATCTAAGCCTGATGAAACAATTAGCATTGAAGATATTCTTAATCAGATAAGACGGATTCGAGAAATTACTGAAGAAAGGCCTGATAGAGAATTCCTCGGAGTTTCTGGCATAAACGCACGTGATCTGGATGTTGAAATTTGTAAAAATATTTATAATATAATTACAGAAAAAGAAGCCGACGCTAATCTGACTGCACCAAAGAAATTTTTCGCATGGTTAAACATGCAAAACAGAGATTTTTCAAAAGAAATTTTTACTACAAATTATGATCTGGTAATAGAGAAATCCCTCGAAGCTATTCGCGCACCATATTTTGATGGTTTTGTTGGTTCTTACGAACCATTTTTTTGGCAAGAAAGTGTCGAAACACTCGTTCGTAGAAACGACCTAACTCAGAACTGGATTCGATTATGGAAGATACATGGTTCTCTTAGCTGGTTTTGGAAAAAAAGAGACAATCTTAAATCGCATAAAGTTATACGCCTTGGGAAAATAGATAAAATTGAAGAAGAGAAAAATGAGATAGTCATCTATCCATCAAAAGAAAAATATGACCTATCACGTAGGCAACCGTTTTTGGTTTACTTCGACCGCCTTAAAAACTATCTGCTTAGTGGCGAGCTCTTATTCATTTTCACTGGATATTCTTTTTTAGATCAGCATATAAATGAAATTATTTTTAATTGTTTAAGGCAAAACAACAGACTTAGTGTTGTTGTCTTTTTTTATGCAGACAGTGAAGTCAAAAAATTGCATTCACTCTCGGCTGGATATCTAAATTTGTCTGTATTCGGACCAACTACTGCGATTATAAACGGAACGTTAGGGAAATGGTCACTTGATCAATCCGAGCTAAAAAACAAAGAAAAGTGTGATGGTTTTTGGAATACCGAAGATGAACAGTTCTTGCTTGGCGATTTTAACTATTTGGTTGAGTTCTTAGTTGGAAATTCTGGCCGTAGCAGCGAGATTGAGGTATCTATAAATGAAGACTGACTCTACATATTTAGGAAAGGTTATTCGTGTGGATTCCAGTACTGTAGAGGTGGAAGTTTCATCAGAAATACCTTCCGCAGCGCCAATAATTAATGGTCGATTGTATAAAATTGGTCAGATCGGCACATTTGTAAAAATGCCAATGGGAAATATTACTATCTACGCTATCGTTGCTGCGGTAAGTGACAGACCATTTGCAGATAGCAGTGATGATGAGCATAGAGTGAGCTCAAAATTCCTTTCAGTACAACTAATTGGAGAAAAAATAGGTGACAGTGAGTTTGAGAAAGGAGTGGGTACTTATCCTACAATAGGTGATGAAGTACATCTTGTAATTGAACACGACCTATTTGAAATCTATGGGGAAAAGGATGCTGGTTCCATTGAAATTGGGAAACATTCTTCATCTGAAAATTTAGGTGTTTATGTAGATACTCATAATTTAATTTTACGTCACTGTGGTATTTTGGGATCAACAGGTAGCGGAAAATCCAATACTACTGTCAGTATTCTGAAATCTATTCTACATGGTTATGTTGGTTCAAGGATTATATTGGTAGACCCACATGGCGAATATTCCTCTGCTTTTCCCGATGCCAAGGTTCTTAAAATTAACGAAGAAGGTTCTCCATTAATAATACCTTTCTGGTTGATGACCTTTGAAGAACTAGCATATTTCTTAGTAGGTGCCGATCATCGTGATGAGCAGAAAATAGAATATCGTTTACTGAGGGACCTCGTAACTGAACTAAAGAAAGAAAATATAAATTTAAAGGCCGGTGTTGTTAATGTAGATCTTGTTACAGCGGATTCGCCTATTCCTTTTAGCGCAAGGCGGTTATGGCATGAGATGAATTGGTGTCTTAACGCATCATTTTCTTCTACAACGAAAGATGAGCAAACCAAGAAAACTGCTCAAGAAAAGAATGCTGGAGACGCAGAAACATTGACACCAGCGACATTTGAGCCTTATTCAATGAGTAGTACAGCACCTTATAAGTCTAAACATATGGAGTATTTTTCTTATGAGAAAAAATTACTTTCTCGGCTAAGAGATACGAGATATGATTTTTTGTTCAATCCTGGAGATTATAAAACGGCAGATTCTGAAAAAGATTTGCATGATTTACTAGCGGATTGGATAGGATGTGAGCAGAGATTAACAATACTAGATCTTAGCGGTGTCCCATTTGAAGTACTAGACATAACTATAGGCTTGATTACACGGTTTGTTTACGACAGCATGTTTTGGGGACGTAAAGAATCATATACCGGTAAGCAAAGACCACTGCTCTTAGCATTCGAGGAAGCTCATACGTATCTAGGAAAAAATGATAAGAGTAATTATTCAAAAGCTGCGGTTGAAAAAATATTTAAAGAGGGTAGAAAATTTGGCGTAGGAGCATTAGTTATTTCTCAACGCCCCTCAGAGTTGTCGGAGACTATAATTTCCCAAATTGGCACGCTGATAGCTCTTCGGCTTACCAATTCAAGTGACCAATCTATAGTGAAATCATCGGCGCCCGATAATCTAAATAGTCTTATGGACCTTCTAGCATCTTTGCGTATAGGTGAGGCCGTTATTTCAGGTGAAGCTATAAAAATTCCATCTCGAGTTAGATTGAAATTGAATCATCCAAGACCAACCAGTGAAGATCCGAAGTTGATCGAATGTTGGACAAAAGAATTCCCTCAAGATGCTGATAACTATAAAACCGTTGTGACTAAAATACGTGAACAGAAAATCTAACCAAAGGAGTGTAAAAATGGAAAGAAGAAGTATTTCATCAAGCATGATTCGGAGTATCGGGTACGATGAATCTATTTCTACATTAGAGATTGAATTTAATAGTGGTGCTGTCTGGAACTACTATGATTTCTCGCTTACAAGTTGGTACGAGTTTGATGGGGCAGAATCACACGGTAAATTTTTCCATAGCTTCATAAAGAATAATTATCGTGAGTCTCAAGTAGGATAACCTATAAGTGAACTGCCACCGAATCATAACAGTGGTCGGTGGTAGTCACTGATTGCATCTTATTATGGTAGAGCAACTAATTGTTTAATAATGTTTTTATTTTATTTCCTGTCGCTTAGCGTAGGTTTTCGCCCCATTGGCCCTCAAACCCCTTGCCCGGCTGGGCAGCAAGGTCACGGCCCTGGCGCGCAATACCTTGTTCTTCCGTGAAGACCCGGCCATCGGCGAGGCGGTGACAGCCGCTTTCCGTGCCGAGGGCATCGAGGTGCTGGAGCACACGCAAGCCAGCCAGGTCGCCCATATGGACGGTGAATTCGTGCTGACCACCACGCACGGTGAATTGCGCGCCGACAAGCTGCTGGTCGCCACCGGCCGGACACCGAACACGCGCAGCCTGGCATTGGAAGCGGCGGGGGTAGCCGTCAATGCGCAGGGGGCCATCGTCATCGACAAGGGCATGCGCACCAGTAGCCCGAACATCTACGCGGCCGGCGACTGCACCGACCAGCCGCAGTTCGTCTATGTGGCGGCAGCGGCCGGCACTCGTGCGGCGATCAACATGACTGGCGGCGATGCGGCCCTGGACCTGACCGCAATGCCGGCCGTGGTGTTCACCGACCCGCAGGTCGCCACCGTGGGCTACAGCGAGGCGGAAGCACATCACGACGGGATCGAGACCGACAGTCGCCTGCTAACACTGGATAACGTGCCGCGTGCGCTTGCCAACTTCGACACACGCGGCTTCATCAAGCTGGTCATCGAGGAAGGTAGCGGACGGCTCATCGGCGTGCAAGCGGTGGCCCCGGAAGCGGGTGAACTGATCCAGACGGCGGTGCTCGCCATTCGCAACCGTATGACCGTGCAGGAACTGGCCGACCAATTGTTCCCCTACCTGACCATGGTCGAAGGGCTGAAGCTCGCGGCGCAGACCTTCAGCAAGGACGTGAAGCAGCTTTCGTGCTGCGCCGGATGAGGAAAAGGAGGTGTTCAATGAGCGCCTACACAGTGTCCCGGCTGGCCCTTGATGCCGGGGTGAGCGTGCATATCGTGCGCGACTACCTGCTGCGCGGATTGCTACGGCCGGTCGCGTACACCACGGGCGGCTACGGCTTGTTCGATGACACCGCGTTGCAACGGCTGCGCTTTGTACGGGCTGCCTTCGAAGCGGGTATCGGCCTGGACGCACTGGCGCGGCTGTGCCGGGCGCTGGATGCTGCGGACGGTGACGGTGCGTCTGCGCAGCTTGCCGTGTTGCGGCAACTCGTCGAGCGTCGGCGCGAGGCCCTGGCCAGCCTCGAAATGCAACTGGCCGCCATGCCAACCGAACCGGCACAGCACGCGGAGAGTCTGCCATGAACAGCCCAGAGCACTTGCCGTCTGAGACGCACAAACCGATCACCGGCTACTTGTGGGGCGCGCTGGCCGTGCTCACCTGTCCCTGCCATTTGCCGATTCTCGCCATTGTGCTAGCCGGCACGACGGCCGGCGCGTTCATCGGGGAGCACTGGGGTATTGCAGCCCTCACGCTGACCGGCTTGTTTGTCCTGTCTGTGACGCGGCTGCTGCGGGCCTTCAAGGGAAGATCATGACCGCTTCCCAGCCAGCCGAGAGTGGGCAGCTTTGAGCTTCGCTACCAATCTGGAGGAGTACCACCATGAACGCAAACGCCCCGAACACTGCCAGTTGCACCACCTGCTGCGTATGCTGCAAAGAAATTCCGCTCGATGCCGCCTTCACCCCGGAAGGCGCGGAATACGTCGAACATTTCTGCGGGCTGGATTGCTATGAACGCTTCCAGGCACGCGCCAAGGCCGCGACAGAATCTGACATTGCGCCTGTCCCTGGCGGTTCGCAGCCGTCAGATTGAGGCATACCCTAACTTGATGTCAGATGCCATGTGCAAACGATGTCAGAATAGAGTTAAATTTCCTATTGATTGACATATTCCGTCAAAGGTAATAGATGTCATCCTGACACTTTTGCCTTTGGAGGCATCTTGCAAGGTCAACGCATCGGCTATGTCCGCGTCAGCAGCTTCGACCAGAACCCGGAACGGCAATTGGAGGGTGTTCAGGTGGCGCGGGTGTTCACCGACAAGGCTTCTGGCAAGGACACCCAGCGTCCCGAGCTGGAAAGGCTGCTGGCCTTCGTCCGCGAGGGCGACACCGTGGTGGTGCATAGCATGGACAGGCTGGCACGCAACCTTGATGACCTGCGCCGCATCGTCCAAGGGCTGACACAACGGGGCGTGCGCATGGAGTTCGTCAAAGAAGGGCTGAAGTTCACCGGCGAGGACTCACCGATGGCCAATCTGATGCTGTCGGTCATGGGAGCCTTCGCTGAGTTCGAGCGCGCCCTGATCCGCGAACGTCAGCGCGAGGGAATCGTGCTGGCCAAGCAGCGCGGTGCCTACCGGGGACGAAAGAAATCGCTGAACAGCGAACAAATTGCCGAGTTGAAACGGCGAGTTGCGGCAGGCGACCAAAAAACCTTGGTGGCCCGTGACTTCGGCATCAGCCGCGAAACCTTGTACCAGTACCTGCGGGAAGACTGACCATGCCACGCCGCTCAATCCTGTCCGCCACCGAGCGCGAAAGCCTGCTGGCACTGCCAGATGCCAAAGACGAACTGATACGGCACTACACGTTCAACGAAACCGACCTGTCGGTGATCCGTCAGCGTCGCGGCGCCGCGAATCGATTGGGCTTCGCTGTGCAGCTTTGCTACTTGCGATTCCCTGGCACCTTTTTGGGCGTCGATGAGCCTCCGTTTCCGCCCCTGTTGCGCATGGTGGCCGCGCAACTCAAGATGCCAGTGGAAAGTTGGAGCGAGTACGGCCAGCGCGAACAGACACGGCGGGAGCACTTGGTCGAGCTGCAAACGGTTTTTGGGTTCAAGCCCTTCACCATGAGCCACTATCGGCAAGCCGTGCATACATTGACCGAGCTGGCCTTGCAGACCGACAAAGGCATCGTGCTGGCGAGCGCACTTGTCGAGAATCTGCGGCGGCAGAGCATTATCCTGCCCGCCATGAATGCCATCGAGCGCGCAAGCGCCGAGGCCATCACCCGTGCCAACCGACGCATTTACGCGGCGCTGACCGATTCTTTGTTATCACCCCACCGTCAGCGCCTGGACGAACTTCTCAAGCGCAAGGACGGCAGTAAAGTGACGTGGCTGGCATGGCTGCGCCAGTCGCCTGCCAAACCGAACTCTCGCCACATGCTCGAACATATTGAGCGCCTGAAATCCTGGCAAGCACTTGATCTGCCCGCAGGCATCGAGCGGCAGGTTCACCAGAACCGCCTGCTCAAAATCGCTCGTGAAGGTGGCCAGATGACGCCTGCTGATCTGGCAAAGTTCGAGGTGCAACGACGCTATGCCACGCTGGTAGCGCTGGCCATCGAAGGCATGGCCACCGTCACCGATGAAATCATCGACCTTCACGATCGCATCATCGGCAAGCTGTTCAACGCGGCCAAGAACAAGCATCAGCAGCAGTTCCAGGCTTCCGGCAAGGCGATCAACGACAAGGTGCGGATGTATGGGCGCATCGGTCAAGCGTTGATTGAGGCCAAGCAAAGCGGCAGCGATCCGTTCGCCGCCATCGAGGCCGTTATGCCCTGGGACACCTTCGCCGCCAGCGTCACCGAAGCGCAAACATTGGCGCGGCCTGCCGACTTTGATTTCCTGCACCACATCGGTGAAAGCTATGCCACGCTACGCCGCTACGCGCCGCAGTTCCTGGGCGTGCTCAAATTGCGGGCTGCGCCCGCCGCCAAGGGTGTGCTCGATGCCATCGACATGCTGCGCGGCATGAACAGCGACAGCGCGCGCAAGGTGCCCGCCGATGCGCCAACCGCATTCATCAAGCCGCGCTGGGCAAAGCTGGTTCTGACCGACGACGGCATCGACCGGCGTTACTACGAGTTATGCGCCCTGTCGGAGCTGAAGAACGCGCTGCGCTCCGGTGATGTCTGGGTGCAGGGTTCTCGCCAGTTCAAGGACTTCGACGAATACCTGGTGCCGGTCGAGAAGTTCGCCACTTTGAAGCTGGCCAGCGAATTGCCGCTGGCAGTGGCCACCGACTGCGACCAATACCTGCATGACCGGTTGGAATTGTTGGAGGCGCAACTCGCCACAGTCAACCGCATGGCTGCGGCCAACGACTTACCGGATGCCATCATCACCACCGCGTCAGGCCTGAAGATCACGCCGCTGGACGCGGCAGTACCAGACGCCGCGCAAGCCATGATCGACCAGACAGCTATGCTGCTGCCGCACCTCAAAATCACCGAGTTGCTGATGGAGGTCGATGAATGGACGGGCTTCACCCGCCACTTCACACACCTGAAGACCAGCGACACGGCCAAGGACAAAACCTTGCTGTTGACGACGATCCTGGCCGACGCGATCAACCTGGGTCTGACCAAAATGGCCGAGTCCTGCCCTGGCACCACCTACGCCAAGCTGTCTTGGCTGCAAGCCTGGCACATCCGCGATGAAACCTATTCGACGGCGCTGGCCGAGCTGGTGAATGCGCAGTTTCGGCAACCCTTCGCCGGCAACTGGGGTGACGGCACCACGTCATCGTCGGACGGCCAGAACTTCAGAACCGGCAGCAAAGCAGAAAGCACTGGTCATATCAACCCGAAGTATGGAAGCAGTCCAGGACGGACTTTCTACACCCATATCTCCGACCAGTACGCGCCCTTCAGTGCCAAGGTGGTCAACGTGGGCATTCGTGATTCAACTTACGTGCTTGATGGCCTGCTGTACCACGAGTCGGACTTGCGCATCGAGGAACACTACACCGACACGGCAGGCTTCACCGATCACGTGTTTGGCTTGATGCATTTGCTGGGATTTCGCTTCGCGCCGCGTATCCGTGACTTGGGCGAAACCAAGCTATTCATCCCCAAGGGCGATGCCGCCTATGACGCGCTCAAGCCGATGATTAGCAGCGACAGGCTGAACATCAAGCAAATACGCGCCCATTGGGATGAAATTCTGCGGCTGGCCACCTCCATCAAGCAAGGCACGGTAACGGCTTCGCTGATGCTGCGCAAACTCGGCAGCTACCCGCGCCAGAACGGCTTGGCCGTGGCGTTGCGCGAGCTGGGGCGCATCGAGCGCACGCTGTTCATTTTGGATTGGCTGCAAAGCGTGGAGCTGCGCCGCCGCGTCCATGCGGGGCTGAATAAGGGCGAGGCGCGCAACGCGCTGGCCAGGGCGGTCTTCTTCTACCGATTGGGTGAAATCCGCGACCGCAGTTTTGAGCAGCAGCGCTACCGGGCCAGCGGCCTCAATCTGGTGACGGCGGCCATCGTGTTGTGGAACACGGTATATCTGGAGCGTGCCACCAGTGCTTTGCGTGGCAACGGCACGGCGCTGGACGACACATTGTTGCAATATCTGTCGCCGCTGGGGTGGGAGCACATCAACCTGACCGGCGATTACCTATGGCGCAGCAGCGCCAAGGTCGGTGCGGGGAAGTTTAGGCCATTGCGACCGCTGCCACCGGCTTAGCGTGCTTTATTTTCCGTTTTCTGAGACGACCCCATCCTGATGTCTCCATGGCCTGAGGATTGGATCCTTTATGCCAGAAAAAGTGACATCACTAAATGGGTTAAAAGTGACATTAGAATATGGGAGCTACAGGCGTGGTGCCGATAAGATCCATTATGTTAAATAGAGGTCATTTCAGCTAAATTATCTCATTTTTGGATTGTGCAATCCAAAATAAAGATCAGTTTGACATGTTTACCTTATAGGTTACACTTCAATCTGTACCGTTTTGATTATCGAGGTGAAGCATGAACCAGACACAAGTATTAAGACCGGCAACGCCGGGTGACGTTCTGCTTTCTCAGTTCTTAGAACCGAACAGAATTAGCCAAACGGCGTTGGCCACCTATACCGGATGGACGAGAAAGCACGTTAATCAGCTCTGTCATGGAAAAGTGGCCATAACAATAGATTCCGCGCTCATCCTTGCAAAAGTCTTTGGTAACAATCCTGATTTTTGGCTGGATTTGCAGAAGAAAGTCGATTTATGGGATGCACTGCATTCAGAAGATCGCCGCAGCAGAATAGATAAGGCGCGCCCTTTTCAATTACTGGCGGCCTAAAAAGGTAAAACCCCGATGCTGATCCGACTTGGCGGGAAGGTCAACAAACGGGGCTTAAAATTCAAAGTTGTGTTCTAAAGCTGGCAGGCTGCAACACAACTATTATTGCCTGACATAGGCTAAGGGTTACAACACCTCTATTATAGCGGTGTTGTGCCTCTTGGCAAGTCTAAGGGGTAGACGTGGCTACATCACAACTGGCGCTTTTTAATCCAGCCGACGAAGCGGAGACTTATCACAATTCCGGGCGGCATGGTTTCTTTTCTGTACTGGCTCAGTGGCCAACGGGTAAACGCCAATCTTCTTACCCATTAAGTGAGATGGCCACCGTTCTTAGCATGGTCGATACCTCACGCGATACATGGATAACCCAAGCTGAATTTATGCGTCCTAACCGGCGTGTAGTAAACCTCTTACGTTTGGGGTTGCTTTTTGTCGATATAGATACCTACAAGATGAGTTGGGCGCAGGGTAGAACACCTGAAGCTTTGGCCGCTGCAATCAACTATTTCTGTCAACAAGAAGGCATACCAGAACCCTCCTTTATGGTCTATTCCGGGCGTGGTATTCAGGCTAAATGGCTACTTGAAGGAACCTTGCCACGTGCCGCGCTACCGCGCTGGAATGCTTGCCAAAAGCATTTAGTATCTAAACTTTCCTCGCTAGGGGCTGATCCCGCAGCTAAAGACGCCAGCCGGGTTTTACGATTGGTTAATACGGTTAACACTAAGAGCGGCAATATTTGCCGTGTAGTAAGCGTTCTAGAACGTGATGGCGCACCAATCCGTTATAACTTCGAGTACCTTGCTGAAATGTTATTGCCGGTGGCTCGCTGGGATATTGAAAAGCAACGCCAGACAAAAGCAGAACAGAAACTTCAATTGCTGCCCGGAGGCCGACAAAGCAACCTCAGAGGTTTTAGCGGTCGTCAGCTTGCATGGGATAGGCTTGAAGATTTGCGCAAGCTGGACGAGCTGCGCGGCGGGTTAGCGGAAGGGGAAAGGATGCGTCATTTATTTTGGCGTATTAATTTTTTGCTGTTGTCCGGGGCGACAAATTCAACGCAGATGTATCACGAAGCGGCCGCACTGGCCACGGAGATCTCCCCTGCATGGTCTTACCGTTCACAAGAGTTAATGACGCTGTACAGCAAAGCAAAGCAGTATGAAGCCGGTGAGAAGGTATCTTTCGGGGGCAAGGAATTTTCACCACTCTACACGCCAAAAAATGACACTCTAATCAACCTGTTTCAAATTACAGATGAAGAGCAACGCCAGCTAAAAACTATCATTTCTAAAAATGAAGCGTTAGAGCGTAGACGCGCACGAGACAGAAAGCGTGACGAGGAACGCCGCAGAGCTGCTGGAGCCGTTGAGCGTGATGTTTACGAAGCTAATTCACTGACTAAACAGAAACCGTGGGAAGTGTTAGGAATGAGCCGCGCTAAATGGTACAGATTGGGCAAACCATCAGGCAGTGAGACAACTCCCTCCCCTATTACTTGTCATGGCCAAATGGCCGCTAAATCAGCCTAGATCTATTGAGACAAGTTACCCCCCTATTACTAATGGCGTAGCCCCTGCCCTGTTACGCTTTGATCCTTTTTCCGATCTTTCAGGATCAATACTTGTGTGGGAAGAGATCACTATCATAGCTTTTATGTTATGCATAACCCTTGAGTTATGATAGCTTATAGGTTATGATTGCCCTAGTGAGTTGATGAGTCTGGAGACTATACGATGAGCTATGTTGATATTGCGCAGCGGTGGCGTACACAGAATGTTGAACATGCCCATTCAGGGATTGTGATGATTTGGGATGGTCAGGTTTATGGTTGGAAAAATTGCCTTCGTGATGCACAGCATGAGCGGCCCGGCGTAATTGCCGTTGATGTCGATGAGAACGTTTTTATTGCCGAAGGTGGGAATGATTACGATGGTGCTAAGTGTTGGGTGGCACATTCATAAATAATGGTATACGGAAAAGAGGCCGCTTTGTGTTTGAATTGATTTTTCACCCGGAAGCACAACAGGAAATTTTGGATCTTGATAGTCCAATGCAAGGGAAAGCGTTTGCTGCACTGGATAAACTTGAGGCCCAAGGTAATCAGTTGCGTTATCCACATACGGATATTATTCAAGATGGCCTTTTTGAGTTAAGAGCGGGTAAAAAAGATATTACACGTACCTTTTTTGCTTTCGCTAAAGGGAAAAAGATATATATCTTGCGCACGTTTGTTAAAAAGACACCTAGGACGCCACCGGCAGAGATCCAATTAGCATTAAAGAGACTGGAGGAACTGACAGATGAAAGTTAAAGGTATCCCTTATGCTGAAGTGAAGGCTAAAGCCTTACAGAACCCTGATGTAATGGCCGCTTATCTTGCAGAGAAGAAAGAGGAAGAGTTACAGGAACTTTTGGCTGATCTGCGCCGCAGAGCTGGTATCAATAGTACCCAAGTCGCTGAACGTATGGGGATTACTCAGCCAGCCGTAAGTAAATTAGAAAAAAACGCCAGTAAAGCCAGTGTCACAACACTTGAACGATACGCGGCGGCCTGTGGTGCCAGTATCAAGATTGTTATGGGCTAAGTTTCCCATATAAAAATTGACCTCGCTATTAGCGGGGTTTTTTTTGGTTATCGCATTATCAAAGTATACTATTTTGATTGACTGGTAGGCCATTTTGGCCTATCATTACAAATGAAGGCCGGGCAAGTTGCTACGGTCAATACCGGAGAATACCGATGAAAAACAGCAATTTTGAAGAGGCTAACGAGATTAACAACGCCATCAATGAAATGATTAGTGAACGTCAATCTATCGACGCAGGTCGGAACGACTTCCTACAAGAAACTTGGCTTCTTGTTCGCTTAGGGCATCAGTATAAAGAGGCCGGTAAAGACTGGTATCGCTGGGCTAAAGCTACGGCTATCCGTCTTTGGGAGAGTGGCCACATCGTTAAATGATTCAGGTGGCCCGCTTACGCGGGCCTTTTGAAAGGTTCCCTGTTATGGCTGCAACCATACAGGGAAGTTCACGTTAAACCCGCGAGAGAGTAACCATGAACAATGATATTTTAGCATTGGCCGAGATGATTAAAAAGGCAATAGATAGCCACACCTCCTTTAAGCTTCCTCCCCTATCCGGGAGCGAGTTTAAAGCGGTGATGGAAGCATTACGCGAGCAGAACGCAGGCTTTCAGGCCGTCTAAGCCTATTGCCCCGCTTCGGCGGGGCTTTCAGGAGAGACACTTTGAACAACGTAATTAGAACTGAAACCTTACTCCCTTTTAGTGATGGTTGGACGCCTCCGACAGGTGAAGAAATCAAAGCGGTGTTAAGTCTGGTAGAAGAGCGATCAGGAAATAAGTTTACTGGTGTTGACGCATCAAAATACATAGGTCTACCAAGTGAAACAGGGAGAGGAAAGGGAAGCCGGACATTTAGGCGTTGGTGTAAAGAAGGCGGGATACCTTACGCGGCATGGGCGTTACTTTGTTATAAAGCCGGGTTCGGTGTTATTTGGGAATCAGATGAACAAAGAGGCGAAAATTAATGTTGAAGCGTTGGAATATTATTTTTCTATTCTTATTTTTACCGTTGCAATATGCAATTGCTGATATTCATGGCGAAATAATACGAATTATCGACGGTGATACCGTTGATGTTTTAGTTAATAAAACGCCAATAAGGGTGAGATTAGTTGATATTGATGCCCCTGAAAGCAAGCAACCTTTTGGGCAGAAATCCCGTCAATTTCTGGCTGATATGATCTTTCGTCAACAAGTAACCATCGTTGAAAAGGGAAAGGATCGCTATAACCGCGTGTTAGGTACAGTTTTTAAGGAAGATAACACCAACGTAAATGAATCTCAGGTTAGTAACGGTATGGCGTGGGCCTACAGATACCGTGAACAGGCGACTAATCCAGCCATGCTAGACCTTGAACAGGACGCTAGGCAAAAACGCCTTGGCCTATGGTCTGATCCGCAATCAAGCATTGTAGAGCCTTGGAAATGGCGGCGAGTTAACAATAAATTTCGTGCGCACGAAACCGCAAAATGAATCATTATCTATTGACATCAACAGATGATGATTTATATTTAAGGGGAGGCCACAGTTAGGCCGTTGAGTTTCGGAGGTTAATCCATTGAATGAAAAAACGACTAACGCAGGCCGAATTTGAACATGCCATTTCTAACCTGTCACGCGCACTAAAGCCAGCAAATTTAGAAATTGTGAAAGCAATTTTGGTTGATGGCAGAAAGCAAAATGACATGGTGATTGAAACGGGATTAAGCCGTACAGCAATAGCGGCAATGACGAAGAAAGTTAGAGAAGCGCACAAGTTACATGGCAAACCACCGGCAGGCTGGGAACGTATCGAGCTATGTATACCATCATCAATGGTTCCTATGTTAAGGGCTATGGAAGATGAGGCGCGTAAACAGGCAAACGCTAAGGGTGAAATGAATGAATATCATAACAGTGACGAATCAGAAGGGCGGGGTAGGTAAATCTACAATCGCCGTACATCTTGCTATGGCTCTTCAGGAACGAGGCGACAGAGTGCTTTTTGTTGAACTTGATCCGCAGGGTAACGCCAGTAAGACTTTAGAAAAGGCTGGAGGTGTGGCGGCACTTCAGGCAAGCCAACTTTTTGAAGAACAACAGTTAACTATTACGCCAAATGAAGGCATTACTTTAATCAATGCTGATGCAAAGATGGCCGATATAGAACGCGCCCCGTTAACGGTTATGTCAACCTTTAAAGACCACCTTACCGCGCTGGCGTCTCAGTTTGATCATTGTGTCATTGATACCCCTCCTACCCTTGGTTTGCGTATGTCAGCGGCGCTTATCGTTGCAAATCATGTGTTGTCGCCAATAGAGCTGGAAGAATATTCCATTGATGGTATTACAAAAATGCTGCAAACCATTTTTGGTGTTAAGTCGAAATGGAATCCAGATCTGAACTTCCTAGGCATGTTACCTAATCGCTTTAACTCCCGTTCTGAAGACCAGAAAAAAACATTAATGAATCTGGTAGAGAATTACGCTCATCTGTTAATTAGAGCGCGGATCGGCATTCGTTCATCAATTCCAGAAGCCCTTTCCGAAGGTATTCCGGTATGGCAGTTAAAGAAAACATCTGCACGTGAGGCAGGAAAAGAATTTCAGGAAGCTTTTAAGATCATTTTTGAAAAAATGGGGGTTGCCAAATGAGCGCCAAAAAAGGATTGGATTTAAGCGGGCTGGATAACTTTTCAGCTTTGATGGGAGGCGACCCGGCCCCTACTCAATCAGCGGCTTCAACAGACGTACCTGAAGGTTTTGCAGGAAATCTTATCCGTGTGCCTCTGAAAAAAATTCATAAGGATGCAGATAACGCCAGAAAGACTATCGACCCGCAGGAACTCCGTGAGCTGGCCGATTCAATGAAGTCTGTAAATCCGGCAACTGGAAAACCACGCGGTAACAAAAACCCGGTAAGTCTGAAACCTCATCCAGATATACCGGGGGAATATATTCTTAATGCCGGTGAGCGCCGTTGTGCTGCTGCTGAACTTGCCGAGTTACCTGATGTTTTGGCGTTCATTGATGAGGATGCCGACGAATTTGATAATGCAGTTGATAACATTCAGCGCGTAGCTCTTTCACCAATTGAAACCGCTACGTTTATCCAGCGCCGGATTGAGAAAGGCGATAAAAAAAGCGCCATCGCGGCCCGATTGGGTAAGCCAGCATCGTTTGTATCAGATCATATTATTTTCTTTGATATGGCTGATTGTATCCGCGATATGTACGACAGTGGCCGTGTTGTCTCTATGCAGGCAATGGCCCTGTTACATCGTGCCTATAAAAAACACGCTGAAGAAGTAGAGGCTTTTTGTTCCGAAGCACAAGACGAGCTAACTACTGCTGATGTGCGGGCTTTTTGTGATTCACTCAAAGAGCCGGAATCTAAAGCCGTGAATACGTCAGGCGACAATGAAGAAGGTCAGGAGCTGCCGAGCGATGCCAACGCATGGATAGGAGGGGGTGCCGATAGCGACGAACTGGAGAAGGGCGAAGAGCAACAACCTTTAGTTATTGACGGCGAACCAATCAGCGGCGGCTCATCTTCTGATTTGGAGGATGAAGCCAGTAAAATCATTGCCGCAGATGAGGCAAGCGACAAAATTAAAAAGGCGATTGTTCAGATTAAATATGATGAACGCCCAGCGCGATTACTCACGAACCGCCGAGCTTCTTATGGGTTCGGTTGGATTAAATACGATGATGATGGCAGTGAAGACGAGATTGATTTAAAGGACGTTAGCGTTGTTGCCATTGTTGAAGGTTGAGGCGGGCAATTATGAAAAATCGCATAGTGCTAATCAGCGGCGTTATCGCCGCTTTAGTCCTGATTCTTTTTCTGGCGTATCCCTACCTGAAAAACAGCCAATCATTTTTGGCTGTAGTAGCTATTTGCGTAACGTTTGCTGTATTGGCATTAGCTATACCAGCCAACTTATTTAGTTGGCTGCGAGGAAAGAAGGGTAAGCCCGGATTTATCAAAAGCACTTTTATAGGTATTTTAAGGAGGGGGAAATAATGAATGGAGATCTGGAAAAGTTGGTTGATGAATTGGAATCCTTCGATAGTTCAATCCGTCACCTACCCATTGCAGAACAGCAGCGATTAAGGAAAAACAGACGAGATAGCATGGATAAGAAGGCGAACCAAGCCAAAAAAATTGCAATGATTGGGTTGGTTTTCATGATCCCGGCTGTCGTGTGGTTCGCGTGTACGTGGTACAACAATACCGTCTACGAAAATTCTCTTGCCATCATATTAACAATGACACTTTCCCCCTCAGCTATGTTGCTGGCTGATTTTCTGTTCAAAAAATACAATTGATTTATCTATGGCGTTAAAATTCGCTGTTGATGGGCCGTAACTAGCAAGCGTAGCGAGTCTGTTACGGTTCCATCAATAGCCGACAAGCGAAGCGCGTCAGTTAGCGACTTCAAAGGCTACGTTACAGTCTCCACACATCACATTCAGGTCAGGCTTCCCCCAAATATTTGTTTCGCACATAGAGCAGGTGTATTTAATCCTGTTTGATTTATTCTCATTCTTTATCGTCAACTCGCCATCTTCACCAACTTCAATCCCCATAGCTTCTAAGTCACCCGCGAACTGGTCAGCATTGCCAGATGCAATGGCCTCAAGAAGGCGATCCCTTGCTGGAAATCTATCCATCCATGAAATACGAAAATCATCCTGCATAAGCTTGTTGTATTCATCCATGAACTGGCCACCTTCAATGGCATAGTCGGCCATGCTATCACCTGTTCTGGCACCGCCGGGTTTCCCCGTAGAAGATGGCATTAAACCGATAGACTCCATTTTATCAGCCCACTCTTTATTGTGGTATCCACGGCGTCCGGGTTTACCAAAATGGTATTGCCAGAGATGGGCCATTTCATGGACAAGCGTTTGCATAATTTCTTCTGGCGGGCATACGGCAAAATAGGCGGGGTTCATTGCTATTTCATCCGTCCGGGTTCCATTGGCGTGAACAAACCTTTCGGCAGAGAAATAGCCATATGTTTTCTTTTCCCGCTGGAGAGTGATCAGGCAGGGGGGAAGTGAACCATCAAAAAGTGCGTCATTGAAATGGTCATAAGCAACCTGCAATTCTTCGTAAGTCTGTTGTGTAGGTTTCATTGGCGTATATCGCGCTCTTTGTTATTGGATTGCACATTCCAAATTATAACATCTTTGGATTGCACAATCCAAAACAATAGCCGCAAATCAGCCCCTGGTCCTGTTGAGCCGGTTTTGATTTTGGGCCAAGGCGCAGCCGATGGCGTGAAATAGCCATTCGTGCAAAATTTTCGTGCGTACGAAAAGGATATGGGGGGTTATAGCTAGGGCAGGATTCGCAAAGTGCTGGCGCATGGCACCAGCTTTGCTATAATACCCCCCATCCCCCCATATTGTAAAAGGCCCGCTTATGCCGAGGATCGTTAAGAGAGTTACGCCGGAATTAAAAGAGAAGTGGCAAACCTTTTGTCATGAGCGTGGTGTTAGTGAATCCGATATGTTGGGGCTGTTGCTCGAAAAGGTAACGGCGGGAATAGTGCCTAATGAAGCTAAAGGATTGGAAGAACCACGTTCAGATAAAGTAACGATACGTTTGTCACCGAAAGATATTCACAGCATGACAGAACGCGCTAAGGCTGAAGGGTTTCCCAGCAGAACCACATGGCTTACTAATTTAGTGTTGGCAACCTTGAGCAAAGAACCGGTATTAACTGACGCCGAAGTTAATGCTTTGCGGGGTTCCAATCGTGAGCTGGCCGCGATAGGTAGAAACCTGAACCAGATAGCCAGAGCGTTGAATGTAGAGTTTCGTGATAGCGATAAGCTGAACAAGGAATTAATAGATCGGCTGCTTGAACAGATAGATGGCCATCGAGACAAGGTATCTAATCTTATTGATAGAAACATGAATCGTTGGGGAGGTTAACCATGGCCGTTGAAAGCTTGTCAAAACTCCTTGAGGGTAAAGTAAAGACTAAATCCAACAAAACTACAGACCTGAAAAGTAAGGCTAGTCGCATAGCTAATCGTGCGTCTGAAGTGATGGTTAAGGTGAGTGGCAATGCAAAAGGCCCAGCTCACGTTAAAGCCCATTTAGATTACATCAGCCGAAACGGGAAGCTGGAACTTGAAAATGAACGCGGTGAAATATTGAAGGGAAAGGACGACGTTAAAGCCGTTCATAAGGAATGGACTCAGGATCAAGGTAAGCGACGTGCCAATACGCGCGATACTACTAATGTAGTGCTATCCATGCCGAAAGGAACGGAAGCTAAGGCCGTCAAAGAATCGGCTAGGGCATTTGCAAAAAAACAATTTGGCGAAAACTACCAGTATGTTTTTGCACTTCATGAAGACGTTGATCACCCGCATGTTCATATCAGTATAAAAACCTTGGGTTTCGATGGCAGGCGCTTACATGTGAAAAAAGGCGATCCTCAAATATGGCGTGAAGGTTTTGCTAAAGAACTTCGCGCTAGGGGAGTTGAAGCTGAAGCAACACCACGCGCTACACGTGGCGTAGTTAAAAAAGGTATTGATCAGGCGATTCTTCATATTCGCAAGCGTGGATTAACCCCGGAAGTCGATAAAGCCAAAATCAAAGAGATCGTAGAAGAGTTTAAAGATACGAGGGCCGGAAAGCCTGCAAAAGCGAAACCGTGGGAAAAGAAAATACAGACAAGGCAGCAGGAAGTTAGAAAAGGGTGGCTATCGGCGGCGCAGGAACTTAACCAGAGTTCAGAGCCGGGCGATAAAAAGCTTGCCGCTGATGTTGTGAATTTTGTTAATACCATGCCTCCTATGGCTACGGAACGACATGAAATGGCCAAAGCAGTTAGTCAGAAACTAGCAAGCCAGCAGCCCGGAAAAAAGCAAAATTCAACTGGCAGAGATAGAGATAACGATCAGGAAGAACGATAAATTTCGTGCGCACGAAACCGCACAGGGGAGGGGAGACAGGCGGGCTATTTCCCGCCTGTTTTTTAACGCTCTAAATCAGTATCTTGTTTTAGACCTTTTTTGCTTACTACAACCGTATTAATTTCCTTTATTTTTATTTCCGTATCTGGTTTTTCGTGGGTAAGTCTGGACTGTATCTTTTCCATGAATTTAGCCCGATCTTCTGCGTTGTTAAAACGCTCTGCAAGCTTCTCAGCGAGTTTTAAAGGCAATGCGCTATCATTACCCTCTTTTTGGTCTGTATCGCTTTCTGGTGCGTTTTGAGGGGCTTCCTGCGCCTTTTCTTTCTCATGGCTCAAAAGGTAGGAACTAATAGCTTCAGCGTCTTTTGCTGCCCTCAGTATTTCTTTGGGATCATCCTTTAGAACCTTCACCCAGCTTTTAACGTAAGCGGCGTGTTGTCCGGGGTCATGGCCTATTTGCAATTCATCGCCAATCATCAAAGAGGCTATTTCAGCTCTCAGTTCTTCCTTTGCGTAGGACTCAGAACCAAATCGCCCGGTTAAATCTCTATCCAGACGGCTTTTGTGTCCGGTTGAATGGCCAGCTTCATGCAATGCAGTGGCATAGTAATTATCGGCGCTGGGGAATTGGCTACGTTCCGGGAGGTGTATCGAATCTGTAGAAGGGCGGTAAAATGCGCCATCAGCTTGATCATGCTTGATAGGTACGCTCATGGCCTGCAAGATATTTTCGGCTCGTTCATGGCGTTCCCAATCGGGTTTTGTTGCCTTAACTTCTAATGGCGGTAAGCCTTGAATCTGTTCCGCGTTAAATACCACTGCGGAAAAGACTTTTGGGCGATCAAGTTTCACGGTAATCATTTTTTTCTTACCGTTATCATCCAGTACCGGTTTCCCTTTATCGTCGAGCTTGGGGATTGTGTCGGTAAACTTCCAGTATTGAACCAGCGTACCTTTTTCGCCCTTTTGAACCTGCGCATTCACGCTTTGGGCTTGCTTATACGTCATCCAGCGGGGATCTGTACGCTGTTGCATAGCCAGCCATAGGGCGTTGGCTCCCTTGTAACGAGTACCGCTAACCGGGTTATGCGGCATTCTGCTTGAACCCGGTTCCCATGGTTTTTGCCATGGCGCGGTTCCTTCCTCAAGCTGTTTGATCAGACGATCAGCAATTTCTTCATAGAATGGTTTCTTCTCTTTGTCGTCACCTCTGGCCATCGGTTAACCCTCCTGCTCGTCTTCTATATCAATCGCCTCTCTTGCATCAGTTTCAGATAAGGCGCTTTCTTCAAATGCGCCTAACTCTTCAGCTTCTTGGCGGCTCATCTCAATTTCACGGCCCGGTATATTCAGATCCAGTATTTTATTGTTCATGCCTATTACCCTATAAAAAAGCCCGGAGCTAAAAGCGTCCGGGCCATGGTAGTTAACGATAAATCAGCGTTCCAGTTCGGTATCTTTAACCCGTGGGTTATCGACCGTTTGAACCTCTTTGATTTTCAGTTCTGGCCCTTTTTCGCCACTGGCCACTTTATCCGCTAGTTTGTCACGGACGCGGCTCATAAAGCGTTCTTTGTCGTCAGCGTTCATTGATTGAGATACTTTCTCAGCCAGTTTAACCGCTGTAATTTCGTTTACTAAATCGGGATGTTCTTTAACTATTTCTCGCGCTGGGCGTTCCTGATCACGAATGGCATCAGCTTTAACCTGCCAGCTATTACGGAACGTATTGATAGTTTCCTTTTTGACTACTTTGCCCGTTTCGTCTTTAACATCTTTTTCAACGGTAACAGCTTTGCGGCCAAGGTTTTCTAACTCAACATGATCACCCGGTTGAGCTTCACTCTCGGCCATGGCACGTTGTAAATCAACACCCCATGTTGTGCTTTGCTTACCATCGGCGTTTTCCAGCGTTACATAGTAATTATCTTTGTTGTCTTTCTTATGTTCATAAGGGGCCGCGCCATGCTCTACCAACTTACCGGCCAGCTTGTTAACCTTTTCTTCAGCTTCAACTTTAGCACCCTCATTTTTGCCTTGTGCCGTACTGCTTGACTCAGTGGTGCCGGTTTTGGATGTAGGGGCTTCGGATTGATTTTTTGACGTTGTACCGGAAGGGGCAGAAGGTGACGTTTTCACGTTATCAGCAACTTCACGCGCTTCAACTTCGTTAATGTTGCGCTCACCGGCTACTTTTTTCAGCCGTGCTAAATCCTCTTCTTTTGGCTTGTAGCCATGGGCGGTTAGTCCTCTGGCCGTAGCCTGTAACCATGCTTCACGCCGAAAATCTTCAGTACCTTTTACTTGGATCTCAGTCCAGCCACGTGCTTCAGCAATATCAATCATGGAACCGGCTACTTGGCTATTGCTCAGTTTGGTTTGAAGCTTCGCGCCTTTGTCCACAAAGGCCAGTGAGTCCGGGCGATTTTGGAAATAATATTTACCTTCAACCTCAATATAAGACTTGGCCACTCTATCTGGCACTACAGGTTTATAAGAGCTGTCTTCGAAATAATCCTGATCTTGCGACTGACGTTTAAAAACTGGCTCTTCAGCGTCAGGCTCTACTTGCTTGAACTCTTCGCGTTTACGGCCCTCGCGTTCATCGTCTTCAGCTAACATATCCGCAGTAGAAACACGTGATGATGATAACCATGCTCTTACATCATCATCAGCCGTTTGGGCCTTTTCCTGTTCTATATGTGGCTCGATGCTGTTTTCTACATCATCGTTCTGTTCGGCAGCGGCCACAGGAGTTGGCGCGGCGTTCTGTTCGGCAGCGGCTACAGGAACTGGCGCGGCGTTCTGTTCACCGTAATACTGATCCATATACTCCGCATACTCATCCTCTTCAGATTGATACGGCTCTAAATCTATAGAGGAATGATTCACATTAAGGGCAGCGTCCATTTCCCTTTCAAAATTTTCAGTAATCACCGGGCCTGTATTTATTGCCTCATGTTCTTTATCAGCCATTGTTTCAGCCTTATGAGTATGTTCAGTAATGATTCCTTCAACCTGATCGCGAACGGCATCAAGCCCGCGTGATTGGTGAAGGTCGTTAAAGTCAGTTAAACCGCGTTCTTTTTCTTCAGCGGTAAACGCCGGTACGGTGAAAACACCATTTGCGATAGTGGCCGCTTCTTCAGCTTTGGCCATCCCTTTGTTAACGGCATTTTTGCGGTCGTCGTCGCCAAGCACAACATGCAAGCTATCCGGGTATTTATCTTTAAGCTTGTCGGCAACTTTAGGCAGGTTTCCCGCGTCAACGGTCATTACTACCGGGCGATTGGTGGCTTCGCTAATACTGGCCGCCGTTGAGTAACCTTCAGCATAGAGAACCGGCTCGCCGTTTTTCAGTTCACCACCAACAACAAAAAAATTACCGGTTTTCTGGCCGTTCTTCTTCAGCGACTTGAACCCATTGGCGCTGATACGTTGCAGGGTACGAACTTCGCCTTCTTCGTTGACCAGTGGAATAACCACCCGGTTTTTCTTATCAGCCTTAACGCCGGGGAATGCCTTTACACCCTTATTAACCAAATATTCTTGGCTACCGTCAGCAACCGGCATCGCGTTATATACTTGGCCAGATCTCCGGGCGTTGTGCGCATACTGTCGTTGTAAGGCATTCTCTCTATCAATGCGGTTTTGGGCCGCAATAGCACGTAAATGGGCTTGGGCTTCGGCGTCAACTTGCTGGCCAGTCGATACCCATTTAACGGGCTGGTCATGGATTCGGTGATCCTGATACCACCCAGCCGGAACGCCGTCTAAATAGCCCGCATAAACCCCAGTCTTTTCGCCTTTTTTATCGTCAGCCGTTCTGACTCGGTGCTTTTTACCATCCATCACCGGCAGGCCATCCAGTTCAAAGCCTGCTTCAGCTAACGTAGCGCCAAATTCAGCAGCCGGATTATTATCCTGCACTGGATTACCTTTATGCTGATCTGGTAGCCATTTGCTTAACTTGCTCAGGTCTGCACCCGGTTTAGCAAACCAGTGTTTCGCTTCCTCATCGAAGCCTAAAGCGTTTTCGCCGTTCTCTAACTTGCCAGCCGCTTTTTTAGCTTCATTCCTTTCCTCAAAACTGACGATAAGGACGGTGTTCTTAGTTGCTAAGTTTGGTTCATTCATAGTGAATTACTCCTTTAAGCAGCTTCTAAGCCAGAGAAAAATTGATTAACTATGTCGTCCATCGCATCATCGGTAATATCCCCTTTAGGGATTTCAACCTTTGAAAAATCACAACTAAAATCATCAAGATTCAGCTTGTCGATATTTTCAATATCAGCAACGGTAACAGCACGTTCCACAACTTCGGTTTTTGTCTCTTCAGCCTGTTCAACCCGGTTGCTCATAAAGGAAACTTCACCTTTTGGCCTGTTGGCTGGGTCAATAATTGTCACTTCCGGGGAAGGGAATTTAACGCCATCACGGCCATTACCTCTGGCTTCAAAAGTGGGGTCTTTATACCAAGTAATTTTAGAGCATTGGATCGGAGGGCAATCCTCTAACAGAATAATTTCTTTGCTTTTCCCCATCTGTTTAAGTTCTTGAGGCATTAACAGCGCGCGGCCAGTTTCGCTGGTATTTTCTGAACCGCTTGCCCTCCCAATAGTAGAACGGCTGCGGGATCTGGCTTTCACTGTTTTAGTACCAAGAGACTCTGAAACTTCTTTGGCAATTTTAAGATTCTTTGGCGCAAAAACTATTTGTAACGCATGGTTATCAATAAATGTTTCCGCTGCATCATGGCCATAGGTTTCGCGTAACTGCGCGGGGCTTTGGATTATTGGCAGCATTCGCAAGCCATAACCCGCAACATAGCTAATGCCTTTTGACAGAATGTTAACTTTGCCCATGGCCGTGAACTCATCCATTAACATCAATACCTGATATTTAAGGTCGGGATTTTGCTCCGGCAGTTCCCGCGTGTTCAGGTCTATGACTTGCTGGAAAAATAAGTTAATCAGCGGGGCCAAACGTTCTAAATCGTCCGGTGTAATGCCAACATAGATAGACATGCGGCGCTTACGCAGTTCACGCAAATCAAAGTCATTACCACTGGTTACGGCATCGATCACCGGGTTATAGAAAAGTTCTAACGCCGAAGTAAAACCTTTACGGACAGAACCACGTGTTTTATCTGGCGTATCTAAATATTCTTTTAGAGCTAAGTAACATTCATCTGATAAAGGGGTTTCAGATTCTTGTCTGGCTTCGACAATTTCAGCCAGACGTTCATCACCCATGGTTAACTGGCGAAGGGCTTCACCCATTGTTACCGGCAGATCTTCCGTCTCGATGAGGTAAAGCACCATACCTAACCAAAGAGAACGGGCCGATGATTGCCAAATTGGCGCTTCATTCTCAATCTTGGGAAACAACATCTGACCAATTTTCTGAATGTCGTTAATGCGAAAATTGGGATCGTCAGAAATATAAAAGAGTGGGTTCCAGCGGTGCGAACGGTAATCCCTTGGCGCAAGATTTAACAAAAAACAGTCTTGGCCATGACGAGAGCGAAAGCCGGAAGTTATATCCCAGTTTTCCTGTTTTATATCCAGAACTACAACGCTATCACGCCATGAAAGAAGGTTAGGGACTACGATACTAACCCCCTTGCCTGAACGAGTTGGCGCGGCCATCAAAACGTGTTGAGAACCGGAAAATACAAGGTACTGCATGAAAAGGCCCATAAAGCCTTTTTTTACGCCGACGATAATACCATCATCACTGAATAAACCAGCCTCGCGGATCTCACGACTGTTAGCCCAGCGAGCGTTACCATGCAACGGGGTTTTCTTCGGCAGAAGTGGCAGCAAGCAAGGCAACGCGGTAATAATTAAACCGCCAACTAAAGACCCCATCAGCCATAGCTTAGTTTTAGGTATATCACCGTAATAGTACCAATATTGGTATAGCGTCAGGGGAGTAGCATCTTTGGCCTCGTATCCATTACCGGCCATGAATATAGCCCCGCCAATCCAAGCCGCTACCGCCAGAAAGATAAGCGGCAAGCTAATCAGCAGCAGGATTTTAAGCCACCAAAATATTTTGTTTGAACTCTGGCTCATAATAGATCTCCGAAATATATCGACGGCCTTGATGGTTTTGGAATTGAACAATAATGTCGATGCAACTAAACAGAAGCTGTTTAATATCTTCACGTGACATTGTTCCGCCGCTTTGGCTTTCCTTAATGAACAAAACAAGCTGTTCTATGGCCATTCGTGGGTTAGTGCCGTGCATAGACGTTATAGATCCCGGATGGCCACTGTTAACGTTACGCAGGTAATAGAAAGCCTCATCGCCACGTATCAACTCGGCAACAAACACACGATCTGGTTTCATGCGAAGAGAACTTTCTAAAAGGTGCTGCTGGGTCACATCAGCAATACCTTGGCCACCGGCGCTGTAAAACAGAGGCACAACGTTTTTATGTGTTTGGTATAGCTTCAGCTCGTCTACGTTCTCGATGGTGATCAGTCTTTCATCATCGGGTACAAGCTGGAGCAATGAACGCATGAACGTTGTTTTACCTGAACCAGTAGCGCCGGAAACGATAATATTCTGGCGATGTTTAATCGCCAGCGTGAGGAACTCTTTAAAGCGTCTGGCGTTCTTCAGCTCAATAAGTTCTCGCTCAAAGTCACGCAGCCCTACAGCGTCCGTTACGATGTGATCGAATGCACCGTCACGCTCGTAATCATCCAACGTTCTGATCACGTCAGAGGGTTTACGGATAGTCAGGCTGTAACGGTCGCTCAGTGTCGCCGGTGGCCGCACAATCTGGATACGTTCGCCGTAGGGTAATGTTGCGGAAACAATCGGCTTACGCTCGTCAAATGACTGGCCAGAATAAGTGGCCGTAAGCTTTGATATGTCAGCGCAAGCAGCAAAATCTAACTTTGGTACGTTATGAAACTGCCACCCTTTCCGGCCTTCAGTAATTACCTCTCCGGGTTTATTAACCACCACTTCAGTAACCCCGTCTTCGTTTAAAAAGGGCTGGAGTACCCGAAGGTACTCCAAAAGTGATGAACCTTTAGCATTAGTAGGCTGCTTTAAGGTCATACACCCCCCTGAAGTCGAGATCGCGAGCTACAAAGATAGAAATATTGTCACCCTGATTTTTGGTTAACGTTGGCGGTATGTTGATTGAGTTTTCCAGCGCAATGCTCGCTGAATCTCGCGCTGTTTGCGCGGTATCACCAAAGTTGTATTGGTTGCCATTGCTGCCATTGTTGGCGCTATTAGCCCCGTAGGTAATGAGGCCATCAACCGTGGTCAACATAATGGCGCTACCGAACCGCTCCCAAAAGTGCGTATCAACGAAGCCATCAAGACCAGAGCGGCCGAGGGCATCAGTACCAGGTGAGTCCAGTTTGACCAACACCCCTTTAGGCGTTTCTATACGAGTCCAGAGAACGAAAATCCGCGCCTGTCCTCTCTTTATGCCGCCTTGATACTGGCCAACAATTTTTGAACCCTTTTCCAGTAGCAAAACTTTCTTGTCTGTACTGTAGACATCATCAGTTAAACGGCAGGCGGTCATTCCGGGAACATCACTACTAATAGCCGTTTCCAGCGCACAATTAAGGAAAGTGCCTTGTGTGATAAAGTAACTTCTGTCTACTAAGAGGCTTGCCCTGCTACCGCTAACCTCAGTACCTTTAAGCCGGTTAGAAAGACTATCAGCGCGGTCAGTTTCAGATAGTGAGCTATTACCCTCCTGTACCTCACCGGCCATTTGAACGGGCTGGCCATTACCTGCTTTTTGTCCGGGCTGTTGAGGTTTAGAAATACTGCCAAACGCCAGAATAGAGCTTGCCCGCTTGCGTTCGTCTGGTGTCTGTTCATGCTTCCCATTGCCACCAGTTCCTGAAGCTGAAGACGGCGGCGGCGGGGCTATTTGCCCTGTATTCAACATCCGATCTTCTTTTGGCGTCTCAGCCTTTGGTGGAGCTGGCGGCGGCGGTAAAGAAGGCGGCGGGCCAAGCCGGTTGGCTACACTGGTGTTACCGGTGAGCTTAGGCGGTTTATCTTCTTCACTACCCTTAAAGCCACCATTCACCGCTATTAACGCCAGAATAACGATAATCCCTATGATTACAGCTACGATTTTCTGACCAATACCGGAGGCTTTACCGGTTTTCCTGTTTTTGGAAATCGAGGGCATACCACGATCAGCATCTTCCTGTTCGATTTCTGTATCTAAGTCGTCGCGGTCTTTAGCCATTACTGCGCCCCTCCCTTAATTACACGCTTAACGCCGGGTGACGTTGTGCCACTGGTATTGATTAATCCATGAGGGTTGAAAGATTCGTTGTAGACGTTGGCAATATATTTGCCGTTGCGTAAAACAAACCTAGGAGCCACTTTTTCAACAATCATGGTATCCGGGTGATCGGAATCCATCGTTGGGTTCAGAAGTGTTTCAGAGCCATCAGCATGTTTAATGTAGATAGCGGGGATCGAGGTATTACCGGAAAACTTGAAGTAGGTAAAACGGCCATCATCATAAGCACGCCAAGGGGAGACTTCACGAGAACCGAATACCCAATAGTTCCAGTTTGTCCAAGCGTTGGGCGCTTTTTCATTCATCCGTTCTTTCAGTCTGCGAGCATCTTCTTCAGCTACACGCCGCGCCGCTTCGTCCTGCGGATAACGGAAATTTACCTGAAAATACATATCGCCGGTTTTCTTACCAGTAGCGGATAAATCAAACGTGTATACGCGCCGGTCAGTTAAAACCGTCATGTTTGTGGTGGCTTGTTCGCCGGTTGGCTTAATGAAGATATGGTTTTCTACTGGCGCAACTTCCCAAGCGTCCGGGTCGCCCATTGCTATGTTGGTGACGTTCTCGCCGGGGGCAAATTGAATATCTGTTGAATAGCCATAATGGCCAATCAATTTAACAACTTGCTCATGGTTGTATGAAATGAACTTGACTCGTTTGTCATAAGCGCCGCCTCTTGGAACTTCAAGCGCAAACGCCGTAGAAGAAAAAATGCCGAGAACGAGAAGAACTGATAAGGTGGTTTTATTAAGCGAAAGCATAATTAACCCCCTTCCTGAT
Source organism: Caldisericales bacterium (assembly GCA_012517765.1). Classification (GTDB taxonomy): domain Bacteria; phylum Caldisericota; class Caldisericia; order JAAYUI01; family JAAYUI01; genus JAAYUI01. Next base: position 10,379 of record JAAYUI010000180.1, on the reverse strand, counting down.
CTTTACGGTAGCTAATAACCTGAAAACCAACCGGGTTTATCAGGCGATCATCCACCTTGATTGGCTCTTTACGGTAGACGAAAGAGACAGTAGCGGCCCAATGGGTTGTTGCTGGCATTTCACCGTCTTTCTTCACGGTGGCCGTGTAGCGTACTAACGCTGTATACACCGTTTCACCGAACTGATCCTTCTCGCCCTTCTCTGGTTTCACTCCACCTTTACCGTTTAGGTATGTAATGGCGGGATTGACCTTAATATCAACCTCAGTGGTTTCACCATAAATCTTGATTGGCGCGTAAGGGTTAACTTTGGGATTGGTGTAATCAGCGTACTGTTGCTGAATGGCCCCGTCTGACAACATGCCAACCTGAAGGCGATCATCTTCGCGGGTGTTCCAGTGATACCCTTCGCGGTGGCGAAGATACTTAGCCAACCAGTAACGGCTCATCACCTGTTCGGTAGTCTCATCCATGTTTTTCAGGTTGCTGATCACCTCAGTTTCGCCGGTGGTGTCATTAACGCGAACAATTGAATTTTCAATTGTTTTTAGAGGCATCATTGTAGAAATTGCAATCGCCTGAACAATTACAACACCAGTCATAGCCCAAAATGCCGACCAAGCTCTACGGGCTGATTTCTTTTCTCTGACAATCTCAGATTCATCCCAGCTTTTAGCCTCATCAAAGTAATCCTTGTCGGTTACTTTTTTTTCTTTGGCAGGGGCTGCTTTTTTATTGGCCATGCGCAAACTCCTTCAGTTGCTGAACCTGTTTCTTATTTACGTCCTTGTACTTCGAGCTGACGGCATTAATCTGTTCTTGCGTAACCATTGCCGGGTTAATCGGAACCATGCCGCGCCCATCGTCTACAGCTTCAGCCGGTGGCGGTGGCGTGAGAGTGCAAGCCCCAAGGGTGAAAGTGAGTGCGATTACTGCTAGAGATTTCTTCATTCAATCGTTCCTTATCAAGTTGCGTTACATTGATAATCAAAATATACCATCTTGATTATCATAACGCAAAAAAATGATGAGGGGAATTTCCCCTTCATCATTCGATTTGTGCGTTTTATGTACAATAAAAAGGCTTCACTACTATCCTTGTGCGACTGAATTACCACCAAAGCGTTTTTGATAGGAGGCATAAGCCGCTTGACCACCGCGAACGGGGGAAGTCAGGGCGCGTTGAGTCGTCTTAACTTCTCGGTTAACGTTCTGCATACCGCGTTTCATTGCTGTTGGCCGTAACGCATTCATGGCAGAGCCGAACGCGCCTTGCGTGGCCATGGCCACACCGCCGCCTAATGCTGAAGCGATAGAAGGAACTTGCCTTACCACTAAAATGCAAAGCGCAAATACAAGGCATAACATCGCCGCATCCCCTAAGTTAGCCATATTGGCCGCTGCGCTTTCTGTTGGTGCCATCTTTGAAATGTAGGTGTCACCTAACGAGATCATCAGCGAACCTACCGATGCCGAAAGAATCAGCAGAATGCCAAAGTTGCATACCATCGCTAACCAAGCTTCAAAGAAGCGCTGCGTGGTGTTAAATAGCAGTGCAATGATGAACAGTGGCCCAATCCCTAGCAGGATGGTTATCATGAACTTTGACAACAAGACCAAGAACGCCACAAACAACGTCAATCCACACCCAACAACCAGCACAATCAGGGCTATCAGATACAAACCGAAGTTTCCGTTCATGACCCCGCCCTTATCCCATGCAGCTTTGGCCACATTGAATATTTTGGTAAAGAGCGCATCCAGCGTGTCGGCTGTTGTTCCCGTTGTACCGGAAACCACCGCCGAAATGTGTTCCGGGCCTTTTTGTAGGACGTTAACGACCACATCCATATAAGTACCGACCGTTAAGCCCAGCGCGACAATCCCACCAATACGAATGATGCGAAAGACGCCATCGCGTACCGGTTCATCAACTTTGGCGAACATCATCAGAATGCCCCACATGGCAATCCAGACGATCATCATGCTGGTGAACAGTGGCGAGGCATAACCAATTACATTACCGACCGTATCGGTAATGTAGGTTGATAACGCCGAGTCAACGTTGGCAAAAATACGGACAAATAAGTTTGTTCCCGTACCCATAACCGCCCCCTTCCCTTACCAATTATTAATGTGGCGCAATGAGCCACTAGAGGCTTTTTGTTCCGCAGCAATGGCATTTTTACAGTTTGGCGTATTGCCAAGCTCGCCGGGGTTATCACTACAACGCTTAACGGTTTCGGCCCGTTCTGCATTGTGGTTAGAGAACCATTCAACGGAATGCGTTTCTTCTTTGTCGAAGCATCCGGTAAGCGCAAGGCTTACCAGACACACCGCGCTTATTTTTCGTGCGCACGAAAAAAACATAGTTACCTCTACCAGTTCACATTACGCAGTGAGCCAGATGATTGAACGGCCATCTGTTTAACCTTCTGTTGGTACAACGCATCGTTTGCCTGCGCTGTTTGCTGGAGAACCTGCAACTTACCAACTTCATTTTGTAAAAAGGCTTGTTCGGCCCCAATCCGCGCGTTTAAATCCATCACTTCTTTGGGGTCGGTTGCCGTATTTACCCGGCGTACCAAACCTGATAGCTCAGTAAAACGAGATTGTGCTTGTTCAAGCGAGCGGGAAGCTTGGCCAGCATAGGTGGCGGCGTTTTTTGCTGCCGTGTCGTAAAGTTCGGCCACGTCTTCAGGAAGCTTAAAATCACTGGCTGAATTAATGCCGCTATCACGTAAAATGCTGTCGGTATTGATGCCACTCAGGGCGTCAGTGTCATATTGGGAGTTGATTACATTAGCCAACCCACGTGCGCTGGTCATGGATTCATACTGTTTAACCTGCTGTTTAAACTGGTTTTCAAGCTGTTTAATTTGCTCAACATATTTGGCCATGTCCTCAAGATGTGCTGTCCATGCTTGCGGGTCTGCAACTACACTCACAGGAACGCCAGCATAGCTAACGGCATTAAGGCTTCCTGCAATGGCCAGCACTAACGCTAATTTTTTCAGTTTCATAATTGTATTCTCCATTAATAATCAGGCAGCTACGCGCTGTTTATGGAACTCTGGCAACCAGACTTTAGGATCATCCCCTACTTGTTGCATGATGCGTTCCAATAGTTCCACGTTGTCAGCCGTTCCAGAGATAACGGCTAGTTCGTCGCTAAACCCTGCAAGGTCGAGCTTGGCGATCACTGAATTATGGCCATGCTTAATAAGGAACTGATGAGAGCCGGGGGCCATGTCGGTTTTGATTAACTGGTACTCACGTTCTGTAAGTTTGAAGCCTTTAACGTAATCATCCCAATCAGCTTTAGGGTTAGGCATAAAGACCATCGTTGCGCACTGTTCAATGATGCTGTACCCAATAGCGGATTTAAGAACGTCTTTAGCTGATTGAGTGCCAAACACCATTAACCCGTTCAATTTACGGATGGTTTTCAGGCCGTTTTGTGCAAAGTCTTCAAAATATTCATCCAACAATAATTTCCAGAACTCATCCATGAAAATCATCATTCGACGGCCATCAATAATTTGAGAAATACGATGGAACAAATACATGATTAATGGCGTTCTGATCTCGGCGTTATCAAGGAAGTCCGTAACGTCAAAACCAAACATTGTGTTATTACTAAAATCAATGTCGTCTGTTTCGTTATCGAATACCCAAGCTAATGTTCCATTGCCACACCACTTGGCCAGACGAGCGCCTACACCTTCTGGATCTGTTGGGTCCATAAAGTCAAGGCAGGCAGAGATCCGGCGTAAGTGTTTCGGTAGGCGCATAACTCCGCGAACGGTATTACTAATGTCAGTATCCTGAACGGTCGTGAAGGAACCCCCGGCACATTTTTTAACTATCTGCTCAAGGAGCTGATAAGTATCTTCGGAAGGTTCCATTTGGAACGGGTTACAGCCAGTGCGGGCACCATTCTTAAAAGGCAAATAAACGCCGCCTTCTGCTCTTACATAGATTTCTAACCCACGATCTTTATCGAAGATAATTTGAGTAGGGTTAAATTTCTTACTTTGAGCCATCAAGAAACCTTGCGTTACGGTTTTACCGGAGCCTGAAGGCCCGATAATTAACGTATTCCCTAGGGCTTTTTGTTCCTCTTTTGTTTCCTGAATGCTACCCGCCCCCTTTTCCGCTTCCAGTTGCGCTAGTTTTCTGGCCTTCTCGGCGCTTAACTCGCTATGGAAATTGAAATAATAGGGAGCGCCAGAAGTAGTTTTAAGTAGCGTTACCGATGGCCCCCACTGGTTGCCGGTTCTGCGGCCTGTTGGGTAGTTGTGAAATGAGGAAAACCCCGCAAAATTACGTGAACTTATGGGGGCTGGCCTTGCCCGGTACTTAAAGTTTCCGGGCAACATAGACCAGAAAGCAGACTCTATAGCCCAATCTTCACGCGACACGATCATGTTGCAATCGACCAGCTCGGCTTTAGCGTCAGAAAGATTTTTCTTCAGGCTTCGCGAATCTTTGGCCAGAATCGTTAGGGCTAAATGATGTTCACCGAATACAAGACGGCCTGAAGTTAAATCATCAAGTGCGTCGTCGATCTCTTCCATTTGCGTTTTGGAAAAGTCACCGGCGTTTTTCATTCGGCGTTGTGTTCTGCCTAATAATTCAGTCGCAACCGGCTTACTTAAAAAGTTGAACGACTGCGACAAAATTAACGGGAATGGCGCGGATAAGAACGCATTCATTAAGCCCGCTTCGGTGCCTTCTGGATATTCACCAATGCTCAGGACTGCGCCCACGGTGCTTTCAGTGACGCCCCTAACTTCAAAGGCATCTTCACCAAAGAACGGACGATCAAAAGGCAACGCTTCAGAGAGTACCTTGCGAGGTAAAGCGCGAGGAATCCACTCAAGATTTATCAGGTAAGATAAAAACTCTAATACTTCAGAGTTTTTTATACCCTTTCTGTCATAACACCCTAAAACCCGCGCCCCATAATGTTTTAGGCTACTGGTGACGGTGTTAACCACTTCGTGTAACCCTTCAATAGCTTCAGCCTGTATACGTTTAATAGATTCAACATTTTTTTCAAAACGCTGAAGGAGATTAACGCCGGGAATACCTGAAGGGCGATAAAGAACTGTAAGATACAGCTCGTTTACCATCATGTTATTTTTACCAACATGATTTTTGTATTTGTTATTTAGTTGTTCAGCAAAGCTACCTTCTTCAAACTCCCCGCCGGGAAATGTATTTTCTTCACGGCGAATAATGTTTGTCCAAAGAGATATATTTGGTGAGGCTATATTTTTCAACAGCCCATTAAGTTGTTCTTTCCAGTTAATCACATCTTCTGGATCTGCACTTTCATGGGCGCGGCCATCAATCTTAATTACCTGAAGATAATAGCCACTGGTAGTTTTAATGGTGTTTTCGTCAAGGTGAACAGAATAAGGGATAAACTCAGCAACAGAGTTTTCATTCACCCATTGGCGTGATTTTGTCGCAGTTGCATTACTCATTCTGGCATTTTCCTTCTTTTGCGAGTGCTAACGAGTGGTGAGGCTGTAGCCGCACCCCAATAACGCCACCCAATGGAACGGCACTTAGTTGCAAACCATAAAGATATGAGCCTGAAAAAACGGGGGTCTTTCAGGCAAATTAGGTAGCAAGCACCGTGTAAAGGAACATACAGAGGCAACAACCAAATGCTATTTGCAGCGAGAAAAATCACTCCAGTTGTAGCGATACAGAAAATTATTGCCTCGTATGTTACGCCCCACACAAGTGAGGGGCGTGTAGCACCGGCAAAGAGAACATCTTTTCCTGATGCCATGACGCTCTCCTTACTGGACTACAGCAATGATTGCGTCGGCAATAGACGCCGCACCAAATACCAGCACGATACCGCCGATAGCAAACCCAGCATTACGGGCTTGAAGACGTCCGGCCCATGCTAAGTAACCCAATACGGCGATCGCTAAGATTGCGCAAGAACGGGCAATGCCTGACGTTAAGAGATCAATTAACCACTGAAGCCCTTGGTTAATTGGATCGCCACCGGCTGCGTGAGCGAAACCCGGTAACATCATCAAACCCAACATTAGCCAAGTGGTAGAGGCAATCTGACGGGTGAAGGTTTTTACATTTGCCATGCTTTAATTACTCCATAAGTTGTAACTCAATGATCGGGACTTTCCCGTACTTACTGTTAATGTGTTTCACTAACCTGTCTAAACTCGACCACACTCGCGGCGTCTTCCTTTGTGTCTCTAATAAAAGATCTCCTCCTTTCCACGAAAGCTGTACGCGGATGCTAAATTTTCCATCTTCACCCTGTACCAGCATCATCTTCTTTACTGACTGATTCCCAAGGTTATCAATCAGTTCTGGTTCTGTTATCGTTTCGTTGTTCATGTCAATATTCTCGATTGGGGATTCCAAAGTTCGAGAACATTTTAAATGCTTTGCGCAAAAAGTCTTTTTCTTCATTCCTCCCCCACCGGCACAATCAAAATATAGCATATTGATAATCAGGACACTACTTTTTGATGTTACTTTTTCTCGAAGTTTGGCTTTCCGTTCACAGCATCAAATTTTGATGAGCAACCGGGGTAGCCAGAGCAGCCGAAAAAGTCATACCCTTTTTTGCCGCCGGTGGCTGGTTTTTTACGCCGGATAAGAGGCTTTCCACAGTCAGGACATTTAAAGCCTGAAGCTTCTGGTTTGGGCTTTGGTTTCCCCGGTTTCCCTGCTGTATCTGGTAACGTGGTAGAGCAATCTGGATAACCGGAGCAGCCCCAAAAGAAGCCGGTAGCCCCTTTTTTGCGGAAAAGAGCCTTGCCGCAATTTGGACAGGGGTATTGAGGTGCAACGTCAATTTTCAGGTGGCTAAGTTCTGATTCCAGACGTTCATAAACAGAGCCAACAACGTTTTTGTAAGATGTCTGGCCATGGGCGACTTTATCCAGCTCGCCCTCCATAGCGCGTGTAAAGTCGTACTCGATAAAGCTAAAGCCGCCTTTAACCAAAGCATCAATAACTAATGCACCGGTTTCAGTAGGCAAAAGATATTTGTTTGCGCTATCCGATTTGACGTAACCACGGCGCATGATGTTTTCCATAATCGCCGCGTATGTACTTGGTCGCCCAATGCCTAACCTTTCCAGTTCTGCGATAAGTGACGCTTCAGTAAAGCGGCTGGGGGCGCGGGTTGTCTTACTTAATACCTTCCCACTTTCAGCGGTGAGGTGCTGGCCACGTTGCAAAGAAGGGATCGGGTTCTTAGGTTTCTCTTCCTTTTTGCCATCATCGGCTTCGGTATCGTCTTTAAACAACGTTGTCCATCCGGCATACGTCAACGTTCGGCCTTCAGCCTCAAACTCAACTGGTTTTTCGCCGCTATTGTCAGTAGCCCGGAAGCGGGCCACGCGAACGGCGTAGCGAGCTGATTCTAATTGACAGGCAACAGCGCGATCCCATATCAGGCGATAGAGAGCTTTTTCTTCTGGCGTACTCCCTGCTTCTTCAACGTCAAAATGTGATGGTCGTATAGCTTCATGCGCTTCTTGTGCATCACCTTTTGCTTTCCATGTGCGAGGTTTAGACGCCATAGGTAAGCCCTTTGCTTTGCAGAGTTGGTATATTTCAACCAGAGCATCATCAGAAAGGTTGGGGTTATCGGTACGCATATAAGTTATATGGCCTTGCTCATATAATTTTTGCGCGGTTGTCATTGTTGCTTTTGGCTTCATCTTTAATTTATTAGATGCCGCCTGCTGTAATGTTGAAGTGATAAAAGGCGCAGGAGGTGCTTTTGATGCGTTTTTCTCTTCATAAGAAATAACGTCAACTTCCCGGATGGCGGCTATTTCTTTAGCAAAGCCTTCATCCATGAAATATTCGCTACCTTCGGCCAAGAAAGGTTTTACATCCCATTCAGCAAACCAATCTCCTGCAAAATTAAGTCTTACGCCAAAATGGGAGGTAGGCTTAAAGTTTTGAATTGCACGTTCACGCTCAAGAATAATACGAACGGCGGGGCTTTGAACCCGGCCAGCGGATAACCCTTGTCGCCCACTCATTTCTGACAGGCGCGGCGAAACCATGTAACCAACAAGGCGATCAAGGACTCTTCGCCCTTCTTGTGAGGCTACCATAGGAATATTAATTGCCCTTGGTGACGCCAGAGCTGCTTTGATAGCGCGAGGGGTGATTTCAGCGAACGTTACCCGCTGCGGGTTCTCAAGCCGTAGCGCCTGTTTCAGATGCCATGCAATGGCTTCCCCTTCCCGGTCTAAGTCAGTTGCGAGGAAAACAGCATCACTATGCTGAACGTCCTGTTTAAGCTTGGCCAAAACCTCTTTGCCGCGCTCAGTGGCCACATACGTTGGTTTGAAGTCAGGTGCGGCAACTCCAATATCTTTTTCTGGTAAATCTCTGACATGGCCCACACTGGCGGCGACTTTCCAACCATCGCCAAGGATCTCGCGTATTTTCTTAACTTTCCCCGGAGATTCCACAATCATTAATTTCATGGCTGCACCCCTTCATTTTGATAAACGCTTTTGGATGGCGTATTTTTAGAAAATACATTCCATTCGGCGTTACTATTTTTCTGGAACTTTGCAGTTCCGTATACATCCCATTTTTTAGGCTCAGGCACAGCGGAAGCAGTTAATTGAACCGGGGAAGAGTTAGACGGGCCACCTTTATTAATACTGGCGTAGAAGGCATGATCTTTAATGATCGCTGATGGTGCGGAACCACCGAAATTAGTTAAACCTTTAGATACTTTTCCTGCTTTTTCTCTGTCAGCTACAATTGCGGGGTTCTGGAAAAATAACCCACCATTGGTAATATCAGGCAAGTGACCTTCTAACGCCAAATTGATGATGGTCTGTACTTGCGTATATTGTGAAACGGTTACGGAAGGTAACTTTTTCCAGTCACCACCAACTTTGGTAACTGGCTCAAATTGCTTAGGGCTGTTTACTACGTCCGTCACAGTCTGGCCAAACTGACCGCTAAGACGCCGGTTAATAATCGTATACACAACGCCAGCTAAACCCGAATCACCTTGATTGGCCGCTTCGGCTATGGCAACACGTGCAATAGCATCCCTGTCCTGATCGGTGAGCTGTACTTTTTGCAACTGCTCACGATACATCGCCGCTGCTGATTTACATTCTTGCTCACTAACAGGGTAAGCCTGTTCTGCTGGGCTACCTGTACCAAAAGTTAAAGCGGCGCAGGTTGCCAATATTGAAAAGAGTTCCATCACATCCCCTTAGTTTTAAACGCCATAAGAAGGTTAGAAACCCTTACGAACAGTGCCGTAGGCGCTATTTATTTTGTTAATCCAGCCTTCATCCTCACTGGTGCATTGTTGTAGAAAAGCGCCGCGAGCTTCTTTAGTTGCGCTTTTTTTGAACTTGCCCTTCTTGAATTTGACTATCGAAAAGTAATCATTAACTGCTGATTTGCACTCTGATCCGCCGTCATTGCCGGTCAGCATACCCGCGAGGCATAAAACCGCTTTACAAGGGTCTTTTGCTTGGGCTGGCATGGCAGAAATAAGAGTCAACCCCAAGGCTACAGCGATAATTTTTACCGTGTTCATGGTACTTCTCCTTAATTCATTTTTTATCAAAATTGCATCTTTCGATAATCAATATACACAATATTGATGATAATGGAAGAGTTGATTTTCCTTCGTATGCACGAAAAATAGTCGAATATTTCTTGATGGGTAGGCCATTTTGGCCTATCATTAGCGTATGGGATTTATACAAAAAGGGGATTGTGATGAGAACATTCAAAGGGGTAAGTGACCAAACCCGGAAGCCGATAAGTAACGTTGTTCCGATTCGTCCGGGTGGGGGTGTAGCTTCTAATGATGATGATAGTGGTGTTACGAAAGCTAAGTGGATCGCTGGGGCGGCGGCAAAAGGCTTAGGAAGCGTTTTGCGCTCCCTAAGCTTTCTCATTATGTTGTGGCTACGGTTGCCAGTTCGCCTGTTGTTGATTGCCACATCTGCTATGGCTTTTATTGGCGTGGTTCTCTGTCTCGTTATTTTTAGCGACCGTTCCATGGTTCCGGGCTTCATCATAATTGGCCTTGCTTCTACGGCTCTTGCGGTAATGACTCCAACTTATTGATAGTGTTTTATGTTCAGATAATGCCCGATGACTTTGTCATGCAGCTCCACCGATTTTGAGAACGACAGCGACTTCCGTCCCAGCCGTGCCAGGTGCTGCCTCAGATTCAGGTTATGCCGGGCTTTGTTGAATAAATAAGATTTCGTGCGAACGACCCTGTAGCTGGCTGGATTTTCAGGCAATACGCACGCTTTCTGGCATCCCAGCCTTTGTCATCCTGTTCAACGCACGCACCATGGCCATAGC
>JAAYUI010000164.1 GCA_012517765.1 Caldisericales bacterium | reverse complement strand
CCAATACTTGATTTGCTCTTTGACATAGTTATAAAACGTTACTAATATAGTTGTATATACACCTTCACTTGATCATACTGTTAGTATTATATGAGATTTTTGAATTTTAATCAAGCAAACGAATTAAATCACTTAAAATCTTGATGAACTCCTATCGTTGCCTCACCTAAAAATCTTGATAAACACTATTCTACCTCCAAGTGATTTTTGTAAAACAGGAGGTAACGAAATGGAGCTCACTATGAATACCAGAAGGGAAATCATTCAGAAAATGGCACCCGAGTATCAAAAAGCCACTAAGAAAGAAAAAAGATCTGAGATGAACTCGTCCATCTCACTGGATACACCCGAACGTATGCCTCCTGGCTCCTTTCTCATCATGGACGGAAAGTCTATCTCACCCGACAGGACGGCAAAAAATATCGAATCATTGGATCAATCACCAAGGGAAAAAGGAACCGAAAAAGATCTATGATGAGGAAGTCCTTTCTTCTTTAAAAAAGATCTGGATCATCTTTGACTGTCCCTGTGGGAAAAGATTCGCTCCCTCACTTTCTTGGATGATCGAAAAACTGGAAAAGCATGAGGAACTGGTTCTCTCCCAAGAGGCGAGAAGAAAGCTCCTGGCCATATCTCCAGCCACTATTGATCGGCTTCTCCAAAAGGAAAAACGAAAGTTCACCCCCATCTCCCGGTCCTACACCAAACCTGGGACTCTCCTTAAACACCAGGTTCCAGTTCGTACCATAGCCCTCTGGGATGAGAAAAGACCAGGATTCTGTGAAATTGATCTGGTTGCCCACGATGGCGGAAACCCCAGTGGGGATTTCTGCCAAACTCTTGATGTGACCGATGTCTTGACAGGCTGGACCGAAACTCAAGCGGTCAAAAACAAAGCTCAGAAATGGGTCTTTGAAGCCTTAGCACAGATCCGAGCATGGCTTCCCTTTCCTCTTTTAGGAATCGATTCTGACAATGGAGGAGAATTCATCAATCACCAACTCATCCGGTACTGTCAAAAAGAACAGATCACCTTCACCCGGTCTCGACCTTCTAAAAAGAATGATAACTGTTATGTCGAACAAAAGAACTGGACTGTGGTGAGAAAAACGGTTGGCTATTGTCGCTATGAGACCGAAGACGAACTCCTCCTTCTCAACCAACTCTATTCCCTTCTTCGTCTCTATACTAACTTCTTCCAACCGGTTACCAAACTGGTTTTCAAAGAGCGAGTGAATAGTAAAGTCAAGAAACACTATGATGAAGCCAAAACTCCACTGATGCGAGTTCTTGACGCCTCATCGATTGATAACTCCCTCAAGCAATCCTTAAAAGACCAATATGAAGAACTCAATCCAGCCGAACTCAAACGACAGATTGTCAAAATACAAAACCAATTGATCGAGATGGTGACCTTGAAAAATGATTCAATTCCTTACCCCAAGGAGGTGAATTTGGTATAGAATTTTAAATGAGGCATCGAATCCATTTCATCAAGATTTTTAGGTGAGGCATCACTCCACCAGTCTCTTCCAACACAAGCTGAGCCTGGAGGGTTGAGGCAGCTCGTTTATGATTGGAACATGCGACTGATCATGAACGACAAAAGTCTACAGACAATAGAACAGGTCAAACAGTTCCTGGATGGGAGTGAGGGGATAGAGTTCAGAGGTTTAACGGTCGAAGAGAAATACGGTTGGATAGAGAGGGTGCTAGTGAGGTTCAGATATTACAGCCTCAAGCGGGCTGAGAAGGGAGTGATAAGGCGCTACCTAGAGAAAGTTAGCGGATATTCTCGGGCACAGGTATCAAGGCTAATAGGAGAATACAAGCGGAGGGGGCGATTGGAAAAGACACAATACAGAAGGCACCGCTTTCCTCGGAAGTATACCTCATCAGAAGTCGGGCTATTGGCCAGAACCGATGAACTACATGGCTATTTAAGCGGACCCGCCACGAAGAAGATCATGGAGCGGTGTCAAGGCCAACCTTAAATTGATCCACTTTAGCCGGTTTAAATTTGACCCACCCAGTAATTATTAATCTGATGAACGAAGATTCGGTGCTCCATAAATTCCAGCTTTGATTCGATCTTTGAGACGATAACTATTCCCCCGGATATTGATGACTTGAGCATGATGGAGCAATCTATCCAGGAGAGCAGTAGCCAGAACTGGATCTTCCATCACCTCCCCCCATTCGCCAAAACTTTTGTTACTGGTAATGATGATGCTCCCTTTCTCATAGCGACTACTGATTAACTGAAAGAGCAAAGTTGCTTCCAAACGGTCTAAAGGAAGATACCCTACCTCATCGATGATAAAGAGCCGAGGACGAACATGGATACTCAGGCGTTTATCGAACCGATTTTCTTCATAAGCTCGTTTTAAGTCCTGTAAGAGACGGCTGAGACTGGTAAAATAGACCGATTGTCCCCTGAAGAGAGCCTCTACCCCTAAGGCTACAGCTAAATGAGTTTTTCCTTTATGGAAAGCTTTCCATAATGGTAATTATCGAAAGAATTTAGTTATGGAAAGAAATTAACGGATATGCGCTTGATTAAGCCATTATAAACATAATTTCTTGCGATAACATTTCAGAGCAGAGTTAATAAATCTATTCTGGAGGTAATCAAAAAATGGCACAATTAACAATCAAGGAATTATCCGAAAAAGTATTGGAAGAGTTGCAAAGGCTTAACTATTCGTATAACTCAATATGTAGCTTACGTGCTGCTTTTAGAAGGATCCAAACGTTTGCTGAAGAAAAGGGTGAACAGTATTTTACCGAGGGCCTTGGTCGGCGGTATCTGTTAGAGCGTTATGATTGCGGTGTAGATTATTATTCGGAAGCATGTCCTCGGAATGCAAAAGCGGCAATGCGTCAAGTCAGATTGCTTGGCGACTACCAATTACATGGGATCGTCATGTTATTGTCAATGAAAAACCCGCAAAAAACTCAATCTGGGAATTATGCTATCTAATAGTATCCATCCACATATGTTAAGGCATACAAAAGCCGTTCATATGTTGGAATCCGGCATAAACCTTATTTATATTAGAGATTTTTTGGGGCATGTAAGTATTACAACAACTGAAATATATTTAAAGGTAGAAACTGAATTAAAGCGCTCTGTTCTTGAACGGAGTTACCCGGATGTGGTGACACAGGATATCCCCAAATGGAAAGAAGATACAGAATTGCTCCAGTGGTTAAATGACTTCTGCTGCCAGTTGTAATATTATCGAAAGAAATTGAGGCTACATTCATTGATTTATATGGATTACAGCCTCATTTCTTTCGATAACTAAACACTTTCGATAATTACCTACTCCAGGAGGTCCCAGGAAAAGGAGGTTCTCCTTCCTCTCTAAGAAAGCCAAACCAGCTAGTTCCCGGATGAACCTCTCATCAATAGCAGGTTGAAAAGAAAAGTCAAACTCAGCAATAGTCTTACGGTAGGGAAGACGGGCCATTCGAAATTTAACTTCGATATTTTTCTCTTTTCGGATGGCTACTTCACTTTCTAAGCTATCGCCCAAGAAAGAGAGATAGGTTTGATTTTCTTTCTGGGCTTTCTCTAAGAGAGTATCCAATTGGAAAGCGAACTGGGATAACCCTAATTCCACTAACAACAGGCGAACTTTTTCTAATTCGATCATATTCCTTTCCCTCCCCACTGTTCATAAACTGCTAAAGGACGTATCTCGACTTCCTCAGGTTTGACCTTCCAGGCGTGGGGAGGAGGGTATACTTTCCCTTCTTTTTCTTGTAAACCCTGGTACTGGTCCCTTAACCAAAGAGAAGTTCCTACTGAATAAGATTGAGGATGAGTTGCAACCACTTTTCCCTCTTTGACAATCTCAATCCCTTCTTTTCCTTCTCTGACCCAAAGCTCTTGACCACTATAAATCCAAGGAACTCCATACCTCACTCCTTGGTAACTTAAAAACCCATCTTTACTCACTTTTCTTTTTTCAGTGAGATACTTTTGATAGCTTTCT
>JAAYUI010000155.1 GCA_012517765.1 Caldisericales bacterium | reverse complement strand
CCACCACCTGATGAAAACCTGATGCCTATTCCACCTGATGACAGAAAACCAACTTTTGTGAATGTTATGCTGCCTATTTGTTCAAGCGGTATCCTGACGATGATGGGTGGATAACCGAATGAAAGGGTTTTTTCGTCAATCCTCACCATAAATCTTGCCATGACAGAAAGCAGGAAAATTGCTGGTAACACGGCCAGAGCATTTATCAGGATAATTGGCCAGAGCTCTTCTGTTTTCGGAACGCTGAACCAGACAGCAACACTAGAGGCAATAATTATAAGTCCTGCGATTATTGAAACCCAGACGATCGTTTTCACTGTATATTTCTCTTCGTAAAGTACCATAAATAATCTCCTTTTCTCCAGGGTAAATCCTAGAGAGACATTATTGGACACACTCTGCGTGAAATTGTTTTTTTGCAGTGGCCTAATTGATTTTAATCATCGCGCAAATTAGACTAAATTTGAATCCTTACTGGAGGTGCTTATGAGGACAAGTTTTAAGAAAGTGCTACTCGTTGTACTGGCTTTCGCTATTTTGGCTTCCAGCGCCATTGTTGCAAAGCCATCCAAAGCAGAAAATGTCGAAATATTCGGCGTTGCATCAAACAGCTTTGGTTATTACATATACGTTGCCGATTCTATCCACAACAGGGTTATAAAGTACGACCTGATGGGCAACTACCTTGCCGATTTCATCAAGACAGACAAAAAAGGCCCATGTCCGAACTGGGACTACAAAGGCCTCATAGCAGTTTCAGTGTGCCGCATCACTGACGTTTTTGCAGTTACTGACCACATTCTCAAAAAATGCTTCACCTTCAACCCAGACTCAGTTCCTCACCATCCAATCGGAGATCCATCCAAAGATGAGCTTGTCAATCCGTGGCACGCATCAGAAACTGAAATAGCAGATGATATTGGAAATTATGTTATCGACAGGGATGGAAACAAGTTCTGCAGGTTCGAACCGCCGGCCATTGATTTTGATAAACAGGCAGTCGAGTGCGATGTTTATGTCAGGATGAGGTTCTCTGTTCCAGATGGTTACAAGAGCGTTGCTGCTCCTGCTGGCAGTGGCAGTGGACAGTTCAGGAACCCAGAAGGTATAGCTGTTGACCGCAGGGGATATGTCCTTGTGGCTGACACTGGGAACAACAGGATCCAGAAATTCAGAAGATCAGGCGAATTCGTAATGGAATGGGGCGAGAAGGGTGATGGCCCGAAGCAGTTCAACAAGCCAGTTTACATCATTCCGGATTACAATGATGACTCGCCAAACAGATATTACATCTGTGACCAGGGCAATCACAGAATCCAGGTTTTTGATGAGTATGGCAAGTATCTTGATACCATCCAGCCAATGGTTGCTGGCAAGCCACTTTTCAACAATATTGTCGCCTGTGCGATCGACATGGATTACAACATCTGGGTAGCAGATGCTGCAGAAGATGGTCAGCGCATCTACAAGCTCGCGAGCGTTGATTCACCAAAGAAGTATCAGCTTCTCCTCACACTCAATGATCCGATGAACCCGCCACCAATATATATCCATGTGATCAGAAACCAGCTCAAAAAGTATTTTGCCTCTGTTGACGAAACGAAAGTCTCAATAAAACCATACTCCCAGATAATCAATAGCAGGACAATGGTCCCACTTCGCTGGATCGCTGAGAATGTTCTCACAAACAAGGACCCGAAGAAGGGCGTAACCTACGAGTGCAAGGTTGATTGGAACGAGAAGACTAGGTGTGCAACATTCACTCTGGACAAGATTGTTTTCTCTGACAAGCTTGTCTACCCAAAAACAGTTGTTACGGTTTGCCTTAACAACCCGGTCGGCTCGATCAATGGGAAACCAGCACCTATTGATTCAACAAATCCCAAGGTAAAACCGGAAAATGTAAACGACAGGACAATGGTTCCGGCACGTTTCATTGCAGAAGCCTTTGGTGCTGAGGTAAGGTTCAAGACCAAGAACGAAATGCCAAAAACCCCGAATGATGAAGTCATATTCCTAATGCCAAGCACAGTTAAAGTAAAAGAGGCCTACGGGACGAAGTAATTTGATGGACCAATCATCAAAACAAAAGAAGAATCT
>JAAYUI010000232.1 GCA_012517765.1 Caldisericales bacterium | reverse complement strand
TACAGCTACGACCCGGCCGGCAACCGCCTGACGCAAACGGCTGGCAGCACGACCACGGTTTACCAGTACGACGAGGCCGACCGCATCGAGCTGGTGAATGGGGTGAGCTACACCTGGGACGACAACGGCAACCTGCTCTCGGACGGCGTGAACAGTTATACCTACGACACCGCCAACCGCCTGACGGCGCTGAACGGCGCCGGGTCCAGCTACACCTTCGCCTACGACGGGCTGGGCAACCGCTACCAGTCCACTGCCGGCGGGCAGACCACCACCTACGCCCTCGATCTTGCCGGGGGCCTCGCGCAGGTCCTGTCCGACGGCGCCAACACCTATCTTTACGGCCTGGAGCGCATCGCGCAGCAAAGCGCGGGCGGCACGGGCTACTTCCTGCCGAACGGGCTGGGCAGTGTACGCCAGGTGGCCAATGCCAGCGGCTTAGTGGCTGACCCGTGGTCCTTCGATCCGTTCGGCAACCCAATTGGGTCCGAGAATAGCGCATCTTCTTATGGCTACGCCGGAGAATGGACGGATGGCACGGGCTTGCAGTACCTCAGGGCGCGCTACTATTCGCCCGAGCAGGGAAGGTTCATCACGCAGGACCCATTCCCGGGCTTTATGACACAGCCATCCACGCTCACACCGTACGTATATGCGCTGAATGACCCCGCCACACTGACCGATCCCAGTGGTGAAAACCCTCTGGCGTTCCTGGTCGCGGCAGGGATCGGCGGGTTTGTCAGCGCGGGCATCGATGTGGGTGTGCAGCTCTTTGCCATGCAGCCAAGCAGCCTGAGTCAGGCCTTGCGCTGCCTGAACTGGGGGCAAGTTGGCATATCCTTTGGCGCAGGCGCAATAGCAGGATTAACCGGATTCGGGGTGTTTGGCGGGATGACTGCCTTGCTGGGCACCGGCTTAATGGCAAATGTGGCCTCTGGAGCAGTGGCCGGGGTAATCTCCGGCCAGTATGCTCGCCTTGCAGCGTTGACGCTGGCCGGTCAAACTGATCAGATAAGAGGGGCGCTCTTCAGACCGGAAGATCTAGTGCTGGACGCGGCGCTGGGTGGAGCGATTGCGGGGGCCACTTATGGTATAGCCAATTTGTTTAGCAGGATAAGGTCTTCGCTTCCCACCCGTTCCGCGAATATTCCAAATCCTAATGGGAAGCTGGGTGGACCGGCACATCAGGCTGAGATTTCTCGGATAGTGAACAATTTATCCGAAAATAACATAGAGTATGTAACCGAATACAAGATAGTTACCCCAGGCGGTTCCAAACCATATCGGTTTGCGGATGTGGCCGCTGTGGATAGCCATGGTAGACCCATAGCGTTCTATCAGGTCGGGAAGGCAACTTCGCGCAATATCCCTGTTGCTCGTGAACGATTGGCAATTACGGATATCTTTGAGTTTGGGGGATATGATGTTCCTATCATCTTTATCCCCTACTGGTAAAGGAGAAGATACTATGGGAAGACAAATTCGATTCTATGCTTTACCGTCTGATGAACTGAAATTTTGGGAATTTGTTCAATCAATCCCGGACACATTGTGTTTGTCTGAAAAATCATCATCTGCGGTGATAGGTAACTTTGTCTTGCCTTACGGTGAAGAGCTACCAAAGCCGATATTCCGCAAACTGTACATTTATCGGAATAGAAAACTCAATGACTTAATGCCATTTCTACGAAAAGGCTCGCGTAAAGTGTATTCCGAGGAACAGATGGATTACATTGACACTGGAGAAATCTTTTACTGGATTGACACAAATGCACCGCTTGTGGAATTTATCTCATCTTTTTTCCGAGAAGATGGTAGCCTGACGCAAGGAAGGTTATGGGTGGATTTGTACAAATTGGAAGGACAGGATTTTGTCTACAAAGGGGACGATTTTAAAGCCTTTTATGAGACGCTGGTAGGGTGGATCAGAAAGAATTTCAAGAAACTGAAAGGCATTGATGGGTATTTTGGTGAGGAGGCATTAGCCTGGTATAAGAGTGGGGGAAGAATTGTGTGAGTAACTGCTCCGGGGTAACGGATGCCGTCAAACGAGTAAGATGTGATAGTCAAGATTTAATCTGACACTCCCTACTCGATTGGATATAATTCAGGAAGGAGTGAAAAGATGGCTTGAAAAGTATAGGCTCGCCTCATAATCACACTCTTCCCTCTTAAGACTCTAAAGGAATGATGTAGACAGAACGGTGTTCACACCGTTCTGTCTTGCACTTCCTCTTCTTTGAGATAACCAGATGCTTCCATCCTTTTCTGCTCGCTTCCCATTTCGTAATCCGTGTAGATTCGTCAGGCAAGAGTTGTAATTTAACCCGCTTAAAGCAAGATTGATTTCTCCCTGGATAGCTCTTTGGCAGTTCAGATTATCACAAAAAACATACAGATTTCCATTCGAGGCTTCGTAAAACTTTATCCATTTCGTTTTTCGGGATATTTGATCCTTACTCACATCCCGTTCTACCTCGACGAATATTACCTCGCCTGTTTTTGGATCCACAGCAATAATATCTGGGATATAAGTTTCACCATTGGATAAACTAATTGCTTGTGCCCGTCCTTGAATTCTGTAACCTTCATCTACCAGGATTTCCCCGGCCTGAATATTCAGAATGGTATGTTCCGGTGAAGAATGGTGTCTTATTAGGGCATCAAATTCATTATCCTTAGGAATTTTTCCAGTTAATACCTGGTATGCAACATGACCATCGCGAGTCAAATGCAACACTGCAGGCTGATTTCCGCCAGAACTTGATCCTTGCTCAACAACGCCACTTATCTGTTCAACCAAGATTGGGAATTCATTTCCTTC
>JAAYUI010000113.1 GCA_012517765.1 Caldisericales bacterium | reverse complement strand
TGAAGAATCGAGGGACCTTACGCCTGTTCCGGATTGGGTAAAAACCTGGCAGTCCACCAAGAACTATGAAAAAACATCGGCGGCAATTTTTGTGATGGGTGAAATGGGGATTGCTTTACGACCATCCATCATAAAGCAAATGGCAAAACGCCTTTCCTTATCAGCCGCAAACAAAAACCTGGATGAAGCCTTGAATTGGTTAATGTCACCGGAAGGAAATGAATTCCCAATCTTGGTTGAACAGATAAGTGGCGTTGTTGAGCAAGGATCCAGTTCTGGTGGAAATCAGCCTGAGGTGCTGCATCTGACTCGCGATGGTCAAGTTGTATACCAGGTTTTAACTGGAAAAATACCTAAGGAGAATGAATTTGATGTCCTAATAAGACACCATTCTTCACCGGAACATACCATTCTGAATATTCAGGTCGGGGAAATCCTGGTAGATGAAGGTTACAAAATCCGAGGACGGGCACAAGCTATTAATTTATCCGATGGTGAAACTTATATCCCAGATATTATTGCTCTGGATCCAAAAACAGGCGAGGTTATCTTCGTTGAGGTGGAGCGGGATGTGAGTAAGGATCAAGTATCCCGAAAAATAAAATGGATGAAGTTTTACGAAGCCTCGAACGGAAACCTGTATGTTTTTTGTGATAATCTGAACTGCCAGAGAGCTATACAGGGAGAAATCAATCTTGCTTTAAGTGGGTTAAATTACAATTCTTTCCTTACGAATCTCCACGGATTACGAAATGGGAAGCGAGCAGGAAAGGATGGGAGCATCTGGTTTTCTCAAAGAAGAGGAAATGAAAAATAGAACGATGTGCACTCCGTTCATTCTACATCGTTCCTCTAGAGTCTTAAGGGGGAATAGTGTAAATATTGCTTTACTCAATCATTATTCCTATAATGCGACTGGTCAGTCTGCTCTCGCTAAATAACTCTAAAAATCATCTGAAATCCTGGGTTCACGACCAAAATACATATTCCCCTGATCCTCTGAAATTTAGAGTCTGCTGACTTTACCCGATTTGGATGAGCTTGAAGATCAGGATCTTAATCCAATCTGCGCATGGGACATACAAAGCTACCACCAGTAAACTGATGGCAATATACGATAGCGGGATGGCAGTCATCAGGATGCCCTGCGAGGCAAAAATACCCACTAGAACAATATCAACTAGCGTACCGAGCAGCATCCAGCGGCTGGGTCGGGAGTTCCAGAAATGGTGACGTTCACGCACGAGGTATACATTTGCCTGACCGCTGAAAACCAGCATCACGAACATCAGTGTTTGCAGTTGATCGAGCGGAAGATGTAGTACATATTTGGCTACATAGAAGAATCCAAACGACAGCAGTAACACGGGCAGGGCAAGCCAAAAGGAAGCCACCATCAGCGGCAGGATTTTCCAGCGGTCCGGTTTGCGTGAATAGGATACGTTGTCTGTGGCAAGCGACATGGTGACAAAATCATTCGCAAACAGCAGTAAGATGATCAACAGCGGCGTGACCACGAACTCACGGGTCAGGACAAATCCCAGGCTCAGGAACAGCGCAATCTGGAAAGTCTTGATAATTTTGTTGAGCGTATAGGTCAACATGCGCTGGTAAATCCGGCGACTGGATTTGACCGCATCCAGGATATTGCTTAACCCCTCTTTGGTCAGCACCAGGCTGGCTGCTGCCTTCGCTACATCGGTGGCGCTGGCCACTGCGATACCTAC
>JAAYUI010000229.1 GCA_012517765.1 Caldisericales bacterium | reverse complement strand
GAATCATAATCGATTCATAATTCACCTGCTCTCGCTTATGTCGCTTGTTTAACTCTCTTGACAGAGCCTCATACAGAGTTTTAACAATTAAAGTAGACTTACCCGAACCAGAGACTCCTGTTACACACACCATTCGATTCAGTGGCAGTTCTACATCAACTTGCTTTAAGTTATGTTCACTCGCTCCCATTAAACGAATCTTCTCCGGATCCATCACTTTACTCTCATTACTCACCTCTATTTTCTTTTTGTTTGCCAGATACATTCCTGTCAGACTCTTCGTATCCTTCATCATGTTATTAACATCACCCTGATAGGTTATCTCTCCTCCCTGACTCCCAGCTCCTGGACCAAACTCAACAATCTCATCTGCTGACATCATCATTTCCCGATCATGCTCTACCACAATTAATGTATTACCCAGTTTCTGCAGCTCCCGCAGTGTCCCGATCAATCTCTTGTTATCTCTCTCATGAAGCCCAATGGTTGGCTCATCTAATATATACAATATCCCGGTCAATCTAGAGCCAATCTGGGAAGCCAATCTAATTCGCTGTAACTCTCCACCAGCAAGTGTACCCGCTTCACGAGACAGAGTCAGATAGTCCAAGCCAACCGCTTCCAAAAACTTTAACCGGGACATAATCTCCTCCACAATTGGCCCGGCAATCGTTTTCTCTTTCTCACTTAAACTGCTCATAACCGTCTCCATCCACTCGCGTGCATTCTCAATCGATAAAGCAGTTACCTCAGAAATCGAGGCACCCATTATCGTCACCGCCAAAGCCTCCGGTTTTAATCGATATCCATGACACTCAGGACAAATCTCTTTAACCATGTATTTCTCAAGCTCTGTCTTGACATACTCAGAGCTACTCTCCGTATATCTTCTCTCCAGTTCTGGAATAATGCCGGCAAAACTAGTATGCCAAGTAGTCTCTCTTCCTTTAGAGTTAATCCCCTTAACCGCGTACTCTCGCTTACCCGTACCGTAAAGCAGTATCTCCCTCTGCTCATCTTTTAGATCTTTGATTGCCGTTTTGCTATCAAACCCATTTTCTAAAGCAACCTGACGAATCAACTTAGCCATCCAAGTATTTGTCTCAAACTGGGCAGCCAGTGGAATAATTCCTCCCTCATCTAAAGTTAAACTTTCAGCCAATAACAACTCTGTCTTGACTACCAGTTTACTACCCAAACCACTACAAACCGGACACGCACCCTCGGGTGCATTAAAGGAGAACATCCTCGGCTCAATTTCAGGCATACTCACATTACACTTCGCACAAGCAAATTTTTCACTAAACAAGTGATCCTCCATCTCCACTGGCGACTCTGGGAAAGACAATCCGTTATCGCCAACCACCGACATCACCACCAATCCAGCTGATATCTCTAGAGCTTGTTCAATTGCCTCAAACAATCTATTTTTGGTTTGTTTACCCATCTCCTCATTCTTTTCAAAAACAGACTCAGGCTCGATTACGATCCTGTCAACTACTGCCTCAATATTATGAAAATTGGTTCTGATTAACTCAACCTTGTCATCAAGTTTCAAGATTTTTCCATCAACTCGGATTTGAGAGTAACCTTTCTTAGCCAATGTCTTAAACAACTCCTTAAACTGTCCCTTTTGATGCCTCACCACTGGAGCTAAAATAAGCAGCTTAACCCCTTTCTTCGCAGCCATCAGTTCATGTTTCCAAGCCATCCTTAGCATTAACCGGGTAATCTGCTCAGCATCCAAGCTGGTAATCTCCTCACCACAGTTAGGACAGTGGGGGTGACCTACTCTGGCAAACAACAGCCTTAAATAGTCATAGATCTCGGTTACCGTGCCGACAATCGATCTTGGATTATTCGACCCTGATTTCTGGTCAATCGAGATAGCAGGGGATAGTCCATCGATTCTGTCCACCTCCGGCTTATCCATCACTCCCAAAAACTGTCTGGCGTAGGAGGATAGTGACTCGACATATCGCCTCTGACCTTCGGCATATATGGTGTCATAAGCCATACTCGATTTACCCGAACCAGATAGTCCAGTAAACACAATCAATTTGTTTTTGGGCAGATCAAGATCAACCCCTTTAAGATTATGTTGTCTAGCTCCTCGCACCATCAGATGCGTTGCTGGTGATGTATTCCTCTCTTTCACAACCCTTAATTTTACCAGAAAAATCCCGAAAGTTTAGCTAGTCACTAGACTCAGCAGTACTAGCAAACAGTGCCGTATTAATCCCCATCACGTGCTGAACCAATTTAGCTACATCAACACTCTCATCAGCCTCAAGCCGTTCAAAAACT
>JAAYUI010000088.1 GCA_012517765.1 Caldisericales bacterium | reverse complement strand
TCTTAAATGGTGTTTCCTCTCAAGCAATCGATGCAGCGGCGCGAGTTAAACGTATCAACGATCTGAGCGAGAATTATCGCCAGCGCTTCCAGCAAGGGCGCTCTGCAGCTCGTTTACTCCAGGTTGTGGATCTTCTTTTTGCCCGGCCACTCATTTCTGTACGCACGGTTGAAGAGGAGCTTGCCTTGCCATATCCAACTGCTGAACGTTATATTGATGAATTGGTAAAGCAGGGGATTCTAGAGGGCACTGGCAAGGCGCGTAATCGAGTTTTTAGAGCGAATGAGATTTTACAGGTAATTGAAAAGAGTGTCTAAAGCTAACAAAATGCTAAGCTGACCTATAATAAATGGAGTAAATATTTCTATAGTCTCCGACAAAACCAAACATTATGACATATAACGAAGAAGACACAAAACTACATCTCATAACACCCACTTTACAAAAGGTCGGTTGGGTTGGACCACGAATCACCATGGAATATCCGATCACTGCTGGTCAGATTGTCCTCCAGGGTGATGGACATCAGAAACTTCAACCTCAAAAAGCCGACTACCTGCTTCGGTATGGTGAGGCACTTCCCATTGCAGTTGTAGAAGCTAAAGATGAGGATCATGCGATTGGTGCTGGTTTGCAACAGGCAATGGGTTATGCTGAGAAACTTGGTCTATTGTTTGCTTATTCCTCCAATGGGCATGGTTTTGAGGAATGGGATTTCACTTCGAATACACAGCGCTCTCTAGGAATAGATGAGTTTCCTACCCCCGATGAACTATGGAAAAAATTATGTGACTACCGAATTCTCGATGCAAATCGACCGGTAAACCCGCTTTTACAGCCGTACTGGCGGGACCCAACGGGCAAGAAGATGATGCGCTACTACCAGGAAGTAGCGGTAAATCGCACTATTGAATCAATTCTAAAAGGTCAAAACCGGATTTTGTTAAATCTTGCTACCGGAACAGGAAAAACCTTCATTGCCTTCCAGATTGTATGGAAATTATTTAAATCTGGTTACTTTGCGAATAAACGTGTCTTGTTTGTGGCTGACCGGGTGGTATTGAGAAGTCAGGCTTATAACACTTTTGAACCCTTCAAAGAGGGTACAGGCGATCCACGCGCAGAGATCAATGGCGGTAATGAGATCCTCAAAGGTCGCCAAATTTATTTCGGAATATACCAGGGTCTTTATGCTTCCACACCAGAAGGGTTACGGGTATTTGAGCAATTTCCAAATGACTACTTTGACCTGATCATTATTGATGAATGCCATCGTAGCGGTTTTGGAACATGGAATGAAATATTAAAACA
The DNA here is from genome assembly GCA_012517765.1 of Caldisericales bacterium. Lineage (GTDB taxonomy): Bacteria > Caldisericota > Caldisericia > JAAYUI01 > JAAYUI01 > JAAYUI01. Next base: position 463 of record JAAYUI010000088.1, on the reverse strand, counting down.
TTTTCCAAATGCAATACAGTTGGGTATGACAGCAACCCCAAAACGCACGGACAATATCGATACATTTCAATATTTTGGAGAACCTCTCTTCACCTATTCGTTGGGACAGGGAATTGATGATGGTTTTCTAGCTAATTACAAAATTCATAAAGCAAAAACCGATCTGGATATTGAAGGGTTAACCCTGGAAAAAGCAATCAAAGAGGGAGCAACGGTTGAAATTCCACCGGATGCGGATCCCAAGGATCACTATTCCACACCAGACTTCGAACGCCAGGTCACGATGCCGGATCGTGTTCGCCTTCATTGCGAGCATCTAACGAAATTGCTACGAATTTATGGCCGAATGGAGAAAACCATTGTTTTCTGTGTCAGCCAGGAGCACGCATTAGAAGTCAGGGATACCTTGAATCGACTCAATCGTGATCTGAATGTTTCGAATTATTCTGTGCGCATTGTTTCT
>JAAYUI010000133.1 GCA_012517765.1 Caldisericales bacterium | reverse complement strand
CGGGCAAGCGGCGGATCGAGATCGATCAGGGCTGCGGATGCATCCGAAATCGGCGCGGGCAGGAGCATGCTTAAGGCGCCTAGACCCATAGTTTTCAAGAAACTTCTACGTGTTAGTCTGATATTTTCCATTAGGTTAATAGTGAATGTGAACTGGTATCCCCACAAAAGCCCAGTCGAATAGCCAGCCTGCCTCGCTGGTTTCCATGTTGACACAACCATGGCTCATGGGATACCCAAAATTGGAGTGCCAATAGGTGCCATGGATGCCGTAACCGCGGTAAAAGTACATGACGTATGGCACGTCGGGCAGGTAATAACCCGGACCGGCCATATCATCATAAAGCAATTTGACCCAGACATAATAAGTGCCAGTGACGGTGGGCGTATCAGGCAAACCGGTGGAAACCAAGAAAGAACCGACCAGGGTATCACCCTCAAACGCGTAGAGCATCTGCTGGCTGAGGTTTACATCAATCCACTTGTCGCCCAGGGGCTCAGACACACCCGGATTGTAGTATGGGTCGGGTTCTTCCGGCTCATAAACGTAAGGAGTGACCTCCACCGTGGGTATTGGCGTTTCGGTCGGCGTGGACGTCGCGGTGGGGGTGGCGGTGGGCGTAGGCGTGTTGGTGGGGGTCGGCGTCGGTGTCGGGGTTGGCGTGTTGGTCGGGGTCGGCGTGTTTGTTGGCGTCAGGCTCGGTTTGAGCGGCACCGCGTCCGTTTCAACCAACTGGAACTGAGCCCCAGCAACAGGTTGCGAACGAATGATCCCAACCGAATACAAACCAAGCAGCACAACAGCGATCAGCAACGCGCTAAAAGCCCATCCCCATGCCAGCTTGCGCCTTGGTTTTGCTTTGGGAGCCGCTTTCGGGACCTCAGCCGCAACAGCAGGCGCTTGCTCGGCAGGAATGGGTTCCCTTTGCCAGCCAACCGCGGAACTCTGCCTCAACTGGGCGCTTGCCCAAAGCATGCCTTCACGCGCGGTTTGGTTTTGGGGGTCCAGGTCAAGCACTTTCCTCAGCCAAAGAACGCTCTCATGCGGCTCAGAAAGCCCCGCCATGAGCAGCATTGCCGCGATGTTTTCTGGATTGGCGTCCAAAACCTGCCCAGCCAGTTGACGGGCAAGCGCGGCATTACCATCCAAAACAGCCTGTTTGGCTTGGGCAATCAGCTCAGGGTTGTTTGTGCTCTGACCTTCCATCAGTTCCAAGATCCAGGCTTAGGGTTGCACTCCCGGATCTGACACTCCTTCATTATTCATGTAACATTTTATGCCAGCGACAATGCCATCAGCCAGTAGTTCGGGCTTTGAGGTCAAAATTTCCTGGTCCAAATTCAGGAACCCGACCTCGATGATCCCGGCAGTTGTGTTGGGATCGATCTCCGAAAAGGCATGATAACGGGTCATGTCATTCGTTACTGACTGGTAATGATACCTTAATCCGGTGATGTTGGCATACCGGTCAGCGACGCATTGCACAAGCCTGTTTGAGTTCTCGGATTTGGTTTCCGAGAGTGCGGCAGCCACCTTGAAACCGGTAGCTGAGTCGTTGATGTAATCACAAGAGTCAGCATGAATCGAGATCAATAACCCAGCCTGGTAATCCTTCAGGCGGGAATCAAATTCATCCAGGAGCTCCACATCGTACCCCATGTCAATCAATTTCATTTGCATAAAGGTGGCAACGTTGCTGTTCACCTCGAGCTCGGTCAGCCCGTTACTGCAAACTGCGCCAGAATCGCTGCCCCTGTGACCAACCACTATTCCGATTTTTTTGGCCGGGAAACCGCTCGGCAACACGGCTGTTTCTGCTTCGGGGGTGAGCACCTCTACCTGGCTGGGATTGGCGGCCTGCGCCAGGCGGTTTTGCAGATTTCCGGGCATTAGGCTTCCCGGCATCCACAGAGAAAATAATGTGGCAGTGACAACCCCAACCCCAATTACAGAGGATATAACCTGCATAAAGAGTTTTGCGATGCCCTGCCCTGTGTAGCTGTGAACTAAACCTTCGGGAATTGCTTCGCGCCGTGAAGTCTGCCCGCGGTAGCGCGATTCGGACTGCCTGGCTTCCTGTTGCGTTCCTGCATAGTTTCTTTCTTCGACCATCGCGTCGTCGGAATCAATGCTGGCTTCGCGGCGAACCCGCTCGGGTTCCGATTCAGACTCGGGACCGTCAAAGGAAAAACGCGACTTCCGCGGTTGTGGATCATCGTCTATTTGGTGCATTTCTTTGGACATACCGGCTCACCCTGTTCCCTTCGCGCAAAAATGTGCGGGAAGCTCAATTACTTTGTATAATGACAGTAAGCCTGATTCAGGCTTGAAAGGAATGGTGCAAATCCTATGCCAGCGCAACTCACTCCCGATGAACGCATTACTCTACTGAAAATCGCCCGCCAATCCCTGATCGATGCTGTCAACGGGCGTCCATTCACCCCCTTACCTGAGCATCTTTCGCCCGCCCTGCTGGAAATTGGGGCAAGTTTTGTGACCCTGACCGTGCACGGTCAACTGCGAGGCTGCATCGGCACCCTTGAGGCGTATCAGCCGCTTGCCAAGGACGTACGCCAGCGGGCTGCCCAGGCTGCCACGCAGG
>JAAYUI010000110.1 GCA_012517765.1 Caldisericales bacterium | reverse complement strand
CATCAAAGGAACTGTCTGGAAATTGCAGCGTTTGAGCATCCATTTCCATCAATTTCAGTCCTTCATACGATTTCCTTTTTGCTTCTGAAAGCATCGCCGGGCTGATATCGGTACCGGTCACTTGTACGCCAGCGGAGATATAAGCGAGATCTAGCCCTGTTCCAATACCTGGAATAAGAAGATAATCCCCTGGCTGGAGACTAAGGAGGTCTACGGAACGTTGGCGGGCTTTCTTCATCACGATGCCAAATAACCGATCATATATCGGGGCGTATATTTGATATACGGATTGATTGACTGGATTGCTCATGTCACTTCCCTTTGTTCGATGCAAAACTTATGACAAGTCAGATATGTCTTTTCGCGTATGGGTCACCTGTAGAATTCCGACTAATATAATCTTTTAGCTGCGAATCTGGTATTTCAACAAACGTAATGCGTTTATCACAACCAGGATTGTGCTTCCCTCATGTGCCACCACCGTCCAACTGAGCTGTACTAATCCGGATACTGAAGTCACTATCAAAAGGGCAATGACTCCCAACGAAATGACCAAATTCTGTAGAATAATCATCCGGCTGGCACGGCTTAACCCTACGGCAAATGGCAATTTACCTAAATCGTCAGCCATTAAGGCAACATCCGCTGTTTCAAGAGCAACAGCTGTTCCCGCTCCTCCCATAGCAATTCCAACCGTAGCGGTTGCGAGAGCGGGCGCATCATTTACCCCGTCTCCGATCATGGCAACTGCCCCATACTCTTTTTGCAAACGTTGGATAGTTCCCAGCTTATCTTCTGGCAGCAAATCTGCTTCAATGTTGGTGACTCCAACTTCTTGTGCAATTTGTTGTGCTACTTTTTGATTATCTCCGGTGAGCATAATTAGATGCTTTACGCCCAGGTTTCGCAACTGCGATAATACTGCGGCAACTCCAGGACGTGCAATATCCGATAATCCCAGAACACCAAGGAAAGTGCCATTCTGACTGACAGTCATTGTAGTCCGGCCTATGTTTTCCAGTTGAGTCACTGTCTGCTGAATGGTTTTATCAATAACTTTTCCATCCTTATCTTCAAATAGTTTGAGTGAGCCAATCCATACCGGCTGACCTTCCACTTGACTGCGTACGCCACGACCTGGAATATTCTCTAATCCATTCGCTAAAGGAAGGGTCAGATTTCGTTCTTTTGCTGCTTTCACGATCGCTAATGCCAACGGATGGCTGGACTGCTGTTCAACAGCCCCTGCCAAACGCAGGACATCATCTCGTTGTGACCCATTGAAGGGAATGACATCGGTAACGTGAAATTTGCCCTCTGTGAGGGTTCCAGTTTTGTCAAAGGCTATTGCGTTCAATCGCCCTAGATTTTCAAGATGGACTCCACCTTTTATTAACACGCCGTTGCGTGCTGCCTGTGCAATCCCGGCTAGCACTGTGGCTGGTGTACCGATAGCCAAAGCACAGGGTGAAGCCGCGACCAGAAGCAGCATGGCTCGATAAAAACTTTCGGAGAATGGCATCCAACCCACAATAGGTGGAATAACTGCAACGAGTACAACCAAAACCAATACAATTGGAACAAAACGGGCAGTAAATCGATCAGTGAACTGCTGTGTTGGGCTTTGCTGACCTTGCGCCTCTGATACCATTTTCATGACTCGGCTTAAAGTATTATCTTTCGCAAGCTGAGTGACTTTTACTTCCAGCGCAGCTTCCTGGTTAATTGTTCCGGTAAAAACTTCATCACCAACGCTTTTCTGTACAGGGACGGATTCTCCAGTGATGGGGCTCTGATCGATGGCACTCACACCCAGAGCAATTACCCCGTCCACCGGAATACGGTCGCCAGGTCGGATAACAACCATATCACCAATGATAAGTTGGTCAACTGGTTCTTCAATAATTTGGTCTCCGCGCCGGACACGCGCTGTCTTGGGCATCAGTTCACCCAACGCGTTGATAGCATTACGTGCCCGACCTAAAGCATAATGCTCGCCGGCATGCCCCAACCCAAATAAAAAGAGCAAAAAAGCGCCTTCAGCCCAGGCACCCAAGAAAGCTGCCCCTAATGCTGCCGCCAGCATTAAGACATCTGTATCAAACTTACCCCGAAGTAGCGCCGGGATGGCATGATGCGAGATATCATAACCGCTGGCAGCATAAGAAATAATAAACAAAATCAATGCGGCGCTTGTTGGCAAGCCAAAGAATTGCTCCCCCGCCCAACCTAAAAGGAGAAATACCCCACCAGCGGCAATCAGAAATATTGTCCAGCGCTCCTGAAGCCAATGTGGGAGGAAGGAAGGTGCAGTACCGTGGTCGTGCTCATGATCATGATCATGTGCTTCCTTTTCTTCTATTACCTCTGGTTGCGTTAAAAGACGTGCTCCAAACCGACGCATGGTGCGTTGGATCTGGTCCATGGAAACAACTTTTGTATCGTAAGCGACAATTGCCAACCCTGCAGCATAACTTACACTGGCATGGAGCATCCCATCCATACCTTCGAGCTCTTTGGCGATCATGGTAGCTGAATCAGCGCTATCTAGTCCATTAAAGGGAATCTGTTCGTGGTGATAACGATTGCGTAATTCCGATCCAGCCTCCTCAGCGATACGTTTGACCGCGGCCAATGAAATCAAGTTTGGATCATAATGAATGCATAATTCCATTGGATCATGATCCAAATGCAAGTGCGTTTGGAGAATACCTCTTTGGGCTTGCAAGCGGGTCTGCAATCGCTCTTCACAATGGTCGCAAGCATCTTGATTTTCTGGCAACAACAAAGGCAGTGAGATTTCCACCGTTTTTTCTATCATTGGTATGTCCTTTATAAATTAATCATATTGAAAATTGAAAGCATAATAAAAACCAGCCACGCTATAAAGCGCTGGTCATCACTTGATTGAGAGTTTTGTTATCGAATGGGAGGAGGTACTACGACTGAAAGTTGGCTCGTTCGGGGAAATCGCCAGTAAGTGGGTTCAATCTTCACCAGTAATACAACGAGAAACATTACAGGAAATTCACCTGAAAATAATCCAAAATGAATGGCCCCATTGCACGAACCTGAACTTATTCCCAAGATGTCTGAATGCCCAGGTTGTAAATCGTGAAGAAAATGAACACCAACGCTAAACGTAATCATTATTAATAGAAGGATAATAATGTGATTATGAGAAATTCGTTTATTATTCATGGCAGACGTGGTCCAGACCACGTTTGAACAGCTCGCTGATATGTTCATCATCTAAAGCAACAAATACACGTCGGCCTATTTTTCTAGTGCGGATTACACGTTTGTCAAGCAAGCCTCTGAGTTGGTGTGATATAGCGGATTTGCTCAACCCCATTACTTGCACGAGCTACCCTACATTGACCTCACCAGCAACCAGGGTTGAAATGATCCGAACACGAGTAGGGTCGCTCAAAGACTCAAATAGGCTGGCGACTCTTACTGCTGTTTGTTCATCCAATCTTGATACATCACAATTATCCATTAATTTAACCTTTGTTGAATGATTGCTCAACTATTCCTTATTTTATGACAAAAACAACTTAATGTCAAGTACAGAAACAATCAAGACAGAAATTAATAGATAAATCCTGTAACAAGGATAATTTCAATTTCACTTGACAAATATATCTGCATCGAATAATATATCAACGTATCATGATGTGTAAATATAGTGCTCTAGGAGTTTGAAATGCTGAATGTTATGAACGCCGAAGGAGTTCAATTACAAGCCAAGCTGTTCCGCGGCTTTGGCGACCCGGCGCGCTTGAATATTTTGTAAGCGCTGCGCAACGGCCCCATGACGGTGACCGAAATTGTGGCTGCTACCTGTATGAGCCAGTCCAATACATCCAATCATCTGCGCTGCCTGCGCGAATGCGGTCTTGTTGCCGCTGAACAACAGGGCAAGTTCGCTCTGTATCGCCTGAGTGATGACCGCGTTGGAGACCTGTTAGCAATCGGCGAATCCTTGTTGGCCGATGTCGCCCGGGGTGTGTATGAATGTACCCGCTACAACCTTCCGCAAGATGTACGTTTGGAACAGAAATAAAATGAAAAAACTACTTCAGATCTTCATTCCCTTTATGATCGCCCTCCTCCTGGATGGATTGACCAAGGCTTGGGCTGAACAGGCAATATCTTCACCCATACTCATCCTCGGTAATTTTTTCCGTTTTACCCTTGGTTACAACACAGGCGTAGCATTCGGGCTTTTTGCGAACGGTGGGATATTCCCGCTGATCGTCACAGGCGTCATCATCTCGGTTCTGGCAGCATGGCTCGTTTATGCGATTCGGTCCGGCGAGCTTTCCACCATCGCAGTATGGCCGGTAGGTTTGATCCTCGGCGGCGCGGTGGGGAACTTCGCCGACCGCATGGTGGATGGAAGGGTGACGGACTTTCTCGATTTTGGATTGGGTACGGCACGTTGGCCGACTTTTAACCTGGCGGATAGTTTTATCGTGGTTGGTGCCCTTTTACTTTTACTCATTATTCCGAAGGTTAAATCTAATGAAAAGGAGCGGACGGCATGAAAGCGCTGAAGGTGCTTGTCAAATCTTTGCTGATCCTGGTTGGCATCGGCCTGATCTGGCGCTGGTTAAGTCGCAATCGTTCATTACCCTGCCCAACCTGGTTGTCGAGTTTGCTGGACAGCCGCTGGTCTGATAGGCTGCTTGGTACGCAGACAACCCTTGATCGCATTGGACTTCGGCCAGGCCAACGTGTATTGGAGATCGGCCCAGGGCCGGGTCGATTACTGATACCTGCCGCGAAGCGCGTGCTGCCCGGCGGTGAGGCGGTTGGATTAGACATCCAGCCAGGGATGATCGAACGGCTCAAAGCGTACGCAACTCGTGCGGGTGTCTCGAACCTAACGGCAATCCTGGGCGATGCGATAAAGCCCAACGTTCCGGCAGAAAGTTTTGACGTGGTCTTCCTCTGCACCGCGCTGGGTGAAATTCCAAATCGCGAGGCGGCACTGCGGCAGAGCCACACTGCACTCAAGCCAGGAGGTGTGCTTTCGATCACCGAGATCTTTCCCGACCCACACTACCAATCTCGCGCAATGGTGCGGCGGTTAACCGAGGCGGCGGGATTTCAACTGAAAGAATTGCACGGTCTGTGGTACTTCTTTACGGCTAACTTTATCAAAAGCTGAAAAGAGAAATCATGAACGATAGCTTTTTTGGGGTATGGCGCGACATCCGCAGAGCCAGAAAACAAGGGCTGAAAGCAATTCAGCAGCGCCAACGCAAACGTCTTGCCGAGATGGTGGCCTTCGCACGCGCCAACTCGCCCTACTATCGTGATCTTTACAAAGGCCTGCCCGATCACATTGAAGATCCGACGATGTTACCGGTCACGGACAAGAAGAAATTGATGGCGCGCTTCGACGACTGGGTTACCGACCGCGATGTAACGATCGAAAAGGTGCGCCCGTTCGTCGAAAACCCTGACCTGTTCGGAAAGCAGTTCCAGGGCCAGTACCTGGTGATCACCACCTCCTGCACCACCGGCACCCGCGGCATCTTTCTGGTGGACCAGCGCAGTCTTTCCGTGTTTGGGTCGCTCTTCTTGAGTATGTTAAGGGCCTGGCTTGGCGCTCGCGATATCAGCAGAATTGTCAAAAATGGCGGACGCATAGGTCTGCTGCTTGCAAGCGGCACCCCCACCATCACCGGGGTCAGCATCACCCGCTTCGGTTCGTACCTTGGGAAAGCAATGAGGTCCCCCTCGGTGCACATGCCCTTGCCCGAGTTGGTGGCTGAACTCAACAAGTTTCAGCCGGCTGTCCTGATGAGCTACGGAACCATGACCAAACTGCTTGCCGGGGAGCAGGAAGCGGGTCGACTACGCATCAGTCCTGTTCTGACAATAATCACCGCGGAAGGTCTCGCGCTGGATGAGTATGACCGCATTGCCGGGGCATTCAGTACGAAAGTAGGTAATCTTTACGCAGCTTCCGAGTGTCCATTTATGAGCTATTGCTGCGAGCAAAAGTGGCTGCACATCAACGCCGACAGGGTCGTGGTCGAGCCGGTGGACGCCAATTATCAGCCCGTGTCACCCGGTCAAACTTCACACACAGTTCTCATCAGTAACCTTGCCAATCGTGTCCAACCATTCCTGCGTTACGACCTGGGTGATAGCATTTTGGAACGACCAGACCCCTGCCCATGCGGGAACCCTTTACCCGCGATTCGCGTACAAGGCCGAGCCGCCGACATGCTCACCTTCCCAACCGAGCGTGGCGGGCAGGTTACCCTTCCACCGCTCCTCTTTGGCACCTCGGTCTACCATATCCCAGGCATCGAGCAGTTCCAAATCATGCAGACGGCGCCGGCATACCTGCGGGTGCGATTGCGGCCTCTTGATGGTGCTGACCCAGACCAGGTGTGGCAGACGCTGTACAACAATGTTACCCAACTGCTCAGGGAACACAAGCTTGAACACGTCAAGCTTGTGCGCGCCGAAGAACCGCCGGAACAGTCCCCCGGTGGAAAGTACCGTGAGGTTATCCCACTTAGCTGAGGAGCCTAGAAGCATTAAAAAGATGACAAACATTACATCAGGAAAGCACCTGGCATCCGTAATCGAGAAGACAAGTCAGGCTTATGAGGAAAATCACCTTGACAGGAATTTTTTTTGGGGATATCATATCATTACATTATGATATATAAATGCTTATTCAGGAGGTATTGAAGATGTTGACGGTCACGAACGCAGAAGGGGTTCAATTGCAGGCCAAGCTGTTCCGCGGCTTTGGCGACCCGGCGCGCCTGAACATCTTGCAGGCGCTCCGCACCGGTCCCATGACTGTGACTGAAATTGTGACAGCCACCTGTATGAGCCAGTCCAACACTTCGAACCATCTGCGCTGCCTGCGCGAATGCGGCCTGGTTGCCGCCGAACAACAGGGTAAGTTCGCCCTGTATCGCCTCAGCGACGACCGGGTGGGCGATCTGCTGGCTTTGGGCGAATCCTTGTTGGCCGATGTGGCCCGCGGGGTGTACGAATGCACCCGTTATAACCTTCCCCAGGATGTACGCCCGGGACTGAAATAAGTAGGAAAAGCTGTTGTTCGTCTGGTCAATGGAACCAGATCATTAACTAAGATAGGAGAAACGATGGAATCGACAAAAATTGAAGTGCGTGTGAGTAATCTGGACTGCGAGCATGATGCAGCCAACATCGAACGCGGGTTGGATGGCTTTTCTGGCCTGGTAGGCTTGAAGGTCTATCCGAAATCTGCCAAAGTCGCATTGACCTTCGACCCCGACCAAACCAATCCAAGTGCCTTGAAACAAAAACTGGAGACACTGGGTTTCCCGCCCCAAAAAGGGATGGAAATGGCCGAACAACCCAAACCCTGGAAGAACCCCAAGGTGTTGACCGCGTTTGCTTCGGGTGTTTTGCTTCTGGTCGGTTGGCTCATCGGTCTGGCCGGTGCGCCGGAGCTTATCTCGACGATTATTTTCATAGCCGCGATCTTGATCGGCGGATATTACTTTGGCCGGGAGGCTATCGAAGAATTAATCTTCGAGCGTCAGATCGGAATTGAATTATTGATGAGCGTTGCCGCGGTGGTTGCTTCCGCGATGGGCGAGCCGTTGGAAGGCGCCATGCTGGTTTTCCTCTACTCCATTAGCGAAGCTGCGGAAGGCTATACCGAGGAGAAAACGCGCGCCGCAATCAAGGCTTTGATGAACCTGGCGCCCAAGGTAGCGTTGGTTCGCCGGAACGGTCGCGAACAGGAAATCCCGGTCGAAGAGCTGGTGGTCGGGGACGTGTTCATCGTCAAGCCAGGCCAATCCATGGCTACCGATGGTGAAGTGCTAGTTGGATCCTCCAGCGTCAATCAGGCCCCGGTGACGTGTGAAAGCGTTCCGGTAGAAAAGCAAGTGGGCAATCCGGTCTTTGCCGGCAGCATCAACGGCGAAGGCGCGCTGGAAATCCGCGCCACCAAAACCTTTGCCGATAACACCATCGCCCGTATTATCACCATGGTCGAGGAAGCCCAGGAAAAGAAGGGCAAAAGCCAGCGCTTCATCGAGCGCTTCGGCGCCCGCTACAGCCCCATTGTTTTGCTGATCGGCATTCTCATTGCCATCTTACCGCCGCTGTTTTTCGGCGCAGCCTGGGTAATGTGGATCACCCGCGCAACCGTCTTCATTGTTGCCGCCGCACCCTGCGCCCTGGTCATTTCCATCCCGATCACGTTGGTGGCTTCGCTGGGTACCGGCGCGCGTAATGGTGTCCTGATCAAAGGTGGAGTTTATGTAGAAGAACTGGCCAAGGTGAAAGTCGTAGCAATGGATAAGACTGGCACCCTGACCCGCGGCGAACCGGAAGTGACCGACGTTGTTCTCTTCCACCAGGCCCCAAACCGGCTAACAAATTCTCAGCAAGAGTTCTTAGCGGTTGCGGCCGGCATTGAGCGGCGCAGTGGTCACCCCCTGGCGCAAGCCATTGTCCGCCATGTGGAGGCTCAGGGAGTCCAACCAGCCGAGTTGGCTGATTTCCGTTCATTGACCGGGGCGGGCGCAACAGCCCGTCTGGATGGGCGCACGATTTACGTGGGCAGCCCGGACCTGTTCCACTCCAAACTGGGGGTTTCCCTGGATAGCGCCTGGGAGGATATCAATCACCTGCAGAGCGAAGGGAAGACTGTGGTGCTGTTAGGCGATGAACAGACCCCTTGGGGGATGATCGCTATCCGTAACAATATTCGACCCAATGCCCAAAAGGCCATCGATGCCATGCACGCCGCCGGAATTGACAAAGTGGTGATGCTGACCGGCGACAATGAGCGTACCGCCCAGGCAATCGCTCAGGAATTGGGGATCGATGAAGTGTATGCGGACTTAAAACCTGAGGATAAGGCGGTCAAAGTCCGTGAGCTGACCTCCCGT
>JAAYUI010000227.1 GCA_012517765.1 Caldisericales bacterium | reverse complement strand
CAAAAAATGGATGTGTGTCAATCATCATTCAATAAACCACTTCCTAAATCGTCAAATTGTGGAAAAATTGACGATTTAGGAATTTAACAATAATCCCAAAAACCAGGTTTGTTTGAACTCGAAAGACAGAAATTGAACTGAACAAGAGTCATCAATTTTCAAGGTTACCCATTTGTACTTGACCTAATGTCATCTAGCCCGACATGTCTCGATGACACCCTTTAATCCTTATTCGCCCGTCGGGAGCGCATACAATTCCCCGGCGGTCATGCCAAAGGTATCGACGAAGTATTGCTCCGCCAGTTCCATGGAATGCTGGTAAACATTTTGGATGGCGGGGTCGTTGAAGGCTTTGATGAAGTAATCTCTCACGGTTAGATCAGGATAGCTGCACCATTCGTCGACGAACTCACCGGTTTCTTCATAATAGACAAAGCTTGCACCACCCTGTGCGTTATCATCCGCACTAAACGAAATCCTTTTTTCTACCAGGTGATAATTGACCACAAGGCGGTATTCATCACTGATCTCGGTGAAAAATTGAACGTCGAAATCTTGCTCTCCCCAATCTGGGCGGTGAACCTGGACATTGACGTCATTTTCACTTCGATATTCGTACCGGTAGACTGCTTCTTCCTGCACCGGGAAAAAGCCCAGGTTCCTGAGAGATGGCGGCTCATAGGGCAGGGCGAAGAGTTTAGCGGGGGGCATGTGGAAGGTGTTCTGAATGGTTTTATTAAAGAAGCGGACAGGGGCATACAATGGATCTTCGCCATTTTCAACTTCCATGGCGGCACGGATCATCTGTTCTGAGTTCGCCCGATCTTGCCCTTCGATGGAATATTCGCCAGTGGCGATGTCGTAGAGGTAGTTCACGGGCGGCTGGCCTTCTTTATCCATTTGGCAGAGGTAGACCTTGTGCACGTCATAATAACCAATGGAAGTTTTGTATTCATCATTCAGGTAGAGGGTCATGCGGATGATATTCTGGTTGTCTTCCCTGGATGGCGGCCCCCACTTGTCATGGGTGACGGTGAATGTGGCTAACTCGCTTTCGAAGTAGGCTTCGTGATTGTTGGGATCCAGGTTGAAGCCCAGGTCAACCAAGGTGGAGGGGATGATGAAATCCTTTTGTTCGAGGTTGGGGTAGATGGTTTCGAGTGGAGAAAGGTCATCCACGGAGGTGTTGGCCAGGGAGAGCTGGCGTAGGATGGTGAGAGCGGCGAGCGGGCTGAGGTCGCGGATGGTGGAATTGTCAAGCAGGAGCACCTGCAGGTTGACCAGGTTGGCGAGGGCGCTGTAATCGTCCGACTGGCAGTTGGAAAGGATCAAGAGCTTAAGGTTGGTTAATTTGGCCAGAGGTGCGACATCCGTGACGGGATTGCCAGCTAGGGATAAGACGGTTAGTTTGGTGAGCCCGGCCAGAGGGGAGATGTCGGACACGGCGTTTTGAGACAAGTCGAGGCTTTCGAGGTTGGTAAAGGCTTCCAGGCCGTCGAGGTTGGTGATTGGGGTGAATTCGGAGAGCTGTCGCTGCAAAGAGTCGGTGAGATCCGTGCGGGTGACGCCCTGGGCTTCCGTGAGGGTGATTTCGCCTT
>JAAYUI010000191.1 GCA_012517765.1 Caldisericales bacterium | reverse complement strand
TTGATTGTCACTTGAGTAGTAGACTTTTCCTTATTTATATGATAAGGTACCCATTTTTGAAGCCAAGCTTCACTTCAAATTATAGCAAAACACCCATTGCTGATTCTCTAGCATCTCTCGCATATTCTTCTTTCCTCGAAATGAAGCCTTACGAATTTGGGGAAAGTCATACCTCCTCGAGCCGCATAGCGGCAAAAAGATATCTCTTCCTGTATCGTCTTTATCTTCTTCTCACTTTGCATTGCTATCCTGAATGAAGAACGCTGTTACGGCAATGTAAATAATGGAGTCTGTCCCGAAAAACTTACTTTTCTTCAGAATAATTGCGGGATAAAAGCGGTCCTGCCGGAGGATGGCGAGCCGTTGACGGCAGACCTGCTCTGAATAAACAAAGAACTACATTACGGGAATGTAAATAATGGAGTCTGTCCCGAAAAATCTGCAAGAACCACTGCCAGTAAGTTCCTCCTAGTGAATGAAGATCCCAGTTACGATAATGTAAATAATGGAGTCTGTCCCGAAAGAAGACCCAGAACCATTTGTAACTGGAGAAGATGGAAAGAGAGCAGTCGAAATAATCCTGGGAATCTATAAAGCCTCCAAAAACGGAAGACACGTAACATTCCCTCTGGGTAGTTTCTCGACGATGGAGATGATGGGGAAATAAGAGCACGTTTAATTCATTCCCTCTCTCGAATTATGAGCAAGAATTCATGAGAGCGACAACCGAGTATAAGGATTCTGTACTGATCTGTCTCTCCAGTTCAGACACCTCTCGTCTTCCTGACAAGGGCTCCGGAAACTTTGCTGATCAGTTCAAAGAACTCCTTCTTGTAGAAGAGTAGAGTGATTCCAAAAATGCCTGCAAGATACAATGGCAACCCAAGCCACCAGGGTAGTAAACGTGTTGTGCTGAAAAAGACGATCAAGAACGCTGAAAGATAAGCAATTTCTCGCAGATTGGTTTTTGCTCCTTTGAAATCTTTCGATGAAAAGAAAAACCAGAAATAGAAAGCAATCGTTGTTGCCGCGGCAATCGTCCAGTTTGATCTGTTTATAACCACAGCAAGCGCATTAAGTCCGAAAGAAACGGCAACCATTCCGAAGACTGTGAAGAAGTATTTCTTCTCAGTTTTCTGAGCCTTGTACATATTCACATATATCGCATTGATAACCGCTATTGCAGGAAATCCGGCGAAGAGTATTGCTATTACCTCAAGCGAAGACAAATAGTCTCTCAAGATCCAATTGACTATCAAATCGAAACCAAAGTAAGCCGCTCCAGCAAACGAACCAATTATCATCAGATAACTCTTCAAGCTTCTGAGCAAACCTTCTTCTTCCTGCCTTCTCGCAAGCATGGGGTAGAAAGTCATTGCGACTGAGCTAACTAGAATCATAACCATCCCCATCATCGATGTTGCAAATGAGTAGAAAGCAAAGTCCTCAGTTCTCAGAAGAATCTTCACAAACCATCTATCCATAGAGTAGAATAATACTGATGAAAAGTTCCCAAAGTAGATTATGAAACCTTTCCACGCTATTAGCCAGTTTCTCTTGCTGAAGATCGTTGCAAGTCCCACCGAAGCTCTGAAATTCAACTTCCTAAATAGAATTGCGAACTCAATATACTTTATCAATACATCAAGTGCAATAAAGTAATAGAACCAACTAACTCGGAAGATAAGTGCTGCCAGCGTGCATAGCAAAGACACAAAAGAACCTAAAAGGTGATAATATGAGAAGATTTTGAACTGTGATGTTGCTTGTGCTAGATATGAAAAGAAAGCTACCAGATTCCCCCCCAAGAAACTCGCACTCAGAAAAACATAGAAAAGGAAATCTTCAGCAAACATTCCAAAAAGGAGAATAGGAAGAACAAATACGACTTGAACTATCAGCATGAAACACAACTGCGACGACAGATCCTTCTTGTCAATCTTCGAGAAATCTCTTCCCCCATACTCAATATAGATTCCATCTACCATTCCTAAATGGGTAAGTCCGGCGAAAGAACTATAAAGTCCAAATGACTTATATATTCCGTAATCAACAATTGATAACAATGCTGGTATTACGAAACCACGTACAAGGCTTACCGAAAGCCCGACGATCCTACTTATAAGGACATATAGAAGCATTCTTACAGATTGTGACACGAGGAATTCCCTTCCCTTATCAGCGAGTTATAAAAGTAATTGTTAGTCACTTTCAATAGCAGGCCAGTTATTGTATTTAGTTGACTTCTCTTGCATATGTTTCTTGATTGGGAATTCTTGCTTGTGAAATCAGCAGACCTAAGTAATACCAGAACACTATTGAGAAATTGATCTCGTTTACTAGATGAGAACCACCTATTCCTCCAATAAGAAATGCCAACATCACCATGTAAGATGTGAATCTAAGCTCATATTCCCGTATCTTCGAAAAGCCTTTGAGAATCGTGACAAACACTCCTAATAGAAAGACCACTCCGAGAAGTCCTGTCTCACTAAGTAGAAGTATGTAGACATTGTGAGGGTCTACCAACCCAGATATGCCATCAACAGCTATCCATCTGTCTGTATAAGCTCTCAAGAAATACGTTCCCAGACCAGAGCCAATTATCGGATACTTAGTAAATATGTGTATACCGAGTCTCATGCTATTGATCCTAATAATATCATCACCGTAGCCAACTCGTATGAACAATCTGTCCAAATTGAAGCTACCAAGAACATAATAGCCTACTACCAACAACAAGATTATGAAAACCAATTTTCTCAGGAAAAGCCTTCTTCCTCTCTTGAAGAAGAACAAGTATATTGCAATAATTGCGAATGTGGTAAATGCATTTGCTCTGGAAAGCAAAACTAAATTTGCGATTATACTGGCGACCAAGGCGACCAAAGACAAAACTCTATATTTGATCTCCTTTGAAGTTGAGAGTAGATAGAAGCAAAAAGGAATGGTAAGGTTCAAATAGTACCCTACTGTTATGCTTGATCCCAACATCATGCGTGCTCTGAACTGATAATAGTAGCGATACTCAAGAGGATTTCCCAATAATCTCATGAAGTACCAGTAGTTTGTTGTAAGTATTATTGCGAATATTGAGTAGAAAGCACAAACAATTACAAACAGCTTCACGAAAAACTTGAAGTGTTTGATACCAGCGTAACCCATTAAAAAGAAGACAAAAACAGGTACCAACAAGACCATAAAGGAGTATAAGAATTGACGTGAGGAACTTGACCTGAAACCACCAAGCAGGATGACAATCAACAGTGGAAACAAGAATTCAAGGACTCTTCTTAAGATTCTTCTATTAAACCCCTCTCGAGGCCTTTTAATAATCAAAAATGAGAAGAAACAGACTAGCGGAATAATCCAGATTGAATTATTGGTCGTCACACCGTTGATTCTCAAAGCTAAGATATTCTTGATCCTATCAAGAGCGAAAAGCGGATACAGGAAGATTGAGCTTATCAGCAACAAAAAGAAGCCTTCCAGAAGGTTTTTTCTTCTTTTTCCAACATCCGGGTATTCACTCATCATACACCAACTAGACTCCAAGAATTCTACTACTACAGAACTGCATACATATATTACATTGCGAGGAACCAGTCACTCGGAAAATCTCACAACCCTTCAAATACTCGCCAATATCATGAAAAAATGAAACGAACCAGGTCTTTGACTTCTTTTTCCACAGCATTTTTAGTCAAGTTTTCTCTTCTCCATTCTTTCACATTATCTTCCAACGCGTCTCGACTTTCTAATATCTGTTTTATCCCATTGTACATTGAAGTACTGTCAGAGTTTTTCACAGATACTCCCAATTCATTGTCTTCTACAAGTTCTCGGAGTGTAGGATTATCGGATACTAATAGAGGCATTCCCTGTGCGAGATATTCATAGACTTTCTGAGGTGCACATAATCTGTTATTCTCATTATCGGCATAGTAAAAAGCGCAACCGAAAAGTGCCTTTTCCTGCAAAGCGAGAAGTTCTTTTTGTGAAATGCTGCCCAAATACCTAATTCCTTCATCTTTTGCCCTTATCTTGTTCAACCTTCCCATAAACTTTCTATTGGCTCGACCCGCCAAAACAAGCCGAATCCTCGTTTCTCTAAATATGCGTATACTCGCCTTAAGAAAACCAGTAGGGCACCGCCCTTCGTTCAACATCCCACTCAAACAGAAGAAAGGTGCTAGACTATTTTTTACACGTGTTGAAAAGTTTCTAGTCTCTTCAATCCACTCGAAACTTGGAAAGTTTGGCAGAACATGAAACTTTACAGCGGAACTAACAAGAGATCTCTCATGTAGGAAATGTGCGCGCTCAGTATTTGGAACTACTACTTTCTTTGAGGCATCTAGCGTCGTCCTCTCACCTATCCCAAGTATGCTACCAGTCCATAATGAAGATCCAGCGTACTGAACCGGTAGTTCTAGCGCCCAATAAGTAAGATCATCTCCTAGGAGATTGCTACATTCGCTCTTGGCAATAATCTTGAAGAAAAAAGCTGCTCTTCCTATAAAAAGAGTCTTATGTGATCTTTCCGCGATTTTTGGAGCTCTCTTCTGTAATAGAAGCTTGGTAGTCAAAAGAACTTTTGAGAGTGTATCATCATTCCTTAAAATGAGTTCATGATAATCCAGCATTGGGAAATTCTCTGAGAATCTCTTGGACACATTCTTTACTTCCGATACCCCCCCCATCAAGACAACGGTTGTATTCACACCCAATTCATTGATAACGTGGAAGAAATTTGAGACAACATTTACAGCTATATCTCCAGCCCTTAGAAAGACAACCAACATACTCTTCTCCTCCAAAATCG
>JAAYUI010000166.1 GCA_012517765.1 Caldisericales bacterium | reverse complement strand
TTATTGCACATCTGAAGCAAATGGCGGTCAAGTAAATTCGCAACATCACTCTCTTCCTTCCATTTCAGGTAATACTTCTCCGGGGTGTTGATAACACCATACCTGACACCTTCTGTATCGTTTCCTGCCATTACCAGCTGTACTGTGCCAAAGAATGGCATGATAAACATGCTTTTCTGGTTGTCGAGATTCTGCCGGATGCCTTCAGATACCGATACCGTACTCCGTTTCAATTCCAGTACTCCCAGAGCAATGCCATTGACGTAGATTACGATATCAGGGCGTTTCCTGTTCTCTCCCTTGATGGATACCTCTTCAGCAATGGCAAAATGATTGTTTTGCGGATGTTCCCAGTCGATTAACCTTACTGTCTGGGTGTTTTCACCCACATCTTCCCTGACCTTTGCACCATACCTTAGAATCGTATACACATCCTTGTTAATACCATACAGGTTTTTGTTCTGAACCCCGGCAACCTTTTTCAGTTCATAAATAGCTTTTTTTATCAGAGTCTGAGTAAAACCATTTTCCTGAAGATAATTCGAAAGCAAATCTTCTTCAATATTGCTGTTATCCGGACGGTCATGCCAGTTACCCAGATTTGTGTAATTCAATCCATCAGGCTTGGTGAACAGGGCAATGACCCTGTCCTGAGTAATGCGTTCTATATCACCTACGGGACTCATATCAATCGGATTTTACCGGTTAGTAAGGCTTGCATCATGCCGTGCTTAATCATGTTGTATTTATAAAGTATTTGTTCCAATCTTTCAATATCATTATCCATAGTATCTAATATATCTGCAATTTCTTTTTGCTCATAAATTGAGATATCTGGAATTGGGGCATGCGAAATATTAGCAATACTTAATATTAACATTGTTCCACCTTGAGCCGTACGCTGCCAATATTCAATTTCCCTGAGTCTTGTTAAACACTGAAAAACAAATGAAATATTCGCCTTCTTCTTATCAAGTGTTATTTTAGCCAAACGACTCGTTATTAATGCTTTCTCAATCGAACTTGGAACAATACTAATGTAACCTAAACTACCAGTTTTGGAAATAATAATGTCATCTGGGAAAACAGAACTACGTATTAACTCCTCAAATTTCTTATGTGTAATATATCTGTCAAGTTTATCTGGTTCTAAAAATTTATTCTTTAAATGCTCCATTTCAACTATAGGTATTCCCTGTTCGACAAAATCTTGAACCTTCATCTGGCTACCAAAAGGACCATCTACAATTGCGAATTTTTTATCTGCAACAAATTTACTTAGTGTCGAATATCTCCATTCTGTACTAAACCCAGCCAACCTCTTTCTTCCCGTCAGCAACTCCTGCATCACCCCCTGCTTGATGTTTCGTTTCTTGGCGATGAGTTTTTTAAGATTTTCAATGAGGGCATCGGTATCGGAAAGGGCAGTGGCAATGGCGGTTTGTTCGGATTTGGTTGGTGGGAGTATAATTGGCAATTTCCGTGCGATTTTACCAGTATAACTTTGTTGTTTTGTTCCCTGACAATACCTTAATGCAAGCATTTTACCT